>DASZNF010000078.1:0-116747 GCA_035551355.1 Pseudonocardiaceae bacterium | reverse complement strand
AGCACACCGCCGACGCGCACGCCGCGGTGGAGGCGGGCGCGATCGGCAAGGTGCTCATCACGGTGAGCTGAACCAGAACTGACCGGGGGTCGGGCGGTGGGCGTCGATTCGGCGCCCACCGCTATCCGTTCCGGTGGTTTTCCACGTTGGCCACGAACTGCCGGGAATCATTGAGCCAGGGGAATGGCGTGTCCGGCACGGCGACACCGAGGAATTCGCACAACGGGCCCCAGCCCTGCGCGACGTCGTATTCCAGCAGGCGTTCGGCCGGTATTCCCTTGCGCACCTCGTCGTTGTGCCGGTGGTAGGCGTCCAGCAACGAGCCCTCGTCGTGCCGGTGGCCGAACACCTTGTCGTTCATGGCATCCGCCAGCCGGCGCAGTCCGCGCAGCGCAGGATCGCGTTCCGGGTCGCCGGTCTCGTCGAACATGCCCGGCCGCAACACGGTCTTCGTCATGCTCCGGTACCAGGAATGCGGATCCCGTACGCCCAGAATCACCTTGGCGTCCGGATATTCGTCGGCCAGTTCCCGCCAGTAGAAACACGCGGGTGAATCCGTGGTCGCCCGGTAACCGTGCAGAGCCGCACGCAGATCGACCGGTGGGCCGCGGAAACCCGCGATCCACCGGTCGATCTCGGCATCGTTGCCCACGATCTCCCTGGCATGGAAGCACGGACCGAACCCGAGCAGGTTCAGCGTGTCCTGCAGGGTGGAGGTGCCGGTCCTGGGCAGTCCCGCGCCGATGATGTTCATCGCCGCGAGCGTATCGGGGACCGAGCTATTCCGGAAAGCCCAGGGTCAGCCGGGGAAGTTGTCCGGGTTCGGGCCCCGGCGGCCGTTGCGCTCCAGCCCGGCGATCGCGGTCATGTCCTCCGGCGACAGCTCGAAGCCGAAGATGTCGATGTTGTCCTTGATCCGCTGCTCGGTGGCCGACTTGGGGAACACGATGTTGCCCAGCTGGATGTGCCAGCGCAACACGACCTGCGCCGGTGACTTGCCGTGTTTCTCGGCCAGCTGCTTGATCACCGGTTCGTCCAGCGACTCGCCCTGCGCGATCGGGCTCCACGCCTCGGTGGCGATGCCGTGCTGCTGGTGGTAAGCCCGCAACTCGGCCTGCTGCAGCGCCGGGTGCAGCTCGATCTGGTTCACCGCCGGGACGGTGCCGGTCTGCTCGGCCAGCTTGTCCAGGTGTGGGATCTGGAAGTTGGACACGCCGATGGCCCGGGCCCGGCCGTCCTTGGCCAGTTTTTCGAAGCCCTGCCAGGTTTCCACGAACTTGTCCTGACGCGGGATGGGCCAGTGGATCAGGAACAGGTCCACGTAGTCAGTGCCCAGTTTGCGCAGGCTCTCGGTGAGCGCGTCGATGGCGTTGTCCTGGCCGTGCTTGTCGTTGTTGAGCTTGGTGGTGACGAACACCTCCTCGCGCGGCACTCCGGACTCCGTGATGCCCTGACCGACCTCGGCCTCGTTGCCGTACATCTGTGCGGTGTCCAGGTGCCGGTAACCGGCGGCCAGTGCGGTGCGCACAGCGGCCGCGGTGTCCTCAGGCTTGATCTGGAACACCCCGAAGCCGAACTGCGGGATGGTGACGCCGTTGTTCAGGATGATCTGAGGGACAGCAACCATACTGTGTTTGCTACCCAACGGAGTCGGAACCGAAACCCGCTGATCAACCATGCCCCGATCGGGTGACAGTGGACGTCGGGTCGCGGCCCGGGGCGATCGGCCTACTTTTTCCCGGATTGATTCCGGCTCTCCTGCCACCCGCCAATTCGCGTCAGAAATTGTTCAGCGTTGATGACGCGGAAACGGGGCGGAAACGCCGGGCGTCGAAGGGGTGTTCCGGGGTCGATCACCCGGAGTGACCGTCCACCGGGACCAACCGTTGGCCAGGGACACTGTTCACCTCGACAACTGTCCGGTTGTGGGTATGAGATACCCGGCCACGGGCCACGCGCGTCATTTGCGCACGTCAGGCCGGCCGTCGTTGGCGCAGTGATCACTGATCGTGACACGATACATCTGCATCGCGCCGCGATATAACCCGTTTGGCCGACTGGACTTCGGTCGGGCGATGGGGTAGTCCTATGTGGCCCCGTGATCAATCCAGCACACCCGAGAAAGGGCATATTAGGTGAGCGTGACCTTCGCGACAACTACCTTCGCCCCGGTTGTCCTAGGCTTTTTCGGCCTGGGTACCGGCTACTTGATATATGGCCCGCAGGAGTTGCTCGGATACCCCAAGCGTGATGCTTCGGTGGACCGTGCGACCGGCGTCTGGGGCATCTGGCTGCCCGGTTTCTGCCAGTTCGTCACTGGCGTCTACCTGTTCGGTGCGCTCACCTGGTTCGGCTCGCTGAAGGAACCGGCGCTCTACACCGCCGCGCTTGCCTTCTCCGCCTACGGCATCCACTGGTTCGCCATCGGCTGGAACCGCTACCAGGGCAACGACAACCGGCCGACCGGCCTGATGGCGATCTCCTTCATCATCATCTCCGTGCTTGGCCTGACCGTGTTCTTCCACGGTGGCGCCTGGCCGGTCGGTGTGCTGTTCACCGGTCTGGCCCTGGTCTACATCGCCGAACTGCTCGCCTGCTTCAAGATCGGCGCGAAGCCGGCTCCGGCGTCGGCCGAGGGCGAAGAGGCCAAGCCCGGGTTCAATCCGGGGGAGCGGGCTCTTGGTGCGCTTCATATCCTGGTGGGTATCTGGCTGATGTACCTGACCTTCGCCACGACGCTGAACATCTCGATCCACACCTCCCTGCCCGGAGGCTGATCGAGGAACGAAGAGGTGATCTCATGCCCGCGCGGCCGATCACCGTGCACCGGGTCTACGACGAGACCGAGTCGTCGGACGGTGTCCGCGTGTTGGTGGACCGGCTCCGGCCGCGCGGCTTGAGCAAGGCGGCGGCCTCGGTCGACGTGTGGGCCAAGAACGCGGCCCCGTCGACCGGGTCGCGCCGCTGGTTCGGGCACGAACCGGAGAAGCTCGCCCGGTTCGCCGACCGCTACCGCGCCGGACCGGATGAACCGGACGGCGCGCAGGCGCCGGCCGAACTGCGCGACCTGGCCGGGGACAAGCCGGTGGCGCTGCTCACCGCCACCCGCGATGTCGGGCACAGCCACGCCACGGTGCTGGCCGAGGTGTTGCGGGGGAAGAAAAACCGGCGGAAGTCGTGACCGGGCCGCGGGCCGGGGAACCGGATTCCGGGGGCGATCCGGTGTGCTGGTTGAATCGGGTGTGTCCGGACTGCGGGCTGTTCGTGGAGCAGCGGGCGGCCGTGCGCTGTCCGCGCTGCGGTGCGGAACTGCCCGCGGAATCGGTGGAGTCCTGAGTCGGTCGGAGTAGTTCGGAGGGGTCACCGTGACCACGATGACCGCGCTGATCACCGCGGTCGGCTTCACCTGGATCGGCATGGTGCTGGCCATGTCGTTCCTCGAAGCGCCGCTGAGGTTCCGCGCGCCCGGCGTGACCCTGGCCATCGGCCTTGGTATCGGCCGGCTGGTGTTCCGCGCGCTCAACGCGGTGGAGGGGCTGTTCGCCATCGTGGTGGTGCTGACCGCGTTGCTGGGCGGGGTGCCCCGGCCGATCCTGGCCACCGCGCTGGTGGTCGCGGTGCTGCTGGTGGTGCAGCTCGGCGCGGTCAGACCGGTGCTCAACCGCCGGTCCAACGCGGTGCTCGCGGGTCAGGACGCGCCCCGCTCCCGGGCACACTTCGCCTACCTCGGCCTTGAGGTGCTCAAGCTGGCCGGGCTGATCGTGCTGGGTGTGCAGGCGCTGATCGGCTGAGCCACCCCCCGGGGACGCGCTCGGCGCGGCCATTGAATTCGACTCGATCGAGCAGATCCGGGAGAAGTTCGGCCCGGACGGGGTGCGCCACTGATGGACGCGCTCACCGAACTCGGCCCCGAGCCGCCGGCCGACGGGCACTGGCTGGTGCGTTATCCCGGCGACTGACCTGCGCTGATTCCGGATAATGTTCGTCGGTCGAACCAGTTTGCTACGCTGGTGGCGTGACCGATCCGACGAGTGTCGCCGCCGTGCGTGCGCTGGCCCGCGCCTCGCGCCTGCTGGAGCGGGCCTCCGGCGAGCTGAACCTGGCCCACTACCGGGTGCTGTCCGCGATCGCCTCCGGCGACGAGCGGGCGAGCTGGGTGGCCGCCCGGCTCGCGCTGGGCAAGCCCACGATCAGCGCCGCGGTTGACTCGCTGTCCCAGCGCGGCCTGATCACCCGCACCCCGACGGCCGAGGACCAGCGAGTCGCGGTGCTGCGGTTGACCGCGAAGGGCCGGGCCGCGCTGGACGGGGTGGAGACCGAGATGGTCGCCCGGCTACAGGACCTGCTGGCCCGCACCCCCGGTGGGGAGAACCTGCTGGATTCGCTGGTGTGGCTGGGAAAGGCCATCGACGACCGGCTCGCCGGGAAACGCCACCAGTTCGCCGAGAAGAACCGGAGCGGCCGATGAGCCGCGCCGAGCGGTCGACGACCGCGGCCGCCCCGGAGTCCGGCAGCGCGAAGTCCACCGCCGCTCAGCCCGGCTGGATCCGCAGGCTGGGCGGATATGTGTTGCGGCACCGGCGAAACGTGCTCCTCGCGGTCAGTGCCGCGGTGCTGGGCAGCGCCTGCCAGACGGTGGTGCCGCTGATCGCCCGGCAGATCGTGGACGGCGTGATCGTGCAACGGAACTCGGCTCTGTGGCCGTGGCTGGTGCTGCTGGTCGTGGTCGGCCTGGCCGGCTTCGGCTTCGCCTACATCCGGCGCTACCGAGGCGGCCAGGTCGGCCTCGGCGTGCAGTACGACCTGCGCAACGCCATGCACGATCACCTGCAGGCGATGGACCTGGCCAATCTGAGCCGGATGCCGACCGGCCAGCTGGTGTCCCGGGCCAACTCCGACTCCACCCTGGTGCAGGGCCTGCTGAACTTCATGCCGCTGATGGGCGGCAACGTGCTGCTGATGCTGCTGTCGCTGGTGGTCATGCTGTTCCTGTCGCCGCTTCTGGCGCTGGTCAGTTTCGTCATCGTGCCGGTGGTGATCGGGGTGTCCTACCGGATGCGCTGGAAGGTCTTCCCGGCCACCTGGGACGGTCAGCAGCGCGAGGGCGACGTGGCCCAGATCGTGGACGAGGACGTCAACGGCGTGCGCGTGGTCAAGGCGTTCGGCCAGGAGGACCGGGAACTGGCCCGGCTGGCCGGCGCGGCCAAGACCCTCTACGGCTCCCGGATGCGTGCGGTCCGGCTGCAGTCGCGCTATCAGCCGCTGCTGGAGGCCATCCCGGCCATCGGGCAGGTGGCCATCCTCGCCCTGGGTGGCTGGATGACCCTGCGGCACGACATCTCGCTGGGCACCTTCCTGGCTTTTTCCACCTATGTCGCGCAGTTCGTCGCCCCGGCCCGCCAGCTGGCCGGCGTGCTGACCATCGGCCAGCAGGCCCGCGCCGGGGTGGAGCGCATCTTCCAGTTGCTGGACCTGGCGCCCGCGGTGGCCGACGAGCCGGACGCGGTGGCGCTGCCCGCACCGCGGGGCGAGGTCCGGTTCACCGGCGTGCGATTCGGTTACGACACCGGGCACCCCGTGCTGGAGGGCATCGACCTGACCATCGCCGCGGGCGAGCGGGTCGCCGTGGTCGGGCCCAGTGGCAGCGGCAAATCCACCCTGGCCATGCTGATTTCCCGGTTCTACGACCCGGATTCCGGCACAGTTGAGGTGGACGGGCACGACGTGCGCTCGGTGACCCTGGCCTCGCTGCGCCGCGCGGTGGGCATGGCCTTCGAGGACAGTTTCCTGTTCTCCGACACCGTCCGCGCCAACATCGCCTATGGCCGCCCGGACGCCACCGAGGACCAGATCGAGGCGGCCGCGCGGGCGGCCAGCGCGCACGAGTTCGTCACGGCGCTGCCCAATGGCTACGACACCACGGTCGGCGAACGCGGCCTGACCCTGTCCGGCGGCCAGCGTCAGCGCATCGCCCTGGCCCGGGCCATCCTGGCCGATCCGCGCATCCTGATCCTGGACGACGCCACCTCGGCGGTGGACGCCAAGATCGAGGAATCCATCCACGACGCGCTGCGCGATGTGCTGGCCGACCGGACCACGCTGCTGATCGCGCACCGCCGCTCCACCCTGCACCTGGCCGACCGGATCATCGTGCTGGACGAGGGCCGCATCGTCGAGGACGGCACGCACGAGCAGTTGCTGGAGCGCAGCGCGCTGTACCGGACCCTGTTGTCCGGATTGGACGAACAGGCGGCCGAGCGGATCGGGGACAGCATCGAGGCGCTGGCCTCGATCAGCGTGGGCACCACCGCCTCGGCCTGGACCGGCGAGCGCGACACCGGCCGGCCCCGGGCCGCGTCGCGTACCATCGGCGCGCCCAGCATCGGACCGGGGCTGGGCGGCAGCGGTGGCGGCTGGAAGCTGAACCTGGCGCCCACCCCGGAACTGCTGGCCCGGGTGGCGGCGCTGCCCGCCGTGCGGGACCACGCAAAGGTCGACCTGCCACGGGAATCCCGCCACCAGCGCGGCTTTTCCCTGCGGGGCTTGCTTTCCGAGTTCCGCCGCCCGTTGCTGGTGGGTCTGCTGCTGGTGGTCATCGACGCGCTGGCCGGGCTGGCCGGCCCGGCGCTGGTCAAGACCGGCATCGACAACGGCGTGATGACCGGTTCGCGCGCGGTGCTGTTCGGCGCGTCCGCGTTGTTCCTGGTGGTCACCCTGGCCGACCTGATCGACGAGATCGGCGAGACGTTCGTGACCGGCCGCGCGGCCGAGCGGATCATGCTCTCGCTGCGCATCCGGATCTGGGCCCAGCTGCAACGATTGTCGCTGGACTACTACGAACGCGAAATGGCCGGCCGGATCATGACCCGGATGACCACCGACGTCGACCAGTTCGAGTCGCTGATCGAGAACGGCCTGCTGGCCGCGCTGGTGTCCAGCGTGACCTTCGTCGGCGTGGGCGTTGCCCTGGTGATCATCAATCCCGAACTGGGCCTGTGCGCGCTGACCGTGGTGATCCCGCTGGCCATCGGCACGGTGATCTTCCGGCGCAAGGCGGCCACCCTGTACGACCTGGCGCGGGAACGCATCGCCATCGTCAACGCCGATTTCCAGGAGAGCCTGTCCGGGGTGCGCGAGGCCCAGGCGTTCACCCATGAGAACGCCACCCGGGCCCGGTTCCACAAACTGGGCCGCGACTACCTGGCCGCCCGGGTGGCCGCGCAACGGCTGGTGGCCGTCTACTTCCCGTTCGTGCAGTTCATTTCGGCCGGCGCGGACGCGATCGTGCTGGGCGTCGGCGCCGGGCTGATCGCCTCGGGGCACCTCACCGCGGGCGCGCTGATCGCGTTCCTGCTCTACATCGACATGTTCTTCTCGCCGATCCAGCAGCTGTCCCAGGTGTTCGACGCCTGGCAGCAGACCCGGGTGTCGGTGGGCCGCATCGCCGAGCTGATGCGCCTGGACACCCTCACTCCCACGCCCGAGCACCCGCAGGAACCCGGGGCGCTGCACGGAGAACTGGCGCTGACCGGGGTGCGCTTCGCCTATCCGAGTGCGATCAAGGCCCGGCCGGAACGTCGTGGCCCCAAGGATTCCCGGCTGCCCACGCTCACCGCGGGCGGCAGCAGACCGCCGGAGGCGTTGCGCGGCATCGAACTGCGCATCCGGGCGGGGGAGACGGTGGCGATGGTCGGCCAGACCGGCGCGGGCAAGTCCACCGTGATGAAGCTGCTGGCCCGCTTCTACGATCCCGACTCCGGTGGGGTCAGCATCGACGGCCACGACCTGCGCACCCTGGATCTGCGCGGATTCCGGCGCCGGCTGGGTTACGTGCCGCAGGAGGGTTTCCTGTTCACCGGCAGCATCCGGGACAACATCGCCTACGGGCGGCCGGATGCGCAGGACGCGGACGTGGAGGCGGCCGCCCGCGCGGTCGGCGCGCACGAGTTCGTCGCCGCGCTGCCCGGTGGATACCTGCACGAGCTGACCGAACGCGGCCGTTCACTGTCGGCCGGTCAGCGCCAGCTGATCGCGCTGGCCCGGGCCGAGTTGGTCGATCCGGCGGTGCTGTTGCTGGACGAGGCAACGTCCAATTTGGACATGGTCACCGAGGCCCGGGTCACCGAGGCGATGCAGCGAGTCGCCCGGGACCGCACCACGGTGGTCATCGCACACCGGTTGCAGACCGCGAAAACCGCCGACCGGATCGTGGTTCTGGACGCCGGCCGGGTGGCCGAAATCGGCTCACACGACGAACTGCTGGACGCGGGCGGGTTATATGCGTCGATGTGGCAGGCGTTCGAACTGGTCGGCGAGGGTCCGACCGCGCGCAGCGGCCGACCCTAGCTTTTACTTGCGCAGCCCGGCGACGAGGACTTCCACCAGCCGGCGGGCGTCGTAGCGGGGGTCGGTGTCCGCGCCGATGCACAGGTTCCCGACGCCGCGCATCAGTTCGAGCGGGCGCAGGTCCGAGCGAACCTCACCGGCCTGGGCCGCGGCCTTGAGCAACTGGCCGCACACCGGCACCAGCCGGTCCAGGAAGTAGCTGTGCAGCGCGTCGAAACCGGGTTCGTCGGAGCGCAGCACGGAGGCGAGACCGTGCTTGGTGACCAGGAAGTCGACGAACAGGTTGATCCACTGGGCCAGCGCGGCGTGCGGACTCGCGCTCGCGGCGAGCAATTCGGGGCCGGCCGCGGCGCATGCCTCGACCTGATGGCGGTAGACGGCGATGATCAGATCGGCCCGGGTGGGGAAGTGCCGGTAGATCGTGCCCATGCCGACCCCGGCCCTGGCCGCGATGTCGCGGACCGGCGCGTCCACGCCGGACGCGACGAAGACGGCGGCGGCCGCGTCGAGCAGCGTCTTCTCGTTGCGCCGGGCATCCGCCCGCTTCGGCCGCGCCTTGCCCGCGCCCGTCGCACCGCGCCCGCTGGTGGGCTCCTCGCTGTCGTTCATCGCGCCATTCTCTCCGGTCCCCGCCCTTGCGAAGCGGAACATCGCTCCGTATAGTTAGCGGAGCGCGGTTCCGCTTGTCCCATCATGCCAGATCAGGGACCCGGCAACCAAACCCCCGGCCACCTCGGTCTTCGCCACCGCGCGACGGAAGGATCCCGAACCATGTCGACCACCCCGCGTTTCGGCATCGCCACCGCCCCCCAGCAGGTCGGCTACGACGACCTGCTGCGCGTCTGGCGCGAGGCCGACGCCATTCCGGAAATCGAGCACGCCTGGCTGTTCGACCACCTCATGCCCATCGGCGGCGACCCGGAGGGCCCGATCTTCGAAGGCTGGACCATGCTGTCCGCCCTCGCCGTCCAGACCCAGCGACTGCGCCTCGGCCTGCTGGTCACCAGCAACCGCTTCCGCCCGCCGGCCATGCTGGCCAAGATCGCCACCACCGTCGACGTCGTCTCCGGCGGCCGTCTCGACTTCGGCATCGGCGTCGGTTCCCGGCCCAGCCACCCGATCGCCCGCCGCGAGTACGCCGCGCACGGCCTGCCCTTCCACGACACCGGGCACGCCGTGGGCAACCTCAACGAGGCCCTCACGGTGATCAAGCGACTGTGGACCGAGCCCGAACCGTTCGACTTCGCAGGCGGGTACATCCAGCTCACCGGCGCGTTCGGCAACCCGAAGCCCATTCAGCGCCCGCATCCGCCGATCATGATCGGCGGCCGGGCCAAAGCGACCCTGCGAGTCGTGGCCGAGCACGCCGATCTGTGGAACATTCCCGGCGGCGACATCGACGACGTCATCGAGCGCAGCGCCATGCTCGACGATTACTGCGTCGAGATCGGCCGCGACCCGGCCGAGATCACCCGCTCCATCCACCTGGCCGCGTCCTACGACCAGCCCGCCACCACCCGGGCGGCGATCAAGGAAGCGCTGGACGCGGGCTTCCCCCACATTGTCCTCGGCCTGCCCAGCCCCTTCCCGGCCGACGTCGCCCGCTGGGTCGCCGACGAGCTCATCGCCCCGTCGCGCTGACAACACCGTCGCGCTGACAACACCGTCGCGCTGACAACGCCGTCGCGCTGACCGGTCAGGTCGGCTGATCGGCCGGCTCGGATTCCAGCGCCACCACCAGATCCGCTCGCTCCCGCGTCCGCCCGATCAGCTCGGCGTTGGGCACGTCCACCGCGGCCATCCAGGCCCGCGCCCGGTCCGGCGTCCGTCCGAAGTGGACATGCCGGTCCAGCAGCCGGGCCATGCGGACCTCTTCGGGCACCTCCAGGTACCACGCCTCGTGCAGCATCGGCCGCACCCGGTGCCACGGTTCGGCCTCCAGCAAGAGGTAGTTGCCCTCGGTGAGCACCAGCCGGGCGTCCGGGCCGATGGCGATGCTGCCGGCGATGGCCTCCTCGATGCCCCGGTTGAAATCCGGTGCGTACACCACGGTCTCGGTGTCGGTGGCGCACCGGTGCAGCAGCGCGGCGAACCCGCTCGCGTCGAAGGTGTCCGGCGCGCCCTTGCGCCCGGCCCGGCCCAGCCGGTCCAGTTCTCGTTGCGCCAGGTGGAAGCCGTCCATCGGCACGGTCACCGCGAGCGAGCCCAGCCGCCGGGCCAGCGACCGGGCCAGCGTCGACTTGCCCGCGCCGGGCGCGCCGGTGATGCCCACCACCGGGCGGTGGCCGGGCCGGGCCCGTTCGGCCAGGCCGAGGCAGCGCCGCACGAGGGTGTCCAGGTCGGTGGTCATCCGGATATCTTCGCATTTCGCCTGATCGCACCCGGTCGGGGCGGCGGCCGAGTCGAGGAGGCCGTCCAGCAGACCGGTCACCTGGCTCTCCACCGGTTATAGAACTCCGTCGCGCATCGGCCGGCTGACCGCCCGGCGCGCCGGGCGGTCAGCTTCCGGTCAGTGTCCGTAAAGGACGGTCACGGTCAATGCGGGATCGGTGTCGATGTCGTGCTCGGTGAACCGCCGAAGTTCATGGCGCGCTGGGGTCTCAGCCGGACGAGCCGTTGCTGTAGTGGCCGAGGTAGTAGGGGTTGCTGCCGGACACCACCGGGCCGCCGGTTTCGTTGATGCAGTGGGTGATTCCGCCGTTGCCGGACAGGAACACGATCACCAGGTCGGTGAACACCACCCCGGCCGTGTCCGGCACCTCGAACGACCGCTCGGTGAGAATGTTCTGGCCCTGGTTGAAGTAGCAGTAGCTGCCCACGCCCCAGGCCTGGTGGCTGGTCACCGAACTGGCCACCTTGTAGGCCGCGTAGCCGTTGGTCGAGCCGTTCATCCAGGCCGCCTGGCTGGGCGGATCGTAGGGGTGCTCGTTCTGGAAGAAGTAGGTCTGGCCGCCGTTGCCGTTCCACACCACCTCGTACTGCTGGTAGTGCTCGACGGCCAGGCCGTAGATGGTCACGTTGGCGCCGTTGACGATCAGGCCGTTGGCCGCGGTGTTCACCGTCCAGCCGATCCCGTTGCCGTGGTCGGCCCGCCACAGCCACAGGTTGTCGCAGATGACGTTGTTGCTGTTGATCTGCAGGCTCACCGTGGCCGATCCGGCGGTGGCCCCGCCGATCCGGGCGTACACGTCGTAGAGCGCGGTCGGGTTGGCCGAGTGGTCGGCCGACGAACCGGACGGGCCGATCTGCAACAGGACCGGCGAGTTGCCGGTGCCCGCGTCGAACAGCAGCCCGGAGATGCTCACCCCGTCCACGTCGGCAACGGTCATCGTGGTGATTCCGTTGCTGGGCACCAGAGTCGCCACGCCGAGGCCGAGCACCACGGTGTTCGCCCTGGTGATGCTGATGGTCTGGTCGATCTGGTAGACGCCCGGCGTGATGATCAGGTTGAGCCCTTGCGCCAGGGCCGCGTTGATGGACGCCGCGTCGTCGCCCGGCTTGACGATGTGGAAATCGCTGATGGGCAACGAAGAACCGGCCGCGGTGCCGCCGTTCCAGGTGGTGCCGGTGACGTTGCGGCGCAACGCCGGCACGAACACGTTGTAGTTCCCGGAACCGTCCACGTAAAGGAACGGCTTCTCCCGCACCACCGGGGTCTGGCCGACGGTGGTGTGCGAGGGATTGGGGAAGTTCTGCGCCGGTGCGTTGACCACGCCGACGAACACCATGTTCCACACCGAGCCGGCCCAGCTGCCCCACTGGTCGTTGCGGGACAACCATTGTTGCTGGGAGCCGGAGGTGACCTCGTTGTCCACCACCGTGTCGGACAAGAACCCGCCGCTGGACCAGCCCTCGCCGCTGGGGGCCAGATCCAGGTTGCCGCGTACGTGCATCCGGCGGAACGGCCCGGCCTGGGCCACCGCCCACCGGTTGGTGCCATCCGATGGTGTGACCGACAGGTTCTCCGCCGCCCGCCAGAAGTTCTCCGTCGCGTTGCCCGAGTTCCAGCCCGCGTCCACGGTGACGTGCCCGTTGATCTGCACATCGTTGGGGGAGGCGCCCAAACCGGCCACATGCGTGTAGAAGCCGACGTTCACCTCGGCCGAATAGGTGCCCGGCTTGAACAGCAGCGCGTAGCGCTGGGCGCCGAACTGGTTGGACTGCTGGGAATTGAACACCGAATCCAGACTGGACTGGATATTGGCGCTGGACATGGTCGGGTCGAAGATCAGCACGTTCGGCCCGAAGTCCGGGGTGCCCGAGGTGCCGCTGCCACTTGAGGTGCCGTAGACCTGGAACTCCCACAGCGAATAGCCGTAGCCGGTGGCCCGCGCGGTGCCGTACATCCGCACGTACCGGCCGGTGCCGGACACGGCCAGCGTCTGGGTGCCGCCGGTGCCGGTGGTGGTCGAGTAGATCGTGGTCCAGTTCGTGGCGTCGGCCGAGGTCTGGAGCTGGAACGCGGTGGCGTAGGCGGCCTCCCAGATCAGCGTGATCTGGCTGATGGTGGCGGTGGCACCCAGGTCCACCTGTAACCACTGCGGGTCGCTGAACTGGCTGGACCAGCGGGTGCCGGTGTTGCCGTCCACCGCGTTCGAGGCCGGGTACCCGGCCGCCTCCAGCGAGGACGCGGTGGCCGTCTTTCCTTGGGACAGCAGGGTTTGCGCGGCCGTCGAACGGGGCGCGGCCGCCGCGGCGGCCGGTGTGCCCAGCGCGCCGAGCAGGGGAGCGGTGCCCAGCAGCGCGGCCGAGGCCCGGAGGAAGGTTCTGCGGTCCGTGCTCCGGTGGCTGCCGGTGGAATCGCCTGTCATGTCGACCTCCCGAGGTGACGCGACTGCCCACCGCCGGGCACGGCGAAAAACCCGGGCGGACGGCTTTGTCCAGCCGCAAAACAATCGCGGTTCGTGGTGGGAATGGCGAGAGAGCGCTCTCTGAGCGGAGAGTGAAACACCGGTTTCCGGCCAGTGTCAAGACGCCGTGGCCGAGACCGGACCACCGCGGGCCACCGGCCGGCCGGGTCCGGGCCGGTCAGGCCGAGCGGCGCGGCACCAGGCTCGGTTCGAACACCACCGAGGTGGCCGCACGGCGCGGATCCTCGATGTGCGCCAGCAGCAGCCGGACCATCTCGCCGGCCATGTCCTCCACCGGCTGGCGCACCGTGGTCAACGGCGGACGGCAGGCCAGCGCCGCACTGCTGTCGTCGAAGCCGATCACCGCCACGTCCTCGGGCACCCGCCGGCCGTGCTCACGCAGCACCAGCAACGCCCCCTGGGCCATCAGGTCGTTGGCCGCGAACACCCCGTCCACCTCGGGATGTTCGGCCAGCAGAGTCTCCATGGCCCGTTCCCCGGTCTCCAGCGTGAACGCACCCTCGACGCTGGGCACCTCGGGCTGCCCGTTGGCGGCCATGGCCGCGCGGAATCCGGCCAGCCGGTCGGCGCCGGCCGGGGTCCAGGCCGGTCCGGCGATGGTGGCCACCCGGCGGCAGCCCCGAGCCACCAGGTGATCGGCGGCCAGCCGGGCGCCCCGGTCGTGGGCCACGTCCACGTAGCTCACCGAACCGGGCCGGGCCGGGCGGGCCCAGGCCACGGTGGGCACCGCGGCCTCGGCCAGCAGCGCGGGCAGCGGATCGTCGGGGTGAATGGACACCAGCGCGACCCCGCCGATGTCGTGCTGGCGCAGCCGATCGCGCAGCGCGTCCCGGGAGGCGGCCGAGTCCACGTGCACCAGCAGCGGGTGCGCGCCCTGTTCGCGCAGGTGGGGCAGCATGCCGGCGAGTACCCGGCCGAAGAACGGGTCGGTCAGCACGGCACTGGCGAACGGCCGGTCGCCGGCCGGCGGTTCGGGTTCGGAGACGACCAGCGCGATGGTGTCGGCCCGCCGGGTGACCAGGGACCGGGCCGCCCGGTTGGGCACGTAGCCGATGTCCGCGATGGCCCGTTCAACGACTCTGCGTAGCTCGGGGTCGACGCTGTGCACACCGTTGACCACCCGGGACACCGTGGCCCGGGACACGCCGGCCACCTGGGCCACGTGCTCCAGCGTTGGCGGACGGGAGCGGCTGCGCATAACAGTTTTTACCATGCCCGAGAGCGCTCTCCTGCGGAAACACAGAAACGAAATATTCGTTGCCTGGTCGTTATTGACGTGATGGGGGTCACCTGCTTGACTCCTCGGCCGGAACCGGTTTCGGAACCGGTTCCGGAAAACGCTTCCCGAGCGGACGCCCTGCCAGGAGGACCAGTGCCGGTCACCATCGCCGATGTCGCCGCACGCGCCGGAGTCAGCAAGACCACGGTGTCCCGCGTGCTCAACGGCCGGGGTGAGCTGGACGAATCCACCGCGGCGCGGGTGCGCCGGGTGATCGCCGAACTGGGCTACGTGCCCAGCTCCCGCGCCGTCGGCCTGGCCCGAGGGCAGACCAGCATCGTCGCCCTACTGGTGCCCTCGCTGACCTGGCCCTGGATGGGCGACGTGCTGCAGGGCGCGGTGGACGCCATCGAGGAGGCCGGCTACGGGGTCATGCTGTTCACCTGGAACCGCGGCCAGGAATCCATGCGCCGCTTCGATTCCCAGGTGTCCGCGCGGTCCTTCGACGGCCTGGTGGCGATCGAGCCCGAGGGCACCCTGGACTACATCACCGAGCTGCGCGCCCGCGGCCTGCCGGTGGTGCTCATCGACGACCGGGGCAACTCGCCGCAGTTCCCGGCGGTGGCCACCACCAACCGGCACGGCGGCGAGCAGGCCGCCCGGCACCTGCTTGAACAGGGCCGCCACCGCCCGCTGATCATCAAGGGGATCGCCGAGCTGGGCTGCACCGAGGAACGGCTGGCCGGGTTCGCCGACACCTACGCCGCGGCCGGCCACCCGATCGACCCGGAACTGGTGGCGCCGGGGGATTTCACCTTCGACTGCGGCCGGTTGGCCGCCGAGGCCCTGCTGCGCCGGCAGGTGAGCTTCGACGCGGTGTTCGCGCACAACGACCAGTCCGCGGTCGGCGCGCTCAGCGCGATCCAGCACGCCGGTCTGCGCGTGCCGCAGGACATCGCGGTGATCGGCTTCGACGATCTGCCGATGGCCGTGCAGAGCAATCCACCGTTGACGACCGTGCACCAGCCCCTGCGCGAGATGGGAGAAACCGCGGCCCGACTGCTGATTTCCAGTTTCACGGGCACACCGCTGCCGGACCGACCGACCGTCATTCCGACCACCCTGGTCACCAGGGCGTCCACGGTGCCCGGCTGAACACCGTGGAATTTCGCTAACCGCAAAGAAAAGTCCCCACCCGGCCGATCCCTCGGCCGTGCTGCCGCGTGCGCCCGTTCGCGCCCTCGCCACCGTTCCGCGCACCTACGGCCAGCGATTTCCAGGAGGAATAATGCGAGATATCCGCCGATTGGCGTTAGTCGTGGCCGGTGTGCTGGCCGGGGCCGTGCTCACCGCGTGCGGTGCTGGCGCGGCCGGGTCATCGGCCGGTCCGGGCGTGCTCACGGTGGGCATGCCCAACGGCCCACTCACCGACGACAACAACCCGTTCCTGACCTCCTCGGCCAGCACCTCGCTGGGCTACCGGTACATGATCTACGAGCCGCTGGTGATGACCAACATCGTGCGGCCGACCGATCCGGGCAAGCCGTGGCTGGCCACCGCGTGGAACTGGGCGGACAACTACACCAAGCTGACGCTGACCATCCGGGACAAGGTCACCTGGTCCGACGGCCAGCCGATGACCGCCGACGACGTCGCCTACACCTTCGGACTGCTCAAGCAGAACTCCGGCCTGAACATCAACGCCATCCCGTTCGGGGACGTCAGCACCAGCGGCGACCAGGTGACGGTGAGCTTCCCGTCCTCGCAGTACGTCAACCAGGCCAAGATCCTCAACACGCTGATCGTGCCCAAGCACCAGTGGTCGACCATGAAGGACCCGAGCACCGACACGGTCACCAACCCGATCGGCACCGGCCCGTACACGATGACCTCGTTCACCTCGCAGTCGGTGGTGCTCAAGGAACGCGGCAGCTACTGGCAGACCCTGCCGCAGGTCAAGGAAATCCTCTACACCTCATACAACGACAACAACGCGCAGACCACCGCGCTGGCCACCGGCGCAGCGCAGTGGAGCTATGTGTTCATTCCCAACGCCAGCACGGTGTACACCGGCAAGGATCCGGCGCACTACAAGATGTGGTTCCCGCCCACGCTGGCCGTGCACGGCCTGTGGTTCAACACCCAGCAGGCCCCGTTCAACGACCCGACACTGCGCCGCGCGATGAGCATGGCCATCAACCGCTCGGACGTGCTCAACCAGGGTGAGGCGGGCTACTTCTACCCGCAGGTCACCAGTGTCACCGGCATCCCCACCCCGGCGGGCAACTCCTACATCGGCGCGCAGTACCAGGGGCAGAACTTCACGGTCGACGTGGCCGGCGCGAAGAAGCTGCTCACCGACGCCGGTTACCGCTACCAGGGCACGACGTTGCTGGACAAGACCGGCAAGCCGGTCACGGTGACCCTGTCCGACCCGTCCGGCTGGTCGGACTACGTGACCGACCTGGAGATCATCAAGGACAACCTGGCCACCATCGGCATCACCGCCACGGTGGACAAGGCCAACGAGGACGCCTGGACCAAGAACGTGGACACCGGCGAGTTCCAGGCGATCCTGCACTGGTCCAACCAGGGCGCCACGCCGTATGACATGTACGAGTCCATCATGGACGGTGCGCTGTACAAGCCGGTGGGCACCGGCGGGGTGAACGGCAACTACGGCCGGTACCAGAACCCGGTGGCCACCACGGCGTTGCAGCAGTACGCCAACGCCAGTGACGACGCCAGCCGCACCGCGGCGCTGAACACGCTGGAACAGATCATGGTGACAGACATGCCGATGATCCCGACCGGCGCCAGCAACGCCGGTGGCGAGTACAGCACCAAGAGCTGGGTCGGCTGGCCGGACGCGTCCAACCCGTACGCGCCGATTCAGCCGACGCTGGTCAACGCGCTGGATGTGGTGCTGCACCTCAAGCCCGCGTCCTGATCCCCGTTCCCGGCGCCCAGCGGCCCCGCCGCTGGGCGCCACCCCAGCCCCGACCGGAGTCGGCATGAGTCTTGACACACCCAGCGCGCCGCCGGACACCGAGATCGTGTTGGCCGCGCGAGGGCTGACCAAACATTTCCCGGTGCGCCGCAAGGGGAGGGCCGCGCTGACCCGGGCGGCGCGGGTGGTGCACGCGGTGGACGACGTGGATCTGTTGCTGCGCCGGGGAAAGGTCACCGCGCTGGTCGGCGAGTCCGGGTCGGGCAAGTCCACCGTGGCCCGGCTGCTGGCCCAGTTGTATCCGCGCACCGGCGGGGAGATCCTGCTGCACGGGAAGTCCGTGTCGGTGCGCCGGGGCCGGAAATTCCGGGCCTACTGCCGCCGGGTCCAGCTGATCTTCCAGGACCCGTTCGCCTCGCTCAATCCCACCCACACCGTGCGCTACCACCTGACCCGGGTGCTGCGGCTGCACGGCCGGGCCGCGGACGAGGCCGCGCTGCACGAACTGCTCACCCGGGTGCAGCTGACCCCGCCCCAGCGGTACGTGGACAAGTTCCCGCACGAACTGTCCGGCGGGCAGCGCCAGCGGGTGGCGATCGCCCGCGCGCTGGGCGCCGACCCGGAGGTGCTGCTGGCCGACGAACCGGTGTCCATGCTCGATGTGTCCATCCGGCTGGGCGTGCTGAACCTGTTGCGGGACCTGAGGGAACGCCTGCACCTGGCCATCCTCTACATCACCCACGACATCGCCTCGGCCCGGTATTTCGCCGACGAGACCATGGTGATGTACGCCGGGCGGATGGTGGAGGGCGGTGACTCCGAGACCGTCACCCAGGCCCCCGCGCACCCCTACACCCGGCTGCTGATCGGCTCCGCGCCCGACCCGGACCGGATCAGCGGCGCAGCCGAGGACGACCCGGCCGCCACCGATCCGGTCGGCGAACCGCCCAGCCTGATCGCCCCGCCCGCCGGCTGCCGGTTCCACCCGCGCTGCCCGCACGCGATGACCCACTGCCGCACCGAACTGCCACCTCGGTTCGACCTGCCGGACGCGCCCGGTCACTGGGCCGCCTGCTGGCTCTACGACGCGAACGAGAGGGTCGCGTCGTGAGCTATCTGTTGCGGCGCCTGGCCTTCTACCTGTTCACCCTGTGGGCCGCGGTGACGATCAACTTCTTCGTGCCCCGGCTGATCCCGGGCGACCCGGTGCTCTCGCTGATCAGCCGATACCACGGCCAGATGAACGCCAAATCCGTGCAGTCGCTGTATGTCCTGTTCGGACTGGACAAGCACCAGAGCATCATCCAGCAGTACGGCGAGTACTGGAGCCAGCTCGCGCACGGAGATCTGGGGCTGTCGTTCACCTTCTTCCCGACGCCGGTGTCCACCGTGCTGGCGCAGAGCCTGCCGTGGACGGTGGCGCTGGTCGGCATCACCACGGTGATCAGCTTCATGCTGGGCACCGGCCTTGGTGTGCTGGCCGGCTGGCGGCGTGGGTCGTGGACCGATCTGTTGTTGCCGGTCACCACGTTCTTCTCCTCGGTGCCCTACTTCTGGCTGGGCCTGATCGCCATCACCCTGCTGGCCGGGCCGGGCAGCTTCTTCCCGGCCTCCGGCGGTTTCGACCCGGCCGTGGTGCCCGGGTTCACCGGGGAGTTCATCGGCAGCGCGGTGCAGCACAGCCTGCTGCCGGCGGCGACCATTCTCATCTCCTCGATGAGCGGCTGGATCCTGAGCATGCGCAACATGATGGTCACCGTCTCCGGCGAGGACTACATCACCGTGGCGCACGCCAAGGGCCTGTCCGAGCGGCGCGTGATGGTCGGCTATGCGGCCCGGAATGCCTTGCTGCCCAACGTGTCCGGGTTCGCGTTGTCGCTGGGCTTCATCGTCGGCGGCACGCTGCTGGTGGAGATCGTGTTCTCCTACCCCGGCGTCGGCTACGAGCTGTTCCAGGCCGTCGGCGCCACGGACTATCCGTTGATGGAAGGGATCTTCCTGCTCATCACGCTGTCCGTACTGGCCGCCAACCTGCTGGCCGACATCGCCTATCTGGTGCTGGATCCACGCACCCGCAGGGAGGGCTGAGCCGTGGCAACCCCCACCACCAATCTCGACGTGCTCGTCGGTCCCAGCCCGGCCGAGCCCGTGCCAGCGGAACGAAAAGGCCCCCGGCGCGGGCGATTTCTCAACAACCGCAAGGCATTGATCGGCAGCATCGTGCTGGCCTGTTATGTCCTGCTGGCCGTCATCGGGCCGTGGATCGCGCCCTACGATCCCTCCGCCCGCGGCGACGCGCTGGTCGCGCCGCCCTCGGCCGCCCACTGGTTCGGCACCACCCACCTGGGCCAGGACATCTTCAGCCAGGTGCTGGTCGGCGCGCGCAGTGTGGTGTTCGTCGGCTTCCTGGCCGGGGTGATCGCCACTGTGCTGTCCGTGCTGGTCGGCGTGACCGCGGGCTACCTGGGCGGCGGGGCGGACGAGAGCCTTTCCTTGCTGGCCAACGTGTTCCTGGTGATCCCGGCCATCCCGTTGATCATCATCATCTCCTCGGCCATGGGCAGCATCGGCGATGTCACCGTGGCCCTGCTGATCGGGCTGACCTCCTGGGCCTGGGGCGCCAGAGTGCTGCGCGCGCAGACGCTTTCGCTGCGCAAACGGGATTACGTGGAGGCCGCTCGCGCCACCGGGGAACCGACCTGGCGGATCGTCGGGTTCGAGATCCTGCCCAACCTGACCGCGGTGATCGCGTCCAGTTTCGTGGGCACCGTGGTGTTCGCGGTGCTGGCCGAGATCACCCTGGCCTTCATCGGGGTGTCCGAGACCTCGGACTGGAACTGGGGCACCATCCTGTTCTGGGCGCAGAGCGAACAGGCCCTCGCCCAGGGCGCCTGGTGGTGGTTCGTTCCGGTCGGGCTGGCCATCGCCGTGCTGGGCACCGCGCTGGCCCTGGTCAACTTCGGCATCGACGAGTTCGTCAACCCCCGGCTGCGCGGCGGAAACCGGGCCCGCGTCCGCGCGGCCAACGGGAAGCTGGTCCGGATGCGGGTCGGCTTCACCCCGGTGCTCGGGCTCCGTGACGGGGCAGAGGAACAGGAGGACCGGTCATGACCGAACCGGTGCTGGAGATCAACCGGCTCAACGTCGACTACGGCCTCGGCGAGGAGGCGGTGCGCGCGGTGCGCGACGTCAGCCTGACCCTGCATCGCGGTGAGGTCCTCGGCCTGGCCGGTGAAAGCGGCAGCGGGAAGTCCACTTTGGCCTATGGACTGACCCGGCTGCTGCCGCCACCCGGCGTGGTCCGCTCCGGTCGGGTCCGCTACCACGGACCGGATGGCGACATCACCGACATCCTCACCCTGACTCCGACCAGACTGCGCGCGTTCCGCTGGGCCGAGACCGCGATCGTGTTCCAGGGCGCGATGAACTCGCTCAACCCGGTGCACAAGATCTCCACCCAGCTGATGGACGTGCTGGCTGCTCACCGGCCCGGGATGCGCGCGAATGCCCGCCGGGACCGCGCCGCCGAACTGCTCACCCTGGTCGGAATTTCGGCCGACCGGCTGGACAGCTACCCGCACGAACTGTCCGGCGGTATGCGGCAGCGGGTGATGATCGGCATGGCGCTGGCGCTGGAACCGAAGATCGTCATCATGGACGAGCCGACCACCGCGCTGGACGTGGTGATGCAGCGGCAGATCCTGGCCCAGCTGGTCGGGCTGCGCGAGCGGCTGGGTTTCTCGGTGCTGTTCATCACCCACGACCTGTCGCTGCTGGTGGAGTTCTCCGACCGGGTGGCGATCATGTACGGCGGCCGGATCGTGGAGCACGCCCCGGCCGCCACCCTCTACCGCGATCCGTTGCACCCCTACAGCGACGGCCTGCTGCACTCCTTCCCGGCGCTGCGCGGGCCGCGCCGGGAACTGACCGGCATTCCCGGCTCGCCGCCGGACCTGCGCGCCATTCCTTCCGGCTGCGCGTTCCACCCGCGCTGCGGGCGGGCGTTCGAGCCGTGCACCACCGGACTGCCCACGCTGGCCGACCAGTCCGGCGGGCAGCGGTCCGTGGCGTGCTGGCTGCATCCGGCCCAGACCACCTGAGATCACCTCAACGATACGCACGGGAGAAACATGGACACCGCACCGACCACTGTGGACGGAAAACTTCTGTCCGGTGAAAGGACCAGCCTCATCGGACGGTTACCGTCGTCCTTCCGATGGGGCGTGGCGACCTCGGCGTACCAGATCGAGGGCGCCGTGCACGAGGACGGCCGCACCGCGTCCATCTGGGACACCTTCTGCCGGGTGCCCGGCGCGGTGGACAACGGGGACCACGGCGACATCGCCTGCGACCACTACCACCGGATGCCCGAGGACGTGGCTCTCATCCACGATCTCGGCGTGGACGCCTACCGGTTTTCCGTTGCCTGGCCCCGGATCCAGCCCGGCGGCCGCGGCCCGGCCAACCCGGCCGGCCTGGCCTTCTACGACCGGCTGGTGGACGAGCTGCTTGGCAAGGGCATCGAGCCGTGGCTGACCCTCTACCACTGGGACCTGCCCCAAGAATTGGAGGACGCGGGCGGCTGGCCGGTGCGCGACACCGCCTACCGGTTCGCCGATTTCGCCATGCTGGTGTTCGACCACCTGCGCGATCGGGTGAGCAACTGGACCACGCTCAACGAACCGTGGTGCTCGGCCATGCACGGCTACGTGTACGGGCTGCAAGCCCCGGGGCGCACGGATTTCACCGCGGGCATGCACGCGCTGCACCACCTGCTGCTCGGCCATGGCCTGGCCGCACAACGCATCCGGGCCGCCGCCGGCAGCGACGTGACGCTGGCCATCACGCTCAACACCGGCTACGCCGAGGCCGCCTCGGACAGCCCGGCCGACCAGGACGCCGCCCGCTGGGCCGACGGGCTGGGCACCCGGATGTACCTGGATCCGTTGGTGCACGGGCATTATCCGGCCGACATGGTGGCCGATCTAGGTGCTCGGGGCATCGAACTGCCGGTGCGCGAGGGCGATCTGGAGCTGATCTCCACTCCGCTGGACCTGCTGGGCGTCAACTACTACTTCGGCCAGCGGGTGCGCGGCACCAACGAACACGGTGACACTCGCGACGAGCAGGGTCTACCGGTGGCCATCGAGCAGCCGTTCGGCCGGCCCACCACCGCGATGGGCTGGGAGATCCTGCCCGATGTGCTGGCCGACATGCTGGTGCGCATTTCCCGCGACTACCCGGGCCTGCCCATGGTGGTCACCGAGAACGGCGCGGCCTTCGAGGACCGCCCGGACGAGAACGGGTTCGTGCGCGACGACGACCGGATCCGCTACCTGGCGGTGCACCTGGACGCGGTGGCCGACGCGGTGCGCCGGGGCGCGGACATGCGCGGATACTTCGCGTGGTCCGCGCTGGACAACTTCGAGTGGGCCTACGGCTATCACAAGCGCTTCGGCCTGATCCGGGTCGACTACGAAACCCAGGCGCGCACGCCGAAACAGAGCGCGCACTGGTATCGCGACATCATCCGCCAGGTGCGCGCGGCCGAGTCCTGACGGTTCTGACCGAGGGTGGGCGGGCGCGCCGGGGGAGTGAACCTGGCGCGCCCGCGTTTGAGCCTGTGGCCGGACGGATACCTTCGCTGTGTCGGCACAGCCGGACACGGAGGGTGCGAACGTGGAGCTGGAACGCGAGCCGAGCGACCAGCCGGAGGCCGCGCGGCGGCGGCTGGATCTCCGGCGCGCGAGCGGCGAGGTGATGCGGCACTGGGACAGCCTGCAGGACCGGGTTCCCGCGCCGCTGCTGCGCATCCTGGTCACTCTGCCCTGGTTGCTCCGCCGGATGCCGGTGCCGTTCTGGGTCCCGCTCGTGCTGATGCTGCTGCGTCGGCTGCATCGCCGCAGACAGCGTCGTCTGGACCGGATCGACCCGCACCGCAACGACCGGCGCTGAGCGTCATTCCCTCCGGTCGAAGGCCAGGTGCAGCTCGCTCGGGCTGTTCAGCGGCACACCGGTCTGGCGCGGGATGTCGCCGTCCTTGACCAGCCGGAAGTTCGTGGCCGCGGCCAGCAGTTCCTCGAACGCGATGGCCAGCTGGATGCGCGCGAAGTGCAACCCGAGGCAACGGTGCACGCCAAGGCCGAAGGCCAGACTGGTGGCATCCGGCCGGTCGAAGTCCAGCTCGTCGGGCCGGTCGAACCGCCGGCCGTCCCGGTTGGCCGAGTAGAAGTGGATGGCCAGCCGGTCGCCCGCTTTCAGCGGCACGCCGAGCAGATCGTTGTCCTGGGTGACCGTGCGGGCCATGAACGACACGGTCGGATCCAGCCGCACGAACTCGGCCAGCGAGCCCTGCCACCAGTCCGGATCGCGCAGGATCGGCTCGATGTCGCGCCTTGTGGCCAGGTGGTAGGCGATGTTGACGATCATGCCCCGGGTGGTGTCCAGCCCGCCCAGCAGCAGCGTGGTGATGATGCCCAGCTGTTCCTCGGTGGTCAGCGCCCGGCCGTCGACTTCCTCGGTGGCCAGCGCGTAGAGCACGTCCTCCCGCCCCTCGGGCGCCTGCGCGACCTCGGCCAGTGCCTCCATGGCCAGCGTGGCCACCACCTGGAACGTCTCCGGGCTGCCCTCGATCGCGACCCGTTTCACCGCGGCGACCCCGCGTTCCACCAGGTCGGCGTTGCCGGTGGCGAACACGATCTTGGCCAGTGAGCCCGCGCTGAACGGAATCGAGTATTCGCCGACGATTTCCACCTCGCCGCGACCGGCGAATCCGGCAATCGCGTCCCGGGCGATTTTCCGCATGTCCTGTTCATAGCGCAGCAGGAAATCACGGGAGAAATAACTGTTCAGGAAGCGGCGATAGGCGCGGTGGTCGGGCGGGTCGGTGTCGATGGGGATCAGCCGCACCGGCACACCGCGCAAACCTGGTTGCCGGGAGGAGAAAACCTCCGGATGCAGGCAGACGGTGCGCACGTCCTCGTAGCGGCTGACGACGTAGTAGCCGCCGTCGGCGCCGGTGTGCAGCACGGGACATTCCCGGCGTGCCACCGCAAGCGCGTCGACGAGGTTTTCTCGCTGGTCCTCGGCGAAAAGGTCGATATTGGTCAGAATCTCCGCGACCGATCTGGTCATGGGAACCCCAGGGTTGTGACCGGACGCCGGTGCCCGCCACCGGCGACGATGAACCGGTCATCCGGACGGTACTCGCATGTTCCGCCGCTGCCGAGGGTTCCGCGTCCGGTCTCGTCCGACTTCCACCGAACGGGTGGTCCGCATCTCCGATGGGGTCACGCAGCCATCGGAAACGCCGTGCGGTTGGTAAAAAACCGTCACGAGGAGGACCACATGGCACATCTGCCAAGAAAGCTCGCCGGCGTGTCCGCGGCGGCATTGGCCGCGCTGGGCATCGGCATGCTCACCCCGGCCGCGGCGAACGCGATCACCCCGCCGGCCCCGCCCACCCCACCGACCCGGGTCGCCGCCCCCGCCTGCTGGGACGCGCACTTCACCCGCACCGATCCGACCGGCCGGACGTACGAGGCGTACGAGTGCGTCAACCAGTCGCCGACCGACGTGTACAGCAGCGCGGGCTACTCCGGTAACTACGGCACCCTCCAGCACAGCCCGAGTTGGTTCGCCTGCCGTACGGACAACCAGCCCAACGGCGAGAACGGTCCACACAAGAACCGCTGGCTCTACACGCAGGCCGATTCGCCCGGCAGCTACTGGGGTTTCGTGCCGGATACGCACATTTTCTCGGAGACCGACCCGGTGCCGGACTGTGACTTCGGGCCGTGAGCTCCGGTTGCCTGGTTTGATACTGGCATGAACACGCCAACGCCCGCGGACCTGGTGGTGCGCGCCGGGCGGGTGCACACCCTGGACTCGGGCGCACCACCGGTCACCGCGCTGGCCGTCCAGGACGGCGAGATTCGCGCGGTGGCCGGTCCGGGCGAGGAAACGGAATTCCTGGCCGCCTGGACCGGCCCGCGCACCGTGGTGGTGGACGAGCCGGACGCGGTGGTGCTGCCCGCGTTCGTGGACACGCACAACCACCTGACCCTGGCCGCCCGCAACGTGCTCGGCGTGCCGGTGTCCCGTGCGACCGATATTCCGTCGTTCCTGGAGTTGATCCGGCAGCGGGCCGCGGAAACCCCGCCGGGCCAATGGATCGTGACCGCGGCCGACTGGCACGAACTGCGGCTGGCCGAGGGACGCCTGCCCACGGCGGCCGAACTGGACCGGGCCACCTCGGAACATCCGGTGCTGGCATTGCGCGGCGGGCACAACGGGGTGCTCAACTCGACGGGCCTGCGACTGGCCGGAATCGGCCCCGACGTGCCCGGCGGTTTCATCGCCCGGGACGCCGAAGGCCGACCGGAAGGCTGGCTACGGGACGCCGCCCTGGAACGCGCGCTCGCCGCACTGCCCGCCCTGCCGACCGAAGCGCTGGTCGAAGGAATCGCGACCGCATCGGCAATCTATGCCGCACACGGGCTGGGCACGGTGCGGGACGCGGCGGTCACCCCGGCCGAGTGGCAGGCCTGCCGTGCGGCCCAGGCCACCGGAAAGCTGCGGGTGCGCAACCACGTGATGATCCTGTCCACCCCGGCCGCGATCGACGCCGCCGGTGGTATGGACGCCTACCTGGATTCCCTTGTCGCGCAGGGAATCAAGCCGGGCGAGGGGGAGGGATTGCTGCGGCTGTGGGGCTTGAAGTTCATCGCCGACGGCGGAGTCGAGGCCGCCGCACTGTCCGAGCCCTACCGCGACCGCCCCGGCTACCACGGTGAACTGTTGTGGCCCAGGGCAAAGCTGACCGATGCGCTGAGCGTCGCGGTGCGCCGGGGATGGCCGGTGGGCATTCACGCGTTCGGTGATCGGGCCGTCGGGCAACTGCTGGACGTCATCCGTGCGTTGGGTCCGGTGCCGCGTGGGATGCTGGTGGTCGAACACGGCGGCCTGATCGGCGGCCGCATCGCCGACGCGGCCGAGTTGGGCGTGCACATCACCGCCCAGCAGGCGTTGCTGGACGGGTTGAGCCCGGCGCTGCTCGCCGCCTGGGGACCGGACCGCCCCGCGGATCTGTTCCCCTGGCGGGAACTCGTGGACGCGGGCGCGTGGCTCAGCGCCGGGACCGACCACCCGATCGGCCCGCTCGACCCGCTGCGCGGCGTGCACGGCATGACCACTCGCCGCACCCCGTCCGGCGTGCTCGGCGCGAAGCATGCGATCGACCGCGCCGACGCGCTCCGGCTCTACACCGTGGCCGGTGCGGGACTGCTGGGTGTGCCGGGCACGCTCACCGTGGGCGCACCGGCCGACCTGGTCTGCTACCCGGCCGACCCGTTCACTTGTCCGACTGAGGACCTGCTGACCCTCACACCCCGGCACACGGTTGTGGCCGGAAAGCTGGTGCACGGTACGTGAGGAAACCCGGCTCGCGGCAGCCGAGATCACCTCATCCGGCCCGGAAGACGACATCCACAACTCGTGACGATTACTCCGGTCTAGACGGTGAAGGCGTCCGGGTCGGCGGCCAGCCAGTCGGCGGTCCACTCCTGGGGCGGGTCGGCCAGCAGTTCTCCCTTGTCCAGCCAGGAATACAGCTCACCGTAGGACCGCACCGTGGTGGGATCGATCCGGCGGCGCAGCATGTGCGGGCGCAGTTCGTCCGGGTGCCGCACGCCCATCGAGGCCATGATCTGCACCGCGCTGTGCACCGTGGCCTCCTGGAACCGGTGCACCCGCTCGGACTTGTCCGGCACGTCCAGCGCCCGGGCCCGGCGCGGGTCCTGGGTGGCCACGCCGACCGGGCAGCGGTTGGTGTGGCAGCGCTGTGCCTGGATACACCCGGCCGCGAACATCATCGCCCGCGCCGCGTTGGTGTAGTCAGCGCCCTGGACCATCCGCTTCACCATGTCCGCCCCGGTGGCCACCTTTCCGCTGGCGCCGACCCGGATCCGGTCCCGCAGGCCCACTCCGGCCAGCGCGTTGTGCACGGTGATCAGGCCCTCGGTCAGCGGCGTGCCCAGGTGGTCGGCGAACTCCAGCGGTGCCGCGCCGGTGCCGCCCTCGGCACCGTCCACGATGATGAAGTCCGGTGTGGTGCCCTCCGCCAGCATCGCCTTGCACACGGCGAGGAACTGCCGCCGGGAACCCAGGCACAGCTTGAACCCAGCCGGTTTGCCGCCGGACAGCTCGCGCAGGTGCGCGATGAACCGGATCAGCTCACGGGGCGTGCTGAACACCTTGTGGTAGGGCGGCGAGATCACGGTTTTCCCTTGCGGGACATCGCGAACCCGGGCGATCTCGGCATTCACCTTCCCGCCGGGCAGCACCCCGCCGATGCCGGGTTTGGCGCCCTGGGATAGTTTCAGCGACACGCAGCGCACCTGTTCGTGCGCCGACTTGTCCCGGAACTCGCCCTCGTCGAAGCCGCCGTCCTTGGTGCGGCAACCGAAGTAGCCGGTGCCGATCTCCCACACCAGGTCCCCGCCGGGCCGCAGGTGGTACTCGGACAGCCCGCCCTCGCCGGTGTCGTGCGCGAACCCGCCGCGCGCCGACCCGGTGTTCAACGCCAGAATCGCGTTGGACGACAACGAACCGAAGCTCATCGCCGACACGTTCAGCAGCGCCATGTCGTACGGTTTGGTGCAGTCCGGCCCGCCGACGCGCACCCGGGGCGGCTTGGCAGCCATCGCGACCGGGGCCATTGACGGGGTGAGGAACTCGTAGCCGTCGGCGTACACGTCCAGTTCGGTGCCGAACGGCTCCTCGGCGTCGGTGCCCTTGGCTCGCTCGTAGACGATGCTGCGCACGTCCCGGTCGTAGGGCCGGCCGTCGAAGTTGCGCTCGATGAAGTACTGCTGCAGTTCCGGCCGCAACGCCTCCAGCAGGAACCGCAGGTGCCCGAGGATCGGGTAGTTGCGCAGCACGGAGTGCCGCGACTGCACGAGATCGAACACGCCGACCGCGGCCGGCACCAACAGTGGCGCGGCCAGCAACCACCACCATGCCGACACTCCGATGGCCAAGCCCGCGATCGCGAGCCCGACCATCGCCACCACGCCCACCACAGCCGATCTGATCATTGGATCAGGCTAATCCGACCGTGCCGATCCGGCAGGCGGACGGAACGCGGACGCGACGCGCGCCACCGGCAGTTCGGGCGAAACCGGGAAATCGGTCAGGTTTCGGGCGGCCACCGCTGCGTGCCGGGGTCCGAGGTCAGCGAGCAGTCAAATCGACACGTGGAGTAGCGACGGTGCTCAGTGTTGCCGCAGGCGTTCGGCCAGGACGGGACCGATGGTGGCCAGTGCCTCGGTGGTCAGCAGATCATCGTGCGGCACGGCCACGTCGTGGTTGTCGATCACCCCCTCGACGTAGGGCGCCCAGCGGTCCGCGGTCAACTGGTCGTCGCGTCGGCTGACGGTCGCGGTGAAGAACAGCAGATCACCGTCGAACCGGCCGAACTCGGCGCTTTGCTGCAAGACCGCGGAGTTGATGAAGTTGTCCACGATCGCCGACAACGTGGCATCCTCCACGGTGGACAGTACGCCGCGCTCGGCGCGAATCAGCCGGGCCACCCGGGCGTGCCGCAGCGGTTCGTCGCCCAGTCGGTTCAGGTCGTAGCCGGACATGTACAGCAGCGACCGCAACGCTTTCTGCTCGTAATCGGCCGAGAACGGCTCCCAGGGATAGCGCGGATAGGCGTCCAAAACGGACAGCAGGGACACCTCCTCGCCGAGTTCCCGCAGCCGGGTGGCCATCAGGTGCACCAGCACCCCGCCGAAGGACAGGCCCAGCAGCCGGTACGGGCCCTGCGGGCGAACCGAGCGGAGGTGGGCCAGGTACTCCTCGGTCATCTCGGTCAGCGTGCGGGCCAGTGGCCGGGGCCGGTCGAACCCGCGGGCCTGAATGCCGTAGATCGGGACGTCGGGGTCGATGTGCCTGCGCAGCCCGGCGTACTGCCAGCTCAGCCCGGTGGCCGCGTGCACGCAGAACAGCGGCGGCGCGCTGCCCTCGGGGCGGATGGGCAACAGGATGCCCAGTGCGGCCGTGTCCCGGGCGGCCGGACCGGCGTCCAGCAACCGGGCCAGCCCGGCCACGGTGGGATGGCTGATCAGGTCGGTCATCGGCACGTTCCGGTCCAGCTCCCGGCCCAGGATGCCCTGCACCCGGGCCAGCATCAGGGAATGCCCGCCCAGATCGAAGAAGTGATCGTCCACGCCGATCTCCAGCGGCCCGAACACCTGCTGCCAGGCCCGCGCCACCAGCTTCTCGGTGTCCGTGCGCGGGGCCTCCGCGGCCCGGTCGTCCGGTCGCTCCGCGGGCCGGGCCAGCAACGATGTGCGGTCGACCTTGCCCGAGGGCAGCAACGGCAACGCGGGCAGCAGCGAGTACTGGCTGGGCACCATGTGCGCGGGCAGTCGTTCGCCCGCCCAGCTGCGCACCGCCTCGGTGGTCACCGCCTCGGCCTGCCGGTCCCGGCCCAGGAAGGCACGCAGCAGCTTGCCGCCGGCCGGCGCCGGCACGGCCAGCACCACCGCCTGGCGCACCGCGGGGTGCTCGCCCAGTACCGCCTCGATCTCCTCCAGTTCCACTCGCATACCGCGGATCTTGACCTGGTTGTCGGCACGGCCGAGGAATTCCAGGCTGCCGTCGGCGCGGTGGCGCACGATGTCGCCGCTGGCGTAGAGCCGTGCTCCGGGGGAGTGCGCGAACGGGTCGGCCACGAACTTCTGCGCGGTGCGGCCCGGATCGTGCAGATAGCCGCGGGCCAGCGGGACGCCGCCGATGTACAGCTCGCCGGGCACCCCGGCTGGCACCGGCCGCAGCCGGTCGTCCAGCACGTGGATGCGGGTGTTGGTGTTCGGCCGCCCGATGCTGATCCCCTCGCCGGCGTCGCCTCGGTAGACCTGGCAGGTGACGCCGATGGTCGCCTCGGCCGGGCCGTAGCCGTGGTACATGGTGGCGTCGATGCGCTCCCGGAACCGCCGGAACAGATCCGGGGTCAGTACCTCCCCGCCGCACCACACGTGCCGCAGACTCCGTGCGGTGTCGGCGAAATCCGGCCGTTCCAGCATCGCGTCCAGCATCGAGGACACCACGTACATGAAGGTGATCCCGTGTGCGGCCACCAGTTCCAGCAGGTGCCCGACATCGCCCTCCAGGCCCGGATCGGCCAGCACCAGCCGGGCGCCGGCGGCCAGCGGCAGGAAGATCTCGTTGACCGAGATGTCGAAGGTGAGCGGGGCCTTGTGCAGCACGGCGTCGGCCGGGGTCAGGCCGAGCAGGTCGATCTGCCAGGGCAGCCGGTTGCTGATCGCCTCGTGCCGGATCATCGCGCCCTTGGGCGTGCCGGTCGAGCCGGAGGTGTAGATGACGTAGGCCAGGCCGTCCGGGGGCGCGTCGATGTCCAGGTTCTCCGTGCTGTGCTCGGTGTTCTCGCGCGGATCCAGCACGGTGCCGGGCAGGTCCTCGGTGCCGAGCACCGCGGTCAGCCGGGCGTCGGCCAGCACCGCGTCCAGCCGCTGCCGGGGCCAGGCCGGGTCAAGCGGCACGAACGCCCCGCCCGCCTTCTGCGTAGCCAGCAGCGCGATCACCAGTTCCGGGCCGCGCTCCAGGTGCACGCCCACCATCCGCTCCGGCCCCACCCCGGCCTCGGCCAGCCGCCGGGCCAGCCGGTTGGCCGCCACGTTCAGTCGCGCGTAGCTGTACCGCTCGGCCCCGCTGATCAGCGCGTCCGCGTCCGGCGCGCGGCGCACCTGCTCCTCGAACATGGCCACGAACGACAGTGGGGACACCGGCGCCGTGGTGTCGTTCCACTCGTGCAGGATGCGCCGGCGTTCCACAGTGGACAGAATGTCGATGTCCCGCACCGATCGGTCCGGCCGCGCGGCCGCGGCGCGCAGCACCCGTACCAGCCGGTGCGTCAGCTCGGCCGCGGTGTCCGGCTCGAACAGGTCGGTGCTGTACTCCAGCACCCCGGAAATGCCGCCGCTGTCCGGTTGTTCGTGCAGGATGAAGGTCAGGTCGAACTTGGCGGTGCCGGTCTGCACCGGGAAGTCGGTGACGCGCAACCCGGTCGCGGTCTCCTCGGCCTGCGGCGCGGCACGGTAGGCCAGCATCACCTGGAACAGCGGGTGCCGGGACGGTGACCGGACCGGGTTCACCGCCTCCACCACGCGCTCGAACGGCACGTCCGCATTGTCGAACGCGGTCAGATCGGCTTCTCGCACCCGGCCCAGCAGTTCCCGGAAATCCGGTGCGCCGGACAGATCCGTGCGCAGCACCACGGTGTTGGCGAACATGCCGACCAGCTCGTGCAACGACTCGTCCGGCCGCCCGTCCACCGGGCTGCCGATCGCGATGTCGGTGCTCGCCGACAGCCGGGACAGCACCACCGCGAGCGCGGCGTGCAGCACCATGAACAGGCTGGTGCCGGTGTCCCGCGCCAGTTCCCGCAGAGCCACGTGCAGTTCCGGCTCGATCCGCGCGGGCACCGTGCCGCCGCGATGGCTGGGCGTCGCGGGCCGGCTGCGATCGGTCGGCAGGTCCAGCTGGTCCGGCAATCCGTCCACCGCGGATCGCCAGTGTTCCAGCTGTTTCTCGTCATGGGCGGCGGTGTCCTGTTGCCAGCGCACATAGTCCGCGTAGCGCACCGGCAGTGGCGGCCACCCCGGTTCGATGCCCTCGCGCCGGGCGGCGTAGGCGGTGCGCAGGTCGCGGCCAAGCACGTCCAGCGAGCGCTCGTCCCCGGCGATGTGGTGCACGGTCAGCAGCAGCACGTGTTCCGCTTGGCCCAGCACGAAGAGCTCGGCCCGCAGCGGTGGCTCGGCGGTCAGGTCGAAGCCGCGCCGGGCCGCGCCGGACAGCTCGTGGGCCAGCCGGTCCGAGCTCGCCTCGGTGACCGCGAGCGGGGCCTCCGGCGGCCGCACCCGTTGCCGGGTCGACTCGCGGTCCTCGACGCAGCGGATGCGCAGGCTCTCGTGCCGGGTCACCACGTCGGTCAGCGCCGCCCGCAACGCGGGCACGTCCAACTCGCCGGTCAGCCGCCGCGCGTAGGGGATGTGGTAGATCGGCTTGGCCCCGCCGACCTGTTCGGCGAACCACAACCGTTGCTGCGCATAGGAAAGTGGGTACTCGCCAGCCTCGGTCACCGCCCGCGGTGCGGGCCGGTCGGCTGCGGCCGAGCCGAATCGGCGGGCCAGCCCGGAGACCGTGGGCGCGTCGAACACGTCCCGGATGGCCAGGGTGGCGCCCAGCGCGGTCCGGATCCGGGCCATCAGCCGCGCGGCCAACAGCGAATGTCCGCCCAGTTCGAAGAAGTCGTCCTCCGGCCCGACCGAGGGCAGGCCGAGGACATCGGCCATCAGCTCGGCCAGGATCTCCTCGCGCGGCCCGCGCGTCTCCCGGCCGGTCGGCCCGGCCACCTGGGTCGGCGCGGGCAGCGCGGTGCGGTCGAGCTTGCCGTTGGCGTTGAGCGGCAACGCATCCAGCACCACCACCGAGCCGGGCACCAGGTAGTCCGGCAACACCTCCCGCAATTCCTGACGCACCGCGCGCGGATCGGGCGCGGTGCCGGGGGCGGGGACCAGATAGCCGATCAGCCGGTCGTCCGCGGTGATCGCGGCGGCCTGGGCGACATCGGCCCGGCGCAGCAGAGCGGCGGTCAGTTCGCCCAGTTCGATGCGGTAGCCCCGGATCTTGACCTGGCCGTCCCGGCGGCCCACGTAGTCCAGCGTGCCGTCCGGCCGCCACCGGGCCAGATCCCCGGAGCGATACATCCGGCTGCCCGCCGGGCCGAACGGGTTGGCCACGAAGCGTTCCGCGGTCAACCCGGCCCGCGCGTGATAGCCCTGGGCCAGTCCGGGACCGGCTACGTACAACTCGCCGACCACCCCCGGCGGGCTGGGCGTCAACGCGTCGTCAAGGACGTAGAGCTGGAGATCGGCCAGCGCGCGGCCGATCGGGCTGCCCTCCGGCTCGGCGAGGGTCGCGTCGTCGAGTTCGAGGTGGCTGGCGTGCACAGTGATCTCGGTGATGCCGTACATGTTCACCAGCGCGCAGTCCGGATACCGCCGCCGCCACTCGCGCACCCGGCCCGGTTCCAGCCGGTCCCCGCCGAACACCACGCACCGCACCGCGAGCTCGGGCGCCGGGTCGACCTCGGTGAGCTGGTAGAACGCCGAGGGAGTCAGGTTGAGCACAGTCACCGACTCGGCGGCCAGCAGCGCGGCGAACCGGGCCGGCGTGCGCGCGGTCTCCTCGTCCACCACCACGAGCCGGCCGCCGTGCAGCAGCGCGCCCCACAGTTCCCACACCGAGAAGTCGAACGCGCACGAGTGGAACATCGTCCACACATCGTTGGCGGAGAAGGAGAACCGATCGGTGGTCGCGTCGAACAGCCGGACCACGTTGTGCTGGGTGACCACCACGCCCTTGGGTGTGCCGGTCGACCCGGAGGTGTACATCAGGTACGCCGGTTGCCCGGGAAGCACCGCGACACCGGGATTGTCCGGACCACCTTCGCCGGTGCACAACGGAATTCCAGGGAACAGGTGGGCGAGCTCCGGGGTGGTCAGCACCGCGGCCGGCCGGGCGTCGGCCAGCATGCCCGCGATCCGCTCGGCTGGGTTGCGCCCCGGATCCACGGGTAGGTAGGCCGCGCCGGTCTTCAGCACACCCAGGATCGCCGCGACCACCGCCAGGCCTGGCGGAAGCCCGATGGCCACTGCCGCGCCCGCGCCGATTCCGTTGTCCAGCAGGCCATGGGCGATGCGGTTGGCCCGCCCGTTGAGCTCGGCGTAGCTGATCGTGGTGTCGCCGAAGGTGACCGCGGGGGAGTCCGGATCGGCCGCGACCACCTTCTCGAACAGCTCGGTGAGGGCTGCGGCCGATTGTGTTGCGCCGCCGCGGTTCCACTCGCTCAGCACGGTGTGCCGGGTGTCCGGATCGACGGTGCTCACCCGCCCGATCGGCAGGTCCGGCGGCGCCTCGGCCAGCGCCCGCATTGTATGGGCGATGCCATCGGCGTAGGTGTCGAGCTGCGCGTCGGAGTACAGCGTGGGGTTGGCGTCCACGTCCAGCACCGCGCCCGTACCGGACGGGTCGCGGGACACGGTGATGGACAGGTCCTCCACCGGTCCGGGTGCCAGGTAGCGCACCACTCCGGGCAGGTCGTCGAAGCGCAGCCGGGTGTCGAACGGCTTGAACCCGATCAGCGGCCCGGTGAGCCGTCGCCCGGCGGGCAGGCGCAGATCGTGCCGGAGCCATTCGGCCCGGTACCGGCGGTGGGCCAGCGTGGTGCTGATCTCCGCCTCCGCCTGCGCCACCAGTTCCGTGACGGTCAGCTCCGGGCGCGGGAACAGGCGCAGCGGCAGGATGTTCACCGACATGCCCGGCACCCGGGCGGCGGCCGACCCCAGCGGGGCCATCACCGGGAAGCCGAGCACCACCTCGGTCGATCGGGTAGCCCGCGCGACATACAGCGCGCACGCGGCCACCGCTGCGGCGGGCTCGCCTGGATCGGCCAGTTTCCGTTGTGCGCGGGAGAAATCCGCGACCGGCGGCGCGGTCCGGCCGGCCGGCGAGGGCACCTCGGTCAGTCCGGCCAGCCGGTCCCGCCAGAACGCCGCATCCTCGGAGAACCGTTGGCCCGCAACATACTCGGCTTCCTCGGCCAGCACCTCGCGCAGCGATCCGGACGGTTGCGCGGCAGCCGGATCGGTGTACGCGGCGGCCACCCGGCGCTGGATCAGCGACATGCCGTGCCCGTCCAGCAGCAGGTGGTGCGCCCGCAGCAGCCACAGGTGCCGGGCCGGGCCGAGAGTGAGCAGCGCGGTCCGGAACAGCGGGCCCTCGGCGAGGTCGACCGGGGTCGCCGTGTCGGCGCGCAGCCGTTGCCGGGCAACGGTTTCCGGATCGGATTCGGCACCGAGATCAATGGGCTCGAGCGACCAGTCGCCGGGTGGGGCCAATCGCTGCTCGGGTGCGCCGTCGGCCTCGCCGACCCGGACGTGCAGCGCCTCGGTCGCGTTGAGCACCGTGCGCACGGCGGTGGCGAACCGGTCGAGGTCCAGCCGGCCGGCGATGTCCACGTATTCGGCCACGTTGTAGGCCGGGTTGGCCGGATCCAGCTGGTGCGCGAAGTACACCCCGGATTGCGCACCGGACAGCGGAAACCGCTCAGCCATGCGAGACCCCCGACAGCAGCGCCGACCAGTCGGCCGCGGTCGGCCGGTCGATCAGATCAACGAAGGACACTTCCCGCCCCGGCATCGACCACCGGCGGACCAGGTTCATCAACTGGATGGAATCCAGTCCGTGGTCGAAGATGTTGTCCCGCGGTCCTATTTGCTCGGTCGGCACCTCCAGCGCGGCGGCGATCTCGGCCCGGATCTCATCGACCGTCACGCGCCACCTCCGGTCAGCGCGGCCACCAGCCGCTCGGTCGTGGTGGTCACCGCACACCGGTTGGCCGCGTAGCGCACGGCCATCTCGTGGTCGGCCCGGGAGAAGTCGGCCACCGCGTCGGCCACGAAGAACGCCTGGATGTCCCGCATGAACGCGTCCGCGGCGGTCATCAGACAGCCGAGGTGCGCGTAGATCCCGCAGACCACCAGCTGATCCCGGCCGGTGCGGTCGAACACCTCGCACAGTTCTGTGCGGTGGAAGGCGTTGTAGCGCCACTTGGTCAGCTGGATGTCCTGCTCGCGCGGCGCCAGCGAGGCCGGCACCGCGGCCTCGTCCGGGTCGGCGCCGATGCCCGCGCCCCACATGTCCAGTTGCAGGCCGCGCTCCCGTTGCGTCTGCCCGCCGGGCTGGGCCGTGTACACCACCGGCATCCCCAGTCCGGTGGCGCACGCGCGCAACATGAGGATATTGCTTTCCAGTTCCACCAATGGTTCCTGATCCGCAGCGAACGCGCCGAGGAAGTAGTTCTGCATGTCGTGGATCAGCAGCACCGCGCGGTCCGGCGCGGGCGTCCAGCCCACCCGGTTGGCGGGCAGCTGGGCCGCGGTCGGCATCGGATAGGGGGCGATGCTGGGCAGGCCGGCCATCGTCTCAGTGCTCCTTCTGCTGTCGTAGCTGCGCGGTCGCGGCCCGGCGCAGGTCCCGCCGGCTGACCTTGCCCACCCCGGTCCACGGGAACGCGGACACGATCTCCCACCGGTCCGGGATCTTGAACGCGGCGATGCCCCGCTCCCGCAGGAAACCGCGCAGCGAGAACGGAGTCGGTGCGTCGCCGCGCGGGATCACGAAGGCGCACACCCGTTCGCCGAACGTCTCGTCCGGCACGCCGACCACCACCGCGTCCCGCACGGAGGCGTGCGCAAGCAGGTGGTTCTCCACCTCCTCGGCGGAGATCTTCTCGCCGCCCCGGTTGATCCGGTCGGTGGCCCGGCCCTCCACCACAAGGTGCCCGGAGGGCAGCAGCCGCACCAGATCCCCGGTGCGGTAGAAGCCGTCCGGGGTGAACGCGATCTCGTTGTGCGCGGTAGCCCGGTGGTAGCCGCGGATGGTGTACGGGCCGCGGGTGAGCAGTTCGCCGGTCTGCCCGGGCGGCACCGGCGCGCCCTGCTCATCCACGATCAGGATCTCGTCGTCCGGGCACATCGGCCGGCCCTGTGTGCTCAGCACCAGGTGTTCCGGATCGTCCAGCCGGGTGTAGTTGACCAGTCCCTCGGCCATGCCGAACACCTGTTGCAGCGCACAGCCGAAGACCGGCCGGACCCGGGCGGCCGCGTGCTCGGCGAACTTCGCCCCGCCCACCTGCAGCACCCGCAGACTGGACAGGTCGTGCTCGGTGTCCTTGGCCGCGTCCAACCAGATCATGGCCAGCGGCGGCACCAGCCCGGTGATGGTCACCCGCTCGCCCGCGATGAGCGGGAACGCGATCTCCGGGCTGGGCGCGGGGGAGAGCACCACTGTGCCGCCGGCGTACAGAGTGCCCAGCGCGCCGGGGGAACTGAGCGGATAGTTGTGCGCCACCGGCAGCACCGCGAGATAGACGCTGTATGGTCCAAGGCGGCAGATCTCCGCGCTGCGGCGCAGGGTGTAGAGGTAGTCGTCGTGCGTGCGCGGGATCAGCTTGGGCCGCCCGGTGGTCCCGCCGGACAGTTGCAGCAGCGCGATGTCACTGGACACCGGACCGGGCTCGGTCACCGGCAACGGCACCGACGAGCGCACCTCGTGCAGCGCGGTGAACTCGCCGGGCTCGCCCACCACCAGCACGTGTTTCAGGGACGGGACCGCCCGTTGCGCCGCGCGGGCCAGGTTCCGGTGGTCGAATCCGGCGTGCCGGTCGGCGATCACACAGGCGACCGCCTCGGCGTCCCGGCACAGCCCGGTGATCTCGGCTTCCCGGTGCGCTGGCAGTGCCAGCACCGGCCAGGCGCCGCGCAGGAACAGCGCGAACACCACTTCCAGGAACTCCGCGATGTTGGGCAGTTGCACCACCACCCGGTCGCCGCGCCCGATGCCCAGCTCGCGCAGCCCGTTGGCCAGTCTTCTGGCCCGGCCGTTCAGTTCGCCGTAGGTCCACCGGCGGTCGTAGTCGACCACCGCGGGCCGGTACGGTTGTGCTTTCGCCCGCGCCGCCAGCATCTCGCCGAAGGTCTGGCCACGCCAGTAACCCCGGTCCCGGTAGCGGGCGGCCAGCTGGCCGGGCCAGCCACTACTGTCCACTGTGGATCTCCGGATCGATGGCCCGCACCAGGGTGCGGAACTTGGCCTCGGTCTCGGCCAGCTCGTGTTCGGGCCGGGAGTCGGCGACGATGCCCGCACCGGCGAACAACCGCATGGTGCGGCCGGTGGCCACCCCGCAGCGAATGGTCACCACCCATTCACCGTCCCCGGAACCGTCGCACCAGCCGACCATGCCGCCGAAGAACCCGCGCGCCACCGGCTCCAGCTCGCCGATCAGCGTCCGGGCCGCCTGCCGCGGCTGCCCGCACACCGCGGGCGTGGGATGCAGCAGGCGGGCAATGTCCACACTGGACACCGATGGATCGGCCAGCTCACCGGTGATCCGGCTGGACAGGTGCCACATGGTCGCGGTGGGCAGCAGTTCCGGCTCGTCGGGCACGTCCACCCGGGTGCACACCGCCCGCAGCTGCTCGGCCACCGCGGTCACCACGGTGGCGTGCTCGTGCCGGTCCTTGGCCGAGGCCAGCAGCCGGGTCGCGGCCTGCCCGTCGCGCACCGGATCGGCGCTGCGGGTGGCCGAACCGGCCAGCGGATTGGCCAGCACCGTGGTTCCGGTGCGGGACACCAGCAGCTCCGGACTGGCCCCGATCAGCGTGCCCGCGGGCAGATCGACCGCGAAGGTGTGCGCGAACGGGTCGCGGCTGACCAGATTGCGCAGCGCCTGCGGCACGTCGATCGGTTCCTCCGCGGACACCCGCAGACTGCGGGCCAGCACCACCTTGGTCAGTTCCCCCGCGCTGATCCGGGCCACGGCGGTGCGCACCGCGTTGAGGTAGTGCGCCGGCTCCGGATCGGGCCGCATCCGGTAGCCGCTGGCCGCCGGGCGCAGCGGGCCACCCCGAGCCGGCGGTCCGCGATGCACCGAGTGCGGCACCAGTAACCGCGCGGATTCGTTCGGGTCGAACGGAATCGCGCCCACCACGAGAGTGTTCTCGTTGTCCCGCAACAACTCGCCGATCTCGGCCAGGCGCGGTGCGCCCCGGACGCCCTCGGCCAGCAGCGATCCGCGCGGCGAGGAGAAGAAGAACGCGCCCGGCCGGTAGGCGTCCAGCGGTTCGTCCACCGGTGTCGCGGCCGGCCGCGCCCGGTGGGTGGTCAGACCTGACACTGCACTCCGTTCCCTGGCTCACGCGCGCAGCGTGGCGCCGCCGTCGACGTAGAGGTCCTGCATGGTGATGTGCCGGGCCTGGTCGGAGGCCAGGAACACCACGGCGTCGGCGATGTCGGCCGGATCGGCGATCCGGCCGAGCGGAATGCCCACCCGGTAGGAGCCCGGATCACCCGCGATCACCGCCTCCGGGGCCGCGCCGAGCATCTGCTGCATGGCCGTGTCGGTCGAACCGGGCGAGACCACGTTGCACCGGATTCCGCTGCGCGCCAGCTCCAGGCCGAGGCAGCGGGTGAACATGGTGGCCGCCGCCTTGGACGCGGCGTAGGCGGCCATGTTGGTGCGCGGCACCCCACCGGCGTTGGAGCTGACCGTGATGATCGCGCCCGCACCCCGCGGCACCATCCGCCGGGCCACCGCGCGGGAGGCGTAGAACACCCCGTCGGTGTTGACCGCGAAGGTGCTGGCCCAGTCCTGATCCTCGGCCGCAAGCACCGGTGCGGGCCGCAGCACCCCGGCCACGTTGGCCAGCAGGCCGATCGGCCCGAGCTCGGCCTCCACCGCCGCGATCGCGGCGTCCACCGCCGCGGGCGAGGACACGTCGGCGCAGAACGCCCGCACCGCCCGCCCGTCGGCCAGGTGCTCCTTGGCCAGCTGGGTCACCAGCGACTCGTTCACGTCGATGGCGCCGACCACCGCTCCTCGGTCGGCCAGGGCGGCCACCACGGCCGCGCCGATACCCTGGGCGGCGCCGGTGACCACCGCCACCTTGCCGCGGAGGCCGCTGTTGTCCACGGTCGGCTCCGGTTCGCTCGGGTTCTCATTCGGCCGGGCCAGAAACGGGCAGCCGGGCACCTGTTCGGTGTTGCGGTCGGGCAGGAAGTACTGCCGCCACTCGCGGTTGTCCGGATCGCCGTAGCCCCCCAGTTCGGCTGCGGGCTCCTGACCGTCGAACGCGCGCAGCCGCTTGCGGATCACCCGGCGGGCGGCCAGTCCGCGCGGCGATTCCGGCTCCAGTCCGTCGAACACCCACCGTGGCTGGAAGGTCAGCACGAACCGCGGGCTGTGCCTGCTGTGCCGGTGCTCGTAGGCCGGGTTGTTGCACACCACGAAGATCTCGGTGCCGGCGAAACTGAACTCCCACAACGGGTGTTCCGGATCGGCGGGCAGCTCGGCCGGCCACGGCGCGCCGTCGGTGTCGTGCAGGTACTGCAGCACCGACCAGAACCGGGCGAAGTAGTCGTCGAGATCACGGTCTCCGGCGCTGTCGCCGAAGAAGATCACCAGCGAGGTCTCCCGGGTCAATCCCTGATATATCCGTAAGTACTCGCGCATGATGTCCGGCAGCGACCGCCAGGTCGATTTCTCGGACAGGTCCGGGACGAAACCGAATCGGAGGGTTTTCCGGCGCGCCGCGGCCACCGCGAAAGTGCACGGAAAAGGGGATTCCGTGGAACCGAGGGTGCCGAGGAAATCCTCGACCGTATCTCTCCCCCAGTCCGGTAGCGCGCCGATGGTCAGTTCTTCTATGCCATCCGCCAGGGTCAAATCAATTCCCGCAGCATCTCGTCGGGAATGATGGGCTGATGATAGGTGCACTCCCCGGACAGCACCGTCGAACCGTGCAGCCGGGACACCGGGATGAGTAGCTTGTCGCCCTGGTTGAGCTCGATCTTGTGGGTGACGTTGTTCCAGAAGTGCATCTGGCCGACCTCGATCATCACCAGCCGGTGCTCGTCGTGCACGTGGGTGGTGGAGGTCTCCTCGTTGGACTCCACGAAGGTGTCCAGGTCCACCGTGATGTTGTTGTCGGTGAGATAGCGGTCGACGGTGACCGCGTGCTGCTGGTACTCCTCGATCTTGTCGGCCCAGCCGACCTGGGTGGCCAGATCGGTGTCCCACAGCTCGGCCAGCCATACCGCGTCGGAGAAACCGCGGTGGAAATCGCGCAGCACCCGATCGCCGAACTTGTCCACCAGTGGGCGCAGCAGCGTGGTGACCAGTTCCCGCACCGATTCCGGAGTCAGCTCGCCGATGCCGTGGAAGTACCGGGTGGACCCGCCGAGGCCCTCGGTGAACACCTCGGTGTAGCGCTGCGCGGTGGTCGCGCGGTCGATCTGCTGCTGCACGAAGGCGCCGAGGAAGGCGAACGCGTGTTCCCGGTTGGTGGCCAGGTAATGCAGGTAGTTGCCGCGGGCCAGCGAGGTGCTCAGGTAGAGCTGCCAGTAGGCGGCGGTGGCCGGCCTGAGTTCCGCGCCGGCCAGCAGATCGGTGTAGTAGGCCGAGTCGGCTTCCCAGCGGTGGTAGGCATTCAGCAGGATTTCCCGCAATCCGGGATGGGCCAGGCCGTACTCGCCCAGCGCCATCCGGCCGGTCGCGGCGTGCATCGCGGGCAGGATCGCGGTGAGCTGCACCATGAGGAAGGTCGTGGCTTCCTTCTTGCCCTTGGTGTCGGACACCGCGTCGAACGCCGCGCCCGGGTTTTCTGTGCGCCGGCCCAGATATTCCTGTGCGGCGGCGATCACCGTGCCCAGTTCCGGCCTGGCCGGTTCCGGGCGCTGGCCGTCCAGCAGGGTGAACAGGTGCCGCTCCAGCACCGGCTTGGCCAGTGCGGACAGGACCCGGTTGGCGTCGCAGTAGAACGCCGATCGGTCCGCGCGGGCCGCGTCGCTGTCGGCAGGCGGCAGGTAGAGCAGGTCGGCGTCGTAGATGTTGCGCAGCATGCGATGTCCGAGCAAAGCGCTCAGGCGCAGCGCTTTTTCCACCGGCATCGGCTTGGCGTAGTCCAGCCAGGCCAGGTCGTCCGGGCGGACCGGCCTGCGATAGGGATCACCTTCGGTGGTCAGTTCCTCCCATTCCGCCGCGCGAAAAGCGCTGTTGGCGGCGAATGCTTTGACCACGTCATTGGGATCGTCGGGCAGGTGCTGTTCGACAATACGGGAATACCGCGAAACAGCCTCGCTCACGGTCCGGTCTCCCTTCAACTCTTCCGCACTCAATCGACCGGAGCGTAACTCAGGTAAGGCTAACCTCACAAGAGTCTGCTTAGCCTTACCTAAGTTACTTGCTAGGGTGACCCGGTGACACCCACTTCCGCCCTTGCCGCCCTGGTCCGGCCCCGGGTGCCCGACGAGCGTCACTCGCCCGAACCGGTGCCGGACCCGGTGACGCCGGGCACAGTGATCCGGTATTCACTGCGTCTCGGCCGCCGTCAGCTGATCGCCGGCTCGCTGTTCACCGCGCTGCACCAGGGTGCGGAAACCGCCGTGCCGATCGTGCTGGGCGAGGTGATCGACCGGGCCATCGCACCCGGCGACCCGGTCGCGCTGATCGTCTGGATCGCCGTGCTGGCCCTGCTTTTCCTGGTGCTCACCTCGGCCATGCGGATCGGGCTGCGCAACGGCACCCGGGGTATCGAGGGCACCGGCCACGCACTGCGGGTGCTGCTGGTCCGCCGGGTGCTCGACCCGCGCGGCGCGGAGGGCGCCGGGCCCGGTTCCGGTGCGCTGCTGTCCACCACGAGCGTGGACGCCGCCGGGGTCGGCATGTACAACAGCGGCATCCGGCGCATCCTGTCCGCCGTCGGCGCACTGATCGTCGCCGCCGCCGTGCTGCTGTCGATTTCGGTGCCACTGGGCCTGTTCATCCTGCTCGGCCTGCCGCTGTGGCTACTGCTCATGCGCCGGCTGGCCGGACCGGTGGCCAACCGGGTGCGGGCCCAGCGGGCCACCGCGGCCCAGGCCAGCCAGCAGGCCGCCGACTACGTGCGCGGCCTGCGCACCCTGACCGGCATCGGCGGCACCGAAGAGGCACTGCGCCGGTTTCACCACACCAGCGAGCAATCCCGCGGCGCCGCGGTGCGCTCGGCCGCCGCACAGGCCGGCTACGACGGGCTGAACACCGTGCTGACCGGAGTGTTCCTCGCGGTGGCGGCGCTGATCGCCGGCATCCTGGCCGACCAGGGCAAGATCAGCATCGGCCAGATCGTCACCGCGGTCGGCCTGGCCTCGGCGCTGATCGGGCCGTTTTCCATCATCGCCGGCGCCGCGCGCCTCCTGGCGGGAGCCCGGGTGTCGGCCCAGCGGGTGGCCGACGCGCTGGCCACCCCGCCCGCCGTCACCGAGGGTGCCGGCCGGCCCGCGTCGGTGGTCGGCGCGCTGGACGTCGACATCGCTTCGCTGCGCCTGAATGTCGCCGCCGGGGAGTCGGTCGGCGTGGTCTGTCCGGAGCCCACCGACGCGATCGCGCTGTTGAACTGGTTGTCCCGCAAGGAAGATCCGCCCTCCGGCGCGATCCGCCTTGACGGCGTGGACATCCGCACGCTGCGGTTGGCCGATCTCCGCGAGGCGATCGGGGTGTCGGCTCACGACGCGCCCCTGTTCTCCGGCACCGTGCGGGACAACGTGCTCGCCCATGGGCCCGCCGACCGGCTCGACCCGGCCCTGCGGGCCGCGGCCGCCGAGGACATCGTGGCCGGGTTGCCCGACGGGGTGGACACCGAGATCACCGAACGCGGCCGCTCGCTGTCCGGCGGCCAGCGCCAGCGCCTGGCCCTGGCCCGCGCCCTGGCCGCCGCGCCCGCGGTGCTGGTGCTGCACGACCCGACCACGGCGGTGGACGCGGCCACCGAGGCCCGCATCGCCGACGGGATCAGGGCCGACCGCGCCGGCCGCACCACGCTGCTGTTCACCAGCAGTCCCAACCTCTTGTCGATTGTGGACAGAGTGGTGCTGGTGCGGGACGGCGGAATCCACGCCGAAGGCACGCACGCCGACCTCAGCAACGCCGAACCCGACTACCGCGACCTGGTGCTGACATGATCGATTCCTTTCCGGTAGCCGGAGCCGCCCAGTCCCGGCGGGCCATCCTGTGGCTCTTGCGCGACGATCGTCCCCGCGCCCTGGGTGGCCTCGCGCTGGTGGTGGCCGGGCTGGCCGCGAGCATGCTCGGCCCATGGGTGCTCGGCCACATCGTCGACCTCGTGATCGCACACAGCCCGATCTCCACCATCGCCTGGTGGTGTCCCGTTCTGCTGGCGGTGGCGCTGGTGCAGGGCGCGTTCACCGCGACCGGCAGCGCACTGGTCGCGGCGGCGGGGGAGCGGATCGCCGCGCTGCTGCGGGAAAGCGTGCTCGGCCGCGCGCTGCGCCTGCCGCAAACCGATGTGGAGCAGGCGGGGCGGGGCGATCTGCTCACCCGGCTGAACGAGGATATGAGCATCCTGTCCACCGCGGTCGGCGAACTGGTGCCCACGCTGCTCACCGCGGGCCTGACCATTCTGCTCACCCTGGGCAGCCTCGTCCTGCTGGACTGGCGGCTGGCGCTGGGCGCGCTGGCCTGCCTGCCGTTGCAGGCGTTCGCGGTGCGCTGGCTGCTGCGCACCGCGTTGTCCGTGCAGCGCAGCATGCGCCAGGCGGCCAGCCTGCGCTCGCAGGAGTTCGTGGAGTCGGTGGACGGCGCCGACGTCGCCCGCGCGTTCGGCATCACCGAATCCCGGGAACGCCGGTTCGCTGCGCACTCCCGGGATTCCATGCGCTGGTCGCTGCGGATCTCGTTGCTGAGCACCAAGTTCTTCGGCAAACTGAACGGCGGCGAGCTGCTCGGCCTGGCCACCGTGCTGGTGCTGAGTTTCGTGCTGGTGCGCGCGGACGCCATCACCATCGGCACGGCCAGCGCGGCCGCGCTGTACTTCCACCGCCTGTTCGACCCGTTCAACACGCTGCTCGGCCAGTTCCACGACGCGCAGGGCGCGCTGGTGGCCACCGGCCGCATCATCGGCGTGGCCGAGCTGCCGCTGCCGTCCGCGCCGGTGAATCCGGTGCACCCCAGGGGATCTGAGCTGACCGTGCGCGGCGTGTGGCACGAGTACCAGCCCGGACGGCCGGTACTGCACCCGGTGGAACTGACCGTGCGGCCGGGCGCGAAGGTGGCACTGGTCGGTGCGTCCGGCGCGGGCAAGACCACACTGGCCACCATCATCGCCGGAGTGCGCGAACCCAGCGGTGGCACGGTGTCCATCGGCGGCGTGCCCCTGTCCGAACTGGACAGTGCGACGTTGGCGCACACGGTTACCTTGCTCAGCCAGGAGGGCCACGTGTTCCACGGCACCCTGGCCGAGGACCTCCGGCTGGCCGCGCCCGGCGCTGAGCAATCCTTGCTGCACAAGGCATTGGACACGGTCGGTGCGCTGGGCTGGGTGCGCGGCCTGCCATCCGGCCTGGACACGCTGGTCGGCGAGGGCGGATGGCAGCTGACGGTGACCCAGGCCCAGCAGCTGGCGCTGGCCCGGCTGGTGCTGGCCGACCCGCCGGTCGCGGTGCTGGACGAGGCGACGGCCGACGCGGGCTCGGCCGGGGCGCGCGAACTGGAACGCGCCGCCGATGCCGCGTTGCCGGGTCGCACCAGCCTGGTCGTGGCCCACCGGCTCACCCAGGCCATGACCGCCGACGAGATCGTGGTGCTGGCCGACGGGCGGATCGTGGAGCAGGGCTCGCATGCGGAACTGCTGGAGCGGCAAGGGGAATACGCCCGGCTGTGGGCGGCGTGGGCGGCGGCCCGGGCCACCCGCTGACCGGCGATCGCGTCGGCCGGCGACCGCCCGGGCGACGCGCCGAACAACGGAGGTGTGCTGATCGGCAGGCAATCGAGCGGTTCGCCGATCAGCGGGCGCATGGGCCGTCGGCTGATCAGTGGTTGCGCGTGGCCGCCCGGCTCACGCGTCCTCCTCGCTGCGGCCGCGTCGCCAGTACCCGCAGAAGTACACGTCCTCCTTGGCAAAGCCGCGCTCGCCGACCAGATGCCTGCGCAGATCGCGCACCGCGGCCTGCTCGCCGGCCAGCCAGGCATACGGCGCCCCGTCCGGGAAACCAGCCGCCCGCACCGCGTCCAGCAGCCGAGTGCCTGCGCCCGCGGGCTCGTCGCCCCGGTACAGCCAGGTGACCGCGTCCTCGGCGCAGGCCAGCGGCTGCCGGTCGGCCCGCTCGCCGACCTCGATGAAAATCCGCGCCGGGGTGGTCAGCTGCTCGGTGATCGCGCCGATCGCGGGCAGCGCGGTGTCGTCGCCCACGATCAGTTGCCAGGCAACGGTTTCCGGCGGCCGGTAGGCCGCGACCGGGCCGTAGAGCGCCGCCTCGGCGCCGGGCTGGGCGGTGGCCGCCCACTGCGAGGCCGGGCCGCCGTGCGCACCGTGCAACACGAAGTCGATGTCCACCTCGCCGGTCTCGGGCCGATGGGCGCGAACCGTGTAGGTCCGCATGACCGGCCGGGTGTCCGGCGACATGGCCAGCACCGCGCGTGGCGTCGTGTCCGCGTCCACGTGCGGCGCGTCCTGGCCGGGGCGGGGGAGCAACAGCTTCACCCGCTGGTCGGGCCCGTCGCTGTGGAAGCGGGCCAGGTCCGGTCCGGTGAGGCTGATCCGCACCAGATGCGGACCGAGCGTGGTGCGCCCGCTGACCCGCGCCCGGAACAGACCGACCGGCCGGCCGGACAGGGTGGGCGGACCGGGCGAGGGCGAGGTGCGGACGGCCACGCGGCCTCCTTCGGTGAGCGCGACGTTGAGTATGCCTGCCCATTAGGTTAGCCTCACCTAAGGTGCCAGAATCAAGACCGGGTGAGCGAGTTCACCGGGATTGCCGCGCAGGTCGGCCTGTGCCGACCTGGTGTGCTCGCGAGAAGGTCGTCAGTCCGGTTTCCCACCAAGGAATCGTTGATCACCGAGGTGGTCACCGGCTGATCAGACGGTGACCACCAGTTTTCCGCTGCCCTGACCGGCTTCCATCGCCCGGTGCGCCTCGATGATCTCCTCCAGCGCGTACACGTGCGCGATGGGCACCACCGCCTCGCCCGCGGCCACCGCGTCCAGAAATTCCTGCAACACCGAACCAGGTAGATCGCTGGCGTCGCCGCCATAACCGGACAGCCGCACCCCGCGCGGCAGATAGCCGTTGGGGTAGAAGTCCGGCAGAATCCATTCGTTGGACAGCATTCCGGCGAAACACACCGTGCCGTGCACCCGCACCGCGCGCAGCGTGTCCGGCAACGTCGGCGCGCCAACGAGTTCCAGCGCGTTGTGCACACCTTCGGGGACGATCGCGCGCACCTGCGCGGCGATGTCGTCGCCGCCGTCGATCAGCACGTGGTCGACGCCGATCTCTTTGAGCGCAACGGTTTTCGCCGGGTTGCGGGTGGTGGACAGCACGGTCATGCCCTGCCGCTTGGCCAACACGGCGACGGTCATGCCGACCGACGACGTGCCGCCGCGGATCAGGATCGACTCACCGGGCCGCGCGTCCAGCCCGACGGTCAGCGAACCGTAGGCGGTCTGCAACATCTCCGGCACCGCACCCAGGGTGGCCCAGTCCAGCTCGCTGTGGAAGGCGATCACCTGGGCGGCGGGCACACAGGTGTATTCGGCGTAGCCGCCGTCGAAGGTGCGGCCCATACCGCCCATCATGGCCACCACCTGTTGCCCCACCGCGAACTCGCCGCCCGGGCAGGCCGCCACCACGCCGGTGGCCTCGATGCCCAGCACCCGTGGGAAGGTCACCCCCTCGGCGAGGCCGATCCGGGTGTGCAGCTCGGAGCGGTTGAGGCCGAACGCCTTGACCTGGATGAGTACCCAGCCGGCCTGCGGGGTGGGCACCGGCCGGTCACGGATGGCCAGCGCCTCGGGTGGGCTGCCGGGCGCGTCGAGCACGACGGCACGCATTGTCTCGGGCATGGCGACGGTCCTTTCCGGGCTGGTTTCCGCGGTGCGGGGCCGGGTTCCGGCGGTGCGCAGGGCGGTCAGCGTGGTGGTGAAGGCGCGCAGTTCGGCGGGGGAGAGGGGCGCGCCGATGCGGTGCCGCAGTTCGTCGGCGAAGACCTGCTCGGCCCGCTCGACCAGGTGCCGGCCGGCCGGGGTGAGCTCGATCAGGGAGGAGCGTTTGTCCTCCGGGTTGGGGCGGCGCACGCAGTGTCCGGCGGTGACCAGCCGGTCCACGATCTTGCTCACGCCGCCCACGGTGATGGCCAGTTCCTCGGCGATCTCCTGGACCCGGCAAGGCCCGCCGCGGGCGATGGTGCGCAGCGGCCAGAAGCTGCCCACGGGCAGGTCGCAGTCGGCGCGTAGCCGGGCGTCCACCCCGTTCCACACCTCGATCTCCAGCCGCACCAGCTCGCCGAACACGAACCCGACGTCGTTGGCTTCCATGGAATCATCGTAGCCACAAAATAGATTCCATGGAATGTGGACTCCCGTCATAAGTGTGGGGACCGGCCGTGACGACCGGTCCCCACTTCGTGCTGACGTGCGATTACTGCGTGGTGATCAGGCTGGCCGGGACGTCCTGATCGGTGTTCAGGTCGTTGAACAGCTCCCCGGCCTTGGTCTTGTCCCACAGCAGCGAGCCGCCGGTCGTCCCGCTGATCGGCACCGCGGTGGTGGTCACGCCGCCGCCGGAGATGCCGCGCATGTCCCAGGCCAGACCGATCAGGTTCTGCAGGTGGTCGCCGTTGTCCACGGTGATCGCCTTGGGCAGGTCGCCCAGCATCGGGATCATGTCGAACGGGTTGAGCATCGTCCCGGGGCTGGAGATCTTGTTGGCCAGCGCGCCGATGAACTGACGCTGGTGGTCGGTGCGCGCGTAGTCGCTGGTGGCAAAGGCATGCCGGCTGCGCACATAGCCCAAGGCGTTGGCGCCATCGAGGTTCTGGCATCCGGCGGGCAGGTTGATGCCCGCGTAGGAGTCGTTGTCCGGCTGGTCCAGGCACATCTGCACGCCGCCGATATCGTCGACCACACTGGCGAAACCGCCGAGGCCGATCTCCGCGTAGTGGTCGATGCGCAGCCCGGTCGCCTCTTCCACCGTCTGCACGAGCAGTGACGGTCCGCCGAAGGCGAAGGCCGCGTTGATTTTGTTCTTGCCGTGCCCGGGGATGCTCACGTAGGAGTCCCGCAGCAGACTCACCATGGTCGGCTTGGTGGAGTTGTCCGGCAGGTGCACCACCATGATCGTGTCGGTGCGGCCACCGGACACCGAGGAGGAGTCGCCGGTGTGCAGTTGCTGCGCCTGGGCGGCGGTCAGGCCCTCGCGCGAGTCGTCGCCGACGATCAGCCAGTTGGTGCCCGAGCCCTGCGCGGGCCGGCCCGAATAGTCGGTCAGCGCGGCGACCCGGTTGAGCGAGTTGTCCTCGTAGAACCACAACGCAATGCCGCCGACGATAATCAACACCAAGATAACGCCAAGAATGCGGCGAATTCGGCGACCGCGCCTGCGTCGCGGCGGCGGTGCGGTGCCTACCGGGCCCCGATCCCCGCCGCCGTAACCGTCGTCGTACCCACCGTTATGACCGCGGTCGTAGCTGCGGTTTTCCTGCATCGGCCGGCCGCCCGGCACACCGGCACGTTGTCTCGGGTTCACCGGCGGCCGATGCGGTTCGTAACCTCGGTTGCCGCCGCCCTGCCAGCGATCCGCCATGATCCGTCGCCTTCCGTTCGCGCCCCTGTCCGGTCCCCACGTGGTGGGCACCCTATCTACTCAGACGCGCATGCCTCGGTTCGGTTGCGATATACACCAGTGTGCGCGTAATCGCACCCTGTGGTAGGGCGATCTTTGGCAGAAGGCAAATCCCGGCGCGAATTGCGGCCGACAACAGTCAGACTCACCGCGGCCAGCAATGCGACGACCAGCAGTGACACCGGGTAGGGCACGGCGGCCGAGGCCAGGGCCAGCACGGTGGGCAGCAGGAAGCCCACATAGGACAGTGCATAGTAGACACCGGTCAAACCGGCCAGATCGCTCGGCGCGGCGATTCGTTGCACCTCAAGCAATCCGGACACCATGGCGATGCTGTAGCCCGCGCCGAGCACCACCGCGCCCAGTACCGCCAGCCACGGTGAGCGCGGCCCGGCGTTGCCCGCGCTGACCAGCACCCCGGCCACGACCAGGGCCAGCGCCACCAGCCCGCCGCGGGCCGAGGACGTGCGGTCCAGCCGCCGGGCCAGAGGTTGCACGGCCACCCCGGTGAGCAGCGTCACCACGGTCAGCAGGGTGGCGTAGGCGAGCTGCCAGTGGCCGACCCGGGCGGCCTCCAGCTGCGGGGTCACCGCGTAGGCGATGCCGGCCGCGCCGAACACCCAGGGCGCCAGCGGTAGCACCACCCGCAGGAACCGCCGGTGCCCGGCCGCGGGCACCCGCAGATCGGCCAACAGTGAGCCGGTCGCCCGGGTGACCGCGGGTTGCGGGGCCCGGCGCAGCGCGAGCAGGCAGGGCAGGGCCACCGCGATCTGCACCAGGTAGGGCAGCACCATCGGCGCTGGCGCCCACTGGGCCAGCGCCCCGGCCACCGCGGCGCCGATGGCGAATCCGCCGGTCAGCGCGATCGAGGCCCGCCGGGCTCCGGCGCCCGGGTCGGCCGTGTACTCGTGCGGTGGCCCGGCCAGTTCCTTGAGCCAGCTGCTGCCCACCGCCATTGCCACGCCGACCGAGATCCCGGCCAGGAACCGGCCGGCGTAGATGGGCGCCTCGCCGAGCACGCCACCGGCCAGCACCAGGCTGGCCAGCGCGGAGATGGCGGTGCCGGCCAGCAGCACCGGTCGGCGGCCGTGCCGGTCGGACAGCGGGCCGCCGACCAGCAGGCCGGGGGCCAGGCCGAGGACGTAGGCGCCGAAGAAGGCGTCCACGGTGACCGCGGAGTAGCCGCCCGAGCCGCGGTAGAGCACCAGCAGCGGGGTGAACTGGTTGCCGCTCCACGCGCAGCAGTACATCGCCGCCGCGACCAGCCACCACGCGCGCGACCTTAGATGCAACATAGATACATTATAAATGCCAGCTGTTCCGGAGCGGGGGTGAGCTGCGTCTATCCGGTCAGCCGGTGGTGGCCGCGGCCCGGGTGGCGGCCAGATGATCGAACAAGGTAGCCCGGACGCCCTCGAGGTCGCCCGCGTCGATCAGATCGGCCAGCGTGCTGTGCTCGGCCAGGATCGCCACGTACCGGGCCGGATTGCGGCGTAGTGCGGCGGTGCCCATGCGCAGCTGGCGATCCCGCAGGGTGGCGTAGAAATCGGCCAGCAGCCGGTTGTGCGCGGCCTCCACCAGCGTGCTGTGGAACTGCCGGTCCAGTTCGCTGAACCGGTGCGCGTCGGGCTCCTCGTCACCCGGGTGCTGCTGGCCCAGGATCACCCGCAGCGCGGCGGCCACCTCGTGGTGCGCGCCGGTGTGGATCACCGTCTCGGCGGCGTGCCGTTCGATGAGCAGCCGCGCGTCCAGCACATCGTGGATCTCCTGCGCCGACACCGGAACCACCAGCGCGCCCCGCTTCGGGTACAGCCGCAGCAAGCCCTCGATGGCCAGCCGCAGGAACGCCTCCCGCACCGGCGTGCGGGAGATCTCCACCGCGGCCGACACCTCGCCCTCGGAGACCATCGTGCCGCCCGCGTAGGAGCCGGTGACGATCCGGTCCTTGACGTAGGCGTACACCCGGTCGGCCGCGCTCTCCTGGGGGTGGCCCTCCCGGCTGTGCCGGGCCCCGCCGGGCGACCTGGTCGACATGCGTCAAGGATAGATGCAACCGCCGTCAGCGGCCGCTGTCCGAGCGCAGTACCAGCAGACTCAGCTCGCTCGGCGCGAAAATCCGCAGCGGCGGACCCCAGAACCCGGCGCCCCGGCTGGTGTAGAGCTGGGTGCGCGCGCCGTGCCTGCTCAGGCCGTGCACCGAGGGTTGATCCACCCGCACCAGGTAGTGGAACGGCCAGATCTGCCCGCCGTGGGTGTGCCCGGAGACCTGCAGGTCGACCCCGGCGGCCGCGGCCTGCGCCACCTGCCGGGGCTGGTGGGCCACCAGCAGCACGGGCAGTTCCGGGTCGGCCCCCGCCAGCGCCTCGGTCAGGTTCGCGCCGTGCCCGGCCAGCCCGGAGGACAGCGCGGTCCGGTCGTCGATTCCGGCCAGCACCAGCCGGTCGCCGCCGCGCTCGAGCAGCACGTGCCGGTTGTGCAGCGGTTGCCAGCCCAGTTCGGTCAGGTGATCCAGCCACTCCTGGGCCGCGCCGAAGTATTCGTGGTTGCCGGTCACCGCGCCCTTGGCCAGCCGGGCCTCGACCGTGGCCAGCGGGGCGGCCTGGGCCAGCCGCGCGGTCACACTGCCGTCGGCGATGTCCCCGGCGTGCACCACGATGTCCGGCTCCAGCCGATTGATCGCCGCCGCGGTGCCGGCCGACCAGCGGGCCCGGTCGATCGGGCCGAAATGGGTGTCGGCCAGCACCACCACCCGGGTGCCGTCCAGACCGGGGCCCAGCCGGGGCAGCCACACCTCGGTGGTGCGGGTGCGCGGCACCCGCATGGCCTCCCGGGAACCCCAGGCCAGCAGCACCAGCACCACCACGACCACCAGCCCGGCCACGATCCGGGCCCGCTGCGGATCCGCGATCCCGGCGATCGCCAGCACGGCCCGCGGCACCGTGCCCAGGATGGTCCAGGTGAACAGCACCCACACCACGCCGAGGGTGGTGTCGGCCACTCGCGCGGCGCGGTCCGAGCCGCCGTGCCGATGCCCGCGCAGCATCACGATCGGGAAGGCGATCGCCGCGCCGAGAAACACCACGGTGCCCAGCACGACGACGGCGACCGGCCACTGTGGACCGTCGAACACCAGCGCCCACCACGGCACGCCGAACAGCAACACCAGCGCGACCACGGGGATCAGCACGCGCGGCCAGCGCCGTCCCCGGCGCGGCGCGCGCACTCGTTCCTCGGTTTGTGACACCCTGGCTCCCTTCGCGCCCCCTGGAGAAAATCTACCCGCCGGGACGCGAGTGGGAGTTCAGTCGGAGCTGGGAGCGGCCTGGGGGATCGCCGTGGGCGGGCGGTGGGTGATCAGCACCGGACAGGGCGCGTGGTGCAGCACCACCCGGGCCAACCAGTCCAGGGGACCGTCCACGCCGACCACCAGCAGGTCGACGTCGGTGGCCGCGGCGATGGTGTCGTGGGCGGCGGCCCAGGTCAGCTCGGTGGTCACCTTGACCGAGGGGGCCCAGCGGCGCACCAGGTCGGCGGCGCGTTCCAGACCGGCCCGCTCCAACCGGATCTTCTCCGGTTCGGGCTGGCCGAGCGGAATCGACCGGCGGATGACCAGTTCGGCCTCGCGCAGGGCGGCGAACCGGGTGGCGCCGCGCAGCGCGTGCTCGGCCGGGTCCGGGCCCAGCAGCACGGTCACCCGCTGGTGCCGGCCTTCGACCGCGGCCGGGTGGCCGCCGACCACCACCACATCGCAGCAGGCCAGTTCGGCCACCGGGCCGACCGCCGCGCCGAGCCCGATGCCCGGGTGATCGGAACCCTGACAACCGAGCACGACCAGGGCGGCCTCGCGGCTGGCCGCGACCAGGTCCTGCACGGGCCGGTCGCCCGGACGCACGACCACGGACAGTTCGGGGGAGTCGCGGCGCAGTTCGCCGAGGCGGTCGCTGATCGGCTCCTCGGCGGGGAACCGTACCTCCAGTTCGCCGCCGGTCAGCCGCGCGTGCCGGACGGCCCAGCGCAGCGCCACCTTCCCCCAGTAGGACTCATCGGTGCCCACCACGATCCGCCGGGGCGCCGAGTCGCCCGGGTTGACCGGGCGGGCTGATCGCTTGGGCCGGGCGGTCAGAGAGTGGGATCGGGTGATCATGACCATCCTTGTGGAGCGCAGGAATTGTGGCCAAGGGAGTGCCGGGAGCCATCTTGCGCCCTTATGTCGAAGAACGCGAGAGGGCATCGGTCCTCGCCGTGCGGGACCACGGTCCGCCGGTTCGGCGATTTTCCGTCCGACCTGGGAGGTTGGCGGCGATCGCGGATCATGCCGGGAAAAAATGTCCGGCGGGCCAAGCGTTGGTGTCCGGCCGCCGAAAAACGCGATTAATTTTCATTGTCCAGAGAGGACGGAGACATCTTGTTCCGGCAACTATTCCGGGCGGTGATCTCCGGTCCGCCCACGTGAGGCGATACTGCGTCGATGAGCGGCACCACCCGGCCGGGCCAGGAACGGCGGCGCGACACCGGCAATCGGCCGAGCCCGGAGCGACTCCGTAGTACCCGGCCGAGTCCGGAACAGTTGCGGGCCGCGATGAACGGCACCCTGCCGGACGTGCTCGGGCCGGGGCTGACCGTGCTGCTGTCCGGCATCAACCCGGGCCTGTGGTCGGCCGCGGTCGGGCAGCACTTCGCCCGGCCCGGCAACCGGTTCTGGCCCGCCCTGCACGGCGCCGGATTCACCCCGCGGCTGCTGCGCCCGGACGAGCAGCGGGAGTTGCCCGAACACGGCGTCGGCCTGACCAACCTGGTCGACCGGGCCACCGCCAAGGCCAGCGAGCTGTCCGACGCCGAACTGCGCGAGGGCGCGCACCGGCTGACCGATCTGGTGGCCCGCTACCGGCCCGCGATGGTCGGCCTGGTCGGGATCTCGGCCTACCGCACCGCGTTCGGCCGTCCCAAGGCGGTCGTGGGCCGGCAGCCCGAGTCGATCGCCGGGCGCCCGGTGTGGGCACTGCCCAATCCCAGCGGCCTGAACGCACACTGGCAACTCCCCGCGCTGATCGCCGAATTCGCCCGCATGCGCGCCGCCGCCCTCGCGGCCAGTGCCTAGGGACGGACCGATCGGGGGCCGAGCACGTCGGCGCCCAACGCCCGTACCCGCTCCCGCAACCCGCGATCCGCGGTGACCACCGCGCACGTCCGGCCGGTGCCCTCGGCCCGGACCAGCGCCACGATCGCGTCGTCCCCGGAGCCCTCGGCTCGCACCACCCGCACCGTGTCGCTGCCGGTGACCCGGCGCGCGGCGCCCTCCACCACCAGCACCACCTCGAACGGCGGATCGGCCCAGCGCGCCGCTTCGCCGCCGTGCGGCCCGGTTTCGGCCAGCGGGGCCAGCGCGTCGCGCAGTCGCTCGGTCGCCCCGGCACGGTCCCGCCACCAGCCGTCGGGCACCGACCCGACCACGTTGGCGGCGTCCACCACCAGCAGCGGACGCGGATCACAGTCGGACACGGGCGTCAGTGTGCCGGTCCGGCCCGTAGGGTCTGGCGTTGACCCGGGCGGACGCCCGGATCGTGTGGCCGTGGAGAGGAGATCGGCGTGCTCGTCGCGTTCAGCCTGACTCCGCTGGGCGGAGAGTCCGACGGCGTCAGCGAGGCGGTGGCGGCCGCGGTGCGCGTGGTCCGCGAATCCGGCCTGCCCAACGAGACCACCGCCATGTTCACCACCATCGAGGGCGAGTGGGACGAGGTGATGGCCGTGGTCAAACGGGCCACCGAGGTGGTGCAGGCGACCGCGCCCCGGGTCAGCCTGGTGCTCAAGGCCGACATCCGGCCCGGCCACACCGGTCAGCTGCGGGCCAAGGTCGAACGGGTGGAGCGGCACCTGTCCAGCGAGTGACTCACCGGTGCACGGTGACTCCGGACGGGCTCGCGGAGTGCGAGATCAGCTTGGCGAAACACCCGTTCGGGGGCAGGTTCTTCCCGTCGCCCCAGCCATTCGCGGCGGCCGCGCCGCTCGACGGATCGGGCATGATGGTCACCCAGTAGCCGGTCAGCGAGAATGTGGAGTAATCCCCGGACCACAGCAGCAACGCGCTGGGGTGTTGCGACTGGCTGGACAGGAAATCGACTGCAGACCGTGGCATGGTCCGGTGATCGCTTCGTTGGTTTGATCGACTTCCCTGGCCGCAGGTTGGCGGAAGTACTTACTCAAGGATGAGGCCCCGTAGGCCCAACTATAGTACGGCATCCAGTACTATAGTTGAGCTGCGACGCCCCGACCTCAATCTCAATCTTGGCATCACGCTGGCCAGGTTGCCACGAATCAGGCGACCCAGAGGGGCGGGGCCTATTCCGCGCCGCGGGTCAGTGCGCCACCAGCAGGAGCAGCAATGCGCCGATGGCGAGCAGTCCCTGTCCGGCGTCCCACAGGGTGCCGGGAATAACCGTGTTGCTGGCACGACCCCGGACATAACAGTAGGCCGAGCCGGCCATGGCTACCCAGGGGAACACCAGTAGCCACGTTATGGTCCCCGCGGTCCACACCAGCACGCTGAGGCCCAACAACAGGATCGGGATAGCGATCACAGCCCAGGTTGCTTTCCAGGACTGTTTGTAGGGTTGCAGCGCCCGAGGAACTCCCGGACCTCGTGCTGGTTCGTGCACGCGATCGCGCATGAGATCGAACCTCCCCGCCCTCGCCGTCGACTCCGGTAGTGTAGTTGTGATCGAGGTAGCACGGAGAGTGACTTTGGGGGTCAGATGGGCGGATTTTCGGTTCAACCCGGCGCGCTCACCGCATTCGCCACCACGCTGAGCGCATCCGGGATCGGGAACCGCGTCCCCGACGGCCCTTGACTACGAATTCCTCAACACGGCCGAGGACTACGCGAACGCCTGGGTGAAGCTCGACGAGAGCGCTGGCGGCCTGTGCTTCAAGCCGATCGTAAGCGCCATGGATGCGCTGTGCACCCAGCTCGACGGCAGCTACTCCGTGATCAGCGGGCTGTTGTCCTCGTCGGCGCACGGGCTCACGGTATCCGCGGCTCAGTACCGCGGCCAGGATTACAAGACCGCCCAGCACCTGGATTCGACCTACAAACCGTCCGGCGTCACCCCGCTGGCCGACGACGTCGACGTGTCCTCGCCGGCGTCGACCCGGCGACCAAACTCACCCCTCCCGGTGACGACGGGGCCGTTCCCGAAATGGCCGAATATGTCCTCGAAATGGTCGGCTACTTCAGCGAAACGGAACTCGTCCTCAAGATCCTCGCCTTCTTCGGGTTCAACGTCGAGGACTGGGTCAAGGAGAGGCTGTTCGGCGACTATAAGGCTCTGGCCAAATGCCGCAACGCGATCCTGAACCTTGCCGACTTCGAGAACACCGCCGCGACCGCCATCGCCGAGGGCACGGCCACCATGCTGAAGTCCTGGCAGGGTACGGCCGCCAGCGCCGCCCAGGGCTATTTCGATCAGTTGGCCAACGCGATCGCGGCCCATGGTGAGTCCCTGTCGAGTCTGGCGGGCAAACTCGACACCTTGGTGATTGCCATCCAACAGATCGGGGCGACCCTGATCGGGGCCATCACCCAGCTGCTGGACTGGGTCGTGCAGGCACTCGCGAAGGCTGCTGCGGCTGGCTGTCTGCAGGAGGTACCCGGGGTCGACGTCGTGCTGGATGCCATGAGCGCCTCGCAGGTCGTCAAGATCGTCAAGAAAGTCAAGGAAATCGGGGATATCTGGGGAAAGTGGTGGACCGTGTACCAGGGCATGGTGGGCGGGATCATGACCCTGATAGGTGGCTTGCAGACCTACAGCGCGTCGATCAAACCGCCTGCGGTCGGGTACGCGAACGCCTCGCAGGGGCAGCAACCTGAGGAAGACAGCAGCACGCCGACCGGGAGGCGGGGGCCGCAATGAACCCAGCGGATGAGCAGTCGGGGATCACCGCCCTGACCCACGGGGACGAGGCCGACGGGCGGGAGCTGCGGGCGAACCTGGCCGTGTTCGCCCGCCAGACCGACAACCCCGAGATGCGCTCACTGGTCACGGACGTACTGGGCGGTCGGCGCAACGTCCGCGAGGTCTTGCGGTCTCCCCAGTTCCTTGACGTGGCCGCCCGCCGGGTGGCCAACCTCGAAGCCGGCATCGCACGGCTGTCTGACGAGCAACGGGCCGAGCTGCTCAACACGGACCGGCCGTACACACCGGAGGCCAAGCTCGCCGCGATGCGCGATGGCGTGCCCACGGTTGGCCAACAACCTGTCATCCCGCCTGCCGCTGTCGCGGCACCCAAACGGCCACGGCCAGTGTCGGCGGATGAGGATGACGAGGATTTTTCGCAGACGTCGTACACCGAGCGGGCGAACTGACGTCAATCCTTGCGGGCGGCCTGGATGTCGATCTCGGGGCCTTCCACCATCAGGTGGTTCGGGTTGTGAATGGAGGAAGAACTCGTGGCCGACCGCCTGGTCGAACTGCGCACCACGACCAAGCAGTCGCGCAGCCGCCGCGACGAGCTGACGCTGTCCCTGGACGCCGAACCCACCGCCCCCGAGAAGGCCACCCTCACCGCGATCGCGAACCGGATCACGGAGATCATCACCACCGGCAGCCACAACAAGCGCAAGGCACTGGTCGAAGCCCTGGTCGCGATGGTGATCGTCACCGCACCCAACCGGCTCCGTCCGGTCTTCCGTATCCCCACACCGCCAACCACAACGGGGCCGCATCCGCCCTACCAGCGGAAACAGCCCCGAAGGGAACGGTTCGCGTAATGACTAGTTTGGTGGGCCGGATGTACCACAATACGAACCGCTGCGTGATCGTCTCCGGCGTTCCGGTCGATCTCAAGCCACTTCACCGACGCACCCGGTCGAAAACGTCTGCCGACAGGACTACCAGTCCACCTGCCGATACGGGTACCGATTGAGCTACCTGTTAGAGCGGTAGCCCCCATGTGGCGCGTCCGGGCTGGTGGGCAGCTACTTCGTCCCTACCGATGCTGTCCCCGACTCGATGCCTCGGATGAAGTCTCTGGTCCCGTGTCGGCCGCGTTGACGCGGAAGTCGTCGACCTTCTTCGCGGTCAGGCAGCGACGCCGACGAACTCGGCCATCTCGCGGAGGTCATGGCGGATCGATCGACGCTCACGCCGGAGCATGCCCCGCAACATCGAATGCACCCGGTGCGTGAAGATCAGTTGTTCGGGTGCGGACGCCTGCGCCGACTTCAGGGTGTCCAGCGCGTCACGGTCTTGTCGGCGCAGGTAGTGCGCCCACGCGACCGCGATCAGGTGCGACGTCCGCCGTTCGGTCAGTTCCCGGGGCAGCTGGTCATGGTCGACGTGGGAAGCCTGGTCGATCGCCCGCGACGGATCGCCCAGCTCCAGGGCCAGCCATACCCGATGGATCGCGATGTTGGTCGGCCCGAACGCGAACCAGTAATCGTTGCGGTCGCCGATCATGTCGGCGGCGCGCGAGGCTTCCCCGAAGTAGTCCCACGTGGCCTTGTGGTCGCCGAGCGTCGCCGCGCCGACCGCGCCCTTCAACATCAACGACCCGTAGACCGAATACGACTCCGGAGTGTCCAGTTCGGACCGTAGGGCGTCGGCGGCGGCGACCGGGGCGTCGGTGGACTCCACCAGGCGACCGGCGTGCCGCAGCACGACGGCCAGCCGCCAGGCCCCACCGCCGATCAGCAGCGGATCGCCGGTTCGCTCGGCCGCGTTCATCGAGCGTTCTGCGGCCACCCACGGCAAGCGCGTCTCACCCAGCCGGTCCAGCATCCCCGAGGTCACCCGGTACACCAGGGCCTGCAACTCGGACGCCTCGCGCTGCTGCGCCTCGGTGGCCGCGTGGTCCACGAGCTGCCAGGCATCGGCGATCATGTTCGGCACCAGCGGTGCCATCTCCGACCACCGTTCGGTCTGGGAACACACGAACGCCCGTTCCATCCGAATCCGCAGGTCCGCCGGTGTAGCCTGCGGACGTTCCGGAACACCGATCAGCCCGGCGATGCCGTCGTAGCGCAACATGGCCGACTCGATGGCCGGTACCGAATCCGGCGCGGTCCCCAGCGTGGCACCCCGGCGCGGCGTGGTGCGGAACGGTCCGGGCAGCAGCGTCATCGGACTGATCCGCAGCGCCTCGGCCACCGCGACAATGGTGGACAACCGATCGACTTCGCGCTTACCGTTCTCCAGTTGACGTAGCCACTCCGTGGACCGGCCACCGACGAGGCCGCACAGGACTTCCTGTGTCATGCCGCGCCGCTTGCGGTAGTAGGCAATACGTTCACCGACGGTCGCCGAGTCGTCCAGCCGCATACATCGAGGATACGGCAAACACGGCCCCCAACAGTTTGTTGGGGAGCCACCTGACCAGCATCTTTACCTTTACAGGCAGTTCGCCCGGTTGGTGACTGACTTCACCCGAAGTTTCCCCAGTCCTGGCTGGAGCGGCCTGACCAGCCGAAAGGATTCTCTTGATGCACACCGCGTCCGATCTCGCACACACCACCGATGAACTTCTGGCCGACCTGGACTCCGACGCCCGGTGGTTCCGGCCCAGGCCGTTCGCCGTCTACGGCATCCGCACCCAGGACGGATCACCTTTCCTGGGGTGGGGAATCGACCTGCCCGAACCCCGGTCGGCGCTGTTCTACCGGCCGGATGGCAACGTGGTGTGGCGCAGCAGCGACGCGAGCAACGTGCTGCGCTTCCACGAAAAGACCGGAATCACCCGGCTGATCTGGTTGGACGATTAGATGTCACGCGCCATGACAAAGGACGGCCGACAGAACACCCGGCCACGCACACTCGCCGAAGCTCACGAATCATTGGCGGAATTCTGGCCGGGTTCCGGCGCGGGACCTGCCGTGCTGGCTGAATATCACCGGCACGCTTCGGAAACTTATTCGGCCGTAGCAAAGGTCGACAAGGAGCGACCGAACGAGACGAATTGGTGGGCGCAGGAATCGTGCCGTTTGGTCGAGCATTACACAATCCAAGCGAACTTGCTGGCGAGCCAGCACGAGTCCGAATAGATCGAGATCCAGGCGGCCGGGCCGTGCTCCTTCTCGCCTGTTGCGATCCACTCGTTCTCTCCACCAGTAGCGCAGGTCGGGCCGTTGGCGCAAGCGGCCCGACCTGTTCGCGACCGGCAACAAGGTAGAGATTGGAACACGAAAATGACAATCAACGAAACTTTCCCGCCGAATATCAACGCTGCCAAGATGGACAGCCCAGGAAATCGTAGACTGCGGTTTTTGTGGTTAGAGATCACCGGTAAATGCCAGTTGACCTGTTCGCATTGTTATGCCAGCAGTTCGCCGACCGGAACGCACGGAGCGATGACACCCGCTGATTGGCGGCAGGTCATCACACAGGCTGCTGTTCTGGGCGTGCGGACCGTGCAGTTTATCGGCGGCGAGCCGACATTGCACCCACATCTGACCGAGCTGATCGATCAGGCCCTGACCAGCGGGCTGCGTGTGGAGGTGTTCAGCAATCTCGTTCGGGTGACACCGCAGCTATGGGAGACCTTCGCTCGGCCGGGCGTCAGCTTGGCGACCAGCTACTACGCCGACACTCCCGAACAGCACGAGGCGATCACCCAGCGACGCGGAAGCTACCTTCGCACGAAGACCAACATCGGCGAGGCAGTTCGCCGCAGCATCCCGCTTCGGGTCGGAATCATCGACCTGGGCGGCCAGCAGCGCACCCAGCAGGCCCGGGTCGAATTGACCGCGCTGGGCGTGACCTCGATCGCCGTTGACCACCTGCGCCAGGTCGGCCGCGGAATCCGGGATCTCGTGCCCAGCGTCGGCCAATTGTGTGGTCAGTGCGCCGATGGGGTCGCGGCGATCGCGCCGGACGGCGCGGTCTGGCCGTGCGTGTTCGCCCGTTGGATGCCACTGGGCAACGTCCGGACTTCCGCCCTGGCCGACATCATGGGTGGCCCGGCACTCGGCACTGCCCGGAAACAGATCGCCGCTGCCGTACCCTCCGGGATATGCAACCCGAACTGTTGCCCGAGCAACATGTGCGATCCGCAGTGCTCGCCCTCGTGTAGCCCGTCGTGTCGGCCCGCAGGCAATTGCACGCCCAGCGGTAACTGCGCCCCAGCCTACTGAACCGGATTGGTCTGATGCTCGTCCGCCGCGCCTACATCCCCGACGACCTATTGCCCTCCGACACACGGAAACGGCACGCCTGGCCCTTCGACGTGCCCGCCGTGGCCGAACTGGCCGAGGGCGGCCTGACCTTCGATCAGCCCATCACCTTCCTGGTCGGCGAGAACGGATCGGGGAAATCCACTCTGGTCGAAGCCCTCGCGGAGGCGTTCGGACTGGATGCGCGCGGCGGGCGAGCAGGCCGCAAGTACGTCAACGACCGGCCCAAAACTCCGTTGGGCGAGATCCTGCGACTGGACACCACCCCGGCCGGCGGACGGATGCTGGCCGGCGCCCGCACCCGGAAGAAGGGCTACTTCCTCCGCGCGGAAACCGCGTTCGGGTTCATGAACGCCGTCAGCGGGATGCACGGCTACTGGGAGGAAGACACCAGCGAGATGAGCCACGGCGAGGGTTTTCTCACCGTGCTCGACGCGATGTTCCGCGAACCCGGCCTGTACGTGATGGACGAGCCCGAGGCCGCCCTGTCCTTCTCCTCCTGCCTCAAGCTGGTCGCCCTCATACACCAACTCGGCAACTCCGGCGCGCAGGTCGTCTGCGCCACGCACTCACCGATCCTGGCCACCACCCCCGGCGCGGAGATCATCGAGATCGGCGAACACGGCTGCCGCCGGACCACCTGGGACCGACTCGACCTGGTCGCCCACTGGCGGCGCTATCTCAACGACCCGCAGTCCTACCTGCGCCATGTCACCGAGGACGACTGAACCGGTGGCCGAGGACACGACCCAGGCCGACCAGCGGTACCAGGCGTGGCTGCGCCGCTACCTTGACCGCGCCGCGAACCACTTCGGCCTCACCCTGGTCGAGGAACCGACGTTCGGCTGGCGGCTGCGCTCGCTGTCCGGCCCGGCGCAGAGCCCGGCCGGGCCGAGGTGGCTGCGAGTGGTCACCGAGGATCATCGCTGGCTACCGGCCGATTTCTGGACCGGCAACACGGACGCGAACGTCATCACCGCCGTGCCGCGACCGCGCGTGCTCGACTGGACGGAATGGAGCGATTCGGAGTGGCGGAGGCAGGTGCGAGCCGAGGTCATGGCCATGGCCCCCGGCTGGCCCTGCTCGGCCACGGACGTGCTCCGCACACCGCTGACCCTGCCCAATGCGTGGTGGCACGACCTGCGCCACGGGCTGGAGGTGATCCGGTCAACCACCACCAGCCGACACGGTGTGACCGCCGAACAGGTCAAGACTCGCGTTCACGCGGTGTTCGATGTCGATCTTCCGGTCAATCGGTGGGAAACCGTCCATGGGGATCTGCACTGGAGCAATCTGCTCATGCCAGATTTCGGGCTGCTGGATTGGGAATTGTGGGGTTCTGGGCCTGCTGGCTATGACGAGGCCACGCTTTACTTGTTCAGTCTGCTGATCCCGGACACCGCACGTCGGGTCAACGAGGTATTCCGAGACGTGCTGGATTCCCCGGACGGTCGGCAGGCCCAGGTGTTCGTCGCAGCCCGCATACTGAGCCGCGCTCAGCAGGGGGAGAACAGCGACCTGGCCCAGGTGGTCCGCGAGCACATTCAACCGATCGTCGACACTGCCGCGCTGTGACACCCGGCCGTCGCACCCACTCGGAACCGTCACAGCCACTCGGAACCGCCACAGCCCAGCATGCTCGCGACCAGCGAACATTCGATTGTGACGGGTGTGACGTCCCCGGCGTTCCCGTCACACTCCGGCCCCGAAGGCGCTCGGAACGGCCCACCGATAGCGGCAGGGGCGGGTGTCACACCCGTCCCGGTTGAGCGGTGAACCTGTCCCACCTGTCCATCCGGCTGTCCACCCGCTGGACGGGTCTGGCCAGCCGATACGTCACGCTGGACGGGTGGACAGGTTCCGCTCAACCCGTCCAAACCGGCCTGCGAACCCTCGGAAACGGCTTGTGCCGCGACAGCGGCACGCAGATGGCCAACCTCCTGTCCACACCCGCACAGCCGAAGGCCCACGGGGCCACTGAGTGGCAAGCCCAAGTGATCAACAGTCGTAGATCAGGCTGCCTTATATGCGCCGACCAGAAGTCTCGGTGACCGACTTGACAGATGGTGCCCGTTGCCCGCAACTGGAGTATGGAGCAGCGTTAGCGCTGGTCCGGCGGGTTGCCCAACCGGCAGTTCGTGTTCCAACCGAAGGGACACCATTTAGATCAAGTCCCCTCAATCCCGCGACCACGGGTCAGCCCTGAGCAGGGGCGCGTCCGGGTCATGGGTGTGGAGTCGGAACGGCTGACCGAAGAGCAGATGATCATCGCTGTCCGAGTGCTGTCCCGGATGATCGCCGGTTACCTGGCGAGTAATCCTCCAGCGCCCGAGGTGTTGACAGCCGACCGGTCATCGAAGACAGACGTCGCCTAGCGCGGCGTTGAGTCTTCCGTCCCACTATGGGAACGGGCTCGGGTGGACCCAAGAAGGGGAGGGGAAGGGGGTGGTGCCGCCGCTGTCCAGCGGCACCACCCCCGCCTCGGACAGGAGCCGCAATCGCAAGCAATCAGCGGGAAATGAATAGCGGGGAGCGGTAGAATCGAATGCGATCGGTCCGGTTTCAACGACATCTGGCGTGAAATCGACGAATGAGGGGCCACCGTGGGATCACGCAGCACGCGGAAGAAGTCAACGGCACACGCGGCGGGAATCTCGGAATTGGACGAGGTCCGTGTGGGGATCTATGTCCGCCGGTCGACCGACGAGGAACACCAGCCCTATTCGATCGAAGCCCAGGACAACGCGCTCAAGGCGTACGTCGAGTCACAGCCGCGCTGGCGACTGGTCCAGCGGTTCGCCGATGACGCCTCAGGCGCGACCATCCAGCGACCCGGCCTGCAACGCGCACTGGCCGCCGCCCACCTCGGTGCGCTGGACGTGCTGCTGGTCTACCGGGTGGACCGTTTCTCCCGTCGCCTGCGGGACCTGGTTGACCTGCTCGACGATCTCACCGAGGCGCAGGTGGCGTTCCGGTCGGCCACCGAGCCGATCGACACCGCGACCCCGATGGGCCGGTTGCTGCTGCAACTGCTGGGCATGTTCGCCGAGTTCGAGCGAGGCGTGATCATTGACCGGGTCGTGGGCGGGATGGAACGCAAAGCCGCCGCCGGGCGCTGGCGCGGCGGCATGCGCCCGTTCGGCTACGAACCCGACCCGACCACCCACGTGCTGCGGATCGTGCCCGGCGAGGCCACCGTGGTGCGCACGATCTTCGAGCTATACACCGACCAGCGGCTCGGGTCCCGGGCCGTGGCCGACCGGCTCAACGCGCGCGGGTTCCGGACCGCCGTGGACGGCCCCTGGTCCGGTCACCAGGTCGTGCGGGTACTGGCCAACCGGGTGTATCTGGGCGAGATCTGCTTCCGGGAGATCACCACCGCCGACGCGCACCCGCCGATCATCGACGCCGACACGTTCACGCTGGCCGAGAAGATCCTGGCCGCGCGGGGTGAGGAGCACAGCCGCCGCGCGTCCAACGCCTCGGAGTATCTGTTCACCGGCAAGCTGCACTGTCCAGAGTGCGGCAAGGCGATGATCGGGACTGCTGCGACCGGCCGCTCGCGCACCTACCGCTACTACACGTGCTTCACCCGCGCCCGCTACGGCACTCAGGAATGCTCCGCCCCGCGCCTCCCGGCCGATGACGTCGACACCGCCGTGCTGGCCGCGCTGCGGGCGTTCTATGCCGATCACACCGACCTGATCGCACGAGCATTCGCCGACGCGCGCGAGGCGTATGCGGCGGCGCACTCGGGGCGGATCGCCGAACGTGATGCCATCGCGACCGAACTGACCAGGACCAACGCGGCCATGGATCGTTACTTCTCGGCGTTCGAGAACGGCACCATGGACGAGACCACCGCCGGACCGCGCCTGGAAAAGCTTGGCACCAAAGCAAAGCAACTGCGGCAACGACACGCCGAACTGTCCGAACAGGTCGCCGACGAACCCACCATGCCCACCCCGGCCGAACTAGACGAGATCATCACCCACATCGACCGGTCATCGACCGCGACCAACCAGCCCAGACCAAGAGCCTGATTGAGGTGCTGGTGGCCCGCGTCACGATCACCGGGCCGAATGAGGTCGTCCCCGTCTTCCGCGTGCCCGGCTCGGGCAACGACCGGGACACCGCAGACGACCCCGACCCGGCGGACCTGGCGCTAGTAGTCCCTGACCAGGGAAAACCAGCGGTTCGCACAATGGGTGGGGCAGTGGGGCCGAAGGGAGTCGAACCCTCACTGGCTGGAACCTAAATCGGCTGCCAGATCGCCCGGTAGTCGTAGGTCGTCCCGTTCGCGACCAGGCCATAGGTCTTCGAGAGCAGTTGCGGCACCTAGGAATCGGCCAACTGCTCGACTGCGGCCCGGTCGGTGTCGCGCTGCTGCTGCAACGCGGCCAGCGCCGAGGACTCGTCGGTCACCGCGGACGATCCGGTGCTGGAGGTGTCCGGTCCGGTGTCGCTCCGCCCGGTGTCCGATTGTCCCTCGTCGGATTGTCCAGAGTCCGGCGAGTTGCCGCTCCCGCCACTGCCGTCCGAACCGCTGCCGCTGTTGTAGTTTCCGCTGTTGCCACCGGCGCCCAGCGCAACCAGCCCGCCGAACTCACCGCTGCCCTCGCTCAGCGACACGTCGCACAGCTTCGCGATCTGCTGGGTCGCGTCGATCAACGCGCCCACGCTCGTCTGATCGGACCTGGCGGTCCGGCTCAACGCCGTGGCGTCCCCGTACAGGTCGGGTGAACCGGAATACCGACCGGCCATATCGGACAGTGTGCCCGCCTGGTCGAAGACGGGATTGTCGAAAATACCGTTGGCGTTGGACACATCGGCACGCCGGACCAACTATGGACATTTTCTGGACAACAACCTCGGGTGGGTGAGTTGCCGGTAACAACGTCGGATAGTGGTCGATGTGGTAGCCGAAGGGAGTGGCGTGATGGTGAGGAGCAGCATGAACGACGGCGACGTGGACCCCCGGGAAATCAACGATCGCAACGATTTCGGTGCTGCGTTGACGCTGCTGCGGGACCGTGCCGGGCTCACCGTCCGGGACATCGCGAAAGCGGTCGGTATTCCTGCGGCCACCGCGGGCGACTATTTCGCCGGGCGGGCACTGCCCTCGGCGAAAATGGCCGAAGTGGTGCCCGCGATAGTGCGCGCCTGTGGCCTGACCGACCCGGTTGCGCTCGACCAGTGGCGAAATTCCCTGATCCGGATTCGCCGTGCGCCGCGGGCCGTCCGGAAAGCAATGCCCTATCGCGGGCTGGCGACTTTTCAGATCGACGACGCGGAATGGTTCTTCGGCCGGGACAACCTGGTCGCCGACCTCAAGCGAAAGCGGGCCGAGTTGGGCCGGGCCGGCGTGCCGCTGACCGTGCTGGGGGTATCCGGGTCGGGCAAGTCCTCGCTGCTGCGCGCGGGCATGGTGGCCGAACTCGCGGCCGAGGGGCGGGCCCGGACGCTGCTGATGACCCCCGGCGGCAACCCGTGCCGGCGCCTGGCCGACCAGCTCTGCCAGATCCTGCGGATGCCGGCCGATCGGGTCGACCACGTGCTGCACACCAATCCCGCGCTGGTCGGCGACCTGGCCCGCCGGTCGAGCCCGGCCACGCTGGTGGTGGACCAGTTGGAGGAACTGCTCGTCACCGGCGCGGATCCGTTGATCCAGCGCACCTTCCTGACCGCGCTGGACGCGCTGAGCCGGGCCGGGATCGCGGTGGTGTTCGGCCTGCGCGCGGACTGCCACGCCAGTGCGGCCGGCCACCGGGAACTACATCGCAGCCTGGCCGAGGCGTTCGTGGTCGGCCCGATGAGCGAGGCGTCGCTGGTCGCCGCGATCACCGGACCGGCGGGCAGGTCCGGCGTCGGGGTGAACGCCGATCTGGTGGAGAACCTGCTGGGCGATTTCGACGTCGCGGCCCGGGCCTGGGTGCCCGCGGAGAGCGCAGGCGTGCCCGCCGATCCGCTGCCGCTGCTCTCGCACGCGCTGCTGCTGTCCTGGCGCCGGCGCGAACGCGGCCCGCTCACCGCGGCGCACTACGCCGAGACCGGCGGCCTGCGCGACTGCGTGCGCCGCTCGGCCGAAACCGCCCTGGCCGCCCTGGACGCGCGGCACCGGATGCTGGCCCGGGACGTGTTCCTCGACCTGGTCCGGGCCGACGGCGGCACCACCCGCATCCGCCGCCGGGTGCCCACCGCGGTGATCGCGACCGGGGTGCCAGACCGGATGGTGGAGAACATCGTGGCGCACTTCGCCGCCCAGCACCTGCTCACCGTCGGCCCCGGCACCGTGGAGATCGCGCACGACGCCGTGCTGCGCGCCTGGCCCAGGCTCACCGCCTGGCTGGCCGGCCGCGCGTCCTGGTCCGACGAGTTCTCGCCGCGGACGGGAGTGTCCGGAATCGTCGACAGTGGTTGTCCGCCAGCGCAATCCGGCCGATAACTGAGACATCGACTAACTGAGACATCGACGAGCAGGACCGGATTCGCACCTGACCGGACATCCGGCGCCCGATGCCCTCGCCGACGCGCTCGGCCCGTTCCACCCGGACACCCCGGCCAGTCACCTGGATCTGGGTATCGCTGCGGTGTGGCGGTTCTTCGCCCAGCTGAGCTGGCTCCGGGAGCCACCGAAGGACTAGGCAGACCTGTCGTCGGCGATCTCCGGCTCCTCGTCCCACTGCACGCCGTAGGCGAATCCCGGCGCGGGCTGGTCGAACTCGATGCGCAACTCGGAGGCGCTGTCCACCGCGACCGGTTCGGTGCGCCGGGCTGGATCGTCGAGCTCGTCCTGGAACACCTTGGTCAGCTGCCACACCGCGGTGGGCAGCTTCTTCTCGTCGAACTTGACCCGCACCTCGAGGTGATCGCAGCGCAGCCGCGGCACGGCCACGAAATGCGGCCGGATGGTCTCCCCGTCGGGCACCCGGAATCGCACGGCGAATTCGTGTTCGGCCCCGCGATTCAACGGATAGGGCAGCGCCAGCGCCATGCCGAAACGATGCTCGGATTCCATTGACCGGCGCACCAGGCTCCCGCCGTACAACACATCCATGACCAATGCGCTGGCCGGCGAGGCCGCATCGGGCGGCGGCGCGGTCAGCGTCACCGCCAAATCGATTTCCCGCACACCGTCCTGGTCGGCGACGATCCGCCGGAATTCGAATGCCTCCGGCGCCGACAGGGTCAGATTCAGCATGGTGCGCAGGATCTTGGTGTGCCACAGTTCGGCCTCGGACGGCCCGCCCGGCCGGGCCGGGGGCGACAGCCGCGCGGCGGCCAGCTCGGCCAGGCGCCGGGTGCCCTGGTCGATGCGCCGGCGCACCGTGCGCTCGTCCCGGTCGAGCTGCTCGGCCGCCCACCGCACCCGCTCCCTCAGGAACGGCGCGCGGGCTTCCGGGATGAGCCCGAACGCCGTGCGCACGGCGATCTGCTGATCGTCCGGTAGTTCTCCCGCGAGCGATTCGAGCCGGTCAACGACTTTTCGCCGGACCTCCGCGAGCCCGTCGGAGTCGGTGATGCCGCACGCCGCGCGCAGGGTGTCGCCCACCCGCAGCTGGCTCACGTCGGCGTCCACCCCACGGCTCTTGCGCAGCGCCCGCAGCTCCGCATCGAGCTGTTCGACGACGGCGTTCGGGTCCATCGCACTCCATTCCCGGATCTCCGCCCAAAGATCGATTCCGAATTATAGCGGGTGATCGCGCGGGTGTGACCGTACTCGAGCGCGATGCGTGCGAACGGGCAACTTATTGCCGGTTTCCGGTTTCCTCCTTTAATTGGGAAACAGGAAACTCATTGTCCTTCTTCGATTCCGCCACGAGTATTTGTGGTGGCACAAAGGAACTCTGATCCGGATCAGGTCTGGTGCCCAAATCCATTGTCGGGAGGAGGTGTTGGGCATGCAGATCCACGTGGTCATCAGTATCGTCGAGTTCCTGGCGCAGCTGCTGGGCTGAGCCCACCATTGGGGGCGCGCTGCCGGTCGGTGGACAACCCACCGGCCGGCAGTAGCCGTTTAGGTGTTGATTCCCGGCCGGCCGGGCGCCGACAATGTTTTCAACGGTCGCCACGCGAGGGGGAACCATGGCCGATCCTGCATTCGGGGCCGAGCTGCGGCGGCTGCGCACGACCGCCGGGATGTCCCTGTCCGAACTGGCCAACCGAATCCACTACAGCAAGGGTTACCTCAGCAAAGTGGAAACCGGTACGGCCCAGCCGAATCAGACGCTCGCGTCGTTGTGCGACGACGTCCTCGAATCGGAAGGGGTATTGGTGGCCGTGGTTCCCCAACATCGCCGGCAGCGGGGTCGTCCGCGCGGTCCGGCGGTCCGCATCGCCGGACTCCCGGCCGACGTCGCCCACTACACCGGGCGGGCCGATCAGCTGGCCGAACTGCGCGCGGTGCTGCGCGCGGACGAGCCGACGGCCCCGGCCACCTGTGTGGTGCACGGGATGGCCGGGGTTGGCAAAACCGCGTTCGCGGTGCACGGGGCGCACCAGGTCGAGGACGATTTTCCTGATGGCTGCCTGTTTCTGGACCTGCGCGGCTACCGGCCGGACAGTCCGGAGGTGTCCAGCGCGGAGGCGCTGGACCGGCTGCTGCGGCTGCTGGGCCTGCCCGGCGAGCGGATCCCGGCCGAACTGGACGACCGGGCCGCGTTCTACCGGGGCGCGCTGCGCGGCCGGCGATTCCTGATCGTGCTGGACAACGCGGCCAGCGCGCGCCAGGTCGCGCCGCTGCTGCCCGCCGAACATGCCTGCCGGGTCCTGGTCACCAGCCGCAACCGGTTGCCGGCACTGGACGACGCGCACCACATCGCGCTGGATGTGTTGTCCGAGGCCGAAGCGAGCGCGCTGTTCGGGTCGGTCTCCGGTGGCGGGCCGACCGCGGCGAGCGATCGGGTGGCCAGCGTGGTGCGGCGCTGTGGCTGGCTGCCGCTGGCGGTGCGCATCGCCGCCGCCCGGTACCGGGGGAATCCGGCGTGGTCACTGATGGATCTGGCCGAGCGGTTGTCCGACGAGAGCGCCCTGCTCGACGAGCTCGACGACGGGGAGCGCAGCGTCGCCGCCGCGCTCGCCCTGTCCTACCGCGGTCTGCCCGGTGAGCAGCGGCGGCTGCTGGGTTTGCTGGCGCAGTATCCCGGGGCGGATCTGGACGTGCAGTCCGCGGCCGCGCTCGGCGGCCTGCCGGTGACCGAAACCTCCCGGTTGGTGGAGCGCCTGCGGGACGCGCATCTGCTGATTCAGCAACACCCTGGCCGCTACGAGTTCCACGATCTGTTGCGGCTGTTCGCCCAGCGGACCGCGCACCGGCAACTGGCCGAGGACGAGCGGCAGGCGGCGTTGCTGCGCCTGGTCGAGCACGCGCTGCACGCGGTGGAAACCGCGGAGACCTTGTTGACCCCACTGCGATTCCGCCCGGCCATCGGCTATTCGCAGCTGCCGCCGGCGGTGCGCACGTTCGCCGGTGCGGATGCCGCGGTGGCCTGGCTGCGCACGGACTGGCCCAACCTGGTCGCGGTGTGCCGGCTGGCCGCCGAACACGGCCTGCACCGGCAGTGCTGGCAGATCGCCTATCTGCTGCGCGGTTTCTTCTTCCTCACCAAGCTGTGGGATCCGTGGATCCAGACCCACACCCTGGCCCTGGACTCGGCCCGGGCCTGCGGTGACCGGTGGGCCGAGGGCGCGACCCTGAACAACCTGGGTGTCGCGCACATCGACCGCGGCCGGATCGACCTGGCCTGGTCCTGTTACCAGGAGGCGCTCGCCGTGTTCGGCGCGCTGGGCGACGAGCACGGCCGGGTCACCGCGCTGGCCAATCTGGGCTGGGCCCAGCACTACCGGGGCGAGCACGAGGCGGCCCGGCGGGACCTCGGTGCGGCCCTGGAGTTCTACCGGAGGGCCGGAGCCGAGCGGAACGTGGCCATCACGCTGCGCGGAATCGCGCTGGCCGAAACCGATCTCGGCGCCCACGCCGACGCGGTCGGGCACGCGACCGAGGCGCTGGGAATTCTCGACGCGGCCGGTCCGGGCCAGGATGTGGCCATGGCGCTCAATTGCCTTGGCTGGGCCCATTTCCGGGCCGGTGACCACGACCGGTCGGCCGCCGCGTACCGGGAGGCGGTGGCGCGCGGGGAGCGGGCGGGCAGCAGCTACGAGGTGGCTCGCGCGGAGACCGGCCTCGGCAACATCGCGGCCGCGCAGGACCGGCCGGCCGAGGCCCGCCGCTACTGGGATCTGGCCGAGGAACACCATCCGGGACTGGACGCGACCATGGTGGGGGAGCGCAGGCTGCGGGCCGCCCGCTGAGCTGTTTCCAGCCGGTTCGGGAAACGGGCAACTCCTTGTCGGCGAATACCGAGGAAGTCATCATTGAGTTATCGCGAAAGCGTCAACTCGGTAGAAGAATTCCGAATCCAGGGTCGCCGCGTCGATTTCGGTCGCCCGGAAAGCAGGAGAAATGAGTTTTCTGATGTCGCTGTCCAGTGCGGCCCGCATCGGTTTCTGGCTCACCGTCACCGGCCTGGTGCTCGGCCTGTTCCTCGGCTACCAGCTCGGCGAGGCCATGCACCCGGGCGCCCCGGTCGGCACGGTCAGCCAGCACTCCACCGCAGTGGAATGACAGCTCCGGCTCAGTGCGGTTCGTGGCCGTCGTGGTGGCTGTGGATACCCACCGAGTCGCCGAGGGCGGCGTGGTCGAACAGGGCGTCGCTGGTGCGTTCCACCGCCAGCGTGGCCACCGCGCCGGCCAGCAGCAGGGCGGCCAGTGCGGCCAGGGCGATGAGGTTGCGGCGGGGCGGCGGGGCGAGCAGGGCGCGGACCCGCTGGGGGACGTCCCCGCCGGTGGCGGCCGGGACGAGGGCGTTCTTGGCGGCGCCGTGGCGCAGCAGCGCGGTCCGGGCGATGGTGCGGGCGGCGGCGTTGCGGTCGCCGACTTCGCGGGCCGCGTCCTCGTCGGCCCAGCGTTCCACCGCGTGGGCCACCGCGGACGCGGTCGGGCGCAGCAGCGGGTTGATCGCGGCGGCCAGGTCGGCGGCAAAGGTCCACCAGGTGTGCCGGTGCGCCACGTGCGAGCGCTCGTGAGCGAGGACCACGCGGCGCTCGTCCTTGGTCAGCGCGTGCCACAGGGCCGCGGTCACCACGATGCCGCCGGCCGGGGTGGCGAAGGCGTCCGGCCGGTCGTCCTCCAGTACCACCACCGGACCTGACGCGTGCAGTTCCCGGCAGGTCCGGTACATCGAGATCATGGCCCGCACCCGGCGGGTGATCCGGTAGGTCGCCCACCCGGCGGTGGCCGCCAGCAGCACCAGGCTGGCCGCGGCCAGCGGGTCGGGCACCGGGTCGGTGGCGTCCAGCCGGGCGCTGGACCACTCGCCCAGCGCGGCGATCGCCGGGCTCTGCCCGAGCCAGGTCGCGGCCAGCGCGCCGAGCACGAACACCGTGGACCCGGCCATAGCCAGGGACGCGGGCACCAGCAGCAGCGTCGCCCAGGTCGGGGGCAGCCGACGGCCCAGTCGCGGCGCGGCGGCGGCGAACAGCAGCACGGCGGCGATCGCGGCGCACACGGCGTCTCTCATGGCCGGCCCTTCGTTTCCTCGGCGCGTTGGTCGGCGCGGGCGGGTTGGTCGGTGGGGTCGGGCTGGTCGAGCAGGCTGCGCAGCAGGTCCTCGTCACCGGGGGCCAGCGCGCCGACGAACCGGGTGAGCACCGCGGCCCGGTCGGCGTCCCGCGCGGTGAGCAGCCGCTGCATCCGCCGGGCGGTGAGTTCGGCCGGGTCGCTGATGGCCGCGTAGGCGTAGCCGCGCCCGGCGGGCGACCGGGTGACCTCGCCCTTGTCGTGCAGCCGCCCGAGCACGGTCATCACCGTGGTGTAGGCCAGATCGTCGCCGAGCGCGGCGCGGACCTGCGCCGGGGTCATCGGCGCGGTGCCCGCGACCAGCACGGACCGGATGTCGCGTTCCAGGTCGCCGCGGGACCGGCGGGCCGGTGTCATCGCGGTCCTCACCCCCACTTCACTCCGGCTACTACAAAATTTGTAGTAGATTCTCCATCGGATGCCTACTACGGACAGGGTAGTAGCGAATCGGACCGTACAGAGGAGCGGTGTGGCCGAGAGCGACGAACGCGACATGCGGTGGCGCCTGGAAACACCCGTCAGTCTTCCGGTGAGGTCGGGTCGACCCCCGATGCGATCCGACCCCACCGGAGTCCAGCCCGGCCCGGGACGCACCCGGTGATCGGCGCGGCGATCCTGCTTGCCCTGGCCGGGGCGTGCGGCAACGCGGTGGCGGCCTGGCTGCAACAGGGCGCGGTGCGCGAGGTCACCGGCGGCGGCGAACTGCGGCTGGCCGGGTGGGCCCGGATGGTGCGCGCGCCCCGCTGGATCAGCGGCTTCGGGCTGACCGCCGGGTCCGCGACGCTGCACGCGATCGCGCTGAGCATCGCTCCGCTGGTCGTGGTGCAGCCGATCGGTGTGCTGGCCATCGCCCTGACCACCCTGCTGGCCGCCCGCTCCACCGGTCTGCGCCTGACCCGGGCGACCAGTGCCGCGGTGCTGGCCAGCATGCTGGGCATCGGCCTGTTCGTGCTGCTGGCCGCGCGGGGGCCGGTGGCCTCGGCCGCGCCGGACGGGGTCGAGGTGCGGGCGGTGCTGCTGGTCGGATTCCTGATCGCCGTGGCCGCCGGCATCGGCGCGGTGGCCGGCGGGCGGGTGCGCTGCGTTGGCTTCGCCGCGGCCGCAGGCATGGCCTACGGGCTGGTGTCGGTGCTGGTGCACGCCAGCGCGGTGCGGGTCGCGACCGGCGGCTTCGGTGACATCCACCTGGACACGCTGGCCGCCATCGCCGCCGCGCTGGTCACCGGCGGCTGGTTCGTGCAGCACGCCTACGCGGCCGGGCCGCCGCAGGTGGTGGTGGCCTGCCAGACCGTGCTGGACCCGATGATCGCGGTCGGCATCGCCATCGGCCTGCTCGGCGAGGCCGGCCGGTTCAGCTCCGCCGCGATCGTCGGGCTGGTGGCCGGGTCGCTGCTGGCCGTCGGCGGCGTCATCGTGCTGGCCCGCAGGCCCAGCGCCCCGATGATCCCGGAACAGAAGTCCACAGTGGACGGACCGGGACTGGCGATCGTGGTGGGCGCGGACACTTTCCCGCCGGACATCAACGGGGCGTCGCACTTCGCCGAGCGGCTGGCCCGTGGGCTGGCCGGCCGCGGGCACGAGGTGCACGTGTTGTGCCCGGCCACCGCGGCCGGTCCGGCGATTCGACCGGAAGGCGGCACGCTGGTGCACCGGGTGGCCTCCCGGGGTATCCCGTTCCACCCGACGTTCCGGATATGCTTGCCCTGGCGGGCTTTCCGGGCCGCGCACGCACTGCTGGACGAGGTGCGCCCGGACGTCGTGCACACCCAGGCGCACTTCCTGATCGGCCGGGCGCTGGTGCGCGCGGCGGCCCGGCGCGGCATCCCGGTGGTGGCCACCAACCACTTCATGCCGGAGAACCTCTACGGTCACGGCCGCATCCCCGCCTGGCTGCAGAGTGCGGCCGCGCGGCTGGGCTGGTGGGATCTGCGCCGGGTGTTCGGCGCGGCCCAGGCGGTCACCGCGCCCACTCCGCGCGCGGTGGAATTGCTGCGGGACAATGGATTGACCGGTGCTGTCCCGGTGTCCTGCGGGATCGACCTCGATCATTTCGGGGTCGCCGCACCGGTTCGCGACGACCGGCGGGTGCTGTTCGTGGGCCGGCTGGACGAGGAGAAGCGGGTCGACGAGCTGCTGCGCGCCGCCGCGCTGCTGGATGTCGGCGTCGACCTGGTCGGCGACGGCTCGTGCCGGATCGCCTGGCAGGAACTGGCTCATGAGCTCGGCATCGCCGACCGGGTCACCTTTCACGGTTTCGTCGACGACACCACGTTGCTGGCCCGGTACGCGGGGTGCACGGTGTTCTGCATGCCGGGCGTCGCGGAGTTGCAGAGCCTGGCCACCATGGAGGCCATGGCCGCGGGCGCGCCGGTGGTCGCCGCTGACGCGATGGCGTTGCCGCACCTGGTGCGACCGGGCCGCAACGGCTGGCTGTTCCCGCCCGGGGACGTGCCCGCACTGGCCGCCCGCCTGGCCGCGATCCTGGACGATCCGGCGCAAGCCGCGCGGATGGGCCGGGCCAGCCGGGAGATCATCGCCGAACATTCGCTGGCCGGCACGCTCACCGAGTTCGAGGCGCTGTATGTCCGGGTGTGCGGGCGGGTGCCGGTCGCACCGCAGCCGTTGACGGGCGCGCGGGCCTGAGCACCTCGACGCTGCGCATCAGCAGTCATGGCGCCGGGGCTCCGGCGGTGGTGCTGGAGCCGGGCATGGGCGCGTCCGGGATCGGCTGGTCCCGGGTTCGCGACCGGCTGGCCGGGCGGACCCGGGTGATCACCTATGACCGGGCCGGTCTCGGGGACAGCCCGCCCGCGCCCGGTGACCGCGGAATCGCCGCGCTGGCAACGGATCTGGCCACCGTGCTGGCGGAGGCCGAGGCCGCTCCGGCGGTGGTGGTCGGGCACAGTCTTGGCGCCACCATCGCCCGGCAACTGGCCGCGACCCGGCCCGAACTGGTGGCCGGCCTGGTGCTGATCGACCCGATTCCCGAACAGTGGGTACTCAAGCACGCCTGGTGGGCCGAACCGATCGGGCGGCTGATGTACCGGTCGCTGGCCACGCTGGCCCGGCACGGGCTGATGGACGCCATCACCGCGCTGCCCGGGGCGAGCACGCTGACCCGCAGCAGCACCAGTCCGCTGGCCGGGTTCACCGCGGCCGAGCGGGCGGTGCTGGCCGAGGAGATGCGCCGACCGCACCACCACCTGGCCGCCGGCCGGGAGTACACCGGCCTGCTGCGCAGCCGCGCCGACCTACTGGCGCTGCGGCGAGCGTCCACATCGGTGCCGTGCACGGTGCTCTCCGGCGGGCAGGCGGCCTGGTGGAGCGGGTCGTTGCGGCGCACCGCGACCACCTGGCACGCCCGGCTGGCCCGCGGCGGACGGCACGTCGTCGTGCCCGGTGGCGGGCACTTCCTGCCCCGTTACCAGCCCGAGGTCGTGGTCGGGGCGGTCGAGGAGGTCATCGCCGGGCTGGTCGGCGCGCCGGTTGGTTTCGGAGGGTAGAAACCCCGTCGCTGGTGGTAACTTGCGCGCGAACCGTCGACTCGTGGAGGAGCGCCGTGAACTACCAGACCGGTGGCATCATCTGGGAAATCGTGATGATCGCGGTGTGCGTCTACATCGCGCGCACCAAGGGCCGCGGCCCGTGGCTGTGGGGCATCCTCGGGTTCTTCTTCAGCCTGATCACGGTGATCGTGCTGCTCATCCTGCCGAGCAAGAACCCCTCGCGAACCTGAACGAGATGCCGGCGGAGGAGGGAGCTCTCCACCGGCAGGCCGGTCATCCGCTCAGCCGTGGGTGAGCGCCAGCGGCTGGTTGCCCGAATTCACCCCGAACGCCCAGAACGCGCTGCCCGGGCCGACCACGGCCGTGTACACCTGGTTGTAGCCCGCACCGGCCGGGTTGGCCGCGGAGCTCCAGCTGGCGCCGTCCCAGTGCAGGAACGTCGGCACCGAGGTGGTCGAGGTGGCGCTGGTGAACTCGCTCCCGATGGCCCACACGTCGGTGGCCGACCGGGCCGCGATCGCGGTGAGTTCCGGCAGGAACAGCCCCGCGGGCAGGGACACCTCGGCCCACGCGGCGCCGTTGTAGTGCTCCACATAGGCGCCGCCGTTGGCGTTGCCGGTCACCCACACGTTGGCCGGCGACACGGCATCCACTTCGGACACCCCGAGCAGGATGCCGCCGGCCGCGGGTAGCGGCAGCGAAGTGGTCGTCTACGCGGTGCCGTTCCAGTGCTCGTACAGCGAGTTGCCGCCGTGGTAGCCGGTGAAGGGGGCATGGAACAGGCCGACCGCCCAGGCGTCGGTGGCGCTGCTCGCGCTGACCGCGGTCAGGCCGTCGGTGGTGGCGGTGGGCACTGTCGGGGTCGACACGGGCGACCAGCTGGTGCCGTTGAAGTGGTAGACGACGCCGGGCGGGGTGGCCGCACCGGCGGGGGCGAACTCGCTGCCGACCGCCCAGCCGTCGGCTGCGGTGCGCAGGGTCGCGCCCTGCAGGATGGCGTTGGTTCCGGGAGCACTGGCGGGCACGGTGACGACGGTCCAAGCGGTGGCGGCGAAGGCCGAACCGGCCAGGGACAGCCCGCCGATCAACAGACCGGCGATGGTGCCCCAGCGTAAGCGTCTGCGTGTTCTGCGAGACATGAACGGTTTCTCCTTTTCGGGGGTGCCGGCCAACAGCGGCCGGCACCCCCGGGTACGTGGGAATCGCCGCGCTGGATTGGAGAAATCATGGTGGTTAACCCACACAGGCGCACACCACACCGAGCCGCGTCCGAGGCCGGTCGCTACCGTCGTCGCATGTCGCGAACCAGGGTGTACCGGCACGGCGTGCTGGAGGCCGAGAACTTCCCGGTGGCCGAGGTGTCCGACCGGCTGGCCGATCCGGCCACCACGGTGTGGCTGGACTTGTGCCGGCCGACCGAAGCCGACCTGGCCTCGATCAGCGAGGAACTGGGCCTGCACGCGCTGGCCGTCGAGGACGCGGTGCACGAACATCAACGGCCCAAACTGGACCGTTACGCAACGCATGCCTTCCTCACCGCCTACTCGGCTTCGTTCGATTCGGACAGTGGCGCGGTGACCACCTCGGAACTGGCCGTGTTCCTCACCGAGCACGCGCTGGTCACCGTGCGCAAGGACGACAACTTCGACATCGACGCGGTGCTCGACCGGTGGGACAACTCGGCCGATCTGGCTAAGAGCGGCACCGGTTTCCTGCTCCACGGCCTGCTGGATTACCTGGTGGACGGGCATTTCAGCGCGGTCCAGTCGCTGGACGAGGAGATCGAGCAGCTGGAGGATCTGGTCTTCGACGAGCAGGCTCAGTACACCGCGATGCAGCGCCGGTCGCTGGCCCTGCGCAAGAGCCTGGTGCGCGTCCGCCGGGTGGTGCTGCCGATGCGCGAGGTGGTCAACGCGGTCATGCGGCACGATCTGCACATCGTCGACGACGCCATGGCGCCCTACTTCCAGGACGTCTACGACCACGTGCTGCGGGCCTCGGAGTGGACCGAGTCGCTGCGCGATCTGGTCACCACGATCCGGGAGACCCAGCTCAACATCCAGGGCAACCGGCTCAACCAGATCATGAAGAAGGTGACCAGCTGGGCGGCGATCATCGCCATTCCCACCGCGGTCACCGGTTTCTACGGCCAGAACGTGCCCTATCCCGGCTTCAGCACCACCGCGGGGTTCTGGACCTCCACCGGGATCATCGTGGGCCTTTCGGTCATCCTGTACTTCGTGTTCCGCAAACGCGACTGGCTCTAGCCTCAGGCCCCGATCCCGGCCTGCATCGCGGCGAAGAGGTCCACCAGCGGCTGCGGGGCGTCCTCGCGGAACATCCGCACCAGGTTGTCCGCGGACTCCTGCGCGGAGATGGCGGCCCGTGCGGACATTTCCCGTTCGTAGGCGGCCAAACCGGTCTCGATGTCGTTGTGGTGAGCCAGGATCGCGGCGGCCAGTTCGGCCCCGTCCAGCATGGCCAGGTTGGCGCCCTCACCGGCGAACGGCGACATCACGTGCCCGGCGTCGCCGAGCAGGGTCACGCCCGGCACCCGGTCCCAGCGGTGCCCGACCGGCAGTGCGTGGATCGGCCGCAGCGCGATCGGCCGGTCGGAGGTGGCGACCAGCGCGAGCATTTCCGGTGCCCAGCCGGCGAATTCGGCCCGCACCATGGCCGCGGTCGCCGCGATGTCGGTGGCGTCCACGGTGTCCAGCCACTCCAGCGGAACGGTCAGCGCGGCGCCGATGTCCAGTGAGCCGTCACTGCACCGGTGGGCCAGTATGCCCTTCCGGTGCGCCAGCGCGAACATGCTGCCGGAGCCGATCAGCGCGGCCGCCTGCGGGTGCCGGGCATCCGCGTCGGCCAGCTGGAACTCCACAAAGGACATTCCGGTGTAGGCCGGGACGGCCGCGGACACCAGCGGGCGCACCTTGGACCAGGCCCCGTCCGCGCCGACCAGCAGTTCGGTGTCCACTGTGCTGCCGTCGGCGAAGCTGACCCGGTGGGCGCCGCCGCCGAGCGCGGCGATCCCGGTGACCTTGGCGCCCCAGTGAATGACGCCCTCGGGCAGCGCGTCGCTGAGCATGGCGCGCAACGCCTTGCGGCTGACCTCCGGGCGGCTGCCCCCCTCGCCGTCGTCGGCCATGCGGACGGCGCCCGAGGAGTCCAGCAGGCGCATGGCCTCGCCGCTGGGCAGTACACTGGCCTGGAACCGGTCGAACACCCCGGCGGCGCGCAGCGCGGGCTGCCCGGAGTCCTCGTGCATGTCCAGCATGCCACCCTGGTCGCGGGCGGTGGGGGTGGCGTCCAGATCGTAGACGGCGACCTGAATTCCGTTGCGGTGCAACACATTGGCCAGGACGAGGCCGCCGAGTCCGGCGCCGATGACGGTGACTTCGTTGATGGTGGTCATGATGGTTACCCCCCTGGGGTGATCAGTGGTGTTGGTGGTCGTGGGGTGGGCGGGGCGTGTCCTGCGCGCCGGCGATCAGCACGCGGAAGCCCCATTCGGTGCGCGCCTCGCCGGGGCCGGACAGCAGGTCCAGGCCCCGCGCGGCGATGTGTGGGTACCGGGTGGCCGAGATGTCGCGCACGGCCGCGGTGAGCGTGTGGTGCTCCTCCTCGGCGTCCACCGCGCGGTGCCGGGTGACCTGCTCGGCCGCGGTCGCGGTGCCGAACTGCAACAGCAGGTCCACCGCCCAGGACGCCCGGTCGCCGGGCACTCCGCCCTCGGCCAGCAGGGCCAGCAGCCCGTCCAGCAGCCGTAGATAGTTCGGTCCGACGGGCCGGGACACCATCGCGGACTGGGCGAGGCCGGGGTGCTCGAACAGCACGGCGGTGTAGGACAGCAGCACCGCGACCAGCCGGTCGGTCCAGTCGCCCTCGGTCCGTACCGGCGCGAGGTCGACCACGCCGAGCAGTTCCTCCAGCACCGCGGCGTGCAGTTCGGCGGTGTTGCGCACGTAGACGTAGAGCGAGGCCGGGCCGGTGTCCAACTGCTGGGCCAGGCGGCGCATGGTGACCCGCTCCAGGCCTTCGGCCCGCATCAGCTCGACCGCGGTCGCGATGATGCCGGACCGGGTCAGGGCCGGTTTGGCCGGCCGTTCCCGGCGGTTGTGCGGAGTTCCCGTGCTCGCTGCCATGTCCCCAGTCTAACGAACATGTTCGTCACGAACAAGTGCGGAACGAACATGTTCGTGGTGGCCTGGGACACGGCTCGAATCGGGTCGATCGACCGGCAGCGCGACCCGGCCGACCGCCGGTGCCGCTACCCGTTCATCAACTGGCACGGGCCGGGTGACTCAGGTCGCGATGCGTGCGGCGAGCAGATCGGCGACGGTGCGGGGTTCGCGGCCGAGGAGTCGGCCGAGTAGTGGGTCGACATCCGCGAAATGGCCGTCCCGCGCGGCTTGGAAGAACAGCGACAGCATGCGCGCCATCGGTTCCGCCGTACCGGCCGCGACCCGGTCGGCGACCCACTGCTCGTCGTCCACCACGACCCGGGTGATCTCGCGGCCGGTGAGTTCGGACGCGGTGGCCGCGATGTCGGCGAAGGTGACGGCGCGGCTCGCGGTCAGCGTCACCGGGCCGTCGAACTCGTGGTCGGCCAGGATGACCGCGGCGGCTTCGGCCGCGTCGGCACGGCCGGTCCAGGAGGCCGGACCGTCGGCGGGCGCGGCGATGACTCCGGTCTGCTGCCACGGGCCGAGCAGCCAATCCAGGCTGTGCGCGTAGAAGCCGTTGCGCAGCGCCGTCCAGGCGACCGGTGAATCGGCCAGGATCTGCTCGGTGGCGCCGTGTTCCCGCGCCGGGGCGAACGGGCTGTCTGGGCGCACGTTCTGGTGGCTGGTGTAGAGAATTCGCTTGGCGCCGGCCGCGACCGCGGCCTCGATCGCCGTGCGGTGCAGGCCGACCCCGTCGCCGCTGGGATTGTTCTGCGACACCAACAGGACCTGCTCGGCGCCCTCGAACGAATCTCGCAGCGCGGCCGGATCGTCGTAGGAACCTTGCCGCACGCGGACGCCGCGCTCGGCGAAATGCCGCGCCTTGGCCACATCGCGCACGCTGATGCCGATCCGGTCGGCCGGGATGCGGTGGAGCAGGTGTTCGACGGTGGCGCCGTTGAGGGCGCCGGTCGCGCCGGTGATGACGATCATGATCGGGTCCTTAGGTGCAGCAACGGAAGCAGGATGTCGTCGACGAGGTGTTCGAGAAAAGGCTGATCGCACGGCTCGCCGACCATGACGATCCGGTGCACGATGACGGCCGGCGCGAGCTCGGCGAACAGTTCGGCCGCGTGCGGCGCCAGCTGCTCGGCGGTTGCGCCGCCGAACGGGTGCTCGGTCATGGCCGCCGCGTCGCGGCGCAGGATTCGCCGCATCTCGGCCGCGAGTTTCGGATCGGTGCGCATGCCGGCGAACACGGCGCCGAGCAGCCCGACCTCCTGTTCGGCGATCTCGCGGGCCAGCCAGCCCACGGTGGTCAGCAGATCCGTGCGGAGATCGCCGGAGCGAGTAGCGGGCGGGGTGCTCGCGGCGCGGTGGTCGACCGCCGCGGCCACCAGCGCGGCCTTGTCGGCGTAGCGCCGGTAGATCGTCGGCTTGCCGACTCCGGCCCGAGTCGCGACCGACTCGATGGACAGCTGGTCGTATCCGACCTCGGTCAGCAGGCGCAGTGTCGCGTCGAGGATCGCCACGTCCCGGCCGGTGTCCCGGGGCCGGCCCCGGGACGGGCGCGTCTCGGACATCGCCGCCTCCATACTTACGAAACGAAACAGGTACGTAACGAAATATAGGCCGGCTTTCGCTGCCCGTCAAACGAACCGAGTCAGTCGGCCAGCGGGAGCAGGGCGACCGGGGCGCCGTCGGTCCAGTCCGGCGCGATCACGGCCAGCGCGTCGCCGAGGGCGGCGCCGCGCAGGAAGGCCGCGCTGTAGCCCTCCGCGACCCGCACCGCCGTTCCGTCCCACACCACCGGGATCAGCCGGGTGCACCCGGGCGCCACGCGCACGTTCCCGGTCAGCGGCGCCTTCGGCAGCACTGGCAGGCGGCGGCCGGTGAGCCCGGCCAGCAGCGGAGCGAGCAGGGTGTGCGCGGCAACCAGTGCGGCGTAAGGGTTTCCGGGCAGTCCGGCCAGCCAGGGCCCGTCCGGCAGGCCGGCCAGCAACTGCGGATGCCCGGGCCGGCAGGCCACCTGGTCCACCACCCAGCGCACCCCGGGCGCGCGCAGCAGCGGGCGCAGCCGGTCGGTGGCGCCCACGCTGGTCGAGCCGGTCACCACGACCACATCGGCGTCCCGAGCGGCGTTGATCGACTCGGCCAGTGAATCGGCCGGGTGGTCGGGAATGTGTTGCAGGTCAACGAGATCCGCGTCCAGCGCGGCGAACAGCGGGGGCAGCAGCGGGCCGAGCGCGTCGCGGATCCGGCCCGGTCCGGGCTGTCCGCTGGCGGCCAGTTCGTCGCCGGTGATCAGCACCCGGATGCGGGGTTTCGGCCGTACGGCCAGCACGTCGTAGCCGCAGGAGGCGGCCAGGCCGAGCAACGCGGGGCCGATCCGCACGCCGGGCGGGGCCAGGCAGGCGCCGGCCGGGGCGTCCTCGCCGGCCCGGCGGATGTGCCGGCCGGGCGCGGGTGCGTTGCCGTGCACCAGATCCCCGATGGTCGAGCTGTGTTCCACCGGCAGCACCGACTGCGCGCCGGCCGGCACCGGGGCGCCGGTCGAGATCTCCACCGCCTCGCCCGCGTTCAGCGGGGTTCCGGTCCACACCGCACCGGCTCGCACCACACCGCGCACCTGCCACGGTCCGGGCCCGGCGATGGCGTAGCCGTCCATGGCCGCGGTGTCGAACGCGGGCATGGGCAGTGCGGTGCGCACCTCTTCGGCCAGCGTCAGCCCGGCCGCCTTGGCCAGCGGGACCGGGTGGGTGGAGAGCCGGGTGGGCGCGGCATGCGCCAGCTCGCGAGCCTGCGGCCAGGGCACGTTGGTGCTGACCGGGGAAACCTCGGAGGTGATGCTGGCGGAAGCCATGGCAAAACCGTACCGGGCGGACATTTCCGCCCAGTCACCCTCGGTCGATTACCGCCGGACGATGATCTATTGACTGACTAAGTTAGTCAGTCAAGAGTCTCAGGTGTTGAGGGACCACACGCGAGGGGGCCCGGGGATCATGGTCGATACCGGAGAAGTGACCAGAGAGGCCGACGTTCGGCCGGGCCTGGCACCGCTGCCCTGGCGGCCGGTGCTACTGGTGGCGGTGGCGGTCGGCGTGGTCCACCTGGCGGTGGCCCGAGCATTGCGGTCGCGCCCCACCGGGGCGTGGTTGGTGGTCGGGATGCTGGCCGCGATCGGCACCCTGAACAAGGAAACCGTGGTCGGGCTGCTACTGGGGATCGCGGTGGCGCTGGTGGTGCTGCACCGGGATGTGCTGCGCACGCCCGGGCCGTGGCTGGCCGGGGCACTGGCGGTGCTGGGTGCGTTGCCGTACGTGCTGTGGAACGCGGTCAACGGGTGGCCCACGCTGAAGATGGCCGGGGTGCTGGCCGACCGGCAGGGCGGGATGCTCGCGGTGCTGGCGCACATTCCGGAGATCCTGATCGTCCTGGCCGGACCACCGCTGATCGCACTGTGGGTGATCGGCGTGCGCTGGTTGCTGTCGCAGGCGTTGCCGCACAGGTCACCGCGGTGGCCGACACGATGCCACCCGGCACGGTGATCCTCGCCGGGAATTACGGTGAGGCGGGTGCGCTGCAGATCCTCGGTCCGGCCGACGGTCTGCGGTTGCCGGTGGTCAGCGGCCAGAATGCCGACAGCTTCTTCAGCCTGCCGCCCGGGACTCCGGACAACGCGCTGTGCGTCGGCGAGTTCTCGCTGGACTACCTGCACCGATTCTGGTCCCGGGTAACGGAAATCGCGCCGCTCAAGGAAGCAGGCGATCCGGACAACGAGGAGACGACCAAGAAGGCGGCCATCTTCCTGTGTCAGCAGCCGCGCGGGGACTGGGCCCGGTTGTGGCCGGGGTTGCGCCACTTCGACTGATCGAGGGCTCGTCTTGACCGGTGGGGCGGGCGAAAATAGCCTGCTGATGATCTGTGGCGTTCCGTGACGGAGTCGACGAAGCCGGGTGGGAGGGTGCATGACCAGCACCGATGCGCGTGAGGTCCGACCGTTCCGAATCGAGGTGCCGCAAGGAGAACTCGACGAGCTGCGGCGCCGACTGCGCGCCACCCGCTTCTTCGACGGTGGCCCGGACACCTGGGACATCGGCACGCCCACCGGGTACCTGCGCGAACTGGTCACCTACTGGGCCGAGCGGTTCGACTGGGCGGCGGCGGAGCGCGGGCTGAACGAGATGCCCCAGTTCACCACGGAACTGGACGACTTCCGCCTGCACTTCGTGCACGCCCGGGGGACCGGTCCCGCGCCGTTGCCGCTGCTGTTCACGCATGGTTGGCCCGGCTCGTTCTGGGAAGTGCACAAGATCCTCGGCCCACTCACCGACCCCGCGGCTCACGGCGGCGACCCGGCCGACGCGTTCGACGTGATCGCGCCGAGTCTGCCCGGGTACGGCTTTTCCTCGCACCCGAACCGTCCCGGCGTGCACCCGAGGGCGATCGCCGGTTTGTTCGACCGGCTGATGACCGAGGTGCTGGGGTACGAACGTTATGTGGCCCAGGGCGGTGACTGGGGTGCGATGGTCACGTCGACGCTGGGCCGGGAGAATTCCGGTGCGGTGGCGGCGATTCACTTGAACATGTTCGTGCCGACGGTGCGGGTGCAAAGCGACAATCCGTCCGAGGAGGAGCGTCAATACCTGGCCCAGCAAGGGAAGTGGCGTTCCCAGGAGAGCGGTTACGCGCAGCTTCAAGGAACCAAACCGAACACGCTGGCGCATGCGCTGGTCGATTCACCGGCCGGGTTGGCCGGATGGATCGTGGAGAAGTTCCGCACCTGGAGCGACTGCGGCGGCGACGTGGAATCGGTGCACAGCAAGGACGAACTGCTGACCAACATCATGTTGTACTGGCTGGGTGGGACGATCGGCACGTCGGTGCGGTTGTATCAGGAGCAGCGCGCCGACATGCGGGAGAACCCGATCACCGAGGACGACGGGCCGGTGACCACGCCGATGGCGTTCGCCGCGTTCCCGAAGGAGATCTCGGTGGCGCCGGAGGAAGTCGTGTCTCGGCACTACAACCTTCAGCACTACAGCAGGTTCGAGCGGGGCGGTCACTTCGCCGCACTGGAGCAGCCCGAGGCCCTTGTCGCCGATATCCGGGAGGCGTTTCGGCCTTATCGGTGAGCTGCCGAAACAGCCCGTCGGCGCGCCATCACCCCTCCGCCTTCGCGTGAACCGCGACATCCAACGTCCTGGCCCGCTCGGCGGCCGATCCCTGCGGCGTCACGATCAGGTCGGTGAGACCGGCGTCCCGGAACCGCCCGATCTCCCGCAACACCTCCTCCGCACTCCCCGCGATCACCGTGTCCGCCGGACCGGACAACCCACCGCGATCCAGGAAGGCCCGATACGCGGGCATTTCGGCGACCAACCCGTATTGCTCGGCGATGTTCGCCCGCACGGCGTCGGGATTGTCGGTGACCGAGACCATCACCATGGCGACCACTCGCTTTCCCTCGCCCATGCGCGGGACCAGATAGTCGGCCACGATGTCGGGACGGACCCACACCGCGATGGTGCCCCCGGTGAGCTCCCGGGCGATGTCCAGCATTTTCGGGCCCAGTGCGGAGATCAGCACGGGCGGGGGAGGAGTCTTGATCGCCAGTTGGGTGTCGATGGTGAAGAACCGGCCGGAGTGGCGCACATGCTCTCCGCGCAACAACGGCAACAGCACCTCGAGGTATTCACGGGTGTGCGAAGCCGGTGCGGTGTAAGGGATGCCGATCTGCCCGGTGATGAACCAGGCGTGGCTCGGGCCGATGCCCAGGGTGAGGCGGCCGCCGGTGAGGGCTTGGGTGGTGAGGGCCTCGGTGGCCATCACGACCGGGTGGCGGGGGTAGGTCGGCACGACGGCGGTCCCGAGTTCGGGTGGGCCGTCGGTGATGGGGTTGAGGATGCCCAACGGGTCCCAGCCGCCGGGCTGCTGGTTGGTCCACGCACTGTCCAGGCCCCGTGCCGCGACCTCCGCCGCCTCGGCCACGACCTGGTCCACGGTGACGTCGCCGGAGGCGACGAGATGAGTTCCGATCCGCATGCATCCAGTCCAACCCCGGCGGTGTCCATCTGGCGAGATCCAGTTTCCCCGCACAGCGATAAGATGAAGTGATCGTCGCAGGTGGGAACGGGGGGATGGGGATGGAGCTGCGCGCGCTTCGGTACTTCGTCACGGTGGCTGAGGAACTGCACTTCGGCCGGGCCGCGGAGCGGTTGAACATCGTGCAGCCCGCGGTGAGTCAGCAGATCGCGCGGCTGGAACGGGAGCTCGGCACTCGCCTGCTCGATCGCTCGCCGCGTGCCGTCGCATTGACCGACGCGGGGGAGCGGGTGCTGGCGGCCGCGCGGGACACGCTGGCCGCGGCCGACCGGGTGCACCAGGCGGCCGGGCGACCGGCGCGGGCGGTGCGGATCGGGACGGCGCCGGGGCTGACCGCGCGGCTGGAACGGGGCATCGACGCGCTGCGCGAGCACAACGCGCACTTCGAAATCATGCTGGTCAACCTGCCCACGATCCGCCGGTTCGAAGCACTGCGCCGGGGCGAACTCGATCTCGCCCTGGCTCGCGGTCCGATCACCGCGCCGGGGCTGCGCGTCCATCCCGCCTGGTCGGAGCCGTTGCACGCGGTCGTGTCGACCCGTCACCCGGCTGCGGGCCGGACCACCGTCACCCTCGTCGATCTGGCCGACCTGACCCTGCGCCTGCCCTCCCGGCACTGCGATCCACCACTGCACGACGCCATCACCACCGCGCTGCGCGCCGCCGGGCTGAAACCACGGCTGGGCCGGCCGATCAGCACCACCCAGGACACCATCGTGGAGATCGGTTCCGCGCCCGACAGCTGGACCCTGCTACCCGCCGAACAACTCACCGAAGCGGGGTCGGCCCGGGTCCGGGGCATTCCGCTGGCCCCGCCGATCCCGGTCACCGGCAGTGTGATCACCTTGGCCCACACGTCCCCGGAGTCGTGCGTCGAGGTGGCCATCGCCGCGTTCCGCGACGCGGTGGCGTCCTGACCGGCGGCCCTGGGAACGCGAGCCCCGACGAGGAAACGAGGATCGGCCCCATGACGAAGACCGCTCTGCTGGTCATGGACGTGCAACGCGGCATCGTGGCACGCTTCGACTCCGACCCGGAGTACCTGCCCCGGCTGGCTCGAGCCATCGAGACCGCCCGCGCGGCGGGGATTCCGGTGATCTACGTGGTGCTCGGCTTCCGGCCCGGGCATCCGGAAGTCAGCGGGAACAACGCCATTTTCGGCCGGGTCGCCAGCAGCGGCGACGGGTTCACCGCGCAGGACCCGAACGCCGAGGTGCACCCCGATGTGGCGCCGCGGCCCGGTGACATCGTGGTCACCAAGAAGCGGGTCAGCGGTTTCGCCGGTAGTGACCTGGAAATGGTGCTTCGGTCATCCGCTGTGGACACCATTGCCCTGACCGGGATCGCCACCAGCGGCGTGGTGCTGTCCACTCTCCGTCAGGCCGCCGATCTGGACTTCCGGGTCGTGGTGCTGGCGGACGGCTGCCTGGACGCCGACGAAGAGGTGCACCGGGTGCTGACCACCAAGGTGTTCCCGCGCCAAGCCGAGGTGACCACCATCGCCGACTGGACCGCCACCATCAAGAACTGAAAAACCCCGACAACACAACGGAAGGCGGCGGATTCGAGGTCCGCCGCCTTCCGTTTCACGCGAGCGCGAGAATTACTTGTCGCCGCCGGTCACGTTGCGGATGGCGTCCTTGACCTTCTCGCCGGCCTGCTTCACGTTGCTCTTGGCCTGCTCGCCCTGGCCTTCGGCCTCCCACTGCTCGTTGTCGGTGGCCTTGCCGGCGGCCTCCTTGGCCTTGCCCTTCAGTTCGTCGGTCTTGTTCTCCGCCTGGTCACTCATGAAGTGCTCCTTCTGTGCGTCGGCCATATCGGGGTGGGTGGTGAATGTCTAGTTGTCGCCGAACGCGAACAGGACGGCGGCCATGTCCTCCGCGCCGTGCCCGGCCCGCTCCGCGTCCTGGAATTCGGCCAGTACCGCGGCGATTACCCGGGAGTCGGTACCGGCCTCGCGCATCGCGTCGAGGATCAGTCCGCTGTCCTTGACCGCGCCGGACAATCCGAACGCGGGCGGGAATTCGCCGTCGATCATCGACTTGGCCTTCAGCTGGGCATAGGCGCTGTCCAGTGGGCCACCCGCGATCACGTCCAGGAACTGTTGCGGCTGCACGCCGAGGTCCCGCGCGAACGCCACGGCCTGCGCCACCGAGGTGGTCAGCGACAGCACCCAGGAGTTGGCCACCAGCTTGAGCCGGTGCCCGTCCCCGGGCCGCTCGCCCACCCACACGGTGCGCGCGCCGATCGCATCGAACACCGGGGAAACCTTGTCCCGCAACGCCGATGGTCCACCGGCGAGCACGATCAGTTTCCCGTCTTCCGCAGGCTGGCGCGTGCCAAGCACCGGAGAGTCCACAAAGGACACACTGTGCTTGTCGGCCAGGGCAGCCAGTTCCTCCGTCCCGTCCAGGCCGACCGTGCTGGTCTGCGCCCACACGGTTTCCTTGCCCAGCGCGGGAATCACCTGTTTCATGACCCCGGCTACGGAGTCGGCGTCGAACAACATGGTGAGCACCACGTCCGCGCCGGACACCGCCTCGGTCACGTCCTCGTGCACGCTGACGCCATCGGTGGCCAGCGGTCGGGCCTTGTCCGCACTGCGGTTCCAGGCTCGCACAGCCAGTCCGGCCCGGGCCAGGCTGCGGGCCATGCCCGCACCCATCAGCCCGGTGCCGAGCACCGCGACGGAGGTCCCTTCGTCCTTGGCAGCAGTGGTCATACGGTCTGCGCCTGCCACATCCAGTGCGCCTCCTCCAGATCCCGGGCCAGCGCGATGAGCAGATCCTGCGTCACCTGGTCGGTCTTGTCGGTCTCCTCGATCCGCGGCCGCAACCGCTGGATCGCGGTGGCCAGCGCGACCACGATGTGCTCGATGGTGTCCTTGTCGGACTGCCATCCCTTCGGGTAATCGGCCAGGCCGGACTCCCTGGCCACGGTGGCCGCCGTGCCGGTCGGCGAGAACCCGATGGCCGCGGCCCGCTCGGCCACGTCGTCGGTGTACTGGCGCGCGGTCGCGACGAGTTCGTCCAATTGCAGGTGCACGCTGCGGAAATGGGTGCCGACCACATTCCAGTGCGCCTGCTTGGACAGCAGCGACAGATCGACGAGATCGGCCAGAGTCTCTTGCAGGATCGCGCCGGTGGCGTCCCGGGCGCCTTCATCCAATGGGCTGGTGATGGGGTGCTGCGTCATGGGGCACTCCTTCCTTGATCGTCCATACGCGACGATCGCGCGGTCGGTACTGCCTACCGTCACCAGGTTTCCCGGACCGGCCGAGGGCAAACCTCACGTCCGGGTCGACAATGCCGCCACCCGGGAACCCGCGGTGATCGTGTCCCGCGCCTCGATCAGCGTGGCCGCGCCGAGCAGTGATTTCGGCAATTCCAGCTCGGCCCGGCCGGGACCGATGGCCAGAAGAGTGAGTCCCGTCTCGGCCGCCAATTCAGCCACCGGAACCAGGGACGCGGTGTCCGGGCTGTGCGACCAGCTGGTCAGTACCGCCGCTTCACAGGTCACCGAGGGCGGTGATGGGGGATTCGACGCAGTCGGCGACGTAGCGCAGGAAGCCGCCTGCGGTGCCACCGTCGCACACTCGGTGGTCGAAGGCGAGGGTGAGTTCGCAGATCTTGCGGACGGCGAGTTCACCGGCCACCGCCCACGGGCGGTCGATGATGCGGCCGATGCCGAGGATCGCGGCCTCGGGATGGTTGATGATGGCGGCGGAGCCGTCGACGCCGAAGACGCCGTAGTTGTTCACGGTGAAGGTGCCGCCGGTGAGATCGGCGGGGGAGAGGGTGCCCGCTCGCGCGGACCTGGACCGCTCGCCGACTGCCGCGGAGAGGGCTCGGGTGGGCAGGGTGTGGGCGTCGCGCACTACGGGGACGACCAGGCCGCGGTCGGTTTGGGCGGCGAAGCCCAGGTGGATTGCCTGCAGGACGACGATCTCGTCGGCTTCGACGCGGGAGTTGAGTTCGGGGAAGCGGCGCAGGCCGGCCACGGCGAAGCGGGAGATCAGGCCCAGCAGGCTGACCGGGTGCTCGGGGTCGGCTTCGTTGAGGACTTTGCGGGCATCCAGTAGCGCGGTGGCGTCGACGTCGACCCAGACCGTCGCCTCGGGGATTTCGCGGCGGGAGGTGGTGAGTTTGTCGGCTACCGCTTTTCGCAGGCCTCGCAACGGGATTCGGCGGTCGCCCTCAGACGAGGATGAGGATGGCTTGGGGGCGGACAGCACGGCCTCGACGTCGGTGCGCCGGATGATGCCACCGGGGCCGGTTCCGGCGACCGCGGACAGGTCGATTCCGTTGTCCGCGGCCAGTTTCCGCACGAAGGGGGAAATGACCAGCGGGGCCGGTTTCGGGACCGGGCTGGGCTTTGCCGCGGCGGGCGGTGTGGCCGTGGGGGCGGTCGCGGGGTGCGGGGTTCGGGGCCGGCGACGGCGTTGGGGCGTGGTGGTGCCGTAGCCGATCAGGACGTTTCCGCTGCTCTCGGCTGAGGCGGCCTTGGCGCCGCCGGCGGTGACCACGCCGGGTTCGGTGAAGCCGTCCTCGCCGACGGTCAGCAGCGGCGCGCCGACCGGGAGGCTCTGGCCGGGCTCGCCGTGCAGGGCGGACACCACACCGGCGAACGGGACCGGGACCTCCACCGCGGCCTTCGCGGTCTCCACCTCGACCACGACCTGGTCCACCGTGACCTCGTCGCCCACCTTGACCAGCCAGTGGGTGATCTCCGCCTCGGTCAGGCCCTCGCCGAGGTCGGGCAACCGGAACTCAGGCACCGGACACCACCGGCTGATCCTGCCACTGCAGCCGGGCGATCGTGTCCAGGATGCGATCGACGTCCGGACGCTGGTACTGCTCGAGTTTCGGTGGCGGGTAAGGAATGTCCAGACCGGTCACGCGCAGCACCGGCGCGTGCAGATGGTGGAAGCAGCGCTCGGTCAACCGGGCCACCACTTCCGCGCCGTAGCCGCCGAACCCGGCCGCCTCGTGCACCACCACGGCGCGACCGGTGCGGCACACCGACTCGGCCACCGTCTCCTCGTCGAACGGGGCCAGCGAGCGCAGGTCGACGACCTCCACGTCCCAGCCCTCCGCAGTGGCCGCCTCGGCCGTTTCCAGTGCGGTGCCCAGCATCGGGCCGTAGGCGACCAGGGTGACGTCCCGGCCCGGGCGGCGGATGACGGCCCGGTCGGCGGGTGCGCCCTTGCGGGCGAACGAAACATCCTCAGTGGACCAGTAGCGGTTCTTGGGTTCCAGGAATACCACGGGATCGGGCGAATCGATCGCGTCGCGCAGCAGGTCGTAGGCGTCCTGCGCGGTGCCGGGGGTGAGCACGCGCAGGCCGGGGGTGTGCGTGTAGTAGATCTCGCTGGAATCGCAGTGGTGCTCCACCCCGCCGATGCCACCGGCGTAGGGCACTCGGATCACCATGGGCAGCGACAGCGCGCCGCGGGTGCGGTTGCGCAACTTGGCCACGTGCGAGGTGATCTGCTCGAACGCCGGATAGGCGAACGCGTCGAACTGCATCTCCACCACCGGCCGGAAACCGCCCATGGCCATACCGACGGCGAAGCCGACGATGCCGGACTCGGCCAGCGGTGTGTCGAAGCAGCGGTCCTCGCCGAAGTCGGCGGTCAGCCCGTCGGTCACCCGGAACACCCCGCCCAGCGTGCCGACGTCCTCGCCGAACACCAGCACCTTCTCGTCGTCCTTGAGTGCGTCGCGCAGCGCCGCGTTCAGCGCCCGCGCCATCGTGATCGGACTCATCACGCCTCCACGGCATCGAGTTCGGCGGCCAGCCGGGCCCGCTGCGTCAGCAGGTCGCGGGTGGGTTCGGCGTACACGTGGTCGAACAGGGTCAGGGGGTCGAGCTGCGGTTCGGTGTTCATGACGCCGCGGACGGTTGCCGCGAATTCCTCGGCTTCGTCCGCGAAACTCTCGATGTCCTTGTCGGACAGGGCATTCCGGTTGCGCAGGTGGGTTTCCAGGCGGCGCATCGGGTCGGCCGCGCGCCAGCGCTCCACCTCGGCGGCGTCGCGGTAGCGGGTGGCGTCGTCGGCGTTGGTGTGCGCGTCCATCCGGTAGGTGTGGGCCTCGATGAGCATCGGGCCGCCGTCGGTACGGGCCCGTTCCACGGCCGCCGAGAGCACCGACAACATGGCCACGGCGTCGTTGCCGTCCACCTGCTCGGCCCGCACGCCGTAGCCGATCCCCTTGTACGCCAACGAAGGCGCAGCGGTCTGCTTGTCCAGCGGCACGGAGATCGCGTAGCCGTTGTTCTGCACCAGGAACACCACTGGCGCGCCGAACACCCCGGCGAAGTTGAGCGCCTCGTGGAAGTCGCCCTCGCTGGTCGCGCCGTCGCCGATCAGGGCCAGGGTCACCGCGTGCTCGCCCCGGCGGTGCAGCGCGTGGGCCAGGCCGGTGGCGTGCAGAGCCTGGGTGGCCAGCGGGGTGCACTGCGGCGCCGTGCGCACCTGGTCGGGCTGGTAGCCGCAGTGCCCGTCGCCGCGCAGCAGGGTGAGCACCTCGCCCGGCGCGATGCCGCGGGCGATCAGGGCCATCGAATCGCGGTAGGTGGGGAACAGCCAGTCGGCCGGGTTCAGCGCCAGCGCGGCGGCGATCTGGCAGGCCTCCTGGCCCGTGCTGGACGGGTACACCGCCAGCCGCCCCTGCTTGGTCAGCGCGGTGGCCTGGGCGTCGAACCGGCGGCCCAGCACCATCAGCCGGTACGCCTCGCGCAACGTCTCCAGGGCGGGCTCGGCGTAGTCGCCGGACTGCTCGGCCGGGGTGCCGTCCTCGGCCACGAACCGGATGGGCGTGGCCGAGGGCAGGAGCGCGGCCGGGTCGACCCGGCCGGAGTTCGGCGTCGTCATCGGCACACTCCCTCGGGCAGACATATGATGCGAAAATGGTCGTCCTGTGCGTTCCGGTGTTCAAGAAGTCCGGAAAATGAGCGACAGAGTGCCGGAAGAGGCGGGTATCCGGAGCCGAACGTCCGAAAGTGACCCCGCGCACGCGGGGAAGCCGGGACGGTTGGTCCCGGCCCTCGACGACATCGACCGGGCCATCCTGGCCGCGCTGGCCGAGGACGGCCGGATGGCCATCCGGGCGCTGGCCGAACGGCTGCACATCTCCCGCACCAACGCCTACGCGCGGCTGGAGCGGTTGCTGGCCGAGAAGGTGATCACCGGGTTCGGCGCGCGGGTCGATCCGCGGCTGACCGGGCTGGGCACCAGCGCCTACATCATGATCACCGTCGAGCAGACCAACTGGCGGATGCTGGCCGTCGAACTGCGCGAGCTGCCCTACGTGGAGCACGTCGCGCTGGTCGGTGGCGACTTCGACATCCTGATGCTGGTGCGCACCCCGGACAACACGGTGCTGCGCGATGTGGTGCTGGGCCGGTTGCAGGCGCTGGACGGGGTGCGGTCCACCCGAACCTGGCTGATCTTCGAGGAGATCGGCAGCGTGTGACCGGCAGCCGGCCGGGCCCGGCGATCGGCGGCGGGTGGGAGGCAGCCGGGGCTCAGGCGTCCAGGATGCGGTCGCGGCCGAGCGGGACCTCGTGCAGCAGCAGCCGGCTGCGCAGTTCGCGCACGCCGAGTTCGCGCTTGAGCCGGTCAATCACGGTCTCGAACTCCCGGGCGTCCACGCACACCACCCGCAGCTCGTAGTCGTACTCACCGGTGATCCGCATGGCCGCGGCCACCTGCGGCACCTGCTCCAGCTGCTGCTCGAACCCGGCCCGGTCGACGCCCTCGCGCAGCCGGACGTCGCTGAGCATCTGCATGCCGCGGCCCAGCACGGACAGGTCCAGCTCGGCGTGGTAGCCGCGGATCATCCCGGACCGGCGCAGCCGGCGGACCCGGTCGGCCACCGTGTTCGCGGACAGCCGGACCCGCCGGCCCAGTTCCTGGTAGGTGGCCCGGCCGTCGTCGAGCAGGACGCCGAGCAGCTGCCGGTCGATGCGATCCATACACCCAGTCTAGGAAATCGCGGCGAGTTGGTCTTCGAGCCGACTTTTCCACGGGCCAGGGGCCATCGGTGACACCGATTCCGAGCCAAAATCGGGCGGATCGGCGACAGGGTCGTGGGTATGGAGATGGTGTTGTTCCGAACCGCCCTGGCCCCCATGATCACCCTGCTCGCCTCGCTGGCCGCGCGCCGACTCGGACCCCGGTGGGGTGGCCGGCTGCTCGGCGCGCCGCTGACCACCGGGCCGTTCCTGATGTTGCTGTGCGTCGAACTCGGTCCGGCCGCGGCGGCGCGGGCCGCGCAGGGCGCGATCACCGGACAGTTGGCCGTCGCCGGGTTCTGCCTGACCTACGGGCGGATCGCGGCCCGGCTGCGGCCGGTGCGCGCGTTGCCGGTCGCGTTGGGCGTGGGGGCCGGGGCGGGGCTGCTCGGGGTAATCGCGAACCGAGCATGGCTCAGTGCCGCGGTCGCGCTGGCGGTGATCCTGGCTGGGCTGCTGACCTGGCCGGACCGGTCGAGCGCGCCGGTGACCGAGCGGCGGGCGGCGCGGTGGGAATTGCCCGCGCGGATGGCGGTGTCCGGGGTGATCGTGGGCACGCTGGTGACCACCGCGCCGCTGCTGGGGCCCGCGGTGGCCGGGACGTTGTCGGCGTTGCCGGTGCTGCTGGCCGTGCTCACCCCCTCGGTGCACCACAGTCTTGGCGCGGCGGCCGCCGCGGACGTGGCGCGCGGGGCGCTGGTGTCCGCGGCGGGCACGGTGGCCTTCCTGCTGGTGCTCAGCGCCGGCCTGGTGCCGGCCGGGCCGGTGGTCGCGTTCGCGCTCGCGGTCGGCGGCCTGTTGCTGGGTGGGCGGCTGATTCTGTTGCCGGGCAAGCGAATCCGGAGCCGGCGAGTACCGAGCGGGCCGGTTCAGGACGAGCCGGTTCAGGACCGGTGGTGCACCTCCTGCAGGCCGTAGACCGGGGTCGGGATGCCCTCGTAGCGGGCCTTGAGTTGCAGCGCGAGGTACAGCGAGTAGTGCCGGGACTGGTGCAGGTTGCCGCCGTGGAACCACAGCGCCTCCTGCTGGGTGGGCTTCCACATGTTGCGCTGCTCGCCCTCCCACGGCCCCGGGTCCTTGGCGGTGGCCGAGCCAAGCCCCCACACCTTGCCGACCTTGTCCGCGACCTCCTGGGAGATCAGCTCGGCGGCCCAGCCGTTCATCGAGCCGTAGCCGGTGGCGTAGACGATCAGGTCGGCCGGAAGCTTGGTGCCGTCCTGCAGCACCACCGAGTCCTCGGTGATCTCCACGACCTGGCCGTGGGCCAGCGCCACGTCGCCGTTGGCCACCAGGTCGGCCGAGCCCACGTCGATGTAGTAGCCCGAGCCGCGGCGCAGGTACTTCATGAACAGGCCGGAACCGTCCTCGCCCCAGTCGTGGTCGAACCCGGCGGCCTCCAGCCGGTCGTAGAAGTCCTTGTCCCGCTCGTGCATCTGTTCGTACAGCGGGATCTGGAACTGGTGCATGATCCGGTAGGGCAGCGAGGCGAAGGTCAGGTCGGCCTTCTCCGTGGTCATCCCGGCGGCCACCGCCTGCTCCGAGTACAGCGGTCCCAAACCGATGTCCATCAACGAATCCGAGCGGGCGATGTGCGTCGAGGACCGCTGCACCATGGTCACCTCGGCGCCCTTCTCCCACAGCGCGCCGCAGATGTCGAAGGCCGAGTTGTTCGACCCGATCACCACGACCTTCTTGCCCGCGTAGCCATCCGGGCCGGGGTGGTCCGAGGAGTGGTGCTGCTCGCCGCGGAATTTCTCCATGCCGGGGAAATCCGGCTGGTTGGGTTTGCCGGACATGCCGGTGGCCAGGATGAGCTGTTTCGGATGCAGCACAACGGTTTTCCCGTCGCGCACCACCTCGACCGCCCACTCGCCCGCGGCTTCGTCGTAGCTGGCCCGCTTCGCCTCGGTGGAGGTCCAGTAGTTCAGCTCCATCACCTTCGTGTAGGACTCCAGCCAGTCGGCGATCTTGTCCTTGGGTGCGAACACCGGCCAGTTCTCCGGGAACTTCAGGTAGGGCAGGTGGTCGTACCAGACCGGGTCGTGCAGGCACAGTGATTTGTACCGGCTGCGCCACTGGTCGCCGGGCCGCTCGCGCTTGTCGATCACGATGGTCGGCACGTTGAGCTGGCGTAGCCGGGCGCCCAGCGCGATGCCGCCCTGTCCGCCGCCGATGATCAGCGCGTAGGGCTGGGTTTGGTAGCCCAGTTCGCGGGCCTCGCGCTCGCGCCGCTCGGACCAGGTCTCCCGGTCCCGGTTGGCGCCGTGCTCGGCGCCCTTGGGGCGGGCGGCGCCCTTGTTCTCCTCGTGGCCCTTGAGTTCGTAGAGCGTGGTGAGCAGGGTGAACGCCTGCTGCTCCTCGGTCAGCCGCAGATGCCCCCGGCCGCGGCCGACGGCGGTGTCGAACTCCAGCCACGCCTCGGTGATCCCGTCGGCCTCGGTGGGCTCCTCGGCGGCGCGGAAACCGGACGGGCCGGCCTGATCCAGGCAGGAGCGCAGCAGGCCGGCCACACCGTCGCGGCCCTCCACCGTCTTGATGTTCCAGGTGAAGGCGACCAGGTCCCGCCAGAAGCTGTCGGTGGCGAACAGGCTCACGGCCCGGTCCACGTCCCGGGCGGCCAGCGCGGCCTCGAACTCGGCCAGCCAGGCGGTCACCCGGGAGCGGGGCGTGGCCGGACCGGTCGAGGCGTCGACGTGGTCGATGGTCTGGGACATGACGGCTCCCTTCGTTGACGTGTGGTCCAGGGCACACCTTCCGGAGCGAGCGGGGCAAGGGTTGCAGCGGGTTGCACTCGGACGAGGTTGTGGCGGCGCTCACCCGCGCGTGCCTATGCTCGGACAGATCCCCCAACGGCGAGGGAAAAGGTGGTCGTGGGCGACTACAACGCGATCCGGGCCGGCACGGACCTGTCGGCATATGCCAGGGAACTGGCCCGCACCCACGAGAAGGTGCTGGCCGGCGGACACCCGTCGCTGCGGCCCCGTGCGCTGGTTTCCCGTTCCTGGCAACGGGTTCTGGACTTCGGCCTGGACCCCGACGACACCAACAACCGCGATCCGCTCGGCATCGAGGACGTGCTGCGCCGCCGGGAGAGCTCGCCGCTGCGGCTGGTCATCGACGATCTGATCGCGGTGGTGCGCTCCATCGCCGACGCCTCCCAGTTGCTCATGGTGGTCACCGACGCCGACGGCGTGATTCTCTGGCGGGAGGGTTCCTCGGCGGTGCGCCGCCGGGCCGACCGGCTCGGGTTCGGCGAGGGCGCGCGGTGGACCGAGGCGATGGTCGGCACCAACGCGATCGGCACCGCGCTGGCCGAGGCCGCCCCGGTGCAGCTGTTCTCGGCCGAGCACTTCGAAGCCAACCAGCATCCGTGGTACTGCACGGCCGCACCGATCCACGATCCGCGCACCGGGGAACTGCTGGGCATCGTGGACGTCAGCGGCCCCGCCCTGACCCTGCACCCGGCCATCGGCGCGCTGGTGGAGACCGGGGTGCGGCTGGCCGAGTCCACGTTGTGGCGCAGGCACGAGCAGCGGCTGGCCCGGCTGCGCCGCGCCGCCGCGCCCCTGCTGGCCACACTGGACGGGCCAATGCTGCTGGTCGACGAGCACGGCTGGGTCGCCCACAACTCCGGTATCGCGGTGCGCGAACGGATCGCCGCGCCCCGGGCCGAGCGCGCCCTGACCGTGCCCGGACTGGGCCTGTGCCTGCCCGAACCGCTGGGCGAGGGCTGGCTGATCCGCGGCGCGGCGGCCGGCCCCGGGGTGGTCGCCACCCTGGAACTGACCCGCACACCGACCCTGCGGGTCAGCGCGGCCGGCCGGTCCTGGCGCAGCACGGTGACCGCCCGGCACGCGGAGATCCTCATCCTGCTGCGCGCCGCCGGGCCCGCGGGGCGCACCGCCGGACGGTTGTCCCGCGACCTCTACGGCGACGCCGAGCACGTGGTGGCCGTGCGGGCCGAGGTGTCCCGGCTGCGTCGCGACTTGGGCGCGTTGGTCGACACCCGGCCCTACCGGCTGGCCGAGGGGGTCACCCTGACCCTCGATCCGGGCGAGGCGGGCAGCCTGGCCGAGGCGGCGTTCCTCAGCGCGGCGCGGAGTCCCGGCGTGCGCGCGGCAGCCGCAGGCACAGCAGCGTGAGCATCCCGGCGAACACGATCGCGGCCAGCACCAGGCAGGACAGCCACATGCCGTGGCTGAACGCGGACTGCGCGGCCGTGGCCAGCCCGCGTCCGGCCGCGCCGAGGCGCTGGGCGATCGGCAGGGCGGCGGCGATGGAGTTGTCCGCGGCCGCCCGGGCGAGCGGCGGCAGGCTCGCGGTGGCCCCGGTCATCCGGTGCGTGTAGCCGGCGGTCAGCACGCTGCCGGCCAGCGCGATGCCCAGCGCCGCACCGACTTCCCGGGTGGCGTCGTTGACCGCGGAGGCCACTCCGTACTTGTCCTCGGGCACGCTGTCGATGATGGCCGCGGTGGCCGGGGGAGCGGTCAGCCCGAGCCCGCCGCCCAGCACGGCCACCGCGACGGCCAACGTCGAGTAGCTGGTGCCCGGGTCGAACCGGCCGATCAGCACCATGCCGGTCACGATGATCAGCAGGCCGACGCAGCTGACCACGCGCATGCCGAACCGCTCGGACAGCCAGGCCGAGACCAGCGCCAGCGGCAGGGTGGTCACCGCGATCGGCCACAGCGCCAGCCCGGACTTCAGCGGTGAGTAGCCCTGCACCAGCTGCAGGTACTGGGCCAGGCCGTAGAGGGCGCCGAAGGCGGCGGTGAACTGCAGGGTCACCGACAGCGACCCGGCCGCGAACATCCGGTCGGCGAACAGCCGCACGTCCAGCAGCGGGTACCGGCGGCGCAACTCGACCCGGACGAACAGCGCGGCCAGCAGCACCCCGGCGACCAGCGAGCCGATCACTTCCAGGCTGTCCCAGCCGTGCTCGGCCGACTCCAGGATGCCGAACACCAGCACGCCCAGCGACAGCGCGGACAGTGCGGTGCCCAGCGGGTCAAGTGGGCGGGCCTGGCGGTCCCGGGAGGTGGGCACGGTGGCCGCGCACACCGCCAGCACCACGGCCAGCACCGCGGGCGCGACGAACACCGCGTGCCAGGAGTAGCGCTGCAGTTCCAGCCCGGCCAGCGCCAGCCCGAGCAGTCCGCCGAGCCCGGCGATGGCGGCCCATACGCCGATCGCCCGGCTGCGCCGGCCCGGCGGGAAACTCGCGGTGATGATGGACAGGGTGGCGGGCATGATCAGCGCCGCGCCCAGGCCGGTGACCGCCCGGGACACGATCAGCCAGCCGGCCGAGTCGACCACCAGCGGCACCGCGCAGGACAGCGCGAACACCACCAGCCCGATGATCAGCACGCCCCGCCGCCCGTACCGGTCGCCCAACGCGCCCGCGGGCAGCACCAGCGCGGCCAGCACCAGGGTGTAGGCGTCCACGATCCAGGTCTGCTGGGCCTGGCCCGCGCCCAGCGCCTCGGCCAGCACGGGCAGCGCCGTGTTGACGGTGGTGACCATGGCCAGGACCAGCCCGACGCAGGTGCACATCACACCGACCGTCCAGGCAGTGCGCACGCCTCTCCTCTCCTGGGTGACACGACGGAAACGAAACCACCAGTATCGGAACAGGACTGATAGTTTCACAGAATGTCCGCCGTCACACCCGCCCGGGACCCGCAGCAGCGAGATACGCGTCACCGTGACCCGCGGCTGGACCGCTCGCGGACCGCGATCCTGGACGCGGCCACCGAACTGCTCCTGCAAGGCGATATCGGGCAGGTGACCATCGAGGCGATCACCGCGCGCAGCGGGGTCGCGCGATCCACGCTGTACCGGCATTTCCCGACCATCACCGAGGTGCTGGCCGCGGCCTTCCAGCGCACCCTGCCGCCGCTGGCCGCCCCGCCCGAAGGCACGCCCGCGCAGCGGCTGCTGGCGCTGGTCCGGGAGCAGGCGGCGCAGATCGACAACGCGCCCAGTTCTACCGCGATGATCTGGATGGTGGCCGCGAGCGCCCGGCTCGGCGGCGGTGAGTCGGCACAGCTGAGCACGTTGTGGGAGCGGGTGATCGAGCGCTGCCGGGCGCCGTTCGATCCATTGCTGCGCGATTGTCTCGGGGACGAGGTGGACATCGATGTGGTGGCCGCGCAGCTGATCGGGCCGCTGCTGTTCAACGCGCAGATCCTGCGGCGACCCAACTCCGACGAGTTCTGCGCCCGGATCGTGTCCGACTTCCTGGCCAATCACGGCAAGTGAATTCGCCGTTTCGCGGTACGGCCGGGCCCAGCACGGCTTCACCCACGCCAACGCGATACCCGGCCAGACTCCGGGCGTGGCTTACGATCCGGTCGCGGACACCCGCTCTTTCCTTGCCGCCACAGCCTTTCTGGCCGATGCGTTCGGTTGCTCAGCTCTGCCGGGCGAGCAGGCTGGACACCCGGTGGGTGGTGTAGAGCGAGGCGGCCAGTCCGGCCACCAGGACCACGCCGATGGCCAGGATTCCGGCGTCGAAATCCGGTGAGCCCAGATCGCCGGCCTGCTTGCGGGCCGACCCGGACAGGAACGGCACGATCAGCAGCACCCCGGCGCCGAGCACCGCCTCGACCGCGACCATGCCCGGGAAATGCCGCAGGATCAACGAAAAGCCGCGCCGGTGATCCCCGGCCCGCAGCGCCCGGGTGACCTTCGGGGTGAGCACGAACTGGTTGTAGGCCCCGGCCGCGACCAGTACGGCCACCAGCAGCAACTTGACCAGCAGGAACCGCCCGTAGGTGGTGGTGAACAGCTGTGTCACGTTGCCCACGTGCCGCCAGGCCAGCCAGGCCCCGGAGGTGAGCACCGCGCCGACGGACACCAGCGCGACCGCGCTGAACCGCTGCCAGATCCGGGCGAACAACAATCCGGCCCGCTCGTCCACGGTGCGGCGGACGCGGGCCAGCAGGGTCAGCGTGGCCAGGCCGCCCAGCCAGGTGCAGCCGGCCAGGATGTGCAGTTGGGTGGCGATGGTGTCCAGCGTGGAATCCGTTGTCTCCGCGGCGAAATCGGTCGGCACCGAGTTGACCACCGTGCCCAGGACGGCCACCGGCGCGGCGATCGCGGCGATCAGGCCGAGCCGAGTTCGCATCGCGGGGATGAACAGGGCGAGCAGCAGCACCGCCGCGACCGCGAAACACAGGTTCTGGGCCAGGATCAGGTGGCCCGAGGAGATCCAGGCGCCGGATTTCGCAGGTACGCCAAGGAAAGCCGCGATCCGGGACGGGGCCGCCGCCGGTCCGGAGGACACCGGGGAATCCGCCCGCGCGACCCGCCCGGCCAGCTGCGCGTAGCCGCCCAGCACGAGCAGAACTCCGGACCAGGCCAGCAGGACCGATGCCCGCTGCCGCACCGGTCCGGTCTCCGTGTCCGTTTGTGCCGCGCGCAACGCGGGCCGCACGACCAGCAGGTAGCCCAGGGTCGCGCCGAGCGCGGCGCACAGCGCCACGAAGTAGCCGAACTCGGTCAGCACTCGCCATGGCGCGGGCGTGCTCGCCGCCGCCGCGGCGGCCATCGGTGTCCACTGATCGCTCACAAGTTGATTAGCTTAGGCTTACCTAAATATGGCGGCAAGGTGTGGCAACCCACAGATCCGTGGCCGCCGCCCGTCCGTAACGCCTGGTCGAGCGGCCCGACCCGGGTGGGGGCTGCGCGGCGCGGCCGATGCGAGAAGGATTGGCCCGGCGGCAGACCGGCGGTCCGGGCGGGCGTCGGTGGGTAAGTACCAACGGAGGGCGCATGTCCATCGCGATCACCGAAGAACACCGCGAGCTGGCCACGACCACCCGCGCGTTCCTGCGCGACCACCAGGCCCGGGCGGCCAACCGCGCGCTGCTGGAGGCGCCGACCGAACCGCTGCCGGAGTTCTGGGCCGCGTTCGCCGGGCTCGGTCTGCTCGGCCTGCATCTGCCCGAGGAACACGGCGGCGGAGGCAGCGGGATACCGGAACTCGTTGTGGTGCTTGAGGAACTCGGCCGCGCGGTGGCGCCCGGGCCGTTCCTGCCCACGATGGCCACCTCGGCCGTGCTGGCCGCGCGGGGCAGCGCCGAACTGCGAGCCGAACTGCTGCCCGGCCTGGCCGACGGCACCATCCCGGCCGCGCTGGGCCTGGACGGCGAGCTGACCGTGGCCGACGGGATGGTCGACGGCGACGCCGGACTCGTACTCGGCGGCGGCCTGGCCGGCCAGCTTCTGCTGGCCGCGGGCGAGGACCTGGTGCTGGTGGACACCGCGGCGGCCGGGGTGGTGGTCGACGTGCCGGGCAACCTGGACCCGTCCCGGCGGGTCGCCCGGGTGCGGTGCCACCAGGCGCTGGTCACCGCGCTGCTGCCGGACGCCCGTCCCTACGCCGAGGCCGTGCTGCGCACGCTGGTGGCGGCCGAGGCGGCCGGCGGTGCGCGGGAATGTGTGGATTCGGCCACCGAGTACGCCAAGGTGCGCACCCAGTTCGGCCGCACCATCGGCACCTTCCAGGCGGTCAAGCACCACTGCGCGAACATGCTGGTGGCGGCCGAACAGGGCACCGCGGCGGTGTGGGACGCCGCCCGTGCGGCCACCGCGCCGGAGCCGGAGTTCACCCTGGCCGCGGCCACCGCGCTGACCCTGGCCCTGCCCGCGTACACCGGCAACGCCCAGCTCAACATCCAGGTGCACGGCGGCATCGGGTTCACCTGGGAACACGACGGGCACCTGTTCGTGCGCCGGGCCACCGCGCTGGCCGCGCTGTTCGCCCCCGGGGCGGCCGCCGCCGACATCACTCGGCTGCGCACCGACGGCGTCACCCGGGACACCGTGCTGGACCTGCCGCCCGAGGCCGAGGCCCAGCGGGCCGAGATCCGCGGGCTGGCCGAGGAGATCGCCGCGCTGCCCAAGGAGAAACAGCGAACCCGGCTGATCGAGACCGGCTACCTGCAACCGCACTGGCCCAAGCCGTGGGGCCGGGAAGCCGGCGCGGGCGTGCAGCTGGTGATCGACCAGGAGTTCGCCGCGGCCGGGGTGATACGGCCGCAACTGGGCATCACCAGCTGGAACATCCTCACCCTGATCCAGCACGGCACTCAGGACCAGATCGACCGGTTCGTGCGGCTCGCTCTGGCCGGCGAGGAGATCTGGTGCCAGCTGTTCAGCGAGCCCGAGGCCGGATCGGACGCGGCAGGCATCCGCACCCGCGCGGTGCGCGAGCCCGGCGGCTGGCGGATCAACGGGCAGAAGGTGTGGACCAGCGGGGCCCAGCACTGCCGGCGCGGACTGGCCACTGTGCGCACCAACCCGGACGCGCCCAAGCACGCCGGGATCACCATGGTGGTGCTGGACATGTCCGATCCGGGCGTGCAGGTCCGGCCGCTGCGGCAGATCACCGGGGACTCCGACTTCAACGAGGTGTTCTTCGAGGACGTGTTCGTGCCGGACGCCGATGTGGTCGGCGAACCGGACCAGGGCTGGAAAGTCGCCCGGGCCACGCTGGGCAACGAGCGGGTCAGCATCGGCGGCGGGGCCAGCGATCGCGGCCGGGCCTACGACCTGCTGGCCCTGCTGCGCACCCACGGCCATGCGCTGCCCGACGGCCCCGGCCGGGTGGGCAGGCACCTGGCCGAGGAACAGGCGCTGCGCCTGCTGAACCTGCGCCGGGCCGAGCGCGCGGTGTCCGGGGGTGAGCCGGGGCCGGAGGGCAACGTCACCAAGCTGGTGCTGGCCGAACACGGCCTGCATGCCGCCGCGCTGGTCGCCGACCTGGCCGGCCCGGACACCGCGATCGCCGAGGGCATCGGCCTGGTCGCCGGCCTGATGACGCTGGGCACCCGGGGCATGGCCATCGCCGGGGGCACCTCGGAGATCACTCGCAACCAGATCGCCGAACGCATCCTGGGCCTGCCCCGGGACCCGTTGATCCGGTGATCTCTAGGACCGGATCATTGCTTCTGATTTGTCCCAGAGCTTGGCGGCGAGGTCGGCGTCGTAGGCCTGTTTGTTGGCCCGGGCGACCTTGCGCTTGGTGAAGTACTCACCGGTGGGGAAGTCGGCGCCCGGGCTGCCCTCGGCCAGGTGGACCAGGGTGTCGGCGCCCCGCTCCGGGCTGTGCAGGACGAGCTGCTCGACCAGCGGCACCCGGTGGATCCAGCGCAGCGCGGAGTCCGGGTCACGGGCGAAGTTGGAGGAGATGTTGCCCGGATCGAAGGTCACGCTCGCCAGCCCGCGCGGGCCGTAGCGGCGGTCGAGTTCCCTGGTGAACAGGATCTGCGCCAGTTTGGCGTTGGTGTAGGCGTTCACCGCGCGGAATTTCCGTTCGCCGTCGAGGTTGTCCAGGTCGACCCGGCCCATCCGGTTGCCGGAGCTGGAGGTGTTGATGACCGTCGCGTTCGCTTCCAGCAGCCGGTCCAGTAGCAGCCGGGTGAGCAGGAACGGGGCCAGGTAATTCACCTGGAAGGTGATCTCGTGGCCGTCCGGGGTGAGCGCGCGGGGACTGCCGAACACCCCACCCGCGTTGTTGGCCAGCACGTCGATGCGCGGATGGTCGGCCTGGAGCTTCGTGGCCAGCTCGCGCACCGCACCGAGATCGGCGAAGTCGGCGACGTAGGAATCCGCGTGCAGTTCGCCGGCGATCCGGGCGGTCTTCTGCGGTGACCGGCCGACCAGCACGACCTCGTGCCCATGACCGGCGAGTGCGCGGGCCGCGGCCGCGCCGATGCCGTCGCTGGCCCCGGTGATGACAACAACCTTCTTGGCGACCACGAGCCTGACCTCCTGGAACCGTCGATTACTGAGATGAACTCTCGTTTGTGAAACTGAGTGCCACAAGTGGAGTGTAGTACCGTGAGCGCGTGGTGGAACCAGGACGGGGGCAGCGCACCGGCGCGCGGGCGTTGGCCCGGCGGGCGATGCGGGCACAGGTGTCGGAGATGGCGTTCGAGCTGTTCATCGATCGCGGCTACGAGGAGACCACCATCGACGACATCTGCGCGGTCGCCGAGATCTCCCGCAGCACCTTCTTCCGCTACTTCCCGTCCAAGGAAGACGTGCTGCTGGACGAGATCGCCGTGATCGGCGAGCAACTGCTCGAAGCGCTGACCGAACGCCCGGACGACGAATCGCCATGGCTGGCGCTGCGCCGCGCGGCGACCCCACTGGTCAGCCACCACGACACCGATCCCGAGCGCAGGCTCAAGCTGATCCGGCTGGTCACCACCACCCCGGTGCTCATCGCGCACCGGCACCAGAAAACCGCCAGCTGGCAGAAACTGCTGCGCCCGGAGGTGGCCCGCAGGCTCGGCGTCGATCCGCACGACCTGACCGATCCCCGGCCCACCACGCTGATCGCGGCTATGCTGGGCTGCCTGGACGCCGCCACCGAGGCCTGGGCCGCGGGCGATGGCGCGGCGCCGTTCGCGGCCGTGCTGGATCGGGCGATGGACTCCATCGACCCCGCGCCCTGATCCACTCAGTGAAACGCTCGCCGCCCGCGCTTGCCCGGTGGCCGAGACGAATGGCAAGGTGGAGGTAGGAGTCGATCTTGCGGTGAGGGGGCTGTGTTGGCCGGAGACGTGGAATGGGTCCCACCGGAGGTCGACATCACCCGGGCCAACATCGCCCGGGTCTACGACTTTCTGCTCGACGGCGCGCACAACTTCGCCATCGACCGCGAACTGGCTGTCAAAGGCCTGGAACTGCTGCCCAATCTGCGCGACGCGGCCCGGTTCAACCGGGGATTTCTCAACCGGGCCGTGCGGTTCTGCGTCGAGAAGGGCATCCGACAGTTCCTCGACCTCGGCTCCGGGGTGCCGACCGTGGGCAACGTGCACGAGGTGGCGCAGCGAATGGCCCCGGAATCCCGCGTCGTCTACGTGGACAACGAGCCGGTCGCCGTGTCGCACAGCCGGATGTTGTTGTCCCGCAACGAAACCGCGGGCGCGCTGCTGGCCGACGTGCGAGACCGGGACGCGGTGCTCGGTGATCCGATCACCCGCGGGCTGCTGGATTTCGACCAGCCCATCGCGGTGCTGATGGTGGCCCTGCTGCATTCCGTGTCCGACGCCGACGACCCGGCCGGGGTGGTCGCCGGATTCCAGGATGCCGTGGTGCCGGGCAGTTACCTGGTGCTCTCGCACGGCACCGCCGACCGCGGCTCGGACCGGCTGCGCCAGTACCGGGAGCTGTACAAAGACAGCCAGACCCCGGTTTTCCACCGCACGCACGCGGAAATCGAGGTGTTGTTCGGCGACTGGGAACTGCTTCCACCGGGGCTGGTGTTCACCCCGGAATGGCGGCCGGAACCGGGCAGTGAACCGGTGCCCGATCCGGAACGCGGCTTCTGCTACGCCGGGGTGGCCCGCAAACCCTGAGCGGCCAAGGGTTTCAGCCCGGGGAGGGCAGCGCGGCCGGGGTGCTGGTCCGGTCGGCGGGCAGCACCGCGCGGACCGCGTCGCGGAACTCCTCGGCCGAGCGCACGCCGTCCGGGCCGCGGAACACGTAGATCGAGTAGGCCGGGTGGGTCACCGTCTCGGGTGTCCGTGCCGAGCGGCCCAGTGCGCTTGCGCCGTCGGCGTCAGCCCTGTGCGGTGGGCCGGACCACGACCTCGTTCACGTCCACCCCGGCCGGCTGCTCGATGGCGAACGCGATGGCCCGGGCGATCGCCGCCGGCGGGATCGCGATCCGCTCGCGGGTGGCCAGCAGGCTCTCCCGCACCGCCTGATCCGTTGCCCCGGCGGCGAAATCGGTGTCGGTGAACCCGGGGGAGACGGTGCTGACCCGCACCGTGTCGCCGACCTCCTGGCGCAGCCCCTCGCAGATCGCGCGCACCGCGAACTTGGTGCCGGAGTACACCGACAGGTTGGGCACGACGCGGTAGGCGGCGGTGGAGGCCACCGTGACGAACTGGCCGGCGCCCTGTTCGCGGAACACCGGCAGGGCGGCCGCGATGCCGTAGAGCACGCCCTTGATGTTGACGTCGATCATGGTGTCCCAGTCGTCCACCCGCAGATCGTGCAAGGCCGACACCGGGGCCGCGCCCGCGTTGCCGACCAGCACGTCCAGTCGGCCGAATTCCTTGCGCGCCAACCCGACCAGCGTGGCGAGGTCCGTGCGCCGGGTGACGTCGGTTTCCGTCCAGGCGGCCACGCCGCCTGCCGCGGTGATCTTCTCGGCCACCGTGGCCAACTGTTCGGCCCGCCGCGCGCCGAGCACCACCTTGGCGCCGTCCTGGGCCAGCAGTTCCGCGGTGGCCGCGCCGATGCCGCTGCTGGCGCCGGTGATGGCCACCACCTTGCCCTCGATCCCGGACATTCGATCTCCCTCGAACGAGCAATGTTAGATGTGTCTTACATTAGCCACGACGCTGCGCGTCCGGCAAATCCCGGGGTCCGCCGGTGATCGCCGGACGTTTCAGTAGCCCAGGTGAAACGACAGGTCTCCGGGTTGACACCGGCATCGCCGCAGCTCACACTGACGAACAGGTGTTCGAATACGTTTCTGCTGGCTTCCCCACGGCAGTTCGAGTCGCGAGGGACGTGCCGGTGTCGTTCAACAACCCGCCCATGCGCTGGAGCCAGCTGGAACGGACGCTGTCCGGGCGGCCACCCCAGCCCCCCGGCGACGGCAACGACGCCCCCGCCTGGTCCCGCAAGCGCGACGGCTACCTGTCCCCGCCGGAACTGTCCGACCGCCGCGCGGACAGCGAGGCCGCCGCCGAGCGAGTGCCCTACGCCGAACTGCACTGCCACTCCAACTTCTCCTTCCTCGACGGGGCCAGCCATCCCGAGGAACTCGTCGAGGAGGCCGCCCGGCAGGGACTGGACGCGATCGCCCTGACCGACCACGACGGCATGTACGGCGTGGTGCGCTTCGCCGAAGCGGCAAGGGAAGTGGGCATGCGCACCATCTACGGCGCCGAGCTGTCGCTGGGCCTTTCCGTGCCACAGAACGGGATACCCGACCCGGAGGGGGAACACCTGCTGCTGCTGGCCCGCCGCCCCGAGGGCTACCGGCGACTGTGCCGGGTGATCACCGCCGCCCAGTTGCGCGGCGAGGAGAAGGGCCGGCCGGTCTACGACTGGGCCGAGGTGGTGGAGGAGACCCGGGAGCACTGCCTGGTGCTGACCGGCTGCCGCAAGGGCGCGGTGCGCGGCGCGCTGGAGCTCGACGGTCCCGAGGTGGCCGCCGACGTGCTGGCCGGGCTGGTGGACGCGTTCGGCCCGGACGGCGTGCTGGTGGAACTGACCGACCACGGCTACCCGCTGGACACCCGGCGCAACGACCAGCTGGTCGCGCTGGCCGATGAGTTCGCGCTGGGCGTGGTGGCCACGAACGCGGTGCACTACGCCCGGGCCGGCGCGGGCCGGCTGGCCGCCGCCATGGCCGCGGTGCGGGCCCGCCGCTCGCTGGAGGAGATGGACGGTTGGCTGCCGCCCGCGTTCATGGCCTACGTGCGGTCGGCCAAGGAGATGCGCGACCGGTTCGTCCGCTATCCCGGCGCGGTGGCCCGGGCGGCCGTGGTCGGCCTGGAGTGCGCGTTCGACCTGAGCCTGCTCGCGCCCAGCCTGCCGCCGTTCCCGGTGCCCAACGAGCACACCGAGATCACCTTCCTGCGCCAGTTGGTGGCCGAGGGCGCGGCCCGCCGCTACGGGCCTCTGGAGTCCAATGTGGACGCCTACGCCCAGCTGGAGCACGAGCTGGCCATCATCGAGAAACTGAAGTTCCCCGGCTACTTCCTGGTGGTGTGGGACATCGTGCGGTTCTGCCGGGAGCAGGACATCCTGTGCCAGGGCCGGGGCTCGGCGGCCAACTCCGCGGTCTGCTACGCGCTGGGCATCACCAACGCCGATCCGGTGCGCTGGGGGCTGTTGTTCGAGCGGTTCCTCGCCCCGGAGCGCGACGGACCGCCGGACATCGACGTGGACATCGAGTCCGACCGGCGCGAGGAGGCCATCCAGTACGTCTACCGGCAACACGGCCGCAGGCATGCCGCGCTGGTGGCCAACGTGGTCACCTACCGGCCCCGCTCGGCGTTGCGGGACGCGGCCAGGGCGCTGGGTTACTCGCCGGGACAGCAGGATTCCTGGAGCAGGCAACTGGACGGCTGGCAGCCGCTGACCGATCTGTCCACAGTGGACATGCCGGACCGGGTGCTGGCGCTGGCCGCCGCGTTCCAGGACGCGCCCCGGCATCTGGGCATCCACTCCGGCGGCATGGTGATCGCCGACCGGCCGGTGGGGGAGATCGTGCCGATCGAGTGGGCCCGGATGGCCGACCGGTCGATCCTGCAGTGGGACAAGGACGACTGCGCCGCCATCGGGCTGGTCAAGTTCGACCTGCTGGGGCTGGGCATGCTCTCGGCCATCCACTACGCCCAGGACCTCATCCGCGAGCACGAGGGCGTCGAGGTCGACCTGGCCCGGCTGGATCTGGCCGACCCGGCCGTCTACGACATGCTGTGCGCCGCCGACGCGGTCGGCGTGTTCCAGGTCGAGTCCCGCGCCCAACTGGGCACCCTGCCCCGGCTGAAACCCCGGAAGTTCTACGACCTGGTGGTGGAGGTCGCGCTGATCCGGCCCGGCCCGATCCAGGGCGGCTCGGTGCATCCCTACCTGCGCCGGCGCGCGGGGGAGCGGTGGCAGCACGCCCATCCGCTGCTGGCCCGCAGCCTGGACCGCACTCTCGGGGTGCCGCTGTTCCAGGAGCAGGTCATGCAGATGGCGGTGGACGTGGCCGGGTTCTCACCGGCCGAGGCCGATCTGCTGCGCCGGGCGATGGGCGCGAAACGCTCGTCCCGCAAGATGAACCGGCTGCGCGAGCGGTTCTTCGACGGCGCGGCGGCCAACGGGATCACCGGGGAGCTGGCCGAGCTGATCTTCGAGCAGGTGCACGCCTTTTCCGGATACGGCTTCCCCGAAGCCCACTCGATGAGTTTCGCGCTTCTGGTGTACGCCAGCGCCTTTCTCAAGCGCTACCACCCGGCGGCGTTCTGCGCCGGGCTGCTGCGGGCTCAGCCGATGGGCTTCTACTCGCCCCAGTCGCTGGTGGCCGACGCGCGCAGGCACGGCGTGCGGGTGCACAGGCCGGATCTGGCCACCAGCTTGCCGCACGCCACCCTGGCCGCCGATGCGGACAGCACCGGCGGCCAGGCGGTGCTGCTGGGCCTGGCCGAGGTGCGCACCATCGGGGACGAGCTGGCCGAGCGGATCGTGGCCGAGCGCATCGAGCACGGCCCGTTCCCCGACCTGGCCGATCTGGGCCGCCGGGTCCGGCTGACCACCCCGCAACTGGAGGCGCTGGCCACCTCGGGTGCGTTCGACACCCTGGAACTGACCCGGCGGCAGGCGATGTGGCAGGCCGGCGCGGCGGCGGCCGAACGCCCGGACCGGCTGCCCGGCACCACGGTGGTGAGCGCGCCGAGCCTGCCCGGGATGTCGGCCTTCGAGCTGACCGCGGCCGATCTGTGGGCCACCGGCATCTCCCCGGACACCCACCCGGTGGCCTATCTGCGGCAGCGACTGACCGAGGCGGGTGCGCTGACCACCGCCGAGGTGACCGGTGTGAGTGATAGCACACGCGTTCTGGTCGGAGGTGTGGTGACGCACCGTCAGCGACCGGCGACCGCCGGTGGGATCACCTTCATGAACCTGGAGGACGAGACCGGCATGCTCAACGTGCTCTGCTCGCCCGGCCTGTGGGCGGTGTATCGCAAGGTGGCGGTGGGTAGCCCGGCCTTGTTGGTCAGGGGAATCGTGCAGGCCGCGGAGGGCGTGGTGACCCTGGTGGCCGACCGGCTGCACGGTCTCGACCCGGGCACCGTGCACCGATCGAGGGACTTCCGGTGACCCGTTCGCGCTAGGCGAAGATCGCGATCAGTTATCTTGGTGGCGTGAAGGTTGCGTCGTCGTTAGTATCTTGTGGTGTGGACAGATGATGAGCTCGAACTTGCCGGCACGCTGGAGGCAGTGGTCTTCCAGGTCCTCTGTTCACAGGCCGAATCCGACCTGAACACGCTGGTCGACAACGATCTGTCGATCTCCCAGCTGCGCTGCCTGCTGGCCGTCGCCCAGCACGGCCGGGAGCTGGCGATCCACACGCTGGCACAGCAGCTCGGGATGACCCTGGCCACCGCGGGGCGCGCGGTGGACCGGCTGGTCGCCCACGAGCTGGTGCTCCGCCGGGAGGACCCCGGCGACCGGCGGGTGCGCCAGGTGTCGTTGTCGGACAAGGGTCGGCAGATCGTCTCCGGGATCGACGAGGCTCGCCGGAGGGCTCTGTTGGCGTTCGTGCGTTCGCTGCCCGAGGCGGACGCGACGCGGTTGCTGGCCGCGCTACGCCCGATCGCCGGTGCGACCAACCTGGTTCCACCGCCTCGTCTGGAGGGGAAATCCACATGACAAGCCCGGCCGCCGTATCGGCGGACAGAAGCGGCAAACTGGACCGGGGGGTCCTGAAGGTCGCCGGCGTGGTGGTGCTCGGCGCCATCATGTCGATCCTCGACGTCACCGTGGTGAGCGTCGCGCTGCCGACCTTCCAGCGGGACTTCCACGCCAGCTACGCCACCGTCGCGTGGACCATGACCGCCTACACGCTGGCGCTGGCCACGGTCATCCCGATCAGCGGCTGGGCCGCTGACCGGTTCGGCACCAAACGGCTCTACCTCACCTCGATCGTGCTGTTCGTGGCCGGTTCGGCGCTGTGCAGCATCGCGCCCGGCATCGGCCCGCTGATCGCCTTCCGTGCGTTGCAGGGCCTTGGCGGCGGCATGCTGATGCCGGTGGGCATGACGATCATGACCCGCGCGGCCGGGCCGGACCGGGTCGGCCGGGTCATGGCCGTGCTCGGCGTGCCCATGCTGCTGGGCCCGATCGCCGGCCCGATCCTGGGCGGCTGGCTGATCCAGGCCGCCAGCTGGCACTGGATCTTCCTGATCAACCTGCCGATCGGCGTCGCCGCGTTCGCCTTCGCGTTCCGGGTGCTGCCCAAGGACCAGCCGCAGCCGGCCGAGGCGTTCGACTTCCTCGGCATGCTGCTGCTCTCGCCCGGCCTGGCGCTGTTCCTCTACGGCGTGTCGTCCATCCCGGGCGCGGGCACGGTGGCCGCGGCCAAGGTGCTCATCCCGGCCATCATCGGCCTGGCGCTGGTCATCGCGTTCGTGGCGCACGCGCTGCGCAAGGACCACCCGCTGCTGGACCTGGGCCTGTTCCGCAACCGGAACATGACCATCGCGGTGATCACCATGACGTTGTTCATCGTGGCGTTCATGGGCAGCATGCTGCTGTTCCCCAGCTACTTCCTGCAGGTGCGCGGCGAGACCACGCTCAACGCCGGTCTGCTGCTGGCCCCGCAGGGCCTTGGCGCGATGCTGACCATGCCCATCGGCGGGCGGCTGACCGACAAGACCGGTCCGGGCAAGCTGGTGCTCGGCGGCATCGTGCTGATCGCCATCGGGCTGGGCGTGTTCACCCAGGTCACCGGCGACTCGTCCTACGTGCTGCTGCTGGCCGGTCTGTTCGTGATGGGTATGGGCATGGGCTTCACCATGATGCCGATCATGTCGGCCGCGCTGGCCAGCCTGACCGACCACCAGATCGCCCGCGGTTCGACGATGATGAACATCGTCCAGCAGACCGGCGGTTCGATCGGCACCGCGGTGATGTCGGTGGTGCTGACCAACCAGGTGCTGGCCAGTCAGACCGCGTCGGCCTACAGCGCGGTCACCCAGGGCGCGATCCCCGCGTCCAAGGTGCCGCCGTCGCTGCTGTCGGCCGGGCGGGACGCGCTGGCCACGGCGTTCGGCCACACCTACATCGTCGGCCTGGTGCTGGTGGTGCTGTGTGTGGTGCCCGCGTTGTTCCTGCCCCGCAAGCGGGTCGAAGCGCCCAAGGGCGAGGAGCACAAGGCGCCCATGCCGGTGCACTGACGTCACAACCAGAACGGCCCGCGTCCCTTCCCGGACGCGGGCCGTTCTCTGTCCACAATGGACTAGGTGAGGATGTCCTCGCCGAGCAGTTCGCGCAGCCGGGCCAGTGAGCGCATGCTCTGCGACTTCACCACGCTGACGCTCACCCCCAGCAGTGCGGCCACCGTGTCGATGCTGTGGTCCTCCCAGTAGCGCAGCACGACGATCGCCCGGTCCCGCGGCGGCAGTTCGGCCAGCGCGTCCAGCAGGGTCAGCCGCAGTTCCGGTCCGGCGTCCACGGTGGTCTCCGGCGCCAGTTCCAGTGCGGTCTCCCGGGAACTGCGTTTGCGCTGGTGGTCCAGGAACGCGCGGAGCAGCGTCTTGCGCGCGTAGGCGCCCGGATTGGCCAGCGTGTCCAGCCGGTTCCAGGCCACGTACATCTTGGCCAGCGCGATCTGGGTGAGGTCCTGGGCCAGATGCCAGTCGTGGCACAGCAGATACGCGGTTCGGCGCAGGCCGGTGGCCTGCGCCCTGGCGAACTCGACGAACTCCCGGTCGCGGTCGCGGGCGGTCACGACGTCGGCACGGTGGTGTATTCCTGCTTGGCCTGCGCGGCCAGGGCCGTGCTCATCCGCGGGCCCCAGCCGCTGTCCGCGGCGATGGCGATGGCCTGCGCCACGGTCAGCACCTGCCGGGCCGGCGGATTCGTGCTGCCGTTCCAGGACAGGCAGGTGGGCAGATCCAGTTCGACCACCACTCCGTTGCCGTGATCAACCGTCACCATGCTGGACTGGATGCAGTTGCCCGGGATCTGGGTGATCTTCACGTGTTCCCCTCCGGGCCCCAGCGTGCACGTCTCGATCAGGTCCACGCCGGAATCCGCGCATCCGTCCACCGAACTGTCGTCCGCGACACTCAGCTGCAGCATGCCGGTGCCCTCGCCTCGGTTGTAGTTCAACCGGATATTGGGATACCCGTTGGCAAAGGTGACGTAGTCACTCACCTTTCCGGCGGGCAGCAATTCCCGCAGTCGGACCAACAGCATCGCCGGAGTGGTGGGAGTCTTGGTTCCGGCCGGCTGGTCGATCACCGGCTGCGGCTGGCCGGCGGGCCAGCCAACGCCCCCGGCCGCGCTCGGCTCGGTACTCGGGGTGAGCGCCACCGGCGCGCTGGACGCGGCCGATGCGATGGTGAGCTGGGCGCCGGTGGCCGCGCTGACCGGCCCGTTCGGCCGGTGCCGCAACAACTGCCCGCCCAGCACCGCGCCCGCGATCAGCACACCGGCCACGGTCAGCGTGCCCGCCACCAGGCTCAACCGGCGGCCCCGCCGCAACCGGCGGCCGCGGCGCAGCGAGTCGTCCACCAGCGCGCCCAGTGCCGGCTCGTCCGCGGTGGCCAGTTCGGCCTCCAGCCGCGCGCGAAAGTCCTCGGTCACCGGTGCCTCCGTCCGGGTTCTGGCGCCTCGCCACCAATACTGACGGGTCAGGGCGGTCGCGGGGTCGCAGTGAATCTTTCCAGCCGCCGAGTGCGACCTTTCCGGCTCCCCGTACGTCTTAGTGGATATGGGAACTGTGCGGGCCACCGCGGTCGTGGTGGACGCGGCGGCACGCGCCCGCCGGGCGCTCGGCGTGCTGCCGGGCGCGTTGCTGGTCGCCGGAATGGTGGCCGGTTGCGCGGGCGTCCCGGCCGGATCGGACGCGCCCAGCACGCCGCCCCAGACCACCGCGATGTCCCGGTCGGAGTTCTCCGCGCCCATCCCGTCGGGCTGGTCGGACGCGACGGCCACGCTTGGTGCCAGTGTGCACGGCGCCGCTCCGGCCCAGGTGGTGCTGGTCGGCCCGGTGCCCGATCCGCGCGGCTGGAACCTGGTCATCGGCGAGCAACCCCTTGGCGGAGGAGTGAATTCGCTGTCCTCGATGGCGAAAACCCTGGAGACGCAACGGCAAACGCACGACCACGCGACCAATCCGAGTGCGCCCGCGGCCGGTTCGCTGGGCGGCGAGCCGACCGAGATCATCCAGTTCGACGAGCCGCAGCAACAGCATTCGGTGGAGATCGTCTGCCTGCACCACAGCAATCTGTGGGATCTGGTGCTGACCACCGACGACGTCTACACGCTGACCGCGGCCGGGCAGCTGGCCCAGATCACCGCCGGCTGGCGCTGGGCCGACCGGCGCTGAGCCGTTGGCGACCCGCCGGAGCACGCTCGTCGGCCGCCGGTTCGAGCAGCTCGCCGTGCACCGCGGCGACCCGTAACCGGGCCAGGGCGCGGTGCTGGGACACCCGCACCGCACCGGGCGTGGAGCCGACCATGACCGCGGTCTCCTCGGCCGACATGCCCACCATCACGCGCAGCACCAGGATTTCCCGCTGCTTGGCCGGCAGGGTGCGCAGCAGGGTGGCCATCCGGGTGGACAGCTCCTCGTGCATGGCCCGCTGTTCCGGACCCGCGTCCAACTCGGGAGCGTCGGGCACCTCGGCCACCGGCTCCGCGCGGTTGCGGGCCGCGGCCCGGTGCGCGTCGGCCACCTTGTGGGCCG
>DASZNF010000077.1:0-17736 GCA_035551355.1 Pseudonocardiaceae bacterium | reverse complement strand
GACCGCGATTTCAACGGATACTTCCGGATCTCCACAGTCGCCACCGGCGCCCTGCTGGCCCTCGACGGAACGAGACCGGCCACCACCCTTGACACGGACAGCCCGGCCCAGAAATGGTTGCCCATCGACAACTGAGCGGCTGGAGCGTCGGCCGCCGAAGTCGATGATGGAGACCTGTTGTGGAACTGTGACAAATATTCCGACTGCCCCGTCTTCTGCAACGCACAGCGGCGATCGGGTTCGCCCATCCGTCATGGCAGGCTCCGACCACTCGCCTAACGGTCATTGGTCAGCGCCGAAAAATGTAGAAAACCTGTGCGCGACAAGCATCCCTCACCAACCGGACTGGTAACGCGTTTCCGGTCCGACCGATGGGACAGATGATGGACCCGCCAACGAACCAGGCCCCCGCCGGCCCGCCGTCCACCGCGCCCGAGCAGACGCCCGAGCAGACGCCGCCTCCGCGCAGCGGCGCCGCCTCGGCACTCGGCGCAGCCGCGGCGATCCGCGCCGCACGCGAACAGTTCAGCACCCTGACCGGACACCCGCCGGGCACCGTCACCGGAGCACGCCCGATTCCCGACGGCGGCTGGTCGGTGCTGATCGATGTGGTCGAGCTGGAAAGAATTCCGGACTCCACCAGCGTGATCGCCACCTATCGGGTCGATGTGAACAACTCGAACGAATTCACCGCGTGCGAAAGACTCCGGCGCTATACCCGAGGAACAACCGACTTGTAGCCCAGGACAGGGGTTTCCGACATGGACAGCAGATCGAATTCGTTGGCTGACGTGTTGGAACGAGTGCTGGACAAAGGGGTCGTGATCGTCGGCGACATCGCGGTCAACGTGGTCGATGTCGAACTGCTCACCCTTCGGCTCCGGCTGTTCATCGCGTCCGCCCAGACCGCCCGCGAGATGGGCATGGACTGGTGGACCAACGATCCGTTCTTCGCGCCGCACGCGGCGGCCGCCAAGGCATCCGTCCAATCAGGACAGCCGGCGGACAACGAGCTGGAGCGGCAGAACGCCGAGCTGCGGACCCGGATCGCCGAACTGGAGAACACGCCGCAGGAACGCGGTTCGGCCGCGCTGCCCGCCTCGCCCGCCCGGAGTCCTCATGGCCGGTGACGCGCACTCCGACGTCACCGGCGACCTGATCGACGAACTGGGCCGCCGGTACGCACCGCAGGCACTGGCCGACGCGGTGGCACAGGCCCGTTCCCTGGCCACCGCGGAGCTGACCGAGCGGCTGACCCGGGCCATCCTCGCCCGAGCCGTCGAGCCCGCGGCCCCGCGGACACCGACCCCGGAAGCACCGGCCCCGAGCGCGCCGGCCCCGGCGCCGGCCATACCGACGCCCACCGCACCGGCGCCGGCCGCGGTCGAGCCGTCCGCGCCGTCGCAGCCCGCCGAGCACGGCCTGTGGGCCTATGTGATCACCAGGGACCACGCGCTGGACGTGGTCGAACCGCCGGAATCCACGCCGTACCTGATCAGCCACCGCGGGCTGGGGCTGGTGGTCAGCGAGATGGAACTGTCCCGGCTCGCCGAACTGGACACCGCCGAGAGCGGCTCTGCCGAACTGGCCGAGGACAGCCCACTGGCCACGCTGGTCCGCCAGCACGACTCGGTGGTTCGTGCGGTGTTCGACCGGAAACCGGTGCTGCCACTGCGGTTCGGCACCGTGGTGGCCGACGAGGACGCCGCGGTTCGGCTGCTGCGCGCCCGGCACGACGAGGTCGCCGAATGGCTGGACCGGGTCGACGGGCAGCGCGAATGGGGCGTGCGGGCGCGGCTCCCGGCGGACGACACACCGGCCGAGCCGCCGGAGCCGACCCCGACCGAGGGCATCTCCGGCACCGAATACCTTGCGCTGCGGCAGAACCGGCTGGCCGCGATCGAGCGCTCGCGCGGTGACCGGGCCGGGTTGGCGGCCGCGGCGCGGGACACGCTCGCCCGGCAGGCCACCGACAGCGCCCGCCGGGACCGGCTGCCCGGCCTGCTGCTGGACGACGCCTACCTGGTCGCCACGGCGAACGAGCCGGCGTTCCACGGCGAGGTGCAACGGCTGGCCGAGGAACTGGGCGAGCGCGGAGTCACCGTGGAACTCACCGGCCCGTGGCCGCCCTACTCGTTCGCCGACCTGGAACTGTCCGCGGAATCCGGGCTGACCGGGGTGACCGGTGGCTGAGCCGAACACCGCCCTGTCCGGTCCGTCGACCAGCCTGGTCGACCTGCTGGACCGGGTGGTGCACCGCGGTGTGGTGATCAACGGCGACGTGATCATCTCACTGGCCGGCATCGACCTGATCCGGCTGGACCTGCGCCTGCTGCTGCTCGGCATCGGCGGCCTGGCAACGACTTCGGCGCCCGGCGCAACCGAAAAGCGAGCGGAGTTGGCACAATGAGCCGCCCCTCCCCCGGTCCGGACGGCCCGCGGGTGCCCGCCGACACGGGTCGCGGGCTCGGCCAGTTGGTGGTGGCCGTGCTGGAGCTGCTGCGGGATCTGTTGGAGCGACAGGCTTTGCGCCGAATGGCGGCCGGCGAGTTGACGCCAGAGGAGGTCGAACGGCTCGGCCAGGCGTTACTGGACCTGTCCCGCCAGTTCGACCAGATCCGGGACGCGCTGGGCGCGCCCGAGCCGACCGGCATCCGGCTGCCGGTCGACCTGGCGGGCCTGCTGGACGAGAGACCACCGCACCGGTCATCGCACCGACCATTGCCCCGTTCGTGAGCACAGAGAGGACACCAGCACAGTGACGGCTCCTGTCAGAACCGGCGGCTTGGCCGATACCCTGGACATCCTGCTGGACAAGGGACTGGTGATCGACGCGTCGATCAGGGTCTCCATCATCGGCATCGAGATACTGTCCATCGAGGCGCGGATCGTGATCGCCAGCGTGGACACCTACATCCGTTTCCTGGAAGCGATGCAGCGGCTGGACGCGGCGCAGCGGGCCACGCCCGGCACCGTCGCGCAGGCCGTGACGAGCCACTCGAGCGCGCTCACCTACGGCATCGCCGGGCCACTGGGCGCGCCCCCGCCGACGGCGGTCGGACCGGGCAGCAGCGAGTCGAGCACCGTCTTCGGCAGCACCCACTCGGCCACGGAGCAGCCGAAACCGTGAGACTGCACGTCTACGGCGTCGTCCGGGCCAGTCATCCGCTGCTGCCATCGGCCGTGCCCCGACTTGTTGTCTGGCAGGATCTCGCGGCCGCCGTCAGCGAACTGCCGGCGGACCGCGAGCCCACCGAGCAGGATGTGTTGGCACAGCTGGAGGTGCTGGCCACCCTGGTCACCAGGGGACCGGTGGTGCCGCTGCGGTTCGGCACGGTCGCCGCCGACGAGGACGCGGTGCGCGCGGAACTGCTGGTGCCGGCCGCGCCGCGGCTGCGGGCCCAGTTCGACCGGCTGGACGGCCTCGTGGAGGCCCATGTCTGCCTGCGGTTTGAGGAAACCGCCGCGCTGCGGGCGGTGTTCGCCGCGAAACCCGAGTGGCTCAGCGTCGCCAGCCGGGGCGGCCCGCTGGACCTGCACGGGCAGATCCAGCTCGGTGAGCTGGTGGCGGCACAGTTGGTGGACTGGCGGCGGGCCCGGTCGGACGCGCTGCTCGCGCCGATCGTCGCGGTGGCGTCCGGCTCGGTGGCGCTGCCCGAGCGAGAACACACCGAGGAACGCCGGGCCTTTCTGCTGCCCCACGAGCAGTTGCCCGCGGTCCGCGCGGTGGTGGCCGAGATCGACGAGCAGGCCGCCGTGACGGCGAGCTGCGTCGGACCGCTGCCCGGCTACAGCTTCCTGGACGAACCCGGGGACGGCACCGCGACCGAATCCGGGTCCCGCTGGGGTTGGTGACGGCCGGACGCCTGCCCTCCAGGGCCGCCACTGGTCGCGGTCACCCTGACCGGGGCCGCACTCGGCACGCTCAGGGTGACGCCGAAGCGCGGCCCGGCGGCCGGGAACTACTCTCGCGCGCATGAAACGGAGACCGGCTCGACCACCGACCGGATCGCGCGCACCCGCGCCTACCACAACGGCCAGCTGGTCGCGGAGGACTTCCCGGTAGCCGAGGTCTCCGACCACTGGCCGAGCGGCGCAGTTTCGAGCTGCGCAAGAGCCTGGTGACGCTGCGCCGGGTGGTGCTGCCGATGCGCGAGGTGGTCAACACCCTGATGCGTCGGGACATGCGGATCGTGGTCACCGAGATGACCCCGTACTTCCAGGAGGTCTACGACCACGTGCTGCGGGCCACCGAGTGGACCGAGTCGCTGCGCGACCTGGTGACCACGATCCTGGAGACGAACCTGACCATCCAGGGCAACCGGCTCAACATCATCACCAAGAAGGTGACCAGTTGGGCGGCGATCGTCGCGGTGCCGACCGCGATCACCGGTTTCTACGGCCAGAACGTGCCCTTCCTCGGATTCGGCACGCACACCGGGTTCATCTGGTCCGGTTGCCTGATCGTGGTGATCTCGGTCGTGCTGTACCTGGTTTTCCGGCGCAAGAACTGGCTGTGACCGCCCGGCCGTCAGCTGGCCTCCGGCCGGCTGCGGTCCTCCGCCGTGTTCGTGGCGAGCACCGCCGACCCGATCGGTGACACCGAACCGGTTCGCGGCCCGGCGTCGGCCAGCCGGCTCAGCAGTGCCGGGGTGATGCCCCGGTAGGCCGCCGGGTCGACTGGATTGAGCCAGTGCGACGCCCGCACCCGCGCCGGGATGTCGAGGTCCAGGTCGCCCAGCACCTCGTCGACGTTGTGCATTGAGAACGGGATGATCTTGGTGCCCCGGCAGTGGTGCCCGTTGGTGGCGATGTCCATGAACGCCAACTGCTCCAGCACCGCCTGCCGCATCGCGTCGGCGTGCGGCAGCGGCACCGCGTCGGCCACCGCGGCGGCGATCCAGACGGCCGCCATCTCCGCGTTCAACGGGCTGAAGAACGAGGAGTTGTAGCCGTTGAAGTACAGGCCGGGCAGATCGATCGGCAGGATCTGCCGATACAGCAGGAAGTTCCCGCGCTCGTCGGTCAGCCGCCGGCGCACCTCGGGTGCCAGGAACGGCACGCCCTGGGTGAAACCGGTGGCGCAGACGATCAGGTCGGCCGGCAGCGTGACGCCGTCGCTGAGTTCGGCGAACGGCCTGCCGTCCCTGGCGAACAGTCGGGTGATGGTCCGGTCGCGGCGCACGGTGATCCGGCCCTCGGCGACCCCCTCGAAGAAGCCCTCGGTGGCCAGGCCGATGGCGCCGCGCACGATGTCCTCCATGTGCCCGGCGGGCACCAGATCCAGCTTCGCCAGGCCGAACTGGCGCACCGACACCGACCCGATCGAGTTGATCATTCCACGGCGCAGCCGGTTTCCCGGGCCGTGCAGGAACTTCTCGAATCCGCGCAACCGCAGGTAGCGGAACAGGCCCTCGCCCAGCCGAGTCAGCAGCAGCATCTTGAAGTTGAGCAGCCCGCCGACCCTGCGCGGCACCTTCCACAGCAACTGGCGGGCGATCACGTCGGTGCTGGTCGCGACCTGACTGATCGGCACCGTCACATCACAGGCCGACTTTCCGTAGCCCACAACAAGAACATGCCGGTCGCGGGCATCGTCGGCGTCGTGGAACTCGGTGCCGGCGCACAGCCGCCCGCCGGCAGCGGCGAACTCCGCCAGCCCCGGATAGTCCGGCACCGCGGGCTCGCAGAACACCCCGTTGGCCACGACCAGCCGGTCGAAGGTCGTGGTGGACCGCGCGCCGGCCACGTCGCGGACCACGACGCTCCACCGGCCGTCGGCCGCCGGGCGGGCCGCGGTCACCTCGGTGTTCAGCCGCAGGCAGCGGTCCAGCCCGAACTCGGTGGCGTAGCCGGCGAAGTAGCTCTGCACCTGGGCGCCACTGGGCCACTCCGGATAGTCCCTGGGCATCGGGAAGTCGGACAGCGAGTACTGCGCCTTCGGGCTCTGCGTGGTCACCCCCGGATAGCGTCGGGTCCGGCTCCAGATGCCGCCGACATCGGGGGTCCGGTCGAAGATCTCGACCTCATGTCCGGCCTCGGTCAGCACTTTCCCGGTCGCCAGGCCGGCGACACCGGCGCCGATGATCGCGATCCGCATGGCTCACCCGACCTCGGGCGGCAGGGTCAACTGGATGCCGAAGTCGGCCATGATGGACCGCATCAGCGTGAGATCCTTCGGGCCGGGCGGCATGTCCGCGAGCGCCTGGTAGTACCGCTCCAGCCCGGCCGGCGAGACCACCGAGATGACCCGCGACTCCTCCTGGTACGGATTGCGGAACGCGTGCACCACATCGCGCGGCAGGAACAGGTAGTCGCCGTGCTCCAACACGAAGTCCTCGCCGCCGAGGTGCACGTCCAGCCGCCCGGACAGGCAGATGAACGACTCGTCCTCCCGGGTGTGCAGGTGCGCGGGCGGCCCGTCGGTCTCCGGCGGAACCGTGTACTCGAACAGCGAGTACGTGTCGTGGGTCGACTTGCCGTCGGTCTTCTTCGTGATGCCGAGGCCGATCGCCGGGATCGCGTGGCCTTCGCGGGAGGGAAGCAGGTAGCCGCCGCCTAGAGTCACCGTCGTCTCCTTCAGGTCGCCGCACCGCGTTCTCCTCGGTGTGTCGGCGCACACAGCGTGGAGGCCGCCGCGGGACATCCGCAAACTGCGGTCCCGCTGACCGGGACTGCCGGTCCCGGTGGTCAGCGGCGGGTGGAGTACGCCCTGGACGCGGCCGCCGCGGCCAGCCGCACCGCCGGCCCGATCCGGTCCGCCCGGACCAGCTTGCTGGGGCCGGTGACCGACAGCGCGGCCACCACGTCGCCGAGCGGACCGAAGATCGGCGCGGCCACACAGCTCACCCCGATGTTGCCCTCCTCGCGGTCGACCGCCCAGCCCTGCGCCGGGATCGCGGTCAGCTCCCGCACCACGGCCATCGCGCTGGTCAGCGTGCGCGGCGTCCTGGCCGGCAGTCCGGCCGCGAGCACGGCGTCGATGGTCGCGGTGTCGCTGTAGGCGAGAATCGCCCTGCCCAGCCCGGAGCAGTAGGCCGGGATGGTGCCGCCGGTCTGCGAGAGCATCGGCATCGGCAGATGCCCGGTTACCTTCTCCACCACCAGGATCTGCGGCCCGGCCAGCACGCCGAGTTGCACCGTGGTCCTGGTCGCGTTGTGCAGGTCCTGCAGAAACGGCAGCACCGCCTCGCGCAGTTCGTGCCGGATCGGCGCCAGGCTGGAGATCTCGAACAGCCGGTTGCCGATCCGGTACCGGTCGGCCGGCTTGTCCAGCCAGCCGAGCCGGATCATCCGGTCCGCGGTGCGGTGCGTGGTCGACCGCGGCAGGCCGCCCCGGGCGACCAGAGCGGCCAGGGTCAGCTCCCGGTGCGCCGCGTCGAAGGCGCCCAGGATCGCCGCGGCGCGGTCCAGGCCGCCCATCCCGTCGACCCGACCGTCCCGCTCAGCGGGACTCAGCGTTGGCTCCGGGAGTTCATACCGGTCAGGCTAACCCCGTCGCGCCCGGCGACCAGCGTTCGGATGCCAGGAGGCCGCCATCAGCAACAGGACCGCACTCGTCGGTGGCGGGGCCACCGGAATCGGCTACGCGACCGCGGAGCGGCTGGCGCGCACCGGCCACCGGGTGGTCATCACCGGACGGCACGCCGACACCATCGAGGGTGCGGTGACCCGGCTGCGCGAGCACACCGGCGGCATCGTGCACGGGCTGGTGAACGACGTGTCCGACCCGAGCGCCGCCGACGCGGCCTGCGCCGAGGTGGAGACCTGCTACGGCGCGCTGGACGTGCTGGTGCTCAACGCGGGCGGCCCGCCCCCGGGCCGGATCCTCGACGTCGAGGACAAGCACTGGTGGGAGGCGTTCGACCTGCTGCTGCTCGGGCCGCTGCGGCTGGCCCGGCTCGCGCTGCCGCGGATGGCCGCGCGGGGTTTCGGCCGGGTGGTCTTCGTGACGTCCGCGGCGGTCCGGCAGCCGCAGCCGGACCTGGCGACCTCGGTGGTGCTGCGCTCCGCGGTCACCGCCGCGGCCAAGCTGCTGTCGCTGGAGTTCGCGGCCGAGGGGGTCACCGTGAACTGCGTGGCTCCCGGCGCGACCGCGACCGAGCGGCGCCGGCAGATCCTGGACAACCGGGCCAGGATCACCGGAGGCAGCTTTGCCGAGCTGGACGCCGCGGACGCCGCGAGCATCCCGGCCAGCCGGGCCGGGCAGCCCGCGGAAATCGGTGCGGCGGTGGCCTTCCTGGTCTCCGCGGAGGCGAGCTACGTCAACGGGACCGTGCTTGCGGTCGACGGTGGCAGGACGGAGACGATCTGATGGCCCAGTCCGGAGCGCGGTTCCAGCTGGCCGATTTCCTCGGCGCGATATCCGACACGGTCCGGCCGAGCACCGCGCGCCCGGTGGTGGTGCGCGCCAAGGAACTGGAAACGCTCCCGGCCGACCAGGTGCACAACCCGACCACGCTGGCCATCGCCGGCCGGCTGCCGACCGCCACCTTCGAGATCTTCCGGCAGACCATCCCGCCGGGCCTCAGCTCCGACATGCAGCGGCATCACCACGAGACGGTGCACTACGTCATCTCCGGCGACGGGCACAGCGAGGTCGAGGACGACACCGAGCCCTGGTCGACCGGCGACTTCATCTACACCCCGCCGTGGACCTGGCACCGGCACTACAACGACTCCGCCGAGTACCCGGTGGAGTTCCTGACCATCGAGAACTCCCGCCTGCTCGGCCTGCTTGGCGTCGGACGACGGCAGAGCGCCGGGCTGGCGACCGTGCGGGAAGCCCGCGCCCGTTTCCAGGAGGACACCCGATGACCGAACTGCCCGCGCACATCAGCATCTGGGCCGAACTGGCCGATGTCGACCACGAACTGCGGCACGTCGACGTCGGTGGCGTGCGCACCAGGGTGCTGCGGGCCGGCTCGGGCCCGGACCTGATCCTGCTGCACGGCACCGGCGGGCACCTTGAGGCGTACGCCCGCGACATCGCCGGGCTGGCCACCGATTTCCGGGTCACCGCCTACGACATGGTCGGCCACGGCTGGTCGGACCTGCCGGACACGCCGTACACGATCGACGTGCTGTCCGCGCACCTGATCGGCCTGATGGACGCGCTGGGCATCGACACGGCGCATCTGTCCGGCGAATCGCTGGGCGGCTGGGTGGTCGCCTGGACGGCGGCGCACCACCCGGAACGGGTGGCCCGGGTGGTGCTCAACACGCCGGGCAACATCGCCAACAAGCCGGAGGTGATGGCCCGGATGCGGGACAGCACGCTGGCCGCGGTGCGCGATCCCAGCGACGAGACGGTGCGCCGGCGGGTGGAGTTCCTGTTCCACCACAAGGAGATGGTCACCGACGAGTTGGTGAACCTGCGCCGCTCGGTGTACGGCCGGCAGGGTTTCCTGCAGGCCATCGGCAACACCCTGGTGTTGCAGGACCCGGCGGTGCGCAAGGACTTCGCCTGGGATCCGGGCTGGGTCGCCAAGATCGCCGCACCCACTTTGCTGCTGTGGACCGAACACGACCCCACCGGCGGGCTGGACGAGGCCGCGATGCTGATGGAGTGGCTGCCCGACGCCCGGCTGCACGTGATCGCCGACGCGGGCCACTGGCCGCAGTGGGAGAAGGTGGACGAGTACCTGCGCACCCATCGCGACTTCCTGTTGCTGCGAAAGGATCCGTCGTGAGCGAGATCATCGGCCTGGTCGCGATGTCGCACTCCCCGTTCGCGACCCTGCTGCCGCCGCGGGAGACCGCGGACCCCGGCGGCCGGTTCCTCGCCGAGGCCGCCCGGGTGGCGCGGGCGGTGGCCGAACTGGCACCGGACACGCTGGTGGTCATCGGCCCCGACCATTTCCACGCGAACTTCTACGACGTGATGCCGCCGTTCGTGCTCGGCGTCGAGGAGGTCGTCGGCTTCGGCGACTTCGGCAGCCGGTCCGGCGCGCTGCCGGTCGCCCCGCGGCTGGCCTGGTCCATCCGGGACGGGCTGGCCGAAGCCGGCTTCGACCTGTCGCTGTCCTATTCGCTCACCGTCGACCACGGTGTGGTGCAGGGCTACGACATGGTCCGCGGCGCGGCCGAGATCCCGTTGGTGCCATTGGTGGTCAACACCGCGGCCCCGCCGCTGCCGAGCATGCGGCGGTGCGTGCTGCTCGGTGCGGCGCTGGGCTCGGCGATCCGTGCGGCGGAGTTCGGCGGGCGGGTGCTGCTGGTGGCCAGCGGCGGGCTGTCACACTGGCTGCCCTCCAACGATCCCCGCGACCCCTCGGTGGCCGGCGAGCGGCGCGCGGCGATGATCCACGGCCGCAAGGACGCCAGGGCCTTCGCCGCGGCCCGCGAGCCCAAGGTCCGCGCCATGGGCGGCGATCCGCACGCGCAGGTCAACTCCGCGTGGGACACCTGGTTCCTCAAGCAACTCACCACCCCCGATCTCGCCCCGATCACCGCGCTGGGCGACGAGGGCCTTGAGCACAACGCCGGCCGCGGCGGCCACGAGATCCGCGCGTGGCTGATCGGCCTGGCAGCCGCGCGCAGCCCATTCCGGTGGACCAGTTACGAGCCGGTCCCCGAGTGGATCACTGGAATGGGCATCGGCACGACCTTTCCGGTCGACTGACTCGTCGGGACCGCTCAGCTGGTCTCGCCGGTGAGTCGGAAGGAACGCAGCCGACTGGTGGCCAGCACGGTGCCGCCGATGATGAACGCGGCGGACAGCAGTGCGGCGGCCATCGCGGACAGGGGGGTGCCGGGCAGCACGTCGCTGCGGCTGATCCCGTGCGCCAGCATGGTGGCGTACTGCTCCTTGACGCCGCCGACGAACCGCACCAACAGGTTCTCCCACAACATGATGTAGAGCAGCCCGGCCGCGACCGGGCGGCGGATCATCAGGCTGAGCGCGACGAAGATCGCCGAGTAGGCCGGCGCGCCGACCGCGGCGCCGACGCCCATTCCCGCCGCGAGGCCGCCGCCCCCGGCGATGGCGCCCGCGACCGCCAGCGGCACCGCGGTGGTGACCGTGCTGACCGCCCAGGCCACCGCGAGCTTGGCCAGCACGATCTCGCTGCGCGGCAACGGTTTGGCCAGGATGTGGGTGATGGTGCCGTCCTCGATCTCCGGGTCCAGCACGCTGCTGCCCACGATCAGCGCGGTCAGCGGCAGGATGACGCCGAGCCCGAGTTGGCCGAGCACAACCGGCGCCCACCGGTCGACGTGCGCGCTCTCGGCGCGGGCGAGCACGGTCAGGCCGATCAGGAACACCGGCATGGGCAGGAGCAGCAGGGCGCGGCGACGGCCGAGCAACGGTCGGAAGGTCAGTCCGGCAATCGTGAGGTTCACTGTCCCGCCAGGTAGGAGAAGACGTTTTCCAGGGATTCGTCGGAGGGCAGCACCCCGATCAGCCGGATGTCCTGTGCCCGCGCACTTTCGCCACCACCCGGGTGAACGAGCCGAAGTCGTTGGCCCGCACCGGCGCTGGTGACTCTCAAATCCAAGCCCACCACCGGCACAACCACGAGCGCCACCAGCAGTCCGGCCGACCACCAGCCCAACACCTCACCTGGCGACGCTCTCCACCGGCCCGCGGCTGGTGGAGACCGGATGACCAGCGGTTCAACTCATGCTGATTGCCCCTGGAGACTTCGAATCATCAGCGGCCAAGCTGGCCACCAGCAAGGCCACCAGCAAGCCGCCGCCGGTCCCCATCAGCACCCGGCTGGTGGTGTGGGGCGGGTTCCTGCTCGGCCTGGTCGCCTCGGTGCTGGCGAACGTGCTGGACGCCTGGCTGCCCGCCGTTCACCAGTCGCCCGGCTGGACACCAGGACTCGCCCCGCAGGTCGGCGCGCCGGTCTGGCCGGCCGCGCTGATGTTCGCCGTCGAAGTCCTCTCCTGTGTCCGCTGGCCCATCGGGTTCTGGTGGGGACTGGCTCGATATGTCGGCGCGAGCATCGTCGCCGCAGGCTCGGCGGCGATCTCCTACGGCCACATGCGCGACGTCCTGACCGCATGGCACTACCCAGCCCCGTCCGCCGCAGTCGGCCCACTGGTGATCGACGGCCTGATGGTCGTCTGCGGATTCGCCCTCCTGGCGATCCGCACCAGCGCCCGCCCGAAGTAACGCCAGCTGAGCGGCGGCAACATGGAAGGCGTCCAGCGGGGACCCCCAACCCGTCGGACGCCTTCCTGTTTGGCCTGTGCGTGTTCAGCAGCAGGCAGCCTTCGTGGCCGACTCTTCGCCGGTCGCTTCGGGCTCGGTTCCGGTGCAGCAGTCCGCCGCACCGAGTTCCGGGGTGGTGCCGTAGCTGGCCGAGTCGCCTTTGACCACGTACACCTCCCAGGGCTCCTTGCCGGGGCCGTGGACCCACACCTTGTCCTGCACGGCGTAGCAGCACGTCGTGTCGTTCTGCACGTCGGTGAACAGGCCCAGCGCGGACAATCGCTCCGTGGCCTGGTGAACCTCTCCGCTGGAGTCGACCTCCACCCCAAGGTGGTCGATTATGGTCTCCTGACCGGCCTCGCCCTCCAGTAGCACCAGCTTCAACGGGGGCTGGTCAACGGCGAAGTTCGCATACCCCGCTCGACGCTTGGCCGGCTCCACGCCGAGCAGCTTGCTGTAGAAGGCGATCGAGCCCTCCAGGTCGCCGACCCGCAAGGCCAGTTGCACACGAGACACCAGATCCTCCTTGGATAGACATCCATCAAATCAAGACACTGGTTAGATTGCACCCTAGATAGATAGATGTCAATATAGAGGTATGCCGAAACAGCTTCCCCTGGTGGACGACTCGTCCGGACCCGCTCGCCCGGATCAGGAATTGTGCTGCTCACCGATGCTGCGCGCGCCGCTGACCGAACGCCAGTCCGTGGAGCTGGCCCGAATCTTCAAGGCGCTGGGTGATCCGGTGCGGCTGCGACTGCTGTCCCTGATCGCATCGCACGCCGGCGGCGAAGCCTGCGTGTGCGATCTGACCGACGCCTTCGACCTGACCGGGCCGACGATCTCGCACCACCTCAAGGTGCTCCGCGAGGCCGGGGCGATCGAGGGCGAACGGCGCGGCACCTGGGTCTACTACCGCGTCCGGCCCGACACTCTCGCCCAGCTGTCGGCGTTTCTGGTCCTCCCGGGCGACATCGCGCCGGCCAGCGAAGCCGCGAGTGGCGCTATCGGGGCATCCGCGTGACCACCACCGACCGGGCAGCCCGAACCACCGACACGAGTCAGAGCGGGGTGGTCGGCAAGCTGTCCACTTTGGATCGGTTCTTGCCGGTCTGGATCATCGCCGCGATGCTGGTCGGCCTGGGTGCGGGCCGGGTCATTCCCAGCCTGGGACCAGCGTTGAACAGCGTGTCCGTGGCCGGGATCTCCTTGCCCATCGCGATCGGTCTGCTGGTGATGATGTATCCGGTCCTGGCCAAGGTTCGCTACGACCGGCTGGACACCGTGACCCGCGATCGGCGCCTGCTCGTCCCGTCGCTCGTGCTGAACTGGCTGGTCGGCCCAGCGGTGATGTTCGCGCTGGCCTGGCTGTTGCTGCCCGACCTGCCCACCTACCGCACCGGCTTGATCATCGTTGGGCTGGCGCGGTGCATCGCGATGGTCATCATCTGGAATGACCTGGCCTGCGGTGATCGGGAGGCCGCTGCGGTGCTGGTCGCGCTGAACTCGGTGTTCCAGGTTCTCGCATTCGGCGTACTGGGCTGGTTCTACCTGTCGGTGCTGCCCGGTTGGTTGCACCTGCCGCAGACCACCCTGACCGCGTCCGGCTGGGTGATCGCCCGGTCCGTGCTGATCTTCCTGGGCATCCCGCTGGCCACGGGCTATCTGTCCCGGCGGCTGGGCGAGCGGGCCAAGGGACGGGCCTGGTACGAGACTCGGTTCCTGCCGCGGGTCGGCCCGGCCGCGTTGTACGGCCTGCTGTTCACCATCGTGGTGCTGTTTGCCTTGCAGGGAAACCAGATCACGCATCGGCCGGTCGACGTGGTGCGCATCGCGCTGCCGCTGTTGGCCTACTTCGCGATCATGTGGACCGGATCGTTCATCCTGGGCCGCGCGGTGGGCCTGAACTATTCGCGGACCACGACGCTGGCCTTCACCGCCGCCGGCAACAACTTCGAACTGGCCATCGCGGTCGCGGTCGCCACCTTCGGCGCCATCAGCGGCCAGGCCCTGGCCGGCGTGGTCGGCCCGCTGATCGAGGTGCCCGTGCTGGTCGCCCTGGTCTACGCCGCGCTGGCCGCCCGCCGCTGGTTCACCGCCCCGGCCCTCGCCACTACGTCACCGGAGGCCCACGATGAGCCAGAGTCCGCCTGACCCGGCCAGCCGGGCCTGGGCCCACGGACCCGACCTGGCAGAACGCCACCCGATCGACGTCGATTCGGAGTTCGGCCGCGCCGCACGCGACCTGGCCGTAGAACTCGGCACCTGGTTCTCGGTCGAGACGATCCACGAACTGATCGACGACTCCTACGACCGGCTGGCCGCCACCGCCACCGTCTACACGCATCTGCCCGTCCTGGCGGTGCGGTTCGCCCGGCAACGCCTGGAATCCATCGCCACCGCCCGAGGAGTCATCGTGTCCGCTCGTCCCGAGGTCCTGTTCGTCTGCGTGCACAACGCCGGGCGTTCCCAGATGGCCGCCGCGCTGTTGCACCACCACGCCCAGAGAGCGGTCACCGTGCGCTCCGCCGGGTCCGCCCCCGCCGCATCCATCAACCCGGCCGTGGCCGAGGTGATGACCGAGATCGGCCTGGACCTGTCCCAGGAATTCCCGAAACCGCTCACCGACGAGAGCGTGCAAGCCGCCGACGTGGTGATCACGATGGGCTGCGGCGACGCCTGCCCGGTCTATCCCGGCAAGCGGTACCTGAACTGGGAACTGGACGACCCGGCAGGCAAAACCGCCGAGCAGATCCGCCCGATCCGCGACGAGATCGACCGGCGGGTCATCGCGCTGCTGGCCGAGTTGGTACCGACGCCGAGCTGATTTCGGGCCGATCGCCCAGTTCCGCCCGCCGCGTGAGGGTGAGCAGCAACAGGACGAACGACACGGCGAACAACAAGAACCCCACGGTGTGGCCGAGTTCCCACCGGTCCCGCAACGTGGTCCAGTCCGCCGGGACAGTGCCGGCGCTGTTGACCGGTAGCCGCTGGTTGACCGGCAAGATGACGGTCAGGAAGCTGGCCAGCGCGATCACCTGCAACGCCGCGGCGGTACTGATCCACCAGCGCAGCCCACCCGCGCGGCGCACCAGCACCGCCAGCACGACGGTCACGATCACCGCCGCGACGTAGAGCACGCTGCCGAGATTGCCGAACCAGATGTAGAGCGACTCCTGCAGCCGCACATACAGCGATCCCGAATAGTGCTGCTTCTGCGGCCATTCCAAGACGTGCGCGAACTCCAGCCCCATCGTCAACGCCGTCAGTAGCACCGCCGCAAACGTCACACCCCGTCGCATCCGCACTCTCCGTCCCGCAGCCGTCGCCCCACACCGTGCCCCGCCCGCAGCGACCCCGCATCGGGGAACACCCCTGGGGCTTCCCCGACTTCCGAGGGCTTTCCCCATCAGCCGGACTCATCTATCGTTCATCGTCGATGAACGATGAAACAAGCGGGCTCCTGGATCGCGACCTGGCCGAGACCTACGCCAGTTGGTTCCGGGCCTTGGCCGACCCGACCCGCGTGCAGATCCTGCACCTGCTCGCCGGACGCGGCGCGCCGATGACCGTCGGCCAGATCGTCGAGCTGGTCCCGGTTGGCCAGTCCACCGTCTCCGCTCACCTCAAGGTGCTCACCGATGCCCGGTTCGTGCTGGTCGACCGGCGCGGGACGGCGAGTTGGTACCGGATCAACCAGCGGTGTGTGGCCTGCTTCCCCACGGCCGCCGACGTGGTGATGGGCAAAGCCCCCACCCCTTTCACCGCCGTGGCCTGCGACAACGACCAGGACACCCCGAGTCCATCCATCACCGTGGAGGGCCGATGACCGCCGACACCCCACCCCCGTCTGGGGCCACCGAGCAAGTCCAACAGGTGCGCGACCGCTACGCGACGGCCGCCCGCCGCCTCGCCGCGGTAACCGAATACCGACAGCTCAGCGAGCAGGCCCGGGCGCCGCACTACGACACCGAGCCCACCGCAGATCTTCCGCTCACCGCGAGTCTCGGGTGCGGCAATCCGATTGCCGTGGCCGAGCTGCATGCCGACGAGACCGTGTTGGATCTCGGCTCGGGCGCCGGCCTGGACGTCTTGCTCTCCGCCCGCCGGGTCGGCCCGGCCGGGCGGGCGATCGGCCTGGACATGACCGGCGAGATGCTCGACCTGGCCCGCCGGCACGCCGCCGACGGCCATGTGACCAACGTCGAGTTCCTCCGCGGCCGGATCGAAGATATCCCGCTGCCCGACGGCAGTGTGTGGACGTGGTGATCTCCAACTGCGTGATCACGCTGTCGATCGACAAAGCCAGGGTCTTCGCCGAGATCGCCCGTGTGCTCCGCCCCGGCGGCCGGATCGGCATCAGCGACGTCCTCGCTGACTTCAGCCTCACCCATGCCGAACGCGCCGCCCGCGCCGACCGCGTCGAATGCCTGGCCAGTTCGCTGACCACCGACCAGTACGCGGCACTGCTGACCACCGCGGGTCTCGCCGAGGCGGACATCCGACCCACCCACCCGGCCGAGGACAAGCTGCACTCAGCGATCGTCCGCGCCATCAAACCCTTGCGCCGCAAGAATGATCCGGTCCGCGTCAGCCCGATGACCGGCACTCACGCAGACGCGGTACTGGCCATCTACCAAGCGGGCCTGGACACCGGCAACGCCAGCTTCGAAACCACCGCTCCCACGTGGGACCGCTGGCACGCCGCGCACGCGGAACGGCACCGCTTCGTCGCCCTGGACGACCACGAGCAGGTGGTCGGATGGATCGCCGCCGCACCAGGCTCCAGCCGCTGCGTTTACACGGGCGTGCTCGAACACAGCGTCTACATCCACCCCGACCACCGCGGCCGCGGGATCGGCCGAGCTCTGCTCGACACCTACATCGCCGCCACCGAAGCGGCCGGGATCTGGACCCTGCAAACCGGCATCTTCCCCGAGAACCTGGCCAGTCTCGCCCTTCATCGCCAAGCCGGCTTCCGCACCACCGGCCGCCGCGAACATATCGGCCAGCACCACGGCCAGTGGCGCGACGTCATCCTCATCGAACGTCGCAGCTCCAACGTCGGAACCTACATCTCGATCATGAGCCTCTGAACGTCGAAATTTCGCCCGCGACGGGGCGAGCACGCAACTGAAGAGCTTGCAGATTCAAGATCCGATGTGAGCCGACGAGCGAACAGTGAGCTAGCCGGGGCGTTTACCCGCCGCGGTGTCGCTTCCAAAGGCGACACGGGCTGCTTAGCGTTCGTGCAGCCGAACCAGCTGCCCCGCCAGGAAGCCTGGCTCAGGGAGCCAGAACCGGGCGCGTGTAGTGCTTATCGATGACCAAGCCAGCCTTGGTGAACGCGGCGCTGCGGGCCTGGCCACGCCAGTGCAGCGGCACCACCGAACGGCCTTCGGGAGCGAGTTGGTCGAACCAGGCAGGTGGCAGGTCCCACGGCCCGACCGTCACGATGATCTTGTCGTAAGGGGCGTGGTCCGGGTCGCCGAGTGCGCCGTCGGCGGTGATGACGCGAACCTGGTCGTAGCCGGTGTCGGCCAAGGTCGCGCGAGCGTGGGCGGTGACGTTCAGGT
>DASZNF010000076.1:0-14891 GCA_035551355.1 Pseudonocardiaceae bacterium | reverse complement strand
GACACCGCGAGCCGGAGCCTGCGGGAGTTTCATCCCGCACGGAACGGAACGGCGTCGATCTATGTGTGTGGGGCCACCGTGCAGGGCGTGCCGCACATCGGGCACGTGCGCAGCGGACTGAACTTCGACGTGCTGCGCCGCTGGCTGGCCCGCGACGGCGCGGACGTCCGGCTGGTGCGCAACGTCACCGACATCGACGACAAGATCCTCACCAAGGCCGCCGAGCACGGCCGGCCGTGGTGGGAGTGGGCGGCCACCCACGAGCGCATCTTCGAGTCGGCCTACACCGCGCTGGGCTGCCTGCCGCCGTCGATCGCGCCGCGGGCCACCGGCCACGTGACCCAGATGGCCGAGCTGATGCAGCGGCTGATCGACTCCGGGCACGCCTACGCCGCGGCCGGGGACGTGTACTTCGACGTGCGCTCCTTCCCCGACTACGGCGCGCTGTCCGGGCAACGGCCCGACGAGGTGCAGCAGGGCGAGTCGAACGCCTCGGGCAAGCGCGACCCGCTGGACTTCACCCTGTGGAAGGGCGCTAAGCCGGGCGAGCCGTCCTGGCCGACGCCCTGGGGCCGGGGCCGGCCGGGCTGGCACCTGGAGTGCTCGGCCATGGCCACCGAATACCTGGGCGCCGAGTTCGACATCCACGGCGGCGGCGTGGACCTGGTGTTCCCGCACCACGAGAACGAGCGGGCCCAGTCCAATGCGGTGGGCGACCCGTTCGCCCGGTACTGGCTGCACAACGCGTGGGTGACCCTGTCCGGCGAGAAGATGTCCAAGTCGCTGGGCAACGTGGTGTCCATCCCGGAGATGCTGCGCCGGGTGCGGGCCGCGGAGCTGCGCTACTACCTGGTCGGCCCGCACTACCGCTCCACCATCGAGTACTCCCCCGAGGCGCTGGGCGAGGCGGTATCGGCCTACGGCCGGATCGAGTCGTTCCTGCGCCGGGTGGCGCAGCGCACCGGCTCGGTCGGTCCGGGCGAGATCGCACCGGAGTTCACCGAGGCGATGGACGCCGACCTGGGCACTCCGGGCGCACTGGCCGTGGTGCACCGCACCGTGCGCGAGGGCAACGGCGCGCTGGACGCGGGCGACGACATCACCGCGCGCACCGCCGCGGCCGGGGTGCGCGCCATGACCGGCGTGCTCGGCCTCGACCCGCTGTCGGACGCGTGGACCGAGTCCACCCCTGACAACGGGCCGCGGGAAGCGCTGGCCGTGCTGGTGGAGCACCTGCTCGACGAGCGGGCCCGGGCGCGCAAGGAACGCGACTTCGCCGCGGCCGACGCCGTGCGCGACCGGCTGCTCGCCGCCGGAATCGCCGTCGAGGACACCCCCGACGGTCCACAGTGGACCATCAAGGAAGCGTGACGTGGCTGGTAATTCGCGCCGACGGGGCGCGATGCGCAACCCGGGCAGCAAAAAGGGGGCCGTGGTCGGCTCCGGCGGTCAGCGGCGGAAAGGGTTGGAGGGCAGGGGACCCACGCCCAAGGCGACCGACCGGGTCAACCATCCGGCCGGGCGCCGGGCGGCCAACGTCAAGGCGAAGGCCGAGGCCGATCGCAAGCGCCGCAAGGCGGGCGAACAGGCGGCCGAGCTGGTGGCCGGCCGCAACCCGGTGGCCGAGTGCCTGCGGGCCGAGGTGCCGGCCACCGCGCTGTACGTGGCCATCGGCATCGACGCCGACGACCGGGTCACCGAGGCCGTCCGCGGCGCGGCCGACCGGGGCATCTCGGTACTGGAGGTGCAGCGGGCCGAACTGGACCGGCTCACCGGCGGCGCGCTGCACCAGGGCCTGGCCCTGCAGGTCCCGCCGTTCACCTACGCCCACCCGGACGACCTGCTGGACGCGGCGCAGGGGACCGGCGAACCGCCGCTGCTGGTCGCGCTGGACGGGGTGACCGACCCGCGCAACCTGGGCGCGGTGATCCGCTCGGCCGCGGCGTTCGGCGCCAACGGCGTGGTCGTGCCGCAGCGGCGCAGTGCCGGGGTGACCGCCGTGGTGTGGCGGACCAGCGCCGGGACCGCGGCGAAACTGCCGGTCGCGCAGGCCACCAACCTCACCCGGACGCTGCGCGACTACGCCGAGCGCGGGCTGATGATCGTCGGCCTGGACGCCGACGGCACGGTCGACGTGGACGGGCTGGAGCTGGCCACCGGGCCGCTGGTCGTGGTGGTCGGCTCGGAGGGACGCGGACTGTCCCGGCTGGTGCGGGAGACCTGCGACCAGACGGTGTCCATCCCGATGAGCGCCGGGGTGGAGTCGCTCAACGCGTCGGTGGCCGCGGGCGTGGTGCTGGCCGAGGTGGCCCGACGTCGCCGAATCGCCGGTCGGACCTGAGGGAATTCGCTAGAGTCGGGAGGCCCTGCCCAGCCGGGAGGCGGTTCGTCGAGTAGAGGAAAGCGAGCATGTCCTTCGCCACGCCGCTTTTCCTCTGGTACTTCCTCCCGGTGGTGCTGGCCGGGGTGCTGATCGCCCCCCGTGCCTGGCGCAACGGCGTGATCGCCGTGGCCAGCCTGGTCTTCTACGCGGCAGGTGCGGGCGCGACCACGCTGTTGTTGTTGTCCTGCATGGTGGTCAACTTCCTGGCCGGGCTGGTGCTGGAGCCCAACCAGTGGGACGAGAACCACCGGCAGCGCAAGATCCTGCTGATCGTCGTGGTCGCCATCGACGTGGGCGCGCTGTTCGTGTGGAAGTACACGAACTTCGCCACCCAGCAGCTGGACAACCTGGCCAAGGTGTTCGGCGGCGATTTCCCGCTCACCCACCTGGTGTTGCCGATCGGCATCTCGTTCTACACGTTCCACCACATTTCCTATGTGGTGGACATCTACCGCGGGGACCGCAAGGCGCTGCGCAACCCGGTGTCGTTCGTGGCCTACATCGCGATGTTCCCGCAACTGATCGCCGGGCCGATCGTGCGGTACCGGGAGATTTCCGACCAGCTGCCGCAGAAACGCACGCACCGGCTGGACGACATCGCCGCCGGGTTCCCCCGGTTCGCGCTGGGGCTGGTCAAGAAGACCGTGGTGGCCGACTCGCTGGCGCCCATGGTGGACGCGTGCTTCGCCACGTCGAACGCGAACATGACGTTCGGGGTGGCCTGGCTGGGCGCGGTCGGGTACACGCTGCAGCTGTTCTTCGACTTCTCCGGCTATTCGGACATGGCCATCGGATTGGGCCGGATGCTGGGATTCCGGCTGCCGGAGAACTTCGCCCGACCGTATTCCTCGATCACCATCACCGAATTCTGGCGGCGCTGGCACATGTCGCTGTCGAGGTGGTTCCGGGACTACGTGTACATCTCGCTGGGCGGCAACCGGCACGGCAATGCGCGCACCTACCGGAACCTGTGCATCGTGTTCGTGCTGACCGGTTTCTGGCACGGCGCGAACTGGACGTTCCTGGTGTGGGGCCTGTACCACGGGGCGCTGCTGGTCATCGAGCGCGGCTTCGGTTGGGGCGCAACACCTTCTTCGAAACGCGCCCGGCTGGCCCGGCGCGCGCTGACGTTGTTGCTGGTCGTCATCGGCTGGGTATTCTTCCGCGCCGGCACCATGGGCCAGGCGCTGACCATGCTCGGCCACATGTTCCTGCCCGACGCGCACGGCCTGACCGACGTGGTGAACGCGGCGCTGACCAACCAGCGCCTGGTCATCCTGCTGCTGGCCCTGTTGGTGGTACTGCTGCCCACCCACCCGGTGACCGGCCCGCTGCTGGAGTCCTCCCGCAGCCGCCCGGCCAACGCCATCCGGCTGGGCGTGATGACGGCGGGCCTGACGTATGCGGCGATCCTGGTCGCCACCGGCACCTTCAGCCCGTTCCTGTACTACCAGTTCTAATCTCCGTAGGCCGCGAGCTGCCGTTTCCTGGTCCCGCGCGGCGCCATGGGGATCGCGGCCGACCGGCGGTACGCTGGGCCTTTCCCAGGCACGGTGATCAGTCGGGAGGTCGCGGGGTGGCGCTGGCTGGCATCCTGTCCGACCTCGCCGCGCACTGGCCGATCTACGTCTCCATGCCGTTCGTGGCCGCGGCCATCGGATATCTGACCAAGCGGGTCGCCATCGAGATGATGTTCCGGCCGGCCGAATTCGCCGGGATCCGGGGGACTCCGTTGGGGTGGCAGGGAATTCTGCCCCGCAACGCCGCTCGGATGGCCACCACCGCGGTGCAGCTGCTCACCAGCAACCTGATCAGCGTCCCGGAGATCTTCGCCCGGCTCGACCCGGCCGAACTGGCCAAGGCCGCGGAGAAACCGCTGCTGCGCATGGTCGACGAGGTCACCCCGGAGATCGTCGACCAGTACCAGCCCGGCCTCTGGCAGCGGCTGCCCGCACCGGCCCGGGACCTGCTGCTGCGCCAGGTCCGCGGCCAGCTGCCCAGGCTGGTCCGGTCGATCATGGCCGATCTGGCCGGGGACATCGAGGCCGTGCTGGACGTGCGGGACATGGCGGTCACCCACCTGGTGCGGGACAAGGCGCTGCTCAACCGGCTGATCCGGGAGATCGCCAAGCCCGAACTGCGGTTCATCGCCAACTGCGGACTGGTCTTCGGCTTCATCCTGGGCGTGGTGCAGATGGTGCTCTGGGCGCTGACCCACTCCCCGCTGGTGATGCCGCTGTTCGGCCTGGCCATCGGCTGGTTCACCGACTGGCTGGCGCTGAAGATGATCTTCTTCCCGCGCGCGCCGCAACAGTTCCTCGGTCTGTTCACCTGGCAGGGCATGTTCCAGAAGCGCCGCGCCCAGGTCGCCACCGACTACGGCACGCTGGTCGCCGGGGAAATCCTCACCACGCACAACATCATGACCGCGATCCTGCACGGCCCCCGCGCCGATCGCCTGTTCGCGCTGATCCAGCGCGAGATCGAGCAGACGCTGGACCGGCAACTGCGGCTGGCCCGCCCGCTGGTCGACCTCGCGGTGGGCGGCGGCCGCCTGCAGCAGATGAAGCTGACCGCCACCACCCGGGCGATCGAGGTGCTGCCCGAGGCCATGCGGGAGGCCGAGGCGTACACCACCGAGGCGTTGGACATCCGCGACACCATCGTGTCCCGGATGCGCCAGCTCACCCCGATCGAGTTCGAGGGCCTGCTCCGCCCGGCCTTCAAGCAGGACGAGTGGAAGCTGATCGCGGTCGGCGCGATCATCGGTTTCCTCGTCGGTGAGCTGCAAGTCTTCGTGTTCCTCCATTGAGCTCCACCGCCGGCGGCTACCGTGGTGCGCGTGATGGTGGATGATCCGCGCCAGCCCTCGGGTCTGCCGCCCGTGCACGAGTCGTGGCTGCCAAGGGAACATCCGCTGCACCGCCCCCGGCACGGCCGCAGGCAGGGCATCGCGCTGGTCTGCGCGCTGGTCTTCTTCCTGGTGCCCACCCTGTCCTGGGTGTTCGGCGCCCGGCCGGGTCAGATCGAGAACCGGCCGCTGGCCTCGTTCCCCAGCCTGTCTGCCGGCTGGGGCTTCTTCACCGGGCTGAGCCAGTGGGCCACCGACCACCTGGTCTTCCGCGGCGGCGCGGTGCAGGCCGCGGACGCCATCAGCAACGGCGTGTTCGACGAGCAGTTCCCCCTCGGCCAGTCCTCCTCCGACCAGGCCGCGGGCCCGCTGCCGGGCAGCACCCCGGCCACCAGCCAGCCCGGCACCATGCCCGGACCGCAGGTCGGCCCGGGCGACCAGGGCGCCGGCGACAGCGCCGGCTACACCGAGGTCATCCAGGGCAAGAACGGCTGGCTCTACCTCGGCAAGGACGTCACCGCCAAGTGCCTGCCCAGCCATCCGCTGGCCCAGACGATCGCCGCGATCAACGAGCTGCGCCAGGCCGTGGTCGCCTCCGGCCGCAGCTTCGTGTTCGTCATCCCGCCGGACAAGTCGACCATGGAGCCGCAGAACCTGCCCGACTCCTACGCGGGCAAGAGCTGCGCGACCGCCGCCGCCCCCACCTTCTGGCGGGACGTCACCACCCAGGCCGGTGACCTGGATCTGCGCTCGGACCTGTCCAGCGTGCAGCGCAAGATCGGCTCGCCGGTGTACTACCCGCTGGACACGCACTGGACCGACGAGGGCGCCCTGGTGATGACCCGGGACCTGGCCGAGGACATCCAGCCCGGCGTCACCGCGACCTGGCAGACCGAGCTGATCGGCACCCGCTCGGCCGCGGCCGACCTGCCCCCGCTGATCGGCGAGGACAAGCAACGCACCGGCAACGTGTACGCGCTGGCCCCGTCCGGGCAGGGCGACCGCACCCAGGGGTTGCAGGGCGACATCGGCACGGCCCCGCAGACCATGACCTCCACGCCGGAGACCGGCACGGTCAACCAGCCCACCACCGTGTTGGGTGACTCGTTCACCGAAGCGTCCGCGGGCTATCTCGGGGCCGCGTTCTCCCACCTGACCATGGTCAACTACTCGGTGATCGACTCCGACGTGCAGGCCGTGCTGAACTCGATGGTGAACAGCAGGGTCATCGCGCTGGAGTCGGTGGAACGGGTGGTCGCCGACGGGAACGGCGAGTTCCTGGAGGCCGGGTTCATCCAGCAGCTGGCCACGCTGCTGGCCGCCCACCCCATGCGCTGAGCCCGCGGCCGTTCACCGGTCGAGCAGCTTGGCGAGAGCCCGTCCACGGCGCGGACCGGGGGCGGGCCGGGGAACACGCGGGAGGCTTGCACGTAGGCGACTTCGGCCATGGGTCGCACCTTTCCCCAGCACCACGTGACCAATGTGTGCCAGCTCACGCCACCCGTCGAACGGGTGAAAAGGGGATATCGAATTGGTACGAAGTGATCGCGATTCCGGGCTGCCAGGCGGTGGGAATCGGTCATGATGGCCGAAGTTGGTCTGGACCAATAGTCAGGGTCGGCGCGCTGACCTGCGCAGTTATTCCCTGATCAGGATGCTGGTCACCTGCACTTCTACAATTGGTTCTGGACCGTTACGGTCACTACATGGTGCGGTCCATGCATTCGCGGCGTCCTGCGACGTTGGCGTCCCTTGCTGCTGAGCTGGGCGTCTCGCGCACCACGGTGTCCAACGCCTACAACCGCCCGGACCAGTTGTCGCCGGAACTGCGCCGCAGGGTACTGGAAACCGCGCGCAGGCTGGGCTACCCCGGTCCCGACCCGGTGGCCAGGTCGCTGCGCACCCGCAAGGCGGGCGCGGTCGGGCTGCTGCTGACCGAGAACCTGTCCTACGCCTTCCGCGACCCGGGCGCGGTGCGTTTCCTGGAAGGCCTCGCGCTGGCCTGCGAAGACGCCGGCCAGGGCCTGCACCTGGTGCCGGTGAACCCGGAACGCGAGGACGTGGCCGCGGTGCACCGCGCGGGTGTGGACGGCTTCGTCGTCTACTCCGTGCCCGACGACGACCCGCACCTGGCCGCGGTACTGGAGCGGCCGGTGCCGATCGTGGTGTCCGACCAACCCGATCTGGGCACCGTGGACCGGGTGGGCATCGACGACCACGCGGCCATCACCGAACTGGCCAAACACCTGATCGGGCTGGGCCACCGCCGGGTCGGGGTCATCTGCATGCGGCTGGGCAGCAACCGCAACGACGATCTGGCCACCGTGGCCCGGCAGCGGGAGGCGCACTTCCACGTGCAGCGGGCCCGGCTGGCCGGCCTGGCCGAGGCGTTCGACGCGGTCGGCGTGGACTGGTCGAGCGTGCCGGTGGTGGAACGCTTCGACCACAGCATTTCCGCGGGCGCCGAGGCCACCGAGCAGTTGCTGGACCTGGACCCGCAGATCACCGCCCTGATCTGCACCTCGGACATCCTGGCGCTGGGCGCGCTGGAGGAGGCGCGGCGGCGCGGGCTGCGCGTGCCGCAGGACCTGAGCATCACCGGCTTCGACGGCATCGCCCAGGCGCTGGCCGCCGGGATCACCACGGTCGACCAGCCGATCCTGGACAAGGGCCGGGAGGCGGGCAAGCTGTTGCTCAACGGCCCCGACCCGGGCCGCCCGCGCACCGTCACGCTGAGCACGAAACTGGTGCAGGGCAAGACATCCGCCCGCCCGCACACCGCGGAGGAGCGCTGGTTCGGCCCGTGACAAGGGTTTCGCGCATCCTGGATCACTGACAGTCCACCGAGGACACTTGATCTTCCTTGCGGTGGAAGGCTCTTCGATACGCCGCCGGAGTGGTGCGCAGCAGGCGGGAGAAACGGCGGCGCAGGTTCGTGGCCGAGACCAGGCCGACCCGCCCGGCAATGACCTCCACCGGCAGATCGGTCGTCTCCAGCAGCGCGCAGGTGGCGTTCACCCGCTGGCGCAGCAGCCACTGGCCCGGGCTGAGGCCCAGCTGCTCGGTGAACCGGCGGGTCAGCGTGCGCGGGGAAACGCACAGCTGGGCCGCCATCAGCTCGACGGTGATCGGCTCGGCCAGGTGGGCATTCGCCCAGTCCAGCAACTCACCCAGCGAGTCCGGTGGCGGGGTGGTGGGTAGGGCGGCGTACTGGGCCTGGCCGCCCTCGCGGTGCGGCGGCAGCACCAGATGGCGGGCCAGCTCGGCGGCGTGGCTCGCGCCGCGATCGCGCCGGACCAGGTGCAGGCACAGATCGATGCCGGCGCCCGCCCCGGCGCTGGTCGCGATATCGCCGTGGTCGATGTACAGCACATCCGGGTCGACCTTGATCAGGGGGAACCGCTGCGCCAGTTCGGCCGCGCGGTGCCAGTGCGTGGTGGCCCCGCGGTCGTCCAGCAGGCCGGTCTGGGCCAGGGCGAACGCACCGCTGCAGATGCTGACCAGCCGGGCGCCCCGCCGGTGGGCCCGCAGCAGCGCGCCGAGCAGGGGACGGGACAGCGGGGCGGTCACCGGCAGCCAGCCCGGGATCACGATGGTGTCGGCCTCGGCCAGCGCCTCCAGCCCGTGCTCGACCACCATCGTGTAGCCGGCGGTGGTGGCCACCGGGCCCGGTTCCTCGGCGCACACCCGGAACGCGTAGCCGCCCACCAGCCCGGGCCGGGGCGTGCCGAACACCTCCACCACGCAGCCCAGTTCGAACGGCGCCTGCGGCGCGTGCGCGATCGCCACGACCCGGTGATCCATGTCAGAAAAGTACCCAATGATGTCTTTCCAGACACTGGTCCCCCGATCGGAACGACAGCAGGCTGATCACATGTCCGAATCAATCGCCCGCGCGAGGATCGCCGACGCACCCGGCTCGGTCGCCGAGAACGGTCCCGGGATGCCCGGTTACGAGTGGGCAGGCACCGACCAGGCACCGGTCCGTGAGCTTTTCCCCGGCGTGCGGCTGCGTTCGCTGTGGCAGGGCGACAACGGTGCCACCGCCCATGTGCTGGACATGGCGCCCGGCAGCTGCTGGCCGCGGGTGGACCTGCACCAGCCGGGGCCGGAGGAGGTCTTCGTGCTGTCCGGCACGTTCCACGACGGCGTCCGCGCGTACCCGGCGGGGACCTTCCTGCACGCCCCGGCCAACTCCTGGCACATCCCGCAGACCACCACCGGTTGCACCCTGTTCGTGTTCTATCCCGAGGGCTGAGCCAGTTCTCGCACCGACGCCACGGCTCACTCGCCCGGATGGGTCTCAGAGCGGTCAAGCTCGCCGCACGTGCGTTCCACAGGCCTGTGGATAACGCCTGTGGGTTGTGGACAACCCGGGAGAAGAACCCGATCAGGTGAGGGTGAACGGGGTGGGCGCGCTGGCCAGCGGGCCGAGCCGGGCGATCACCGCGTAGTGCCCGGCCGGCACGGTGGAGCGGGCCTCCGGGCAGCCGGGCGCCGAGGTGCGGCCGGCCCAGGCCACGCTGTAGGAGACCTCCTGGCCGGGGGCCAGCGTGGGCACCTCGTGCGAGGGCACCGAATAGCAGTCGCCGCTGGACCAGAGCGGGTCGAACGATCCTTCCGGCACCACCTGAAGCGCACGCAGCGGGCGGCTCACGTCCCGGAAGCACGGCACCGGCCCGGCGTTGACCATGTGCATGGTCAGCTCCGGATGCTGTCCGACCTGATAACTCGGCTGGGCGATGGTGGCGATCAGCTTCACCACGTTGTCCGGGCACTGCTGCGGCGGGGCCGGCGGAGCGGTGGTGGTCGTCGGGCTCGGCGCCGCCGAGAACACCGAGGAGCCCGGGCCGGGCGGCGGCAGCGGTGCGCCGGAGAGCAGCGGGGACGGCGCGGCCAGCGAGGAGCTGGCGCTGGACGAGCTGGACGCATCGGCCGGGAGCAGGCGGCCGACCGAGGGCGGATTGCTGGACGGCCGGGACGTCAGGGTCACCCCGGCGGACTGCTGGCTGGCCGCGTTGCTCACCGAGTCGTCACTTGCGCTGGACAGCAGCGCACCGGCGGCCCAGATCAGCACCAGCACGGCCAGTGCCGAACCGATGGTCGCCACCGCCCGCCGACGCCGGTACACCGAGGGCGGAAGGGGTCCGCGCGGCTCGTCCACCAGTGGAAACTAGCCCGGCAAGATCCAAACGGGTGGGTTTTGTCACCCGTTCAGGGCGTGTCGAGCTTGTGATACTGGGACACGTCCAGAGCAATCCCAGGAGGTCGCCCATGTCTTCCATCGACGAGCTGCTGCGCCGCCACGAGGAGGGCCCGGACGTCGGCGCCCCGCAGGTGCCCACCCCGGTGCCCGCGTTGCACCTCGCCGTGGTGACCTGCATGGACGCGCGCATCAAGGTGTTCGACGTGTTCGGCCTGCGGCACGGCGAGGCGCACATACTGCGCAACGCGGGCGGCGTGGTCACCGACGACATGATCCGGTCCCTGGCGATCAGCCAGCGAAAGCTGCAAACCCGGGAGATCATCGTCATGCAGCACACCTCCTGCGGCATGTCCACGATCACCGAGGACGGCTTCCGGGAGGAGCTCGAGCAGGTCACCGGGTTGCGCCCGCCGTGGGCGATCGAGGCGTTCACGGACGTGGAGAACTCGGTGCGGCAGTCACTCGAACGAGTGCGGCGCAGCCCGTTCCTGGCCCTCACCGAGCAGCTACGCGGTTTCGTCTACGACGTGCACACCGCGAAGCTGCGCGAGGTCAGCTGACCTGCGCCTTCCGCCCGGGCAGACCCCCTGGTCGAGGTGGTCGGCCCGGCCCGCTGGGATAGTGCTCGGGTGCAAGCCGACATGTTGTCCGAGGTGCTGATCGACTGGTTCGCCGAGAACGCCCGCGAGCTGCCCTGGCGCCGCCCGGACTGTTCGGCCTGGGGCGTGCTGGTCAGCGAGATCATGCTGCAGCAGACCCCGGTCGCGCGGGTCGAGCCGATCTGGCACGAATGGATGAACCGCTGGCCGGTGCCCTCGGCGCTGGCCGCGGCCACCCAGGGCGAGGTGGTGCGGGCCTGGGGCAAGCTGGGCTACCCGCGCCGGGCGCTGCGGCTGCACGAGGCGGCCGGCGCGATCGCCGACCGGCACGACGACATCGTGCCCGCCGACGTGGACGAACTGCTCGCGTTGCCGGGCATCGGCGCCTACACCGCGCGAGCGGTGGCCGCGTTCGCCTACCGACGCCGGGCCGCCGTGGTGGACACGAACGTGCGACGGGTGGTGGCCCGGGCGGTGCACGGCGCGGGCGACGCCGGGCCGCCGTCCACCAACCGGGACCTGGCCGATGTCGAGGCGCTGCTGCCCGAGCGGGACGAACCCGCGGCCGCGTTCTCGGCCGCGCTGATGGAACTCGGTCAGGTGATCTGCACAGCCCGCACCCCGCGCTGCGCGGACTGCCCGATCGTGGCCGGCTGCGCCTGGCAGCACGCCGGGCGCCCGGCCTACGCCGGTCCGGCCAAGGCGGTGCAGAAGTTCGCGGGCACCGACCGGCAGGTGCGCGGGAAGCTGCTCGACGTGCTGCGCGGCTCGCCCGATCCGGTGGACCGGGCGGCGCTGGACGCGGTCTGGTCGGACGCCGGGCAACGCGATCGCTGCCTGGATTCGCTGCTCGTGGACGGTCTGATCGAGCAGACCGACGACGGCCGGTTCGCGTTGCCGGGCGAGGTGTCCACGATCCGGTGAAGCACCGGCGAGATGCGCCTGAACCGGTGAATTGACTGCGGACAGTCCACTCTCGGGTGCGGTGTGTCATTAGGCCGGACCGGGTGGTGGGACTGGCCTGAAACACGACGTAAACAGCGGCTGTCCGGGGGATCTTTTACTTCTCGGTACCTATAAGCTGTCCCCCGAAGGGTCACGGACATCACCCACGGCGCTGATCGCCCGATCGGGCTGATCGCGGGGTGCTGGCGGACCATCGTTGTTCGGTGAGAGGAGCGCGGTGTGACCGCCTGGGAATTCGGCCGCGCGACGCCGCGCGGAGGCTTCGCGTGCTCGTACACCGACCGGGTGACAGTCGCGTCCGCGGACGCGATCTGGCACCACCTGGTGCACACCAGCCACTGAGGCCGACCGGACCGCACAGGTCCCACCACAACCGCTGACCCGCGCTCAGGTCAGCGGTTCCACTTCGCCAGTCCGGGTGTCCACGATGCCGATCTCGGCGATCTTGGCCCGGATCGGTTCGACCGGGTGAACCGTGGCGAATCCGGTGACCAGCTGGTCTGAGGTCACGTCTTGGGCCAGCGTGCAGTGCGGCACCCAGGCTCCCGGTAGGTAGTACGCCCACGGGTTACGCACCTTGCCGGCCAGCGCGTCGTGCACCGTCGAGTGCACGGCCAGCAGTTCGGTGTCGGTGACCGCGCCGAGGAACAGACTGTGCTCGGCCGCCGCGAACGTGCCCAGCGTGTAGAGCCACAGCGCGGGCAGGGACAGCATCCCGAGATCGGCCTTCAGCGCCGCCCGGGCCTTGACCGGGATCGACCCGGCCACCGCGAAGGTCACCTGCGGGCGGTGTTTGCGGTGCGAGTACCCGGCCATGCTGGGCACCTTGGCCTTGTCGAGCTTGCGCCACAGCGCCCGCACCGCGTCGTCCGCGTCGTCGTCGAAGAAGAACGCCAGCTGCTCGGCCACCCGGGCAGTCTGCCCGACCCGGATCACCGCCCGGCAACGGCCGACAGGAACGCCTCCACCGCGCCCCGATAGAACTCCGGCGCGTCGTCGTGCACCACGTGGCCCGCGCCCGGGGCCAGCACGTGCTGCCCGTGCGGCATCCGCCGGGCCAGTTCTTCCTGTGCGCCAACGGGCATCAGCGTGTGCTCGGCCTCGATCACCAGCGCCGGGCAGCGCACGTTCTCCGCGAACGACCAGTACTCCCGCTGTCCCCATTCCCCGGCGATGTCGTAGAGCGCGGGCAGGTTCGCGGTCAGCCGGTAGCCGTCGGAGAATTCGCTGAAGCACTCCCCGAAATAGTCGCCCTGGCCGCCGAAGAACTCGCGGACCGCGCCCGCCGACACGAACGGGACCGGCCAGGACTCGAACTGCGAGCGCCACGCGGCCGAGGTGCGGCCGCGCTGATCGGCCGCCATGTCCTCCACCACCACCGCGCGCACCAGCTCGGGATGCGTCGCGGCCAGAGCGAAAGCGTGCAGCCCGCCCATGGAGTGCCCGATCACCGCCGCGGGCGCCAGGTCGAATTCCTTGATCACCCGGGCGGCGTCGGCCACGAAATCCTCGGTGGCCGCGGCCTCCCGGTCCGGGTTGCGACCGTGCGCCCGGGCGTCCCAGCCGATCACCCGGCCATACGCGGTAAGCCAGCGCGCCACCCGCCACCAGGTGCGGGCCCGCCCCATCAATCCGTGCAGCAGCAGGATTCCCGGGCCCTCGCCGCCGAAATCCACCGTCCCGTCCCGCCACGACATAGGGGAATGATCCGGGACGTCCCCGATGGTGCGCGCACCACCCCGCGGCCAGGCTGAATCCGTGCGCAGAGTGCTTCCCTACGGTCTGGTGCTGGCCGGCGCGGCGATGATCCCGTGGCTGTTCATCCTCGCCGCGATGCTGCCCGAGCACACCCAGGTCGACCACTGGTCGCTGGCCTGGGTCGGGCTGGACGGCGCGGAGGCCACCGGTCTGGCCGGCACCGGGCTGTTGCTGTTGTCCGGCCGATACGACCAGGCCCGGCTGGCCGCCGCGGTCACCGGCACGCTGCTGCTGGTGGACGCCTGGTTCGACACCACCACCGCGATCAGCGTGGCCGACCGGCTCACCGCCGGTCTGATGGCCGGGCTGGCCGAGGCGCCGATCGCGATCCTCTGCCTGTCCATCGCGGTGCGCGGGCTGACCGCCTCGCCGGTCACCTCGCCCGATGGGCTGACAGCGGACGTGACAGCGCGCTGTGCGCCCGCTGTCAGCGCCCCGGCGCAACCTGATCCCGGACAACGACAGACATGAGGAGCTGACATGTCGTACGCGATCCAGGCGGAAGGCCTGGTGAAGCGGTTCGGGAAGACCACGGCGCTGGATGGGGTGGACCTGGCGGTGCCGACCGGCACCATCCTGGGGGTGCTCGGCCCGAACGGCGCGGGCAAGACGACCGCGGTCCGCATCCTGACCACGCTGCTGCGCCCGGACGGCGGGCGTGCGGTGGTGGAGGGGCACGACGTGGTGCGGGAGGCGAGCGCGGTCCGCCGCACGATCGGGCTGTCCGGGCAGTCGGCCGCCATCCAGGAAGAGCTCACCGGCCGGGAGAACCTGGACATGATCGGGCGGCTGTACCACCTGCGCAAGGCGGACGCCAAGACCCGGGCGGCGGAGCTGCTGGACCAGTTCGACCTGACCGACGCGGCTGACCGGCCCGCGAAGACCTACTCCGGTGGCATGCAGCGCCGCCTTGACCTGGCGGCCAGCCTGGTTGGCCGGCCGCAGGTGCTGTTCCTGGACGAGCCAACCACCGGGCTGGACCCGCGGTCCCGGCTCGGCATGTGGGACACCATCCGGTCGCTGGTGGCCACCGGGACCACGATTCTGCTCACCACCCAGTATCTGGACGAGGCCGACGAACTGGCCGACGAGATCGTGGTCATCGACCATGGCCAGGTCATCGCGGCC
>DASZNF010000075.1:0-51515 GCA_035551355.1 Pseudonocardiaceae bacterium | reverse complement strand
TGGGGTTCGCCCATCCGCCGAATAACGTCACGTTGGCCAGGCCATGCGCTCGAACCCCGGGTTTGTTCACCTTCGTCTGCTACAAGTTGTCCTTCGGGTGAACTCAGGGTGTCTTGGGGTTGTCGGAGGGTTGAATGGGCTACCAGCGTTTCGTGGTGCTGGGGGACAGCTGTGCCGAAGGACTGGACGACCCCTACCCGGACAGCGCGGTCTACCGCGGCTGGGCCGACCTGGTCGCCGGGCGGCTGACCGAGCGGGACCCGGATCTGCGCTACGCCAACCTGGCCGTGCGCGGCCGGCGGCTGGACCAGATCATCGCCGAGCAGTTCGCCACCGCACGAGCCCTGCAACCCGACCTGGTGGCCCTGTTCGGCGGCGGCAACGACGTGCTGAGCATGCGGTTCGACCCGGCCACCGTGGTCGGGCGGGTGGACCGGGCGGTACGCGAGCTGACCGCGTTCGTGCCGACCGTGGTCGTGTTCACCATCAGCGACATCTCCGGCCGGATACCCATCGTGCGCGGCCTCGGCGCGCGGCTGAGCGTGCTGAACGCGGCCATGCGCGCGGCCGCCCGGCGGCATGGCGCGTTGCTGGTCGACCTGGAACCGGACGAGGCCGTACGCGATCTGCGCTACTTCGGCCGGGACCGGCTGCACCTGAGCGAGCACGGCCACCGGCGGGTGGCCGCGCGGGTGCTGGCCGGGCTGGACTGCGAGCACGACCCGTCCTGGCTCGCCCCGCTGCCCGGCCCGCTGGCCCGGCTCGGGATGCGCGAGCACCTGGAATGGCTGTGGGGCCAGGTGCTGCCGGTGGCGATCACCCGGCTGCGCAACCAGCTGTCCGGCCGCTCACCCGGCGACGGCCTCCTACCCAAGCGGCCCGAGCTGCTGCCGATGGCCGACCCGGCCGCGCTGCCGGTGATCGACCGCTACTGAAACCCGCCCGAGCTGAGCTGGCCGGCCATGCTCGCGGCCCGGATCAGGTGCTCCATCAGGGTCACCAGCACCTCCTTGGAGGACTCCCGCTGCCGCACGTCGCAGGACAGGATCGGCACGCTGGGGCCCAGGTCCATGGCCGAGCGGACGTCCTCCAGGTCGTAGCGGGCCGAGCCTTCGAAGCGGTTGACCGCGAGCACGAAGGGGATCCCGCGCCGCTCGAAGAAGTCCACCGAGGCGAAGCTGTCGGCCAGCCGCCGCGTGTCGGCCAGCACCACCGCGCCCAGCGCGCCGTGCGCCAGTTCGTCCCACAGGAACCAGAACCGCTCCTGCCCGGGCGTGCCGAACAGGTAGAGGATCAGCGAGGGACTGATGGTGATCCGGCCGAAGTCCAGCGCGACCGTGGTGGTGGTCTTGCCCTCCACCCCGGACAGGTCGTCCACGTCCACCGACAGCGCGGTGATCATCTCCTCGGTGCGCAGCGGCGAGATCTCGCTCACCGAGCCCACCAGCGTGGTCTTGCCGACCCCGAACCCGCCCGCGACGAGCACCTTCATCGCGGACGCGCGCAACGTGGGCGCGGGGCCGGGCTCAGAGCTTGTGAATGCCATCGAGTACCGCCTGCAAAGTGTTCACGTCCTTGTCGTTTTGCTGCTGCGGGGTGCGGTAGACCAGGTAGCCCTGGTCGATGAGGTCACCGGCCAGCACCTTGAGCACGGCCAGCGGAAGGTCGACGTTCGCGGCCACCTCGGCCACGGACAGCGGTTTGCGACACAACCGCAGGATTTCCGCGTACTCCGGGGCCATCGACGCCGTACCCGGCTTGGCCGCGAGGATCAACGTGATCATGTTCAGCTCGTACCGGTCGGAGCTGGTGCGGCCGCGGGTGAGCGCATAGGGCCGGACCACCGGCCCCGCTTCCTCGTCGTACCAGGATTCCCGCCCATGCGTCATGGCGTGCCGGGCGCCCGTGGGTTGCGCGGTGCGCTGACCATGTACATCCCGACCTGTTTGACCATCAGGTTCATCTCGTAGGCGACCATGCCCATGTCAGCGTCCTCGGTGGTCAGCAGGGCCAGGCAGGAGCCCTGCCCGGCCGCGGTCACCACCAGGAAGGTGTGCTCCAGCTCCACCACGGTCTGGCGCACCTGACCGCCGCCGAACTGCCGGCCCACGCCCCGGGCCAGGCTCTGGAACGCCGAGGCCATCGCGGAGAGGTGCTCGCCCTCCTCGCGGGTCAGGCTCTGCGACTTGCCGACCAGCAGGCCGTCGGCGGAGAGCACCACGGCGCGCTGGGCGCCGACGATGCGGCGAACCAGTTCGTCGAGCAACCAGTCCAGCTCGCTCGCATTGGGTTTGACCATGACGTCGCTGCTCGCTCCGATCTTCGTTCAGTGCTTGGTTGGGCCGGGTGCGCCGGCCTACGGATCCGGTTCGTCCCGGGCCCGGCGGGTGCCGCGTTGGAACGCGGTCATCGTGTTGCGCGCTTGCTCCGCGGAGCGGTGGGTCACCGGTTCGGCCAGGTCGTCGTCCGGACCGGCGGTCTCGGGCGATTCCGGCCGGTCGGTGGCCAGCTGCGGGGACAGGCTGGCCTGCTTGCGGCGGCGGGGCAGCGGGGGCAGCCCGCCGGAGTTGGTGGTGTGATCCGCGTCCGGCGCGGGCTCGGCGTCCCGGATTCGGGGCTGTTCAATCGTCTTCGCCTCGGGCGGCACCGGTTCGGCCGCCGCGGTCGCGGCCTGCGGCGCGGCCGGCGCCACCGGTTCGGCCTCGACGGCCGGGGTGGGCGCGGACTGCTCGGGCTGGGCCGCGGGCTCCTCGGCCGGCCAGGACACCGGTGTGAACGCGGGCCCGGGTGCCGGCGCCGCGGCCGGTGTCGCGGTTTCCGGCGGCGGCAGCCGGCGCCGCCGCCGGGGCAGTTCGGCGGTGCGCTCGGCCGGGGACGGCTCGTCCGCGCGGTCGGCCGGACGTTCGTCCACAGTGGACGCGATCAGGGTGGAGCGCAGCAGCACCACGGCTTTGGCGCCGTCGGCCGATTCGGTCAGGGTGACCGTGATGTCGTGCCGGGCCGCCAGCCGGCCCACCACGAACAGGCCGAGGCGGGAGTCGTCGGACAGCGCCCGCACGCCGAAGTCCGGGGGCTCGCGCAGCAGCTCGTTGAGCCGGTCGCGTTCCGGCTCGCCGATGCCCAGCCCGTGGTCCTCGACCTCCAGCACGATCCCCTCGGCCGCGCCCTTGCCGCGCACCACCACGTGGGAGTCCGGCGGGGAGAACGTGGTCGCGTTGTCCACCAGCTCGGCCAGCAGGTGCACCAGGTCGGCGACCACCGCGCCGATCAGGTGCACCTGGGGCAGCGGGCCGGTGCGCACCCGGGCGTACTGCTCGGTCTCGGCCACCGCGCCGCGCACGATCTCCAGCAGCGACACCGGATTGCGCCATTTGCGACCAGGCTGCTCGCCACCCAGGATGATCAGGTTCTCCGCGTTGCGGCGGGCCCGGGTGGCCAGGTGGTCGAGCTGGAACAGCAGGGCCAGCTGGTTGGCGTCCTCCTGATTGCGCTCGGCCTTGTCGAGCACGGCCAGTTGCCGGTGCACCACCACCTGGCTGCGGTGGGCGATGTTCAGGAACACCGCGTGGATGCCCTCCCGGGCGTTGGCCTCGCCGACCGCGGCGGCGATCGCGGTGCGCTGGGCCCGGTTGAACGCCCGGGCCACCTGGCCGACCTCGTCCTGGCCGAAGTCGAGGGCGGGCAGTTCGGCGTCGATGTCCACCTTCTCGCCCGCGCGCAGCCGGTCCACGATGCCGGGCAGCCGGTCGGTGGCCAGTTCCAGGGTCTGTCCGCGCAGGTCGCGCAGCTTGCGGATGAGCCGCCCGGCCACCCGGGCGCCGATCAGCAGCGAGATGATCACCAGGACCAGGATGGCCGCGCCCGCGTAGAGCGAGTTGAGGTAGGTCTGGTGGCCCGCGGCGGCGGCCAGGCCCAGTGCGTACTCGTGGTGCTGGGACCACAGATTGATCAACGCCGCGCTGACCTGGCCGGCGTCGGTCTGCCAGGCCGACATGGTCAGCGGCAGCTGCCCGATGACCGGTTTGCCGGCGTTGGCGCCGCGCTGGATCAGCGCGGTCTCCATGGTCGAGAGCTGCTGCCAGGCACTGGAAGAGGTGAGCGTGGCGGCGTAGGCCTGCTCGTCGGCGGTCAGCCGGGGCAGCAGCGCCATCAATTCCATGTGGTAGTGCCCGACCTGCTGGGAGTACTCGGCGAGGTCGTTGTCGTCCAGGCCGGTCGCGACGACCGTGCTGGCGGCCAGCGCGTTGCCCTGGGACATCGCCTCGGCCACGCCGTAGAGGTCGATCGCGGTGGACACCTCGGCCGCGCTGGCCGCGTCCGGCGCGGCCCGGGCCAGCGTGCGCAGTCCGGATTCCACCAGGGCGGTGAGGCTGTTGTAGTAGTCGTAGGCCTGGCCGGTGGAAAGCTCGGTGGAATCGACCGAGGATCGGATTTCGGACAGTTGGTGCACCGTGTCGGAATTCAGGTCGATCAGCGGCGGGGCGGTGACGCGCAGCTGGGCCAGCGTCTGGTCGACCAGCTTGCGCTCGTTGTCCAGGTTGGCGCTGTCCGGGCCGTCCCCGGCCAGGCGCAGCATGGACAGCCTGCGCTCCTCGTCGACCCGGGTGGTGAACTGCACGCCCAACGGCACGTCCCGGCGCACCTGATCGGCCCAGTTCTGCGCGGTGTTTCCCTGATGTACCAGGTAAGCCGCCGCGCCGGCGCCGATGACCAGCAGCGCGAGGCTCGGGATGATCACGATGGCCAGCACTCGGACACGGATGGTCCGGCCCAGCAAGCGCCACCTACCCGATCTCATCTACACCGGTCTTCCCGTGTTGCCGGCGCGCGTAATGCGCACCGTAGCCGCGATCATTCGTCGTACCCTATCTGGGCTAACCCATTCGAGTGAAGATGGTTGGGCGTAACGGAATTGTGTGATTGATCTTGGTATGCGGGTTGGCGCGCCGCGCGCGGCGGGATCCCGGACCGCTCCACCCGTGGTCACAGCCGCCTGTCGATCGATTACGATCGGTCACCGCGATCACCGAGTCGGGGGAACCAGAACGGAGTTTCCGGTTGGCTGAGTTCGACTTCATCGTCGTTGGTGGTGGTCGGGCGGGTGGCGCGCTGGCCAACCGGCTCTCGGCGGAGCGTGGCACCCGGGTGCTGCTGATCGAGGCGACGGCCCGCCCGAGCCGGCAGGCCCGACGGCGCGTGGCCGATCCGACCCAGGCCGCGTACCACCACCGCGGCGCCCCGGCCGACTACGACGACTGGGAGAAACTCGGCAATCCCGGCTGGGGCTGGGACACCATGGGCCCGGTGTTCACCCGGGCCGAAGCCGAGGACCTTGCGCTGACCCAGCCCGGTCCGCCCGACCCGCTGGCCGAAGACGTGCTGGCCGCGGGGGAGACGCTGGGCTGGCGCCGGACCGAGGACCCGGACGAGAGCGAGGCCGACCGGCTCGGCCTCGCCCCGACCACCCTGGCCCGGGCCCACGGCCGCAGCCCGGCGGCGGCCGGACTCCGCCGGGCCGGACGCAGGCCCAACCTGACGGTGGCCGTCAACTCCCGGGCCGACCAGGTGCTCATCGAACGGGACCGGGCGGTGGGCGTGCGCACCCGGCACGCGGGCCGGATCGCCGACCACCGGGCCAGCCGGGAGGTCATCCTGGCCGCGGGCAGCCTGGGCACCGCGCGCATCCTGCAGCTGTCCGGGCTGGGCCCGGCCGCGGTGCTGCGCGCCGCAGGCGTGCCGGTGCTGGCCGACCGGCCGGGAGTCGGCACCCGGATGCGCGAGCAACGCGGGGTGCTGCTGTGCTGCCCGCTGACCACCCCGCAGGTGCGCGGCCTGCCCTGGCGACGCAAGCCCCGGCCCACCCCGCTGCTCGGGTTGTTCCGCACCTCGCCCGAACTGGACCGGCCGGACGCGCGAATCCTTGTCGCGCAACGGGAAACCGAGTTGGTGTGCGTCGGCTACGCGCTGCGGCCGGAGAGCACCGGCTCGGTGTCGATCACCTCGGCCGACCCGGACGCGCCGTTGGACGTGCTGCACAACTACTTCGGCACCGCGGCCGACCGGGCCACCAGCACGGCGATCCTGCGCCGGATGCGCGAACTGGTCGCGGCCGGGCCGCTGGCCGGGCGGGTGGTCACCGACGCGACGCCGGACCACCGGGCGGGCGAGATCGTCGGCACCGCCGCGATGGGCCCGCACCTGGACGATGTGCTGGACGCCGACCTGCGGGTGCGCGGGATCCGCGGACTGCGGGTGGTGGACGCGGCCGCGCTGCCGCTGCCGCCCTCCGGCGACCTGGACGCCCCGCTGACCGCGCTGGCCTACCGCGCCGCCGAGTTACTCACCGACTGAGTCGGCGAGCCCTCAGAAACCGGCTCAGGGCCGGTCCGGGTCGCTGGTGCGGTGCTGTGGCCGCCAGGAGCCCGGCGGTTCAAGTGAACCGTTGCGGGCCTCGGGCAGATCGGGCGAGGGCAGTAGCATCAACGGGTCGAATCCCGGTGGCACGGCTGGATTTCCGGCGCGCTCCACCATGGGCCGGAACAGTTCGGGCACCTCGGTGTTGTTGGCCGCGGCGGACAACTGGGCCAGCGTGCCGATCAGCGCGACCGTCTCGCGCACCTGGCTGAAGTCACGGGCCAGCCACCACACGATCGCGCTGCCCGGAGATTTCAGCACATCCTCGGCCAGATACGCCCGCCGGCTGCGTTCGTGATTACGCTCGTGCTCCCATACCTGTTCGTTCTTGCGCACCTCGGACAACTTGTGCAACCGCTCGATATCGGCCGCGGGCAGGGTGAGAGTCACCTGAACGGCCCAATTCTCCACCTGCCCGGTGCGGTCCGGCACAATGCGGCCGAGTTCGGCATTCAGTTTGTGTTCCACGATCTCGTAATCAGCCGGCTGCTCCAGCCGGGTGATTTCATAGGCCCGGCCGATGATCGCGTTGCCGGCCAGCGCGGACAGATTCGCGTGCGGCGGCGCGACCGAGGACGATATCGGCCGCCAGTGCACCGTCGTGCTGAACACGAATCGGTAGTCCATCTGCGCGCTGGCCAGCGACATCGCGGAGATGGGCGAGGTGGGATAGGCGGGCGGGTTGTGCGCGGGGGTGGAGCGGTGCTCGTCGGCGGCCGGTTTCGCCTGGGCGGGCGCGGCGGCGGGCGGCGGCTGCATGATCTCCCTCAGTCGTTCCTGGCCCCGATTGAAATCAATTCTGCGGGCGATGAAGAACACCACGACGAGTAGGCACAAGATCAGCAGAACGGATTGCCACAACACCCAGTGCAGACCGAATCCGATCGCGAGTGGGACGACTATGGCAACGGCGGCGAGCAGGGATATGAGGATCTTGTCCTGGCGGGTCATATCAATTGCTCCTCGGTCGGCCCCTGAAATTGAACCACGATGCGCGGACGAATTGTTGGGCCGCGATGCCGCCGATCGGGTGCGGCCCGAACACGGTCCGTGCGGCGAACGCCCGAGTTTCGCCCAACGGGGTCGTCCGGCCCGCGCATCCGTGCGTACGTCGGAGGTACGCACCTGGTCAACGCCGGTTATGGTGATCGGGTCCGGTCCGCACCCGCGCTCGGCATAGCCCCCACCGATACATGGCATACAGGAGCGCCGCTACCACTCCGGCCCCGCGCATTGCGACGATCCTGCTCTCGGCGGGATGAATCGCCGCGGACTTCGACGTCGAAGGAGCGGGCAATGGTCGAACAATCCTCAGTCGACGGCGGGCAGGCGGGCGATTCGCCCGGCGCCCGGCTGAACCGGGCCACGCTGGTCGCGGCCTGTCTCTCGGTTGCGGTTGCCCAACTCTGCCTGACCTTGCCCTCGTCCATCAACGGCGACATCCAGGCCGCGTTCGGCGCGTCCGGCTCGCAACTGGCCTGGGTCACCTCGGCGTTCATCCTGCCCACCGCGATCCTGGAACTGAACTTCGGCCTGCTTGGCGATCTGTTCGGCCGCAAGCGACTGCTGGTGTTCGGCGCGCTGCTGCTGGCCGTGGGCAACCTGGTCGACGTGATCGCCGGGTCGATCCAGATCATGTGGCTGGGCCAGGCGCTGGCCGGCATCGGCGCGGCCGCGTTGTTCCCGTCCTCGCTGGCGGTGGTCGCGGCCGGCACCCCGGAACCGGCCGCGCGGGCGAAAGCGTTGGCCCGCTGGGCATTGAGCCTGTCCATCGCCTCGGCCATCGGCCCACTGCTGTCCGGCTGGCTGGGCACGGTCGCCTCGTTCCGCGTGGTGTTCGTGATCCCGATGGTGGTCGGCGTGATCGTCGCGGTGGTCAACCAGTTCGCGATCACCGACTCCAGGGCGCCGGCCGGCCGGCGGCTGGACTGGCCCGGCCAGATCTCCGTCGCGGTGGCGCTGTTCAGCCTGCTGTGGGGGATTCTGCAGGGCTCCAGCATCGGCTGGAGCGCGCCCGCGGTGATCGTGGCGTTCGTGATCGCCGTGGTGTTCCTGGTGGCGTTCGTGTTCTTCGAACTGCGCTCGCCCTCGCCGATGTTCAAGCTGAGCCTGTTGCGCATCCCCGCGTTCGCCGGGGCGGCCGGGGTGGCCCTGGTCGGCATGCTGGGCTTCATCGGCACCGCGTACTCGGTGAGCATCCGGATCGGCGTGGTGCAGCACCAGAGCAGTCTGCGCACCGCGTTCCCGTTCGTGCTGGTGCAAGTCATCCCGTTGCTCCTGGCCCCGGTGCTGTCCCGGTTGCTGCGTCAGGTCAACCCGCGCTGGCTGCTCATCGGCGGCCTGCTTCCGCTGGCGGTCGGGCAGTTCTGGTTCGCCTCGCTGCCCATCTCCGCCACCTCGCTGACTCCGCTGATCGTGCCCGCGTTGTTGCTGGGCATCGGCTTCATCCTGGTGGTCTCCTCGCTCACCGCGGCCGCGGTCAACGCGGTCCCGGTCGAACTGGCCGGGATGGCCAGTGCCGGCACCAGCCTGGTCCGCGAGTTCGGCCAGGTGCTCGGGCCCGCGGTGATCAGCGCGGTGCTGCTGGACACCGCTGCCTCGGCCATGGGCGGCCAGTTCCAGCAGGCCGGACTGACCGCCGCGCAGCAGGCCGAGGCCGGTGGGGCGCTCAAGGGCGGCGGGCCACTTGCGGTGGTGTCGGCCAACTTCGGCCCGGACACCGAGAAGATCTACAACGCCGGGGCGCTGGCCCTGCAACACGGGCTGACCACGGGGATCGTGGTATGCGGGATCGCCTCGCTGGTCGGCGCGGTGATCAGCTTCGTGGTGATCCGCCCGGCCAAGAAGGCCGCGACCGCCGCGCCCGCGCAGGCGATGGCCGAATGAGGCACGGGCATCGGCGCTGGGCATGTCCGCCATCAGCGGTTTCCATTTCCCCGCCGGGCGCGGCCGACCGTAGCGTTGCGCCATGCGCTTCGTGACCTACGTTCATGGCGGCGCCGAGGCGGCCGGAGTCCTTGCCGGGCAACGGATCCACCCCCTGCCATCGGGCACCACGGTACTCGATGCGATCGGCCGCGGCCCGGCCGGGCTGCGCGCCACCGGCGAGGCAGCGTTGGCCCGGCCGGCCGCGGCCGCCCTGGAGGAGGTGCGGCTGCTGGCCCCGTTCCGGCCGCCCACCATCCGGGACTTCGTGGCGTTCGAGGCGCACATCGAGGGCGTGTCCAAGGCACTGGACGGCCTTGAGCACGTGCCCGAGGTCTGGTATCCCAACCCGGCGTTCTACTTCACCAACCCGCACGCGGTCATCGGTCCCTACGACGAGGTGCCGATTCCGCCGCGGTGTCAGGTGTTCGACTTCGAGACCGAGATCGGCGCGGTGGTCGGCACCGAGGGCCACGATCTGACGCCCGAGCAGGCCCGCGAGCACATCATCGGCTACACCATCTTCAACGACTGGTCCGCCCGCGACCTGCAACGCCCGGAGAAGGAACTCGGACTCGGCTTCTCCAAAGGAAAGGACAGCGCCAACACGCTCGGCCCGTGCCTGGTCACCGCCGACGAACTGGAACACCTGCGCGACGCCGAGGGGTTCCTGGACCTGACCGTCACGGTGGAACTCAACGGGCAGGTACTGGGCAAGGACTCGGCGGCCAGCATGTCCTGGACCTTCGACGAGTTGGTCGCCTACGCCTCCCGCGGCACCTGGGTGAAACCGGGCGACGTACTCGGCTCGGGCACCTGCGGACGTGGTTGCCTGGCCGAGATCTGGGGCCGCGCGGGCACTCGGGAACCGGCGCCGTTGTCCGCGGGCGATGTGGTCACGCTGACCGTGGAGGGCATCGGCACCATCAGCAACACCGTGGTGGCAAACGATGTCGAGGTGGTGCCGCTGCCCGCGGCCCGCCGCCGCGACCGGGGGCCGAGGCACTGATGCGGTTCACCGGCAAGTTGATCGTGATCACCGGCGCGGGCCGCGGCCAGGGCGCGGCCGAAGCGGCGCTGCTGGCCGCCGAGGGCGCCACCGTGGTGGCCACCGATGTGCTGGACGAGGAGGGGAAGGCGCTCGCCGAAGCGACCGAGCGGGTCCGCTACCGGCACCTGGACGTGAGCGTGGAGGCGGACTGGCAGGCGCTGGCCGAAGAGTTGCGCGCGGACGGAATTCCGTTGCACGGCTTGGTGAACAACGCGGGCGTGCCGGTGCGGTCCCGGCTGGCCGACGTCTCGGTGGCCGACTGGGACCGCGCGCTCGCGGTCAACCTGACCGGCGCGATGCTGGGGATGCGCACCCTGGCTCCGCTGATGCCCGAGGGCGGCGCGATCGTGAACGTGGGCTCGGTGGCCGCGCTGACCGCGCACCACACGGTCGCCTACACCGCGGCCAAATGGGGTCTGCGCGGACTGTCCAAAGTGGCCGCACTGGAGTACGGGCGACGCGGAATCCGGGTCAACGTCATCCATCCCGGCCACATCGACACCCCGATGGTGGCCAACGCGTCGCAGGCGTTTCTCGACGCGCACCTGTCCATGACCCCGCTGGCCCGGCCGGGCCGGCCCGAAGAAGTGGCCGAAGTGGTGGCATTCCTGCTGTCCGAGGCGGCCAGTTACCTGCACGGCGCGGAAATCCCGGTGGACGGCGGCTACACCTCGCACGGCGGCGCCAAGGCGATCGTCGACGCGGTGGACGCCGCCACCTGACTTCATCGCGACCCCCGCCCCGCCCTGCGACCCCAGCCTTGCCCTGCGACCCGGCTCCGTCGCGGCCGAGCGTTTCGCCCGGACACGGTGGTTCCCGCGGCCCCCACCCCCGCCGCGATCCACCGGTGGTGGCCGGGTCGGCACCGCGCACGCCGACCCGGTCACCACGCCGCTGTAGTGCGAGAGTTCCTCCCGGTCAGCAGTCGTGGATGCCGCTGGTCGCCACGCTGACCGGTTGCGGGCGCGCATTCGGTCACCATGCAGGTGAGTTCGGCCGGGAACAGGGCCATCGGCCTGTGTCGCGCGCAACGACCCGGCCGGACACGGCCCCCGCGGGATGAACGCGTGGGCCGCGCCGGGCCACCGATTACACCGGTGGCGCCTGGAACAGTCCGGGATCGGGGTCGTTGAAGCTTTCCTTGGCGATCAGCTCGCTCATCGGGTCGGCGGTGCCCCACTCGTCCTGCACGGCCGGGTCGGCGGTGTCGTACACGTGCGGGTGCCAGCGATCCTCGTCCAGCACGGCAAGTTCGGTCGTGTACTCCATGGTGTTGTTGCTGGGGTCCAGAAAGTAGGAGAACGTGTTGTCCCCGGCCTTGTGCCGGCCCGGCCCCCACACCTTGCGGGTGCCCGCGCGCATGACCCGGCCGGTGCCGCGCATGTACTCTTCGATACCGCGCATCTCGAACGAGGCGTGGTGCAGCGACACGTGCGGGCCGCGGGCGATGGCGAAGCTGTGGTGCAAGTTGTTGCAGCGCAGGAAGTACATCATGTCGCCCAGGTGCGTGTTGTGCAGCGTGTCCGACAGCCGGAAACCCAGGTGTCGGGCGTAGAAGTCGCGGGTGCGGGCGGGATCGGGCGAGTTGACCACCACGTGCGACAGGCGCACCGGAATGGCCTCGCGTTCCTGCACCGGCCGGTGCGCCCGGGCGGCCACGTCGGCCGACACCTCGACGGTGCGGCCGTCCACGTCGAAGAACCGGAACCCGTAGCCGCCGCCAGGAGTGTCCAAAGCGGACGGTTCGTCGGCCAGTCGCACGCCGTCGGCGACCAGCTGTGCGGCCAGCGCGTCCACGTCGGAAGGGGAGTCTGCGCCGTAGGAGATCAGGTCCATCCGCTTGTCGCCGGCCCGGCGCAGCCGCACGATGTACTGCTCGGGCGAGCCCTCGGCGGCGAAGAAACTGATCCCGGTGTCCTCGGCGATCTGGGTCAGGCCCCAGGTTTCGGCGTAGAACCGGCGCTGGACCTCGTAATCCGGCACGGCCAGGTCCACGTGCCGCAGGTGGGTGATCAGCGAGTCGGGCATGTCTGTGCTCAGCCTTCCGCTCGGGCCAGGACTTCCGCGACGCAGGTGTTGCGTTGCGCGCCAAGGCCGGTGATCTCCGCGTCCAGCACGTCGCCGGGGGCCAGGAACACGCCCCAGTGCGCGCCGTTGCCCGCCGGGGAACCGGTGAGCAGCAGGTCGCCGGGGCGCAGCGCGACCAGCTCGGAGGCGTAGCTGATCAGCCGCGGAATGTCGAAGAGCATATCGGAGGTCGACTCGTCCTGGCGGACGGTTCCGTTGTGCCGCAACGTGATCCGCAGGTCCATCGGATCCTTGACGAACGTCGCGGGCACCAGGTGCGGGCCGACGGGCAGGAAGGTGGGCGAGTTCTTCGCGGCCACCCAGTCGGCGCCCAGTTTGGCCAGATCCGAGCGGTAGAGCCGATCGCGGGTGGTGATGTCGTTGGCGATGGTGTACGCGGCCACGTGATCCAGCGCGTCGGCGGGATCGATGCGCCGGCCGGGCCGGCCGATCACCAGCGCCAGTTCCAGTTCCCAGTCGTGCTCGTGGCCCTCGGCCGGCAGCACGATGTCGTCGGTGGCGCCGCACAACGCGCTGGGGGAACCAAGGAACACGTAGGGTGTGCCCTCAGCGGCCCGGCGGTCCATCATCTCCGCGCCGTAGGCCCGTTTCTCCTCGGGCGTGCGACCCTGACCGTCATCGTCCGATTCGGACATGACGAGGTCGATCACGTGCTGCCGGTAGTTGGCGCCCGCCTGCAGGATCTGGCCGGGCGCCAACGGCGGTGCGGGGGTCACCGAGTCCAGCGGCCGCCAGTCCGAGGAAGCGGAACCGGCCAGCTCGCCGACATAGGCCAGCGCGGCATCCCAGCCGGCCAGCAGCGCGGCGACGTTCGGCGCGTCGATGCGGCGGACCCGGCCGTCCACCACCACACCGGGAAACTCGGTCCCGTGCTCGGTGCGGAACGTGCCAAGGGCGAACGCGGAATCGGTCACCACACCGATGCTAGGAACGCCCGATCGGCGCTGACCAATCAGAATCGTCGATAGCTGCCATGCCCGACTACGACTCCAGACGTACGGCTACCTCGTGCAACGCCGTGCGCAGCCAGCGCAGGGCCGGATCGCCGGACTGCGCCGGGTGCCAGTGCGCGGTCTCCACCAGCTGCGCCGGCTCCAGCGGGGTCCGCACGATGGCCAGATCCAGCACGTCCGCGCACCGGGTGGCCAGCCGGCGCGGCACGAACGCGCACAGATCGGTGCCGCTGACCGCGAACGGCACCGCCAGCAGCCCCTGCACGGCCGCCTCGACCTGCCGGTGCACCCCGGCCCTGGCCAGCGCCTGGTCGGCCGGGGTGAGCGAAGCGCCCTGACCGGGGGCGAACCGGGCCACCGCGTGCCGCATCTCGGCCAGGTCGGCCAGGGTGAGCGAACCGCCCAGCGCCCGGGGGTTGCCTGCGGCCACCACGCACACGAACTCGTCGGTGAACACCGGCTGCCTGCGGCCGGGAAAACCGTACCCGGCGGGACCCACGATCAGATCGTGGCGCAACAGGGCCAGATTCATGTCCGAGCCCACCGGCGGAATCGGGTCGAACACCACGTCCACGTGCGCGGCCTGCTCGCCCAGCACGCTGATCAGCGGCTCGGCCAGCACGGTCAGCGCGTAGTCGGACACGCAGATGGCGAAGGTGCGCGCGCTTTCCGCCGGGTCGAAATCCGGCCGTGCGCCCAGCACCCGCTCCATCGACGCGATCGCCTCGGCCACCGCGGGCCGGAGCTTCTCGGCCAACGGAGTCAGCTCGTGATCGCGCCCATCGCGCACCAGCAACTCGTCGTCGAAATGCCTGCGCAACCGGGCCAGCGCCCCGCTCATCGCCGGCTGGCTCATGTTGATCCGGTTGCCCGCGTGCGTGACGTTGCGCTCCTGCAACAGCGCGTGCAGCGACAGCAGCAGGTTGAGGTCGACATTCTTCAGGCGCCCCGCCGTCCGCCCCGTCGTCATGCCGGTTCACCTCGAATCATGGCCGCGCTGCCCGTCCGCACGGAATTATGCTAGGCAATGGTCTCGACGTGCGGTGAAACCGGAAACGGCACAGTCGATTCACAGCGAAACGGGAGGGTCAGGCATGTCGCTTGGTGGCACCGACCTCAACCTGCTCACCGCGCTCAAGGCGCTGTTGGAGGAGGTCAACGTCACCCATGCCGGATCCCGGGTGAACATGAGCCAGCCCGCGATGAGCGGCGCGCTGGCCCGCCTGCGGCGGCACTTCGACGACGAGTTGCTGGTCCGGGACGGCCGCGACTACGAGCTGACCCCGCTGGCCCGGGAACTGCTGCCGCAGGTGCAGGAGGCGGTGCGGCTGGCCCACGAGGCGCTGCACGTGGACGAGGACTTCGACTTCGACCCGGCCACCTGCACCCGGTCCTTCCGGTTCATGCTCAGCGACTTCGCGTTGTCGGTGGTGCATCCGTTGCTGCGCAACCGGATGCGGGCCGCCGCGCCGGGAATCCGGTTGGAGTTCCTGGATCTGGCCGACGACATCCGGCTGTCCGACCGGGCGCTGGTGGACAACGACATCCTGATCGGGCCGCTGGGCTACGACTTTCCCGGCGACTCGGAACTGTTGTTCCGGGACCGGATGGTGTGCGTGGTGGACCGGGCCAACCCGCGGCTGCGCAACGGCCGGCTGAGCCTGGCCGACTTTGAGGAGCTGCCGCATGTGGTGGCCCGGTTCGGCCGGTCCAACTTCACCCCGGTGGACCGGGCGCTGGGCGAGCTGGGCATCAACCGGCACACCAAGGTGTCCGTGGTCGGCTGGCTGGCGCTGCCGCTGGCGGTGGCCGGCACCGACATGGTGGCGGTGGTGCCGCAGCGGCTGGCCCACCGGATGGCCCGGTCGGGCCGGCTGGCCGTGGTCGAACCGCCGTTCGGTGAGGTGGAGCTGATCGAGGGGTTCTGGTGGCTGCCCACCAAGGCCGCCGAGAGCGGCCACGCCTGGCTGCTGTCCGTGCTGCGCGACGTGGCCGCCGAACTGGCGGAAAACCCGGTCAGCGCAGCAGGCTGATCACCTTGGCGAGGTCGGTCATGCCGGGCTGCAGCACGGCGAAGTACGTGATGCCATAGGTTTCCCGGAGCCGGTGCAGCTTATCGGCGATCTCGCCGGCCGAGCCGTGCAGCACGTTGGGCAGCCCCAGCAACTGTTCCTGACTGAAGTCCGGGGCCCGCCGGCCGGCCATGGTCAGATCCGGCATCGTGTCCACGCCGATGCCCTGGATCAGCAGGTTGAGTTCGAGCTCGGCGAACCGCTCGCCCGCCGCCTCGCGCACGAAGTCCACCCGGTCGGCCAGCGGATCGGCCACCCCGTCGCGCACCTGGCCGGACAGCCCGGCCAGGCCCACGATCTGCGCCTGCCGCGCGGCCAGCCGCAGCACCCGGTTGCCGCTGCCGGCCACCATCACCGGCACCGGCTGCTGCGCGGGCTTGGGCGAGTAGTCGGGGTCGGCCAGCAGCCGGTTCAGCTCGGTGACCGTGTGCACCAGGTGGTCGGTGCGTTCCTTGGCGCTGGGAAACGGCAGCTCGGCCGCCTCGAACTCCCACTGCTCGTAGCCCGCGCCGAGGCCGATCTCCAGGCGTCCGTCGGTGAGCTGGTCGGTGCCGGCCACGTCCCGGGCCAGCACCGCGGGCCGGTAGAACCCGACATTGGACACGAAGGTGCCCAGCCGGGGCCGGGTGGTCACCTCGGCCGCGGACACCAGCGCCGGGAACGGGGCGGGCATGCCAAGGTGATCGGGCACCATGATCACGTCGTAGCCCAGATCCTCGGCCTGCCGGGCCCCGTCCTGCCAGGCCTTCTTGTCGGTTCCGCCGATCAGGTTGACGCCGAACCGGAACTGCTTGGCGGTCATCAGTTTCCCCTCTTGCCGCCGGTCATGTCATTTCTTCGTCTTTCGTCGAACAAGGTAGTCCCGTTCGCATCGTCGATCAATATTGCAGCCATTTCTCCAGCGCTGCCTACCATCGGCCGGTGGCCAGCGAACTCGGCGCCGTGGTGCTCGGCGCGCGCGACGTGGGCGGCGCGATCATCGACCGGCTGCTCGCCGAGAACTGGCGGGTTGCCGGGATCGCCCGCAACCCGCAGACCCTGGACCGGGTGCGCGACCGCGGTGCCCTGCCGCTGCGCGCCGACCTGCGCGACCCGGCCGGGATCGGGGCCGCGCTGCGTACCGCGGCCGTCGAGTTCGGCCGGCTGGACCTGGTGGTCAACGCGACCACCCCGGCCCGGCCCGTGCCCGGCGAACCACCCGGCGGCGGCCCGGTCGCGGACGCCGAGCTGGCCGGATTCCAGCGGTGGACCGGGGCGATGGCCGAGGCCGCGTTCGTGTTCCTCACCGAGTCGGTGCGGGTGCTGCGGGCCAGCGGCCCGGGCGGCTGCCTGATCCAGCTGGTCAACGGCGTGGCCGGCGGCTCATGGCCGGGCGAGGACGGGCTGCTGGCCGCCGGTTACGGCGCGGTCCGGGCGCTGGTGCGCACCGCCGCGGCCGAACTGCGGGCCGAGGGCATCCGGGCCTGTCTGCTGGCGGTGGACGCGCCGGTGGACTCGCCGCGCACCGCGCCGCTGCTGGTGTCCAACGGGCTGCCCTCGGATGCCGCGGTCGGCCTGGCCGAGGTGGCCGAGGCGGTGGCTTTCCTGGCCGGACAAGGAAGGCGCGGCACCTGCCAGGAACTGACGCTGACCTCGCTGGGCTGGACCGGCGCGCGGCAATCAGCCTGACGGATGCGAGCCAGACGGCTTGGGAATGCCCGCACCCGTTGCCCTGCCGCCCATCCGGCCAGCATCGTTGCCGGGTAAGCACTTCACGTTCTTGGGAGGACCCGTGCGTCAGGTGAAGGCGGCCATCCCGGCCGAGCAGGTGACCGCGGACCTCAGCGCCGTCCGGGCCACGGTCACCGGCATCATCGCCGACATCCGCGCCCGCGGCGACGAGGCGGTCCGGCAGTACTCGGAGAAGTTCGACAACTGGTCGCCCGCCTCGTTCCGGTTGTCGGACAAGGAAATCGCGGACATCGTGGCCGGGTTGCCCGAACAGGTGGTGGCCGACATCCGCACCGTGCAGGCCAATGTGCGGGCCTTCGCCCAGGCGCAACGGGATTCGCTGGTCGACTTCGAGGTCGAGCCCAGCCCCGGGGTGCACCTGGGGCAGCGGCACATCCCGGTGCAGTCGGTCGGCGCGTACGTCCCGGGCGGCCGCTATCCGCTGACCGCGTCGGCGCACATGACCATCGTGACCGCCAAGGTGGCCGGGGTACCGCGGGTGATCGCCGCGACCCCGCCGATCCGGGGCGAGATCCCGGCCGCCACCGTCGCGGCCATGCACCTGGCCGGGGCGGACGAGATCTACCTGCTGGGCGGGGTGCACGCGGTGGCCGCGATGTCGCTGGGCACCGAGACCATCGGCAAGGTCGATCTGCTGGCCGGGCCCGGGAACGCGTACGTGGCCGAGGCGAAGCGGCAGCTCTACGGCGAGGTCGGCATCGACCTGTTCGCCGGGCCGACCGAGATCCTGATCATCGCCGACGAGCACGCCGACCCGGAGACCGTGGCGGTGGACCTGTTGTCCCAGGCCGAACACGGCCCGGACTCACCCGCCATCCTGATCACCAACTCGCCGGACGTGGCGGACAAGGCGATCGAGCTGGTGCACCAGATCCTGCCCGGCATGCCCACCAAGGACTTCGCCGAACCGGCCTGGCGCGACCACGGCCAGGTGATCCTGGTCGACGATCTGGCCGAGGCGTACACGGTGGCCGACGAGTTCGCGGCCGAACACGTGCAGGTGCTCACCGAGAACCCGCGCGAGGCGCTGGCCGCGATGAAGCAGTACGGCGCGATCTTCCTGGGCGCCAACACCTGCGTGTCCTACGGGGACAAGGTGATCGGCACCAATCACGTGCTGCCCACCCGCAAGGCGGCCCGCTACACCGGCGGCCTGTGGGTCGGCAAATACCTCAAAACCGTGACGTACCAGGAGGTTACCGACCCGGAGGCCAGCGCCTCGCTCGGTGAGCTGTGCGGGCGGGCGGCCCGGGTCGAGTTGTTCGAGGGGCACGCTCGCTCCGGCGACATCCGGGCCGCCGCGGCGCGCGGGCGGCGGCCGGACTGGCTGGCCGACGCGATCGCGGGCCGGTGAGCGAACCGTCGGCTGGCCGACGCGGTGGCGGGCCGGTGAGTGAACCGCTGGCCGGCCGGGTCGCGTTGGTGACCGGGGCGGGAAACGGGCTGGGCCGGGCCATCGCCCGGGCGCTGTCCGCGGCCGGCGCCCGGGTGCTGCTGGTCGGCCGCGACGCGGACAAACTGGCGAAAACCCTTGCGCTGCTGTCGAATACGGGCCGGGCGGCCGTCGCCGATGTGGCCGATGTGGACTCGGTGGCGGCGCTGCGGACCGAGCTGGCCGGCGAGGACGTGGACATTCTGGTCAACAATGCCGGGGTCGGCGGCCCGGTCGCGCCGCTCACCGAGATCGAGCCGGCCGACTGGGACGCCGTGTTCGCGGCCAATGTGCGCGGGATGTTCCTGGTGTGCAAGGCTTTCCTGCCCGCGATGATCGAAAACGGGCGAGGCGACGTGATCAACATCGCCTCGGTGACCGGCAAGCGGCCACTGGCCCGGCGCACGCCGTACGCGGCCAGCAAGATGGCCGTGCTCGGGTTGACCCGAACGCTGGCCGCGGAGGTGGGTCCGCTGGGCGTCACGGTGAACGCGTTGTCGCCCGGTCCGGTGCGCGGCGCGCGGATGGACCGCAATTTCCGACTGGAGGCCGAGGTCACCGGGCAGACCGTGGCGGCAGCGCACGACGCGTTCGTGTCCTGGGCGGCGCTGCACCGGCTGGTGGAGGAGGACGAGGTGGGCGCGGCGGCGGTGGCCATGCTGGCCATGCCCGGCCTGTGCGGTGCGGACATCGACCTGTCGGCGGGCATGATCGCACCATGACGGCACCGGAGGAATCGATAAGCGGCCCGCGGAAACCGTCCGGAGCGCGGGAACCGTCCGGAGCGGGGGAATCGAGCGGAACGCAGGAGCGGGGCGAGGCGAGGGAGCCGTCCGGAGCGCAAGAGTCGCGCGGGACGGGGGAGCCGTCCGGAGAGCAGGAAGCGAGCGGGGCGGCGGAGCCGTCCGTAGCGAAGGGGCCGAGCGGGGCGGTGGAGCCGGTTGGGGACGAGGCGGCGTCGCCGCGGCTGGATCACGTGGGGTTGAACGTGCGCGATCTGGCTGCGGCCACCGAGTGGTACTGCCGCGCGTTCGACCTCACCGTGGAGATCGCCTTCGAGCTGGACGAGATCGGCCTGCACATCGCGATGCTGCACAGCCCGCAAGGGCACCGGGTGGAATTGTTGCACCGCAACGAATCCCGGCCCGGTCTGCGCGCCGCAAACCCGGTGGAGGCGGCGGCCACCGAGGGGTACGGGCACATCTGCTTCGACCTGCCCGACCTGGATGCCGGGTACACCGCGATCCTCGCGCACGGCGCAGAACCGGTGTTGGCACCGCAACCCTCGCCGGAGAAGGGAGTGCGGATGGCCTGGGTGCACGATCCGGAAGGCAACCTGATCGAACTCATCCAGCGCCGTCAGCCAGAGGAGATCTAGCTCGAACCGTCGACGCCAGCGAAAGCCCGCAGGATCGGAGCAGTTCGGCCAGCCGCGGTCAGTAGAGCATCAGGCCAGGGGAAGGGTTTTCGGGTTGGCCTCGGCCGGTTCGAGGGTGCCGTCGGCCAGGCGCACGAAGCGTTCCGCGAACGGCTGCCACGCCTCGGCCAGGTCGGTGTGCAGCTGGGTGAGGGTGTCGTGGTCGAACGCGCCGGGCCGGGCGGTCCCCGCCTCGTCGGGGCTGTCCCGGACCCAGGACAGCACCACCTCGAGCGTGGTCTCGATGTGGAACTGGATGCCGTACGCGCACCGGCCCAGCCGGTATGCCTGGTTGTCGTACTTCAGGCTGGACGCGAGCAGGACGGCGCCGCCGGGCAGCCGGGTGATCACGTCCCCGTGGTACTGCAGGACATCCGGGGTCAGCGGGAGATCCACGAACAGCGGATCGGACCACCCGCCCTCCTGCTTCACGACCAGGTTGCCGCCGACCTCCGGCCCCTGCGGGCCCCGCTGCACCCGGCCGCCGTTGGCCACGGCGAGGAGTTGGGCGCCGAGGCAGACGCCGAGCGTGGGCAGTGCGCTGGTGGTGGCCGCGGCGAGCAGGTCCCGGACGTCCTTGAGCCACGGGTATTTGTCGTCCTGTTCGGCGTTCATGTGGCCACCGAGGCAGACGATCCCCTGGTAGCCATCGTGCGACCGAGGCAGCTCGTCGGCCGGGGGCCTGCGCACGTCGAGTTCGGCCCCGGCGGCGGTGAGCCAGTCCCCGAGCGGGCCGATCGGATCGCTGGCGTCGGGCTGGATCACGAGTAGGCGAGGCGCGTTCACGCCCGCCAGGATAAGGGCGGCTAGCTCAGCGTGGTGTCCAGCCAGTCGAAGGTGCGCTGGTGGAACAGGGACATCGCACCCTCGTGACAGTGCGCGCCCGCGCCCTCGGCCTCGGCCTCGCGGAAGGTGATCAGCTCCTTGGGGCTGGTCAGCTTGGCCGCACCGCGGCGGGCGGCGACGCGGTCGATCCTGCAGGGCGCGATCGACCGCGGCGAACTCCCGGCCGAGTTGGACCTGGAACTGGCCACCGACCTGATGATCGCCCCGCTCGCGCTGCGCATGCTGGTCACCCGGGGCAGCAGCGACGACGCGTACCTGGAAACGCTGACCACCGCGCTCGAGGCGGCGCTGCGGGCGGCCGTCCGGTAGCCGTCGCGGTGCTGTGGGCGGCTGCCCGGTAGCCGTTGTCCCATCCCGGGAATGAAACGCCGCAGATCACGCCGGTGCCGTCCCGGGATGCTCCCGGTGCGGCGGGAAACTCTGTCCGGGCGCCGGGCCGACCGGCAGACTCTGCACACATGTTGAGTCGCCGATTTTCTGTGGTCGCGGCGGCGGCGCTGATGGCGGCAGGGATCGGTGCGACCGCCATCTCCGGCGCGCACGCGGCCACCGCCGCACCGCGGGTTTTCAGCCCGCCGCCACTGCTGCACGCCCATTCGCACAACGACGAGAACGCCACGAATCCGTTGCAGGACGCGCTGGCCAGCCAGTTCGACAGCGTCGAGGCGGACGTGATCCTGCAGAACGACGTGGTGCGGGTCGGTCACGATGACGCCGACATCATTCCCAACCAGACCTTGGAAAGCCTGTACCTGGATCCGCTGACGCAACGGGTGCGGGACAACGGCGGCAGCGTCTACGACGGCTGGCATGTGCCGTTCACCCTGGTGATCGAACTCAAGGACGAAACCGGGACGAACACGTTGCCCACCAACTGCAAGGACGAGGCCGGCGAGGAGTACTTCAACGGCAAGCTCTATCAACGCGTGCACGATCTGCTGGAAACGGAATACAGCGGCATGTTGTCCAGCTACGACAACGGGGTGGTCACCGAGGGCGCGGTGAAGATTGTGTTCACCGGCCAGACGCCCCGCAACTGCGTGCAGACCAACGATCCCCGGCACGAATTCTTCGACGCGGGGGAGGGTGATCTCACGACCTATTCCAGCGCGGAGAATCCCATCACCACCGCGCAGTGGAGTTCGGTCTCTTCGGACCTGGCCGATTTCGTCACCACCGCGCATGAACACGGCCGGCAGGTGCGGATCTGGGACACCCCGCAGGACGACCAGACGTGGCAGGAGGAACTCGACGACGGAGTCGATTTCCTCAACACCGATCTGAACAGGTATCCCAACAATCTGGCGGATTTCCTGACTCCGATCGACGACCAGTACGGCTGGGTCGCGGCCACCGGCGCGGGCTCCTTCGCCAATGTGGTGGACGTGGACGGACTCGCCATCGCCCGTGGCACGCTGTACGACACGCTGGCCGATGGCGTGTGCGCGCATGTCGCGGTCACGCTGTACCGCACGGACGGCAGCGCCGATCCGGTGTACCGGCAATATCATTGCGGGGCGTACACCGATCTGGGCTGGACGGTCACGGGCAGCGAGAACGCGATTGATTACAGCTATGCCGAAATCACGGTGTTCCGGGATGCCGGTCCGTCCACCAGCGAGGATCTCTATTTCTAGTGATAAACCGTGCAGATCTCGCTGCGCCGACCTGGAACGGCGAGGGCGGAGGGGATGTCGCCACAGGCCCGGAAGAGGGAGCCGGGCGTGAGGTCGTGCGCCCGCGAGGTGCCGGAGTCCGTGGTGACCGGGAACGGGCCGCACTGGATCCAACTGCGGCCCTGATTGGCCGACCAGTCCAGCCAGACCCGGTCCCCGAAGCGGGCGCCAGTGATCTCCGCCCAGACCGCACGCTGACCGTCGGATGCCTTACCCGACAACAGTTCGACGGTCGGCGTGTGGTCGTTGGCCTGCGGATGCACCGGTGGCACTAGGGCGGCGCCGGTGTCGGCCGGCCAGGGCCAGGCCGCGCAGGCCTGATCCTCGGTCGGCTTGAGCACCAGCGGCGGGGTCAGCTGGCGGCCGACCAGCAGTCCGGCGGTGCCGAAGATCGTTGCGGTGACGAGGAAAGCCAGCCCGAGCAGCACCCGCCGGGACGGTCGTCGGCGGCGAGCGGGAGGTTCGGGTTCCGGTGGATCGTCTGGCGGGTCTTGCGTCGGTTCGGCGGGCGCGGCGGGGCGGCGCCAGCGGTGGGCCTGTTCCCACAGCGGTCTGAGGGATTCGGGGCGGCGGCCGGTCAGCAGGCACAGGCCCGCCACCACCGACCAGGGCGCGACCGCCTGGCCGGACAGGTAGCGGGACAGGGAGGAGTCGCTGACGTGCAACTCGGACTCGAGTTCCTTCAACGTCTTGCCGGTGTTCGCGTGCATCGTGCGCAGTTCGTGGACGAGTTGGGCGCCCGCGTCGTGACCGCTGGTGTGCTCCCGGCCCGGTGAGCTCGTGGTCTGTCGCATGCCCGTACCCGACCAAACCGGCATTACGCCACGCTTACACCGGCTCCGCTCTCCGGGTGGCGGGACCGGGGCGTAGATCGGCATCCGCTAGGCTCGGGCTCCCATCGGCGCTGCCCAGCGGAGGAACCAGTGCGCACTGTGGCGGACGTGTGGGTCGGGATCGTCGCGGCCATCCACGTCTACATCCTGGTGCTGGAGATGTTCCTGTGGACCACGCCCCGGGCCCGCGCGGCGTTCGGCACCACCGAGGAATTCGCCAGGGAAAGCGCGCCGCTGGCCGCGAACCAGGGCCTGTACAACGGGTTCCTGGCTGCCGGGCTGGTGTGGGCGCTGATCGCGGGCGGCTCGACCGGCTTCGCCGCGTCGGTGTTCTTCCTGGCCTGCGTGCTGGTCGCCGGGATCTACGGGGCCGTCACCGCGACTCGGCGCATCCTGTACGTGCAGGTCATCCCGGCGGTCATCGGCCTGATCCTGGTGCTCGTCGCGCACTGAACCCGGCCGCGCGGATCGCCGTGACCTATCGTCGTAGCCGTGGCTGAGTCGCGAACCGTCGCTGATCTGATCGTGCGCTGTCTGGAGAACGACGGCGTCACGCATGTCTTCGGCATCCCGGGCGAGGAGAATATCCGGCTGGTCGACGCGCTGGCGCGGTCGTCGATCCGGTACGTGCTGACGCGGCACGAGCAGGGCGCCTCGTTCATGGCCGAGACGTTCGGGCGGCTCACCGGGCGGGCCGGGGTGTGCTCGGCCACCCTCGGGCCCGGCGCGATCAACCTGATGCTGGGCACCGCGGACGCCACCACCAACTCCACCCCGCTGATCGCGCTGTCCGCGCAGGTCGGCATGAACCGCGCGTTCAAGGAGTCGCACCAGGGCATCGACCTGGTGCCGATGTTCGCGCCGGTGACCAAGTGGTCGGCCCTGGTGGCCACCCCGGGCGCGGTGCCGGAGATGCTGCGCAAGGCGTTCAAGCTGGCCCAGACCGAGCGGCCGGGCGCGGTCTACCTGGCCGTGGCCGAGGACGTGGAGCAGGCCGAGGCGCCGGACAGCCTGGTGCCGCTGCCGGTGAACGTGCCGCGGGCCGACGAGCCGTCGCCGACCCAGGTGCGGCGGGCGATGGAGATCCTGGCGCAGGCGCGGAACCCGGTGGTGCTGGCCGGACACGGCGCGGCCCGGGCCGGCGCGGGCGCGGCGCTGCAGCGGTTCGCCGACAAGCTGGGCATTCCGGTGGCCACCACATTCCACGGCAAGGGCGTGTTCCCCGACGACCACCCGCTGGCCCTGGGCACGATCGGGTTCATGCGGCACGACTACGTCAACTTCGGCTTCGACCGGGCCGACGTGATCGTCGCGGTCGGGTACGAACTGCAGGAGTTCGACCCGATCCGGATCAACCCCAGCGGGGACACCAAGATCATCCACATCCACCGGTTCCCGGCCGAGGTGGACGCGCACTATCCGGTCGCGGTCGGCATCACCGCCGAGATCGGGCACAGCCTGGACGCGCTGGCCGAGGCGGTGGACCGCAAGTTCGAGCCGCGCGAAGGCGGCGAGCGCATCCAGGAACTGCTGTCCGCCGAGCTGGCCCGGGGCGCGGCCGACGACCGGTTCCCGCTGGCCCCGGCCCGGATCGTGGCCGACACCCGGGCCGCCCTGGACCGGGATGACATCGTGCTGGTGGACACCGGGGCACTGAAGATGTGGATGGCCCGGCTCTACCCGACCTACGCGCCCAACACCTGCCTGATCTCCAACGGCCTGTCCACCATGTCCTGGACGGTGCCCGGCGCGATCGGCGCGAAGCTGGCCCGGCCCGCGGCCAAGGTGCTGGTGGCCACCGGCGACGGCGCGTTCCTGATGAACTCGCAGGAGATCGAGACCGCGCTGCGGCTGAACCTGCCGATGGTGATCCTGATCTGGGTGGACGACGCCTACGGGCTGATCAGCTGGAAAATGGACCTGGAGATCGGGCACAACGTGGACACCCGGTTCGGCAATCCGGACTTCGTCAAGTACGCGGAAAGCTTTGGCGCCACCGGATATCGCATCGAATCAGCCGAGGATCTGCTGCCGACGCTGCGCACCGCGCTGGCCGCGGACACCGTGTCGGTGATCGCCTGCCCGGTCGACTACACCGCCAACCTGGACCTGATCCGCTCGCTCGGCGAACTGGACGAAACGCTGTCCTGATCCGGAAAGGTGTTGTCCTGACTAGGAATCGATGAGCCAGGACAATATGTGGCCGCGGGACCAGCAGCGGCCGACGGCCTCGGTGTGCAGCGTGGCGTGCCGGAACACGGCGACACCGAGGATGCTGTGGCCGGAGGCGGGGCGGTCGCCCATGGTCGGGACCGACGGTGCGACGCCGACCCCCTCCACGGACACCCAGGCCACCGGCCGGTCGGTCGCGGCTTTGTCGAGGCGGTGCAGGAAGCGCAGGCGGGCTTCCCGCGAGAGCTTCGACAGCGCCCAGGTCGTGGTGACCACGGGCAGGGCATCCGCGGGCACCTGGGCGAGGGCGTCGGGCAGGACGTCGACGGCGTCGCCGCGCAGCAGGACCGGCGGGTCGGTGGCGGCCAACGCCAGTTCGGCGTCGAGCCGCGCGATTCGGTCCGGCTGGTCCGGGGCCAGGCAGGCGCGCAACCAGCGGGTCTCGTCCGGGTCGGTCACGTCGATCGGCTCGGGATCGACGCCGATCCGGATGACGACCTCGGGTATCGGCCGCGCCGGGAGCGGCCGGTCGCCCACGATCGAGCATGACGTTTGCACCGCAGAGGACGGATCGCCCAGCGATTGCCCGTTGCTGTAGGCGATTGCGGCGCGGTCGACGGTGAGATTGAGACCGGCCGAACAGCCCACGTCGATCAGGCCGATCGCGTTCGCGCCCACCCGGTGCGCGGCCTCGGCGATGGCTGGATAGAGCACGGTGCCGTGTCCGGTCTCGCCGGGCCGCACGCGCCTGCGCTCGGCGATGGCTACGACCGAATCGGTCATCCGCAGCAAGCAGTCGATCGCCGCGTCCGCCTCGCCATCCGCGCCGGCGTAGGCCTTGGCCAGTTCTGGGGCGCGGCCGGCGAGGGTGAGATCGTGCAGGGCGGCCAGGATGATCGTGGGGTGCCGTTTGCGGGCCGGGGTCGATTCGATGGCCCGGAGTGCGTCCGCCGACTCGCTCAGGGCGCGGGCGATGCGCTGGTACAGCGGTGATGTTCGGTCGTCCGCACCGAATTTCCGGTACACCTCGGCGAGGGTGGCCACGGCCGCTCCTTCAGCTGTCGGGGTGGCCGCGATGGACGGCCCAGTCGGGGGCGAGCAGGGACATCACGTGCGCGTCCCACCACTGGCCGTCCCAGTTCAGCGCGTGCCGCAACGTCCCCTCGGGCACGAAACCCACCTTCTCGTAGACGTGCCGGGCCCGCGGGTTGAACGCGTACACCTCCAGCCCGATCCGGTGCAGCCCGACCACCTCGAACGCGTGGGCCAGGATCAGCCTGGTCGCCTCGGTGCCCAGGCCGCGGCCGAAGAACTCCGGCCCGGCCAGGCCGATGCGGAACGAGCAGGACTGGTTGTCCGGGTCGAGGTCGTTGAGCACCACCTCGCCCGCATAACGGCCGGTGGCCCGCTCGATGATGGTGAGGTCGAGGCGATCGTCGTGGTCGGCCCTGGTCATCGCCCAGCGGGTCAGCTGCTCCACGGTGAAGGTGGCGTGCGTGCCGGTCAGCCGCCGGCTCACCGGCTCGGCCACCGCGACGGCGATGTCGGGCACATCGCGCACCGCGATCGGCCGCAGGGCCACCAGCGCGCCGGTGAGCACCGGTTTGTCCGCGAAACGCAACGCCATGCCGGTGATCATGGCATCGCCGCCGGGATGACTGGTATCGGTTTTCGGCATTTCCGCCCGGTAGGGCCCACCCATACCGTCGGGGCACGGGTCATTCGGGAGGACAACACCGTGGGCGAAACTCAGGTGCTGGTCGTCGGCGGCGGCATCACCGGCAGTGTGCTGGCGCTCGCGCTGCACCAGCGGGGGATCGACGTGCGGATCGTGGAGCTCCGCCCGGACTGGACCGGCACCGGCCACGGCATCACGGTGCAGGGCAACGCGTTGCTGGCGTTGCGCTCGGTCGGCGTGCTGGACGCGGTGCTGGCCCGCGCGGTGCCGTTCAACATCGTGCGGCTGCGCAACGCCGACGGCTCGCTGATCGCCGAACTGGACACGCCCCGCACCGGTGGCCCGGATCTGCCCGCCACCGTCGGCGCGTTGCGCTCGGACCTGCACACCGCGCTGTCCACCGCGGTCCACGCGGCGGGCATCCCGGTCAAGCTCGGCGCCGGCGTGGCCGCGCTGGATCAGCAGCCCGACCACGTGTCGGTCACCTTCACCGACGGCGAGACCGGGCGCTACGACCTGGTGGTCGGGGCGGACGGCATCCGCTCGCGGGTGCGCGGCCTGATCGGCATCGACGTGGCGCCGCAGCCGACCAAGATGGGCATCTGGCGGGTGGTGGCCGACCGGCCCCCGGAGATGGACTGCTCCGAGTTGTACTACGGCGGCCCGCGGTTCAAGGCGGGCTACAGCCCGATCTCGGCCGACAAGTGCTATGCCTACATTCTGGACGAGCTGCTCGATCCCGGGCTGATCGGCGAGCGGCCGGCCGGGCGGGAGCTGCGCGAACGGTCGGCCGGATACGGCGGCACCTGGGGCCGGATCCGGGACGGGCTGCGCGAGGACACCGTGGTCGACTACCGCTGGATCGAGGCGGTGGTGCTGGACAAACCCTGGTACCGGGGCCGGGTCATCGTGATCGGCGACGCCGCGCACGCCTGCCCGCCGACCATCGCGCAGGGCGCGGCCATGTGCGCGGAGGACGCGGTGGTGCTGGCCGAACTGGTCGCCGACGCACCGGACGTGGCCGACGCGCTGCCCGCGTTCATGGCCCGCCGGTTCGACCGGGTCCGCCTGGTGCTGGACAACTCGTTGCTGTTGGCCGAATGGGAGGCCCTTCCGAACTCGCCGGGCGCCGACTCCGGAAGGGTGATGGAGGAGACCATGACGATGCTGCGGAGTCCGGCGTGAGCCCGGCGGTGGACGTGCACGGCCACCTGCTGGTGCCGCAGGCCGACGAACTGGTGGACGGATTTCCCGGACGACTGGTGGAACGGGCCGCCGATGAGGTGGCCAACACGCCGGAAACCCTTGTCGCGAACCGGAAACAGCTCACCGAACGAGCCGAGCAGCTGACCGATCCGGACCGCCGTCTGTCCGATATGGACGGTATGGGGATCGACATCCAGGTGGTCGGGCCGATGCCCATGCACCACTACTGGGCCATGCCCGCCCCGGCCGAACGGTTCGCCCGGGTCACCAACGAGGCCATCGCCGCGCACTGCGCGACCAACCCCGTCCGGTTGCTCGGCCTGGGCACGGTTCCGTTGCAGCACGCCGGTCTCGCGGTCAACCTGCTCACCGAGGCCGTGACCGAGCTGGGGCTGCGCGGGATCAGCGTGTCGACCAACGTGGACGGCCGGGAACTGGCCGATCCGCGGCACGAACCGGTGTGGGCCCGCGCGGCCGAACTGGGCGCGGTGGTGTTCGTGCACCCGTGGGGGTGCACCCTGGGCACCCGGCTGGCCGCGCACTACCTGGCCAACACCGTGGGCCAGCCGGTGGAGAACGCGATCGCGTTGTCGCACGTGATCTTCTCCGGTCTGCTCGACCGGTATCCGGAGCTGCGGTTGTGCTTCGCGCACGGCGGCGGCTATCTGCCCACCTACATCGGGCGCGCCGACCACGCCTGGCACGCCCGGCCGGACGCGCGCGGCTGCGCCCGGCCGCCGAGTGAATACCTGCGCCGGATCTGGTTCGACGCGCTGGTCTACACGCCGGAAGCGTTGCGGCATCTGGTGTCCGTGGCCGGCGCGGACCGGGTGGTGCTGGGCACCGACTACCCGTTCGACATGGGCATCGAGGATCCGCTGGAACGGCTGGCCGCGGCCGGGCTGCCGGTGGAGGAGGCCGAGGCGATCCGGTCCACCACCGCGCTGTCCCTGCTGGGCCTGGAAACCGTGGCCCGCCAAGGCATTCCCCGCTGACCGGATTCCCGGCCGGGAGCACGGATTCGATCGTTGAAGACGAATTCGAGCGGCCGGGCCGTCCGTTCGCGCCGAAATGGCCAAGCCACCGGCCGCGCCGAAAATGTACAGGGTGTCTACAGTGAGCGGATGACGCTCGCCCACCAGGTGACCGGCGCCGGTCCGGCCGTCCTGCTGTTGCATTCCTCCGCGTGCGACCGGCGCATGTGGGGCGCTCAGGTGCCCGGCCTGGTGCGTTCCGGACACCGGGTGGTGACCGCTGATTTTCCCGGCTACGGCGACACTCCGCCGGTGGCGCATCCAGCCGACTCGGAAAATGTGCTCGAATTGCTCGACGAACTGGGCATCGAATCGGCGGTGCTGATCGGCGCGTCCTACGGCGGGCGGATCGCGCACCAGGTCGCGGCCGCCCACCCGGACCGGGTGCGCGGACTGGTCCTGTTGTGCGCCGGAATGCTCGGGCTGGAGCCCTCGCCCGGCCTGATCGAACTGGACGAGCGGGAGCAGGCGTTGCTGGCCGCGGGCGAGCTGGACAAGGCGGCGGAGCTGAACGCGCAGTCGTGGCTCGGCCCGGAGGCCGACGACGCCGCGCACGCGCTGCTGCGCGAGATGCGCACGCGTTCCTATACGCTGCAACGGAAATTCGACATGGTGCCGGACGCGCCGCAACCCGGCGTCGAGTCGACCGAGGTCGATCTGGCCGCGATCGCCGCCCCCACCCTGGTGGTGTCCGGGACGCACGACTTCGAGGATTTCCAGCGGATCGCCGACCTGCTGGCCGAGGGCATCCGGGACGCCAAGCACGTGGTGCTGTCCTGGGCCGGGCACCTGCCGAATATGGAACGCCCGGCCGAGATCACCGCGCTGCTGGTGGATTTTCTGGCCGAACTGAACTGAGCCGACGCCGGGCGCTACTGAGCTGTGGTCGCGGCGCTCGGCTGGCGCGGCCGAACCGCGCGGTGGCCACTACGTCGCTGTCCCCGTGGCGGTGCACCACCCGATCACCGATTGGACCGGAGCCGATCCGGTGTCGGCCAGGATCGCATCGATGCGCTGAGTTTCGTCGTCGGTTGCCGGTTTTGTCCACAAGGATGACCGTGTCCGCCCACGCGGCGCGAGGGCATGCCTGCCATCCGGGTTCGTTATTTCCTCGCCCCCGGATTGGCCTGACATAGTCGCTGCATTGATCACTCGATGCCGAGGACGACCATGAGCAGCACCACCCATGACCCCGTGTTCACCGGTCGGCTCGTGCTGCGCGGGGAGCGCGGGTTCGAGCAGGCCCGGGTCGGGCCGGTGTTCAACGCGCGCCGGCCCGGGCGGCAGCCGGCGGCGGTGCTGCTGGCGGAAACCGCCGACGACGTGGTGGCGGGAGTGAAGCTGGCCCGGCAGCGGGACTGGCAGGTGTCGGTGCGTTCGGGCGGGCACAGTTGGGCCGCCTGGAGCGTGCGGCAGGACTGCCTGCTCATCGACCTGGCCGGGCTGCGGGAGATCGACTACGACGCGGCAGCCGGGATCGTGCGGGTCAGCCCGGCCGTGCCGGGCGGGAACGAGCTGAATCCGGCCTTGGTTCCGGAAGGAGTGTTCTTTCCGAGCGGGCACTGTCCGACCGTGGGCCTCGGCGGGTTTCTGTTGCAGGGCGGGATGGGCTGGAACTGCCGGGGCTGGGGCTGGGCCTGCGAACGGATCGTCGCGGTGGACGTCGTGACCGCGTCCGGTGAGCTGGTGCGGGCCGATGAGAACCACAACACCGATCTGTTCTGGGCGGCGCGCGGTGCGGGGCCCGGGTTTCCGGGGATTGTGGTTCGATTTCATCTGGCCGTGCGACCGTATCCGCGGGCGCTCACCCAGTCCACCCTCGTGTATCCGAGTGAGCTGGGGCCGGAGGTGCTGCACTGGGCTCAGTCCATTCAGGACGGTCTGGCCAGTACCGTCGAGATCGTGGTGCTCGGGTTGACTCCGGCCGGCGCGCCGGACACCCGGCAATGCATTGTGGTGCACGGGGTCGCGTTCGAGAACGAGCCCGCGCGGGCTGCCGAAGTGCTCGCGCCGTTGGCGCAGGCGCCGTTCGCCGGGGCGGCCGAGGTGCGCGAGCTGGCCCGGCCGACCAGCCTGGCCGAGGAGAACATCGAGCAGGAGCGGCAGAACAAGCAGGGCAACCGGTTCGCCGTGGACAACGCCTGGTCGGCCGCGGGACCGGAGGAGCTGACCGGGCTGCTGACCGACCTGTTCACCGCGCTGCCCAGCCGCGACTCCTACACCCTGTGGTACGGCATGGGCCCGCTGCGCCCGCTGCCGGACATGGCACTTTCCTTGCAGGAAAACAATTATCTCGCCGCCTACGTCAGCTGGCCGCACGTCCGGGACGACGACCGCTGCCGGTCCTGGCTGGAACGGCAGATGCACCGGCTGGAACCGGTGACCACCGGCCAGTACCTCGGCGACTCAGATTTCACCACGCGCCAACTGACCTTCCTCGGCGACGCGCAGTTCGACCGACTGAAAACGATCCAGGCACAGCGTGATCCGGGCGGGTTGTTCGCCGGTTACCTGTGCGCCGAAGGGCCTGCCACCAACCGCAACCACTGGCAGCGCACCGGAACGGAGTGAGGGCGATGGGACGGCTGGCGGGCAAGATCGCGTTGATCACCGGCACCGCGCGCGGCATCGGCGCGGCCGCCGCACAGTTGTTCGCGGCCGAGGGCGCGCAGGTGGTCGGCTGCGATCTGGACGCCGAACGCGGGGCGCAGACGGTGAAACAGGTGCGGGAACAGGGCGGCGACATGGTCGCCATGGCGCCGGTCGACCTGGGCGACCCGGACGCGGCGGCGGACTGGGTGAACGAGGCGGTCGCGGTGTTCGGCGGCGTGGACATCCTGTACAACAACGCCTCCGCGATCAGGTTCGGCCCGATCGACCAGTTGTCGGTGGCCGACTGGCGGTTCACCATCCGCAACGAACTGGACCTGGTCTTCCACGTCACCCGCGCGGCCTGGCCGCATCTGGTCGCCCGGGGCGGCGGGTCGATCATCAACATGGCCTCCATCGCGGCCACCCGGGGCGCCTGGTTCATGCCGCAGAACGCCCACGGCACAACGAAAGCCGGAGTCCTGGGCCTGACCTACCAGCTCGTGGTGGAGGGCGGCCCGCACCATATCCGGGCCAACGCGATCAGCCCGTCGCTGACCATCACGCCGGAGACCGAGCATCTGCTCACCGATCCGGACAGCCCGTTCTCGCTGGAGGATTCCCGGATTCCGCTGGGCCGGGTCGGCTATCCGGAGGACGTGGCCAGGGTGGCGCTGTTCCTGGCCAGCGACGACTCGGCCTATGTCAGCGGCGCGAACATCCCGGTGGACGGCGGCACCGCGACCGTGGGGTGAACCGGCGTTCGTCGGACATCTTTCCTACGATGACCGCATGCCGACGCAATCGCCTGAGCCGTTCGTCCAGCGGACCGATCCGGCCGTGCTGGCCGATCTGCGGGCCCGGCTGCGGGTCACCCGCTGGCCGGACGCGCCGGCCGATGCCGGCTGGTCGCTCGGGGCCGACGTGGAGTACCTACGCGAACTCGTCGGCTACTGGGCCGAGGAGTTCGACTGGGCCGCGCAGGAGGCGAAGTTGGCCGGGCTGCCCCGGTTCCGGGCGCGGTTGGGCGGGCTGGGCATTCACTTCGTGCACGCCCGCGCGGTCGAGCCGGCCGGGCCGGTGTTGCCGCTGGTGTTGTGTCACGGCTGGCCGGATTCGTTCTGGCGCTACCAGAAGGTCATCCCGCTGCTCACCGATCCGGGCTCGCACGGCGCCGATCCGGCCGACGCGTTCGACGTGATCGTGCCGGACATGCCCGGCTACGGCTTCTCCGACCACCCGTTGGCCGCGCCGCTCGACTCGATCGCGGTGGCCGGGTTGTGGGCCGAGCTGATGAGCGTCCTTGGCTACGAGAAGTTCGGTGCGGCGGGCGGGGACATCGGCAGCCATGTCAGCCGCTACCTCGCGCTGGACCATCCGGACCGGGTGGTGGCCGTGCACCGGATGGACGGCGGCCTGCCGGTGTTCTCGGGTGATCCGGCCGAGCTCACGCCCGAGGAACGGGACTGGTTCGCCGCCGTCGCGGCCTGGGGCGCCAGCGAGGGCGCCTATGGCGCGATGCACCGCACCAAGCCGCAGACCGCCGCTATCGGGCTGACCGACTCCCCGGCCGGGCTGGCCGGCTGGATCGTGGAGAAGCTGCGGTCCTGGAGCGATTGCGGCGGGGACGTCGAATCCGTCTACACCAGGGACGAGATCCTGACCAACGTCATGATCTTCTGGCTGACCGGCACGATCGGCTCGTCGATGCGGATGTACAACGCGAACGGCGCGATCCCGGCCGAGCAACTGGCCCGCCGGGTCGACGTGCCGTCCGGATTCTCCCTGTTCCCCGGCGACATCCTGCGGCCGCCGCGCGCCTGGCTGGCGCGCACCACGAACCTGGTGCGGGTGACCGAACCCGGGCGCGGCGGGCATTTCGCGCCGTTCGAGCAGCCCGAGTCGTACGCGCGGGAGCTTCGCGAGTTCTTCCGGCCCTACCGGGAAAGCGCACGTCAGTTCGCGCGGTGACACCACGGGAAGCGCACATCGGCTCGCGCGTTTTCCCTGCGGCGCCAGGAAAGTCCGGTCAGTAGACGAGTTTGCGGTGGTCCCAGGAGCGGGTCCGGGCGACGTCCAGCCGGGCCACGATGCGATTGCGCATCATCTGGTCCACTGCCGGTTTCAGGTCCTCGGTGTAGGGGCCGGTGTAGCGCTCGAACACGTTGACCCCGACCCGGAAGGCGGCGTCCGGATCGTCCACGATCGCCGCGTGGCCCTCCAGGGACACCCCGCGCAGCTTCTCGTAGCTGTCGCCGTCCTCGATCAGCACGGTCACCCGGTCGTCCCGGCGGATGTTGACCGCCTTCTGCGACTTGGTCTTGGTCTCGAACCAGATCTGCCCGTCCAGCACGGCGTACCACATGGCCACCAGGTGCGGCTGGCCGTCGCGGCCGATGGTGGCCAGCGTGGCGGTGCGGCTGGTCTCGATGAACTCGGCGACCTCGGCATCCGACAGCATGATCCGGGCCCGTTGGTTAACACCCATAACCAACCCTAAGCCCGGCGCAGGCCGCTGATCCAGTGACCCTCGCCTCGCTCGTTCCGGTGACTCAGCGGGGCATCCTGCGCCACAGCGCGCGGGGCAGCAGGCGCATCAGGGAGAACACCGGACGCAGCGGCCATGGCACCCACACCTCACGGCGGCCCTTGGCCAGCGCGACCACGGTGGCGTCCGCGACCTGATCGGCGGTGGAGGACAGCGGCGCCGGCGGCATGCCCTCGGTCATCCTGCCGATCACGAAACCGGGCCGCACGGTCAACAGCTGCACCCCGCTGCCGTGCAGCGCGTCGGTAAGGCCGCTGGCGAATCCGTCCAGCCCGGCCTTGGCCGAGCCGTACACGTAGTTCGCCCGGCGCACCCGCGTCCCGGCCACCGAGGAGAACACCACCAGTTGCCCGGAACCCTGGCCCCGCAACAGGTTCGCCACCAGAGACAGGATGCTGACGTGGGCGAGGTAGTCGGTGTGCGCGATGGCCACCGCGTGGGCCGCGTCGGTCTCGGCCCGCTGCTGGTCGCCCAGGATGCCGAACGCGGTGACCACCACGTCCAGCCGGCCGTACTCGGCCACGATCTTGTCCAGCACGGCCTGGTGCCCGGCCAGGAAGTCGGCGTCGAACTCGGCCCGGTCCACCGTGGCCGCCCCGGCCCGCAACAGCCGGGCCACCTCGTCGTCGAGGTTCGCGCTGCGCCGCGCGGCCAGCACCACCGTGTCCGCGCCCTGCCTGACCAGTCGCTCGGTCACGGCCAGCCCGATCTCACTGCGACCGCCCAGCAACAACACCGTTTTGCTCACCCGCGGCAGTGTGCCAGACGGGCCGGAATCGGCGTCGCTCAGCGGTCGTGTTCGGCCAGGTAGCGGGCGAACCGCTCGTCGACCTGCGCCTCGGTCAGGCCGAAATCGGCGAGTTGGTAGCGGTGTATCGGTTTGGCCTTGCCCTCGCGCTGCTCGGTGACCACCGCGGCCATCGCCGCGCGGGCGGCCTCGGTCCAGGGCAGGTCGAACTTTCGATAGATGCCCTCGACCGTGCCGACCGGATCGGCCCGGAAGTCCTCGTAGTACACGTCGCAGAACTGGGCCTGGTCGTACTTGGCCCGGGCCGCGGTGAACTCGTCCAGCCCGCGCGCCCACAGTTCCAGCTGGTCGCGGCCGACGGTCTCGCCGTGGAAGGTCTCCGACCAGCCGGCCGCGGCCTGCTCGGTCAGGCTGCACACCGAGGCGATGATGGTGCGCGGCGCGCGATGGGTCTGGATCACCAGCGCGTCCGGGTAGGCCTCGAACAACGCGTCCAGCGCGAACAGGTGGCTGGGATTCTTCAGCACCCAGCGGCGATCTTTGTCCGGCAAGCCGATCAGCGCGAGGTTCTTGCGGTGCCGGTGATAGGCCGTGCTCCAGTCCTGTGTGGACAGCCACTGGGAGTAGGTCGGCAGATGGGCAAGGCATTCGTAGGAGACCGAGGTCATCGACTGGCGCAGCAGCTGCCAGCACTCCTCGACCATGTCCGCGGACATGTAGTGCAGGCCCATGAACTCCGGGTGTTCCACATGGTGCTGCTGATAACCGGCCTGGATGTGCCGGTACACCGGGTTGTCGGCCCAGGTCTCCCGGGGCGGGCGGGGTTGCGGCACCTCGGTCAGCCACACCTGCAGGCCCTGGTGGGCCGGGTCCTCGGTGAGCAGCCGGTGCAGCGCGGTGGTGCCGGTGCGGGGCAGGCCGGTGACGAAGATCGGCCGGTCGATGCGCACTTCGGCGTGCTCGGGGTACTGCTTCCAGGCCGCCTCGGAGATCTGCCGGGCGGCCAGCGCCCCGCGCAGGAAGGCCCGCTTCACCTTGTTGCCCAGCGGAGTCAGCCCGGCGTCCTCGGCGTAGGACTCCAGCAGGACGGCCAGGCCCTCCCGGTAGTCGGCGGCGCCGAAATCCTCCAGTCCGGTGATCTTCGCCGCCGAGGCGTGCAGATCGTCAACGGTGCCAACGTTTTCCCGGCCGATCGTCGTCATCGCTGGTCCTTCGGGTCAGTGGTGGAACTCGCCGCCGTTGACGTCCAGGCACTGGCCGGTGATGATCCGGGCCAGGTCGGAAGCCAGCATGACCACGGCATCGGCGATCTCGTCGGGTTCGGGCAGCTTGCGCAGGTCGATGGTCTGGGCCGTTTCCTGGTAGACCGCCTCCGGCGTGCTGCCGCGTTTTTCGGCCAGGTAACCGAAATACCACTTCAGCGAGTCGGCCCAGATGTAGCCCGGGGCCACCGAGTTCACCCGGATGCCCTTGGGACCCAGCTCGGTGGCCAGGCTCTGGGCCAGCGCCAGCAGGCTGGCCTTGGTCATCTTGTACGCGCCGAAGGTGCGCCGGGAATGCCGCAGCACCGAGGAATTGATCATCACCACCGAGCCGGCCGACTCGGTCAGCGCGGGCACGAACAGCCTGGTCAGCCGCAGCACCGCGAACACGTTGGTCTCGAACGAGGGCCGGATCGCCGACAGGTCGGTGTCGCTCAGGTTGGCCATCGGCGGCATGGCGAACGCGTTGTGCACCACCGTGTCCACCCGGCCGAACTCGTCGGTCGCGGCGCGCACCAGATTGGCCGCGCTGTCCTCGTCGGTGATGTCGGTGGGCACCGTGAGTGCCTTGCGCCCCAGGTCCTTGACCTCCTGCGCCACCTCGGTCAGCCGCGACTCGGTGCGCGCGGCCAGCACCACGTCGGCGCCCGCGTTGGCGCACCGCACCGCGATCGATCGGCCGAGGCCGGGTCCGATGCCGGACACCACAACGACTTTGCCGGTCAGTACGGTCATCGGCTCAGCCCAGCATCCGGTCGGCGACCGCGGCCTGACGGGCGGCGATCCGGGCGCGCCACTCGTCCTCGGAGATCCGCGATTGTTCGTAGTGGGGGAGTTTCCCGGGTAGTTCGTCCACCGGGATCAGGTCGACCGTGGGGCCGTCCTGAGCGGTCAGTTCGCGGGACAGCCGCTGCCAGCGCAGCTGCACGTAACCGCGGTCGTGCCCGGTGCGCTCCAGCCAGTTGGCCACCCCGGGATCGCGCTCGCTGATCACGAACCGGATCTTGCCGTCCGGGTCCACCCGGGACTGTGGCACGGTGAGGCTGGTCTGGTGGTTGATGTAGTCCAGCGAGATGTACCACGGGGTGCCGAGCTGGATGCCCTGGTAGGGCGCGTCCGACGCGGGCACGGTGACCACCATGGCGGTGTCGTCGTCGAGTTCGTAGTGGCCCACCGAGGAGAACTGGGTGGACAGGCCGCCGGGGGTGCGGCGTGGCTCGGTCAGCGTGTTGACCGGCAGCTTGAGGTAGAACCACTCGGGGAAGGCCAGGAAGGTGCGCAGCCGGCCCAGTAGCATCTTGCCCGCCACGCCGTACCGTTTGGCCAGCGCGTCCCTGTCCGGCGGGACCGGGGCGCCGCCGAGTTTGTCGGCGCGGTGGATGCGGATGGTGCCGCGCCGTTCGGTGGCCCAGTCGTGGTAGACCTCGCGCACCACCAGCATGGACGAGCCGGGGCCGAGGGTGAAGTGGTTCGGGCCCTCCTGGCCGGGGCCGAACCGGATCTCGTAGCTGCCGTCGGAATTGATGTCGAACGCCCGGTCGTCGAACGCGGTCAGGCTGTCCGGCACGTCCACCGGGGAGTAGTCGCCCTTGAGGATCTGGAAACTCAGATCGGTCGTGCTGCCCCGCCGGCCGGTGACCACGTACTCCGCGTTCTCCCGGATGTTGGCGTGGAAGTACAGCGTGTCCGGGTTGTCCAGGCCCATCTTGGTGTATGGGCCGGTGGAGGACACGAAGTAGGGATAGTCGCGTTCGTAGGCCCAGGCCAGCCCGAGCACGGCTCGAATGCTGCCGGCCAGGTAGTCGTAGCCCTCCAGCAGGTCCTGCTCGGTGCGGATGTGGGGCGCCTCGGCGATGAGTTTCTCCGCCTCGGCCACCGCGTCCGCGAACGCCTGGGTAAGCACCCGGCCACACTAGAACACGTTCTAACTCAGGGTCAATGACACAGTTGTTGCGGCCGGTGGGGAAACTCCCGCGCCGGCCGCACCGAACACAACACGTACTACGCGCCGCTCAGGCGACGACCCGCACGGTCCAGAAGTCCGAGGCCAGCCCGGAGTTGGTCAGATAGGCATACGGCAGGGTGAAGTAGCCGTGCTGGCCCCATCCGGTGCCCCAGGAGTTGCGCACCAGGAACCGCTGCTGCGCGTCGTCGTAGCCGACCGCGAGCACCGCGTGCCCGCCCAGCACCTGCTCGTGCGGCTGCGGCAACGGCGCCACGCCGGTCTGCGCCACCTGCTGGCTCTCGAAGCTCTCGTACACGGTGAACCCGAAGCAGAACGGCCAGCCCGCGGCCAGGCAGCCGCGCAACTGGTCCAGCACCGGGGTGATCCGCTGGTAGCTGGTGACCTTGTTCTTCAGCGCGTCCTCGTAGCACTGCGCCGAGGGCTTGGTCGCCTCCCGGGAACCGGCCGGGAAGTTGCCGTTCGCGTCGGCCTGCACCGCCTCGTAGGGCCACTCCGTCTCCGGGCACACCCCCAGGGTGCCGACGCTCTTGATGCCGTCCCGGATCTGCGCGCCCGAGTCGGTGCCGACGTGGCCCTCCATGGCCCGCTCGTTGTAGTAGATGAACAACCGGGACGGGACGAAGTCGGGCAGGTTTTCCTTGCGCAGCGCGAACTCCACCGCCCCGGCGATGGAATTGGCCGTGCAGCTGCCGATCTTGCCCTGGTCGTAGCAGTCCGGCAGGCCGGCGCGCAGATCCACAGTGGACGGCAGTGCGGCGCTCACCGGCTCGGGCACGGAATACAGATGATCGCGCGCGTCGGGCAGATCGGGAATCCAGCCGTATCGCGCGATCTTCCGGGGTCTCGGGCTCGTCATGATTGTTTTCTCCTTCGGCGATACCGCGCCCCAGTTCGACATCCGTGGGGCGCGGTATCGCACAGGAGACGCCCAGCGGGACACGGATACCTCCGTGTCCCGCTGATGACCACCTTTCGGCGGTGCGTGCCCGATCGTTAACCGACCGTGTACGAATACGGGATTCCGGTCACCTCCGAACCCTGGCCGGCCAGATTGTTCATGGTGTCCACATAAATGGTGCCGCGCACCACCGTGCCGCGGGCGGCATTCGGCGTGATGGTCACCGGGATGGTGACTGTGGCGCCCGCGGGCACGAACACGGCGTCACCGGCCGAACCGCCGGCCGCCCGGGACCAGAAGTCACCGGTACCCGAGGAGATCGCCGGGTCGAACGGCTGCGTCCGCGCGGCCAGCGCGATGCTCGCCGTGCCCGGTTGCGCGTCCGTGGCGAACGGGCCGATCTCGCCGATACCGGTGAACCAGTAACCGAAGGCGAGCTGATCGGCGTGCGTGGTGTCCACCGTGTCGGTGCCGCCCGAGGAGGCCGCGAACACCTCCGGGTTGCCGTCCCCGTAGAGCAGGTCGACGTCCACCGGCAGGCTGGCGTGCACGGTTTCGGTCAACCCGCTGGTGTGCGGCGGAACCAGCCAGCTCGGGTCCGAGGTGGCCGACTTGTCCTCGGGCAGGCCGATGGTGCTGTCCCCGGCCACCGGGGTCAGCGTGGTCGCGGTCTGGCCGGTCAGCCGGGGGTCGAGGAAGTAGTACGCCCCGGCCGATCCGGTGTTGGTGACCGTCACCGACGCGCTCGCCGCCCGGTGTGCGGGCAGGGTGCGGGCCGGGTTGCCCGGCAGGTTGTTGGCGTGCGCCCGCACCGCGTTGAACACGACCCGGCCGCCGACCTGCTCACTGAACTCGTGACCGCTGGAATTGCCGGACAGCAACACGATCAGCTGCCAGCGCCCGGCCACCGGCTGGTTCACCGTCAGCGTGGCCGCCTTCGTCGGCGACGCGGTTCCGTTGTTCCAGGCCGTCTCCACCGCGTTGGTGTCCCCGGACAGGATCTCACCCGAAGGGCTGACCAGGAAGAAGTTCAGCCGGGTGCCCGGATCCGGGGTGTTCAGGTCGACGGTCATGTTCTGCTTGCCGGCAGGCACATCCAGGAAGAAGCCGCGGTACTGGTCCAGGCCGCGGCCGACTCCGCCGGTGATGGTCGCGGCGAACGAACCGCGGCCGTCGGTGGGGATCAGCGAACGCCGGGCCACCGGCAGGGACAGGTGGGTGCCGGTGTTCGAGTCGAACTGGATGGATGCGGGTGCGTCCCCGGCCTGCTGGGCCAGCGGCACGGCCAGGTTGAAGGTGGCCGAGCCGTGGGCCGGGATCACCTTCGCCTGTGGGGCGACCCCGGCGCTGCTCCAGTCGCTTCCGGTGACCCGCAGCGCGATCGCGCCCCGGTAGGAACCCGCGGTGGGCAACGGTTCCTGGAAGTGGTCGCGGCCGTTGTCCCAAAGGATCTGCTCGGTCCACCTGCCCGGCGCCGGATTGTGCACGCCGATGTGCTGGTAGTCGGTGAACCCGTAGTCGTAGGACTCCTGCACCAGGCGCCCGGCCGGATCGAACAGCTCGATGGCCAGCTGCCCGGAGGTCGCCGTGCCCGGCCAGGTCATCTCCGCGTCCAGCCACGGGGTGCCCGCGGGCACGGTGAAGGAGTACGCGGGAGCGGCGGTCGGGTCCTCGCCCGGCCCGCCGACGTGCCCGGTGGCGCCGGTCACCTGTTCGGTGGTGTTCACCTGGAAGGTCTGCCGGCCTTCGGCGCGCGAGGTGGCCAGCACGGCCTGCGGCCGGTCGGCGCTGTTGGTCAGGGTCACCGAGGTGTGCTGCACGCTGCCGGCCGGGCCGGTCAGGTCCAGCTGGGTGGCCGAGGGGATCAGCGCGCCGCTGCCGGAATCGGCCGCCGCACGCACCGCGGCGTAGCTGTTCAGCAACCCGGCGCCCTGCTGGTCGGCCGGTGCGTTCAGGTCGGTCGCGGTGCCGGTGAGCAGCTGTTTGACCTGCTCAGGAGATGGTTTGGCGCCGTGATGAGCCTGGCTGTAGGCCTGGATGACCAGGGCCGAGGCGCCCGCGATGAACGGCGCGGACTGGCTGGTCCCGCCGAACACCTCGGTGGTCGTACTACAGGAACTCCAGTACTTCGGGTTCGGCGTGCACACCGCCATACCGGTCATGCCGGGCGCCACCAGGTCCACGTACTTGTCGTCCAGGGTCGCACCGCCGGAGGACAGGCCGGTGATGTTGTCGTCGACGTAACCGGCGTAGCCCTTGTTCATGGCGTTGAGCCGGTAGGCGGTGGTCGCGCCCGCGGCGATCACGTCCGGCACGCTGGCCGGCGAGCCGACCGTGCCGGAGATGCCGGAGTCGCCGCTGGAGGCCACCACGGTCACGCCGGCGTCGATGGCGGCCTGGTCGGCCAGGCTGACCGGGTCATCCGAGGTGTCCGGGAACGGGTTGCCGCCAAACGATTCACTCAGGACGTCCACTTTGTCCACGGTGACCGCGTAGTCGATACCGCGCACGAAAGCCGATTCGGTGGTGCCGTACTGGCCGAACACCTTGATGGCGGCCAGCGACGCGTCCGGCGCGAACCCGCGCACCCGGAACGTGCACCCGGCCGGCAACCCGGCGTTGGGCAACGCCGTGCTCAGGTCGTAGGTCTGGTTTCCTTGTGCGGCAAGGGAACTGGCGTCGCCGAAGGCCTCGTCGCCGCCGCTGTCGTCACCGGTGCCGTCGCCGGAGAAGTCCTGGTAGTCGAAGAAGACGTGACTGCCGTCCTTACGGATGAAATCCGGATTGTCGATGTCGAGGCCGTCCGCGAGAAACGCGACCCGCACGCCTTTTCCGGTAGCCAGGGAATGGGCCTGCGGTGCGTTCGGATCGGCGGACTCGGTATTCGTGACGCTCAGCGCGTCCGGTTCCAGTAATGGTTTGGCCGGATTCGCCGGGCACAGTTGGGCGGCCGAGTTCGATCTACCGCCCGGCTGCTGGGGCGCGGCGTCGGCCTGGGCGGGCAGCGGGATGAACCGGTCCGGCACGACCGCGGCCACCGCTGGGTCGGCCCGGAGCCGGTCCACTTCGTCGGGGGTGGTCTTCGCGGCCACCGCGCTGACCGTGTCGAACTGCTCGATACCGGTCGCGCCGTGCGCGCGGAGGTCGGCCAGCACTCCGGACTGGTCCGCGGTGACGGCCTGTTCTCGTTGCTGGGTCTGGGTTTTCGGCTTCAGGTCGGGATGCTGCGCGCGCATCACCACGATCACCGCGGAGGTGGTCTGAGTGGTGGCCGAGGCGGCAGCGACGGGCGTCACGGTGGCCAGTAAGGTGACCGCGACGCCGGTCAGGACAAGGCAGGGATTGCGGAAAGCCCACATAGGATGATCCTGGAGTGCCGGACGTTCCCGGACAATCCTGATTTCGGTGGATTCCGGCCCGGGTACAACGTCCTGAGTCGGTCAAGCATTAGGGCCGTTCGGCGTATTGACGTTTTACCATTGGTATGTCTGCCGGATGAAAAATCGAGGAACCGCATTTCAGCTGGCCTGCCCTTGCTATGGTTCCGGCTGCCAACATTCACAGTGTTAGCCTCAGGGAGGTCCGATGACTCACCGCACGGTGGGAAGTCGCGAAAGAGACTTACCACACAGATCGCCAAGGCGGGTGCTGTCGACGACAGTGCGCAGAACTCTGATCGCGGGCGCCGCCGCGGCCATCGGACTGGCTGTGGCCGGCGCCCCGGTCGCGTCCGCGGCCGGTATCAGCCCGCAGCGGATCGGCGTCGCGCCCGCGGTGCCGCACGGATCGGTGGCCATCGCCGCGCCGGCCGCGAGCCAGCCGCTGCACCTGGACGTCGCCCTCGCACCGCGCAACTCCGCCGCGCTCAACGGGTTCGTCAGCGCGGTCTCCACCCCGGGTTCCCCGGAGTACCACAACTATCTGAGCAAGGGGCAGTTCGCCGCCGAGTTCGGTCCGACGCAGACCACCGTCAACGCGGTGCGGGCCGCGTTGTCGGCCGCGGGCCTGACCCCCGGCGCGACCACCCCGGACGGCCTGACCATCCCGGTGGACACCACGGTCGGCCAGGCCGGCACGGCCTTCGCCACCGGCTTCGCCGGCTACCGGCTGGCCAACGGGCGCACCGCCTACGCCAACACCGCCGCGCCCCAACTGGCCTCCTCGGCCAGCGGCGCGATCGTCGGCGTGGTGGGCCTGAACAACTTCGTCTCGTTCAACGCCGCGCACAGCCAGGCCACCAAACCGGCCGTGTCGGCCGCCGCGAGCGCGAACGCGGTCTCGTCCAACTCCGCCACCCCGGGCATCTGCAGCAGCCTCAAGACCGACCTGGCCAACAATCCGAATGGCGCGTTGATCGACCAGCAGAACTACTGGGAGCCGGGCACCCTGTCGGCCCCCTACGCCTACAACACCGCGCAGCTGTACGGCCAGTACGGCAATACCGGCGCGGGCGTCACCGTGGGCATCTTCGAGCTGGAGAACTACGACACCGACGACATCACCCACTATCAGCAGTGCATGGGCACCAATGTGCCGGTGACCAACGTGAAGGTGGACGGCGGCTCGACCGGCGCCGTGGACTACGCCGACGAGACCGGCCTGGAGACCGCGCTGGACATCGAGACCGTGGCCGGCCTCGCGCCCGGCGCGGCGATCAAGGTCTACCAGGGTCCGGACGCGGCGACCGCCACCGACCCGCAGGTGCTGGACACCTACCAGCAGATGGTCACCGACGACTCCGCGCAGGTGCTGTCCACCAGCTGGGGCGCCTGCGAAGCGGACATCCAGGACACCGACCCGGGCTTCTTCGCCCAGGAGTCGACGGTGTTCGCGGAGGCCGCCGCGCAGGGCCAGACCGTGGTCGCCTCCTCCGGTGACACCGGATCCACCGCGTGCTACCAGAACACGAACTCCACGCATGGCGCCCAGCTGTCGGCGGACGACCCGGCCAGCCAGCCGGACGTCACCGCGGTCGGCGGCACCTCGATGACCGGTGGCACCTCCGCCAGTTCCCCGGCCACCCAGACCACCTGGAACAACCCGGCCACGTCCACCTCGCGCGGCGCGGCCAGCGGTGGCGGGGTGTCGGCGGTGGAAACGCTCACCGGTTCGTCGAACTACCAGTCCGGGGTGAGCGGAGCCGGGTACACCAACGCCTGCAACGCGGCCACCGGCTCGACCTGCCGGCAGGTGCCGGACGTGTCCGCGCTGGGCGACCCGAACACCGGCTACCTGATCACCTGGCTGTGGGACGACCCCAACTACGGTGGCTGGTACATCATCGGCGGCACCAGTGGCGCGGCCCCGCTGTGGGCGGCCATCGCGGCGCTGGCCGACGCCAGCACGGCCTGCGCGGCCAACGGCAACGTCGGTCTGATGAACCCGGCGCTGTACGCGCACACCAGTTCCCTCTGGGATGTCACCTCGGGCAACAACGACGTGCTGGACTCCGGCTACACCGGCGGCAAGTACGCGGCCGGCACCGGCTACGACATGGCCACCGGCCTCGGCACACCGCACGCCCCGCAACTGGCCGAATCGCTGTGCGGCAGCAAGGCCGCGGGCGTGGGCAGCACCTTCACCCCCGCCGGCCCGACCCGGCTGCTGGACACCCGGTACGGCACCGGCGCGCCGCAGAAGCAGGTCGGCACAAAGGGTGTGGTGAAGCTCCAGGTCACCGGTGTGGCCGGCGTGCCGAGCGGCGTGACCGCGGTGGTGCTGAACGTGACCGCCACCGGTGGCACGCTCGGCAGCTACATCACGGTGTATCCGGACGGGACGGCCCGGCCCGCGTCGTCGAACCTCAACTTCGACGCGGGAGAGACGATTCCGAACCTGGTGACCGTTCCGGTCGGCAGTGACGGCGCGGTCGATCTGTTCAACTTCCAGGGCAACGTGGACCTGGTGGCCGACCTGTTCGGTTACTACACCACCGGCAGCGGCAGCAAGTTCGTGCCGTTGTCGCCCATCCGGGTGTTGGACACCCGTAACGGAACCGGTGCGCCCAAGGCAAAGCTCGGCGCCAAGCAGAGCATTCCGCTGCAGATCTCCGGCGCCAACGGGGTTCCGGCCACCAACGTCACCAGCGTGGTGCTGAACGTGACCGCCACCGGTGGCACGCTCGGCAGCTATCTGCAGGTGTATCCGGACGGAAGTGGCGTCACGCCGGGCAGTTCGTCGAACCTGAATTTCAATGCGGGCCAGACGATTCCGAACCTGGTGACCGTTCCAGTGGGCAGTGACGGCGCGGTGGACGTGTTCAACTTCCAGGGCGCCGTCGACGTGGTCGCCGACCTGCTCGGGTACTACACCTCCGACGCCAGTTCCGGTTACCTGTTCCATCCCTCGGCTCCGCACCGGTTGGTGGACACCAGGTATGGCACCGGGGTGGCCGCCGGGCAGACCGCTCCGGTCGGCGCCAACACCAGCCTCAGCCTGCCGCTCGCCGACACCAACGGGACGGGTAACGCCGGTCCGCTGGCCACCGCGAAGGCGCTGATGCTGAACGTGACGGTCACCGCGCCGACCCTGGGCGGTTACCTCACGGTGTTCCCCTCCGGGGTGGCCCGGCCGCTGGCGTCGAACCTGAACTTCGACGCGAACGAGACCATTCCCAACGCGGTCTCCACGGCGGTCAACGGAAGTTCCATCAATTTCTACAATTTCCAGGGCGCCGTGCAGTTGGTGGTCGACTTGTTCGGCTACTTCTCGGCGACGTGATTTTTCCTTAGTTGCTGCGGTGATTGGCCCGCCCGATCTTGTTCGGGCGGGCCAATCCCGTGTCCTCGCAGGTCATCGGTAAGGTACAGACAACATGAGTTGGATCGAAGCCGCACCGGTCGCGGCGGTCGCCGTCGCCTGGCTGCTGCTGCCCGGTCTGCTGGTCGGCTATGGGGCGGGTTTTCGCGGTCTCGTGGCCTGGGCCGTGGCGCCGGTGTGCACCATTGCGATTCTGGCCGCCACCGCGGTGCTGGCCGGGAAATTCGGCGTGCCCTGGTCGGTGCCGCTGGCCATCGGGGTGAGCGTGGTCGCCGCGATCCTCGCCTGTGGACTCGGCTGGTGGGTGCGCCGCCGCCGGGGTGCGCCGCGGCGCGAGTCGCGTTCGGCACTGCTGGCCGCCGGTCTCGGCCTGCTGCCCGCGTTCGTGCTCGGCGGGGTCACCGTGGTGCACGCCCTTGGCCGCCCGGACGCGCTGTCCCAGACCTACGACGCGGTGTTCCACTACAACGCGCTGGCCCAGATCCTCGACTCGCACAACGCTTCCTCGCTGACCCTGGCCGGCCTGGGCAATCCCGATCTGCCCGGCACGTTCTACCCGGCCGCCTGGCACGACCTGACCTCGCTGGTGGCCATGACCACCGGCGCGAGCATCCCGGCCGCGGCCAACCTGGTGTCGGCGGTGATCGCGGTGATCGGCTGGCCGCTGTCCTGCCTGCTGCTGGTCCGCCAGATCGCCGGTCCCTCCCGGCTGGCCCTGGCGGTCACCGGACTGCTGTCGGTCGGGTTCACCGCGTTTCCGTGGGGGCTGCTCAGTTTCGGCGTGCTGTGGCCCAACCTGCTGGGCATGTCGCTGGCCCCGGCCTGTTTCGCGGTGCTGCTGTCGGTGTGCGGGCTGGCCAACGAGGACGCGATCGGCCGCGGGCGGGCCTGGGTGCTGCTGGTGATCGCGGTGCCCGCGCTGGCTTTGGCCCACCCGAACGTGTTGTTCGGTCTGGTCGCGCTGGCCGTGTTCCCGGTCGGCGTCGCGCTGGTCCGGCGGGCGGCCCGGCTGCGCGCGGCGGGCCGTCCGGTGCGCGGGCCGGTGGAGATCCTGATCGCCGTGCTGGTATTCGCCCTCGGCTGGTTCTGGGCGGCCACCACGCCCTTCTTCGCCGGGGTGCGGTCGATGTACTGGGCCCCGTTCGAGCGGCCGGCGCAGGCCGCGGGCGAGGTGCTGGTCAACGCCACCAACGCGGGCCGGGCGCTGTGGATCCTGTCCGCGATCGTGGTCGTCGGGCTGGTGCTGTGCGCGCGGCGGCCGGGGTGGCGCTGGCTGGTCGGCGGCTACCTGGTCACCGCCGCGCTGTACGTGCTGACCGCCGCGATCAACCGGCCGGACACCGAGTGGATCACCGGCTACTGGTACAACGACTCGCACCGGCTGGCCGCGATGCTGCCGATCACCACGGTCCCGCTGGCCGCGCTGGCGCTGGCCCACCTGGCCCGGGCCACGCGCGAGCGGTTCGGGCCGACGAGCCGGCCGAAGTTCGCCGCGCTGGCCGGGGTGGGCGCCATCGTGTTGCTGGTGGCAACCAAGGGCATGTACCTGGCGACCAACACCGCCAACCTGGCCACGCACTACACGACCCAGCTGGCCCAGCCCGGTCTTTCCCTGGTGGACGACAGCGAACGTGACTTCTTCGCCAGGATCAGGCCCGAGCTGGCGGCCGGCTCGGTGGTAGCGGGCAATCCGTGGGACGGCAGCGTGCTGGTGTGGGCACTGGACGACCGGCGGGCGCTCATCCCGCACCTGGGCATCGCCCTGTCCCCGCAACAGCTCTACCTGACCAACCACCTCGACGAGGTGGCCACCGATCCGCAGGCCTGCCGGCTTGCCGGGCAGTTGCACGTGCGTTATCTGTTGATCGGGGCGAGCCGGTTCTGGATGTCCAACGGGGCAGCCGGTGGCTATCCGGGGTTCGCGGATCCGGGCAACCGCCCGGGTTTCCGGCTCGTCGACTCCGACGGCACGCACAAGCTCTACGCGCTGACCGGTTGCGCAGCGTGACATCGATCCCGCACTCCGCGACCCCTGTGTAGCCGGGGCGAGCCGGGTTCTCTACCGTGCTCCTGTGAGACTCCACGCGCGGAAGTGGTTGGGGCCGCCCGCGTTGATGGCCGGGGGACTGGCGGTGACCGGGCTGGCCGGTTACGGATTCGTCGCGCTGTCCGGGCACACACTGTCTACTGTGGACGCCGCGACCGTGGCCAGCCTCTACCTGACGGTGAACATCGTGGGCCCGGGCCTGTTCGCGGCGCTGGAGCAGGAAACCAGCCGCACGGTCAGCGCCCGGCGCGTGGCAGGCGGCGAACTGGGCAGCGTGCTCCGCCGGGCCGCCAAGGTGGCCTTCGGCATGACGATCGCGGTGCTGCTGGTGCTGGCCGCGCTCGCGCCGGTGCTCACCCCACGCGCCCTGGCCGACAACTGGGGACTGTACGGCGCGGTGCTACTGAGCGTGCCCACCTCGGCCGCGGTGTACCTGGCCCGCGGGCTGCTCGGCGGCCTCCAGCGGTTCGCCGGGTACGCCGCCACCCTGGCCGCCGAGGGGATCATGCGGCTGGCCCCGTGCCTGCTGCTCGCGGTCGCGGGCACCCCGCACGCGGTCGGCTATTCACTCATCTTCGCCGCCGGTTCGGTGTTCGGCGCGCTGGCCGGACTGCCCTGGCTGCGCGGCACCCGGGCCGGCGCGCCGCTGCCGGCCGAGAGCACCGCGCTGGGCCTGGCCGGGCGGGCCACCCTGCTGGCCGGGGCCACCCTGCTCACCCTGGTGGTGGCCAACGTGGCTCCGATCGTGGTCACCGCCCGGCTGGCCGCCGACCCGGCCACCGCCCAGGCGTTCGCCGACACCTTCGTGCTGGTGCGCTTCCCGGTGCTGCTGTTCGCGCCGGTGCAGGCCATGCTGCTGCCCGCGATGACCGCCGCGGCCACCCGGGGCGACCTGCCCGCGCTGCGCGCCCGGCTGCGGCTGGGCCTGGTCGCGGTGGGCGTGGTCGCGGTGCTGGCGGTGCCCGCCTCGTTCCTGCTCGGGCCGTGGGCGGTGCAATTGCTGTTCGGCGCGCACGTGCGGCTGGCCGCGGGTGTGGTCGGCGCACTGGGGGTGGGCACCATCGGCGTGCTGGTGGCCCAGGTGGCGCAGCCGGCGCTGGTCGCGCTGGGCCGCCACCGGCTGGCCACCGGATCCTGGTTGGCGGGCACCGTGCTGCTGGCGGTGCTGCTCGCGGTGCCCGGCGATCCGGTGACCGCGGCGGTGGCCGGCCAGCTGGCCGGGTGCGCGCTGGTGGCGCTGGGCATGCTCGTCTCGCTGCGATTCGCGCTGCGCCGTCGAATTCTGCATAACGATCTCGCCCAGATCGGTAACACACCCGATCGAGTGAACGCTTACCCGGATGTGCGTGCCCTGATCGTGGTTCCGGCGTGGAACGAGCAACAGAGCGTCGGCGCCACCATCACGGAGATCGCCGCGGCGCTGCCCTCGGCCGATGTGCTGGTGGTGGACGACGGTTCGACCGACGCGACCGCCGCGGTGGCCCAGGAGGCCGGCGCGCGGGTGCTGCGGCTGCCGTTCAACCTGGGCGTCGGCGGTGCCATGCGGGCCGGCTTCCGGTACGCCGAGCGCAACGGCTACACCGTCGCCGTGCAGGTGGACGCGGACGGCCAGCACGATCCGGCCGACGTGCCCCGGCTGCTGGCCGCGCTGGACTCGGCCGACCTGGTGATCGGCTCCCGGTTCGCGCGCCCCGGCGAGTACCCGGTGCGCGGGCCGCGCAGGTGGGCGATGCTGCTGCTGGCCGCCACGCTGACCCGGTTGGCCGGGCACCGGCTGACCGACGTGACCTCCGGGTTCAAGGCGGTGGGCGGCCGGGCGTTGCCGCTGTTCGCCGAGTTCTGCCCGGTGGAGTATCTGGGCGACACGGTGGAGTCGCTGGTCATCGCGGTGCGTTCGGGGTGTGTGGTGGCCGAGGTGCCGACCCGGATGCGCGCCCGGCGCGCGGGCCTGCCCAGCCATGGTCCGTGGAAGGCCGGGATCTACCTGTTCCGGGCCTGTTTCGCGCTGCTGCTGGCGCTGGTGCGCCGGTGGGACGTGACCGTGTCCGCCATCCCGGCCGCCGTGACCGTGCCCGACACCCCGGCCGCCGTGACCGTGGCCGCCGACCCGGCCGCCGTGACGGTGGCCGCCGATCCGGTCGAGCCGCGCTCGTGATCGTGCAGATCGTGATGCCCTACTACGGGGACATCGCGCTGATGCAAGCCGCCGTGCAAAGCGTGCTGGCCCAGGAGGATCCGCGCTGGCGGCTGACCGTGGTGGACGACGGGCAGACCGAGGGCGTGCCCGAGTGGTTCGCCGGGCTGGGCGACGAGCGGGTGCGCTATCTGCGCAACGACAACAATCTCGGGGTCACCGGCAACTTCAATCGCTGTCTCGACCTGCTCGACCCGGCGCACGAACTGGCCGTGCTGACCGGCTGCGACGATCTGCTGTCGCCCAACTACGTGGCCACGATCATCAAGGCGCACCAGGACAATCCGGCCGCCGGCATCATCCAGCCCGGCGTGCGGGTGATCGACGCGGCCGGCCGTCCGACCCGCACCCTGGTCGACACCGCGAAGCGGATCGCTTACGCCCCAAGGTTTTCCGGCCAGGTCACGCTGTCCGGCGAGGAACTCGCGGTGAGCCTGCTGCGTGGGGACTGGCTGTACTTCCCGTCGCTGGCCTGGCGCACCGAAGCCCTGGCCGCGGTGCGGTTCCGGGCCGATCTGCGGGTCATCCAGGACCTGGCGTTGCTGCTGGAACTGGCGCGGCGCGGGGAAAGCCTGCTGGCCGTGGACACGGTGTGCTTCAGCTACCGCAGGCACGCGGCCAGCGAGTCGGCCACGACCGCGGTGGACGGCTCCCGGTTCACCGAGGCGACCGACTACTTCCTCGGCGTGGCAACGGAAATGCGGGAACACGGCTGGCCGAGGGCGGCCGCGGTGGCCCGGCGGCGACTGTCCTCCAGGGTGTTCGCGCTGACCATGCTGCCGGCCGCGCTGCGCTCCGGCGGCTCGGCCGAACTACTCCGGCACGCGCTGGGCCGCTAGTGGTGTGTCGCCGCTAAGATTCGGTTGTGGTGTGGTAGTGGGGAGCGGCAGTGTTCCTGTGTCTGCCGTGAGGACGTGTGGTGTCGAAGTCGTCGTTGCCGTCGGTGGTGCTGCGTGCCGATGAGCGTGAGTGGTTG
>DASZNF010000074.1:0-55285 GCA_035551355.1 Pseudonocardiaceae bacterium | reverse complement strand
AGCGTGGTCGGCGAGCTGACCGACCCGGCGGTGCTGGACGAGGCGGTCGCCGAGGGCTTGACCGGCGTGATCCACCTGGCCGCGGTGACCTCGGTGCTGAAATCGGCCGAGGACCCGCAGGCGACCTTCGAGGTGAACGTCGCGGTCACCCAGGGGCTGCTGGAGCGCTGCCGGGTGCGCGGGGTGGGCCGGTTCCTGATGGCCTCCACCAACGCCGTGGTCGGCGACGTGGGCCGCTCGACGATCTCCGAGGACATTCCGCTGCGCCCGTTGACGCCCTACGGCGCCACCAAGGCGGCCTGCGAGATGCTGCTGTCCGGGTATGCCGGCGCCTACGGCCTGGCCGCCTGCGCGCTGCGGTTCACCAACATCTACGGCCCCGGCATGGAGGCCAAGGACAGCTTCGTGCCGCGGATGATGCGGGCCGCGCTGTCCGGCGGCGGGGTGCAGATCTACGGCGACGGCACCCAGGTGCGTGATCTGGTGCACGTGTCCGACGTGGTGGCCGGCATCCTGGCCGCCTGGGAGCGGGCCCACACCGGCACCGTGATCGTCGGCGGCGGCCGCTCGGTGAGTGTGCTGGACATGGTGCGGGCCGTGCGCGAGTGCACCGGGCGGGAGTTGCCGGTCGAGCACATCCCGGCCAAGCCGGGCGAGATGCCCGCGGTCATCGTGGACATCGCCAAGGCCCGGGCCGAACTGGGCTACGCCCCGGCGATGTCGCTCACCGAGGGCATGCGTACGGTCTGGGACGACTTCCTGGCCAATCAGCCCGCCTCGGTCTGAGAGCACCCGAGTTGACCAGCACGGTGCAGGCCCCGCGGGCCGGCCCTCCCATCGAGGAGGGGCCGCCCGCGGCGGTCGCGCCGGTGCCCGCGCGGGGCCCGGTGCTGCTGCGCACGCACCGGCTGATGGCGCTGGTACTGCTGGGCGGTGTGGTGCTGCGGGTGTGCGCGTTCAGCGCGTACTCGCCCGGGCTGCTCTACATCGACTCGTACCGCTACCTGGACAACCTCACGCTCAACCCCAGCGCGCTGGACCCGATCGGGTACGACCTGCTGCTGAAGTTCCTGTTCCTGCCGCTGGGCGGGCTGCGCACCGCGGTGTTCGCGCAGAACCTGGCCGGCCTGGCCATGGGGCTGGCCGTCTACGTCCTGGCCCAGCGCTACGGGGCCCGACGCTGGCTGGCCGCAATCGCCGCCGCGCCGGTGCTGCTGGACGCCTACCAGGTGCAGATCGAGCAGAACATCATGTCCGACGTCTGGCAGGAGGCGGCGGTCGTCCTGGTGCTGTGGCTGCTCACCAGCCGCGGCGCCCCCACCCCGGCCCGGGCCGGCTGGTCCGGGCTGCTGCTGGGCGCGGCCGTGGCGTTGCGCACCGTCGCGATCACCTTCGCGCTGCCGGCCGCGCTGTTCCTGGTCGTGGCCGGCGGGGCCTGGCGGACCCGGGAGGGCTGGAAGCGGATCGGCAAGCGGTTCGGCGCCTTTCTGCTCGGCTTCGGGTTCGTGGTGTTCTGCTACGCCGGGTACTTCTTCTCGCAGACCGGCCAGTGGGGGCTGACCGCATCCTCCGGCGGGGTGCTCTACGGGCGCACCGCCGAGGTGGTGGACTGCCACACCCTGAAGGTGCCCGACTACCTGGCCCAGATGTGTCCGGTCGAGCCCATCGACCAGCGGCTGGGCGTGGACGACTACGCGCACCTGGAGTTCACCGCGTGGCCGGCCTACGTGCCGCCCGGGATGAACGTGCCGCAGATGGAACACCAGTTCGCCATGGCGGTGATCAAGCAGCAGCCGGTGCGGGTGGCCAAGGGCGTGCTGGCCGACTTCGCCAAGGGCTTCGCCCCGGGTAAGTCCGACACCACCGCCACCGCGCTGGTCCCGGTGACCCGCTGGCAGTTCCAGCTGTCCTACCCGGTGTGGATCGACCCGCAGACGGCCTGGCGCTACAGCGAGACCTACAGTGATTCCGCGCCCGCGGTGAACGTCGAGCTGGCCAAGGCCCTGCGCTTCTACCAACTGCACGGCGGCTACACCCAGGGGCCGCTGCTGGCCGGATTCGCGGTGCTCGGGCTGGTCGGCGGGCTCGGCCTGGTCCGGCGCCGGTCCGGCATCCGCTCGGTCACCCTGCTGACCACCACGCTCGGCCTGGTCGTGCTGTTCGGCTCGGCCGCCTTCGAGTTCTCCTGGCGCTACCAGCTGCCAGGTCTTGTTCTGCTGCCTTTGGGAGGTGTGCTCGGTTTGACCGCGCTGATCGGTCCGTTGACCCGGCCCGCGCCGACGAAGTCCCGTCGCCGCAGGCTCTCCGGCTTTCCTGACGAGGTCGACTGGGCGGCGGTGGAGGAGTTCACCGAACGCTACGGCCAGCCCCGGTTCCGCCCGGTGCTGGTGGTGATCGCCGCCTACAACGAGGAGGGCGGCATCGGCGGCGTGCTGGACCACCTGCCCAACCAGTGCTGCGGCCTGGACCTGGACGTGCTGGTGGTCACCGACGGCTGCCAGGACGACACCGCCCGGGTGGCCCGCGAGCACGGCGCGTTCGTGTGCGAGGCGACGACCAACCGCGGCCAGGGCGCCGCGCTGCGGCTGGGCTACCAGCTGGCCGGCTACGGCGGATCGCACTACGTGATCACCACCGACGCCGACGGGCAGTACCACAACGACGAGATGCCGCTGCTGCTGCGGCCGCTGATCGACGACAAGGCCGACTTCGTGACCGGCTCCCGGCGGCTGGGCGTTGAGGACACCGACGACCGGGTGCGCTCGGTCGGGGTGCGGTTCTTCGCGCGGCTGGCCAGCGCGCTGACCCTGCACAGGATCACCGACACCTCGTTCGGCTTCCGCGCCATGCGCACCGAGCTGGCCTGCACGGTGCGGCTGCGCCAGCCCCAGTACCAGGCCTCCGAGCTGCTGCTGGGCGCGCTGGCCGGCGGGGCGCGCTACTCCGAACAGCCGATGACCATGCGGACCCGGACCGCGGGCACGACGAAGAAGGGCACCAACTTCGTCTACGGCCGCAACTACGCGATGGTGCTGACCTGGACCTGGCTACGCGAGTACGTGCTGATCAGGGCCGGGAAGCTGCTGCGGATCGTGCCGAGGAATCCGGCGCCGAGCCGCCACCAGCCGCCTGCTCCGGCGACTGCGCCCGCGGAGCGGTCCGAGAGCGCGTGAACACCTTGTTCAGCAGCGCGAACTTCAGCACGAAGAACAGCGCGTAGCTGGCCAGGTAGACCACATCGAGGACGATCGTGCGGCCGCCGCGGGCGGTCAGCAGCGGCGTGAGGAAGTGGTCGGCGATCGTGGTCAGCGCGGTCGCCGCCAGCCCGCCGCCGATCACGATGGCCAGGTAGGGCAGCAGCTCGGCCAGCAGCGCCGGGCGCCCCCGCCGGCCCCAGGTGAAGCGCCAGTTGATCAGGAAGTTCGGGATGGCGCCCGCGATGAACGCCGCCACGCTGGCCAGTGCCGCACCGTGCCCGCCGCCCCAGTACATCAGGGTCAGCACCAGCTGGCTGATCAGCGTGGAGACCACCGAACCGACCGTGAAGATGCTGAACCGGATGCTCAGCAGCCTGCTGGGCAGCCAGCTCGGCCAACGGGAGGACCGGTTGACCGGTTCGGCCGCTGGGCGTGCGGTGGCCACACTGGGTTCGGTGAGAGTCACGGACGCCATCATGGTTCATGCCCCCCGGCGGCCTCCAAGCCGCGCACCAGGTCTTTAGCGAACTCACAGGTCCCGTGTCCGAAATGACCGGTGTCCGGCAGGTAACGTTCCGCATACCCCCCGTTCGTGAAAAAAGGAGTGACTGTGCGCGTCCTCGTTCTCGGTGGCGACGGCTACTTGGGCTGGCCGACGGCTTTGCACCTGTCCGAAGCGGGGCATGAAGTCGCTGTGCTGGACAACTTCGCGCGGCGCCAGTACGACCACGAGATGGGCGTGCGCAGCCTGGTGCCGATCGAGCCGCTGCAGGTCCGCCTCGACGCCTGGGAAGAGGTGTCCGGCAAGCGGATCGCCAGCTACGTCGGCGACCTGTGCGATGCCGACTTCGTGTTCTCCACGCTGCGTGACTTCCGGCCCGAGTCGGTGGTGCACTTCGGCGAGCAGCGCTCCGCGCCGTACTCGATGATCGACCGCAAGCACGCGGTCTACACCCAGCACAACAACGTGGTGGGAACGCTGAACCTGCTGTTCGCGATCGCCGAGCTCAACCCGGACATCCACCTGGTCAAGCTGGGCACCATGGGCGAGTACGGCACGCCCAACATCGACATCGAGGAGGGCTGGCTGGAGGTCGAGCACAAGGGCCGCAAGGACCGGATGCTCTACCCGAAGAAGCCGGGCTCGTTCTACCACCTGTCGAAGGTGCACGACTCGCACAACATGGAGTTCACCTGCCGGATCTGGGGTCTGCGGGCCACGGACCTCAACCAGGGCGTGGTGTACGGCCAGCAGACCGACCAGACCGCGCGGGACCCGCGGCTGGCCACCCGGTTCGACTACGACGCCATCTTCGGCACCGTGCTCAACCGGTTCGTCATCCAGGCCGTCATGGGCCACCCGCTGACCGTGTACGGCGCGGGCGGGCAGACCCGGGGCATGATCGACATCCGGGACACCGCGGAGTGCATCCGGCTGGCCGTGGAGAACCCGGCCGAGCGGGGCGAGTTCCGGGTGTTCAACCAGATCACCGAGTGGATGTCGGTGGCCGAGATCGCCAAGACGGTGGCCAACCTCTCGCCCAAGCCGGTCGAGGTCGAGCAGGTGGAGAACCCGCGCGTGGAGGAGGCCTCGCACCACTACAACGTGGTGCACACCGGCCTGCCCGAGCTCGGCCTCAAGCCGCACCTGCTCTCCGACACCCTGATCCAGTCGCTGTTCGGCATCGCCGAGCAGCACGTGGACCGGGTCGACCTGCACGCCATGCGGCCCACCGTGGAGTGGCGCAAGACCTCCTCGAAGCTGCGTAGCTGAGCATTCACGCAGGTACAGGGCATGTGATCCCCGATCGGACGCGTTGAAGTCCGGTCGGGGATCACTTATGTTCGCAGGGCCGTGGTGTTCGGGAAGTCGATGAGAGATCGACGCGGCCCTCGCCACTGTGATCGGGGAGTTCCCTGCTCGGGAAGCCACTGGGCGTAAGCCCGGGAAGGCGGGCAGGGCGCGTTCGACCCGTCAGCCAGGAGACCGGCCACGGCACTTCGCAGGAACCTTCCACGAGGTGCTGGAGAGGCGGTCGGATGGCAGCGGACGGTCCGGGACGAGGAGACTGGTGGCGGCTGGGCGGCCTGCTGGCCGTGATCGCGGTGCTGCACCTGGTGGCCTGGGGAATCCTGGTCTTCGCGGTGGTGCCGCACCACTACACGGTGGGCACCCAGGTGTTCGGCCTCGGTCTCGGCGTCACCGCCTACACGCTGGGCCTGCGGCACGCGTTCGACGCCGACCACATCGCGGCCATCGACAACACCACCCGCAAGCTGATGTCCGACGGGCGGCGGCCGGTGTCGGTGGGGTTCTGGTTCGCGCTCGGGCATTCCACCGTGGTGCTGGTGCTGGCCGTGCTGATCACCATGGGCGCGCGCCTGGTGACCACGCTGACCAGCGACGGCTCGACCGCGCACCTGGTGCTGGGCGTGGTGTCCACCGGCGTTTCGGGGTTGTTCCTGTACCTGATCGCGCTGCTGAACCTGGTGGTGCTGGTCGGCATCGTGCGGCTGTGGCAGGGCCTGCGCCGGGGCGAGTTCGATGAGACCGAGCTGGACAACCAGCTGGGCAAGCGTGGCTTCGTCAACCGGTTCCTCGGCCGGCTGACCAGGTCGATCACCCGGCCCGGCCAGATGTACCCGATCGGGTTGTTGTTCGGGGTTGGGTTCGACACCGCGACCGAGGTGGTGCTGCTGACCCTGGCCGGCACCGGGGCCGCGGCCGGGCTGCCCTGGTACGCGGTGGCCGTGCTGCCGCTGCTGTTCGCCGCCGGGATGAGCCTGCTGGACACGCTGGACGGCACGTTCATGAACTTCGCCTACCACTGGGCGTTCGCCAACCCGGTGCGCAAGACCTACTACAACATCACGATCACCGGCCTGTCCGTCGCGGTCGCCCTGGTGATCGGCAGCATCGAACTGATCGGCGTGCTGCACGACGACTTCGGCCTTGACGACCCGGTCACCGACTGGATCGCCGGGTTGAACCTGAACAACGTCGGCTTCCTGATCGTGGGCCTGTTCGTCGTCGTGTGGACCGTGGCCATCGGCTACTGGCGGCTGGCCAAGGTCGAGGCCCGCTGGGCCCACCGCTCCCGCTGACCCTCGGGCGACCGCTCGGACGACCGCTCGGACGACCGGCTCAGGCACCGGTCCGGACGAACTCGCGGAAGGTGAGCACCGCCGGGGCCAGCGGCCGGTCCACCGCCCAGACCAGGCAGATGCGCCGGGTTGCCTTGGGGCGCAACGGGATTTCCACCGTGCCCGGCGGCGCGCCGGGTTCGGCGGTGGGCAGGATGGCCACGCCGAGGCCCGCGGCGACCAGGCCGCGCAGGGTGTCCACCTCCTCGCCCTCGAACGCCAGCACCGGGATGAAACCGGCCGTGCGGGCCAGGTCGTCGGTGATCCGGCGCAGCCCGAAACCCAGCTTCATGCCCACGAACGCCTCCTCGGCCAGTTCGGCCATGCGCACCCGTACCCGGCCGGCCAGCCGGTGATCGACCGGCACGGTCACCACCAGCTGCTGCTCGTCCAGGTTGACCCCGTCGAACTCGGGGGAGTCGGGCAGCGGCGCGGTGAACGCCAGGTCGGCCCGGCCGGTGCGGACGTGTTCCAGCAACTCCTCGTGCGCGCCCTGCACCAGGGTGAACCGGATGTGCGGATGCTCCCGCCGGAACGCCCGCAGCAACTCCGGCACCCGCAGCTCGCCCAGGGTGTGCAGGAAGGCCAGCACCACCTGACCGTGCTCCGGATCGACCTCCTCGATGGCCTGCCGCACCCCGGCGGCCAGCACGGACAGCGCCCGGTCGGCCGCGTCGGCCAGGAACACCCCGGCTCGGGACAGCCGGATGCCCCGCCCGTCGCGCACCACCACCGGGGTGCCCAGCTCTTCGGACAGCCCGGCCAGCCACCGGCTCGCGGTCGGCTGCGGCACGCCCAGCCGGGCCGCCGCCCTGGTCAGGTTCCCCTCCTGCGCCACCGCGCGCAGCAGGGCCAGTTTCGGGGCCAGCGACTGGACGAGTGTTTCATCGGACACATGCAGGATTGTCACCCCGCCGACCAGACCTGGTCGAGTGCCTCCGATCCAAAAATGAATTGTTCGGCACCGATTGCCGTATTGGACGGATGGTTCGGCGAGTTCTAACGTCGAGGCACGTGGCCTCCGTAGCGTTGGATCCCGAAGCACGACACCGTCGCGGCACTCCCGGTTTCCGCCGGATCACCGTCGCGTTGTTCTCCGGCGGGCTGGCCACCTTCACCGCGCTGTACGGCGTCCAGGCCCTGCTGCCCGCGCTGAGCAGCTCGTTCGCGCTGTCCCCGGCCGCGGCCAGCCTGGCCGTGTCGGTGGCCACCGGGGCCATGGCCATCGGCATGATCCCGCTGACCGCGGTCTCCGAGACCGTCGGCCGCACCCGGATGATGACCACCTCGCTGTTCACCTCGACGGTCCTGTCCCTGCTCGTCGCGGTCAGTCCGAACTTCGCGATTCTGCTGGTGCTGCGGGCCCTTCAGGGTTTCGCGCTGGCCGGGTTGCAGGCGGTGGCCATGTCCTACCTGGCCGAGGAACTGCACCGCGGCTCGCTCGGCTCGGCCATGGGCCTGTACGTGGCCGGCAACGGCATCGGCGGCATGGCCGGGCGGCTGCTGTCCGGCCTGGTCGACGACGTCGCGGGCTGGCGCTGGGCGCTGGCCGTGGTCGGCCTGGTCGCGCTGGCCTGCACCATCGCCTTCCGGCTGACCATCGTGCCCTCCCGCGGTTTCGCGCCCCGGCCGCCCAAGGTGCGGGAGCTGGCCGGGGCGGTCGGCCGGGCGTTCACCGACACCGGGCTGCTGCGCCTGTTCACCGCGGGCTTCCTGCTCATGGGCTGCTTCGTGACGATCTACAACTATCTCGGTTTCCGGCTGCTCGGCCCGGGCTTTCACCTGTCCCAGACGGTGGTCGGGTTGATCTTCGTGGTCTACCTGGCCGGGTCGATCTCCTCGGCCTGCGCCGGGCGGCTGGTCGACCGGTTCGGCCGCCCCCGGATGCTGTGGATCATGGCCGCGATCACCCTGGCCGGGTTGCTGCTGATGGCCGCGGGCAACGTGGTCGCGGTGATCGCCGGGCTGGTGGTCACCACCGGTGGGTTCTTCGCCGCGCACTCGGTAGCCAGCGGCTGGGTCAGCGCCCGGTCGGCCACCCTGGGTGTGCAGGGCCCGGCGGTCTACCTGTTCTGCTACTACCTGGGCTCCAGCGTGGGCGGCACCCTCGGCGGAGTGGTGTTCTCGGCCGCGGGCTGGTCCGGGGTCACCGGCTACACCGGGGCGTTCATCCTGGTCGTGCTGGTCATCGCGGTGGCGCTGCGCAAGCTGCGCCCGGCCGCCCCGCTGACCGGCACCGCCATCGGCGCCCCTGTCCGCTGAGCTCCGATCAGGCGCCGGTGATCAGGCGGGTCGCCACGCGAGCCTCCGGGGCCGGCGCGGTCAGCCGGTCCAGCAGCTCCGCGCCGATCTCGGCCAGCGTGTCCAGCGGCATCGGCTCCAGCCGCTCCAGCAGGAAGAAGCCACGCTTGCTGTCCTCGCGCAGCCGGGTGCGCACGCACTGCCGGTGGTTCCAGCGCCGGCAGGTCACCCCGGCGTCGTCGGCCCACACCACCTCGCCCGGCTCCGGTGTCTCGGTGGCCGGGGCGCCGTCCCGCACGGTGTCGAACTCCTCGTCGCCACGGGCCCGCACCAGCCGGGGTGTGCCCACATAGCAGTCCCAGTCCTCCCCGCCGACCGGCAGCCGGTGCGCGACCGAGCTCGCGTTGTAGAGGTCGACCACCCGGTTGACCTGCGGCAGTCCGGAGTCGGCCCGGCGCAGCAGGGCGTCGGCCGAGTTGCGGGTGCGGTTGGGTTTGGCGCCGAACGCCCGGTACGCCTCCCGCCAGGCCAGCAGATGCGGATCGTCCTGCGCGCCGGTCGCCGTGGCCGCCGCCGCGGACAGCAACCCGGCGGAGGAGGCGTCGCTCGGGCCGCTGGGCAGGCCGTCCACGATCGCGGTGAACACCGCGAAATCCGGCCGCAGGGCGTGCACCGCCGGGTCCACCCGGACTCCGGCCAGCAGCGCGTCGAGATCGTTGTCGCTCACCGGCGGAGCCTAGCGGGACCTACTCGGCGTCCAGTTTCTTGGCCGCGACCAGCAACCCGCCGCCGATCGGCAGCATCACCGGCACCAGCCGGTCGTCGTCGCGCACCTGCCGCGCGACCTCCCGCAGCGCCAGGCTCTCCTGATCGCGCCGGTTGGCGTCGGTGACCCGCCCGCCGCCCAGCACGTTGTCGAACGCGATCACCCCGCCCGGGCGCAGCAGCCGCACGCCCAGCTCGTGATACCGCGGGTACTCGGTCCGCGCCGCGTCGAAGAACACCAGGTCGTAGCCGCCGTCGGTGAGCCGGGGCAGCACGTCCAGCGCCTGCCCCATGATCAGCCGCATCCGCCCGGCGGTCACCCCGGCCTCGGTGAACGAGCGCCTCGCCGCCCGCTGGAACTCCGGCTCGATGTCGATCGAGGTCAGCGTCCCGTCCGGGGCCATGCCGGACAGCAGGTGCAGCCCGCTCACCCCGGCCCCGGTGCCCACCTCGACCACGGCCTTGGCCCGCAGCGCGGTGGCCAGGAAGCGCAGCGCCGCGCCGCCGCCACCGGTGACCGGTGGGCAACCCAGTTCGCGGCCCCGGGCGCGCGCGGCGACGACCACCTCGTCCTCGACGAGGTACCCGTTCACGTAGTCGTGCACCGAGGGGTTGTCCGCCCCGGCGGTGGTGCGCGTCTCCGGCGTCACGGCTCGCAGATTAGCGCTGTCGCGTCACAAAAACGGATGAACGCGCCGGTTGTTGCGCAACGGTGGCCATTCACCGTTGCGCGCCCCGCGTATTGCCCAACCGCCATCCGGGCTACGAGGTGTGTCGATCGGGTGGTTTCTCGATTCTCAGGTCACTCTCAGGCACCTCTCATGCCTGGCTCACCACCCAGGGTGAAAGTGGATACACCAACGTCAGGCCCGGCCGGTCCGCTCGTCACCGCAGCAGTCCGGTCGATCCGGGAACAACCCGGTCCGGCCGCGCGTTGTCCGCGACGAAGGGCCTGTCGAGCCAGGGCCCGTGGAGGTGCCAGACCGCCGATGCCAACGCCAGTGACCGCTCCCGTGAGCGAGCCGCCCGCTGTCGGGATCGACGGCGGTGCCGGGGAGTGGACGCCGCCCTCCTGGGACGAGATCGTGCGCGAGCACGCCGACCGCGTCTACCGGCTGGCCTACCGCCTGTCCGGCAACCAGCACGACGCCGAGGACCTGACGCAGGAGACCTTCATCCGCGTCTTCCGTTCGCTGGCCACCTATCAGCCCGGCACCTTCGAGGGCTGGCTGCACCGCATCACCACCAACCTCTTCCTGGACATGGCCCGGCGCCGCTCCCGCCTGCGCATGGAGGGCCTGCCCGAGGACACCGACCGGCTGATCGGCGACGGGCCCAGCCCCGAGCAGGTCTACTCGCAGACCCACCTGGACCCCGACCTGGAGGCGGCGCTGGACGAGCTGCCCGCCGAGTTCCGGGCCGCGGTGGTGCTGTGCGATGTGGAGGGTCTGTCCTACGAGGAGATCGGCGCGACGCTCGGCGTGAAGCTGGGCACCGTGCGCAGCCGCATCCACCGGGGCCGGCAGGCACTGCGGGCTTCGCTGGAGCGCAGGCGGGAGATGGCAGGTGAGGCCGCTGATGAGCGCTGACGTAGGCTGCCCGGGGTCCTTGTCGAACATGGGCGGACAACTGCCGTTGCGGCGGGATGTCCAAGTCGTGTCCTCGGAGGCGGCAGCATGAACGAGATGCGCAGCTGGGCTGTGAAGCCACTGCCCGAGCAGCATCTGATGCCGGATGCCGTGGTCGCTTTCGTGGACGGCGAGCTGTCCCACGTGGCCCGCGACCGGGCGGCCCGGCACATCGCCAACTGCCCGCTGTGCGCGGGCGACACCGCCGTGCAGCGCCAGGCGCGCACCGCGGTCCAATCCGCCGAGATCCCCGGCGCGTCGGCCGGACTGCTGGCCGCGCTGCGCAACATCCCGGTGGACACCGAACTTCCCACCACCCACGAGCGGCTGGCCATGACCGAGGACGGTCAGCTGGTCAGCGTGCAGCGCCCGGACGCCCGGTCCGCGCTCGGCGGGTCGGTACTGGGGGCCAGCGCTCCGCTGGGCACCGGTTCCAGCGTGCTGTCCACCTCCCGCTCCTGGCATGGACGTCGCGCCGTGCAGGGCGCCGGCGTGGTCGCCGCCGGGCTGATGCTGGGCGCGCTGGCCATGGTCGGCCCGCACGTGCTCGGCTCGCCCGCCGATCCGGCCAACGAGCCGGTGCACGGCGACGGCGCCACCTCGGGGGCCGGTGTGGTGCAGGCCAATTTCGCCACCCCGCTGGGCGGCGACGTGCGCACCGCGAACGCGATCCCGGAGACCAGCTCGAGTCCGACCACGAGTGTCCGGCCCGCGGCCGCCCCGGTCGGTCCCTGACCCGATCGCCCCTGCGCTACGCCGAATTCACCGGTGATGCGGCAGGGTAGGGTCAAGATTTTCGGCGTCGACACGGGGAATCAGTGAGCGAGCGGAGCGAGCGAACCATCGGGCGCGGGGCACTGGCCGCCCGGTCGCGGTCAGCGCGGGGACGGCGATGAGCGGCCCGGAGCAGCCCAATCAGCCTGGCGAGCGGCCGTCCGGTCAATCCGGACAGCAGCCGGGCCCCCAGCAGCCCGGCTCGCACCAGGCGGGACAGCCGGATCCGCAGCAGTCCAGCGCCCCCGGCCCCCGGCCGCCCGGACAGCCCGGCGACCCGGACCGGCCCCGGATGCACCCCAAACCGCTGCACCGCCCCTCGGTGGATCCTGGCCAGGCCCAGGCGTTCGGCCGCCCGGTCGGTGTGTCCGGTGCGTTCGGCCCCCGGCTGAACCCCGGCCAGAACAACGGCAGCAGCGGCGCGGTGCGCGCCGCCGCGCCGCCCCCGGAGGCGCTGGCCTCCGCGTTCGGCCGCCCGGCCGGTGGCGCCGACCTGCGTTTGCAGCGCCCGCCCGGAGAGCTGCCCGCCGAGTCCGGTCTGGACGCCGACTTCTGGTCCGCCGACGGCGAGACCGATCCGTGGCGCAACCCCGGCGCGGGCGCGGTGCTCGGCCCGCCCGCCGTGGGCCATACCGACAAGCCGGAGGAGAAGCAGCCGGAGCGGCCGGCCGCGCCGCTGCTGTCCGTGCCGGAACTGCTGTTCGGCCGCCGGGTCAAGCCGACCGCGCTGCTCACCCTGGTACTGGTCGCGCTGCTGGTCGGCGCGGTCGGCGGGGTGACCGGCTGGGCGCTGGGCAGCGGCGGGCAGTCGCTGACCGACGCCAGCGACAACGTGGCCGCGGTGCAGCCCGGCAAGGAGCGGGCGCCCGGCTCGATCGCCAACATCGTGTCCCGGGTGGCCCCCGCGGTGGTGTCCATCGAGGTGGTGGCCGGCAGCAACGGCGACATCGGCTCCGGCGTGGTGATCGACGGCAACGGCTACGTGCTGACCAACAACCACGTGATCGCCGCGGCCGCGCAGAACCAGGGCAGCACCATCACCGCGGTGTTCTCCAACGGGGTCCGGGTGCCGGCCGCGATCGTGGGCCGCGATCCGGTCACCGACCTGGCCGTGCTGAAGGTCAACGCCACCAAACTCACCGTGATCCAGCTCGGCACCGCGAACAACCTGCAGGCCGGCGACTCGGTGATCGCCATCGGCTCGCCGCTGGGCCTGGCCGGCACGGTCACCTCGGGCATCGTGTCCGCGCTGCACCGGCCGACCGTGCTGCCCAGCGAGGACGGCGGCCCGAGCGTGGTCTACGACGCCATCCAGACCGACGCGGCGATCAACCCGGGCAACTCCGGCGGCGCGCTGGTGGACTCCTCCGGCGCGCTGGTCGGCATCAACTCGGCGATCCAGACGGTGAACAGCGGCTCGGACAGCACCGGCGGCAACATCGGCCTCGGCTTCGCCATCCCGGTGGACCAGGCCCGCAAAATCGCCAACGAGCTGATCCAGACCGGCGGGGTCAAGCACGCCACCCTCGGCGTCAACACCAAACCGGTGTCCGCGACCACCTCGCAGGGCGCCCAGGTGGACAACGTGCAGGCGGGCAGCGCCGCGGCGGCCGCGGGCATCCAGGAGGGCGATGTGATCACCCGGTTCGACGGGCGGTCCATCAGCGGCTCGGACGAGCTCCAGGTGGCCATCATCGACCACGATCCGGGGCAGACCGTGCCGGTGGTGTTCGACCGGCAGGGTCAACAGCACACGGTTTCGGTGACCCTGGGGTCGGATTGACACGTTAGGCTGAAACCGCGTGGCCCACTGGGGTCCGCGGCCCGTCCGGAGGTGCCGAGGGATGTTTGACATCAGCTGGGGCGAGTTCCTCGTCCTCATCGTCGCTGGGTTGTTCATCCTCGGCCCGGAGCGGCTGCCCGGCGCGGCGGCCTGGCTGGGCCGCACCGTGCGCCAGGTGCGCGACTACGCCACCGGCGCCCGCGATCAGCTCAAGTCCGAGCTGGGCCCGGAGTTCGACGATCTGCGCAAGCCACTGGAGGACCTGCGCGAACTGCGCAGCTTCAACCCGCGCACCACGATCACCAAGCACCTGCTGGACGCCACCGGCGGCTACGACCCGCGCGAGGATCTGCGCATCGACGGCCTGCCCGGCGCGGCCGCCACCGCCAACGGCTCGAACGGCAGCAACGGCGTGAAGCCCAACGGCTACCCGGCCCCGGCCAGCCAGCAGCCGCCGCTGGCGCCCGGCGAGCGCCCCCCGTTCGACCCCGACTCCACCTGAGACCTGAGCCCGGCCGGCACGACGAAATGAGCCCGGCCGGCACGCCAAAAGGGGTTGCCCGCACTCGGCGGACAACCCCTTTCTGCGTTGTCAGGTAACGGACCTCACCGACCGGCGGGGGAGACCGACAGCAGCCGCCCGGCCAGCCCGCGGGAGCGGGTGGACAGCCCGGTGGCGATCTCGGTCAGCACCTGCGCGGCCGGCGCTTCCGGCTGGGCGGTGACGATCGGCTCGCCGGCGTCCCCGGCCTCGCGCAGCCGCGGGTCCAGCGGCACCTGGCCCAGCAGCGGCACCTTGGCCCCGATGGACTTGGTCAGCGAGTCGGCCACCACCTGGCCGCCGCCGCTGCCGAACACGTCCATCCGGCTGCCGTCGGGCATCTCCAGCCAGGACATGTTCTCCACCACGCCGGCCACCCGCTGCCGGGTCTGCAGCGCGATCGCGCCGGCCCGCTCGGCCACCTCGGCGGCGGCCTGCTGCGGGGTGGTGACGATCAGGATCTCCGCGTTCGGGATCAGCTGGGCCACCGAGATGGCGATGTCGCCGGTGCCCGGGGGCAGGTCCAGCAGCAGCACGTCCAGGTCGCCCCAGAACACGTCGGCCAGGAACTGCTGCAGTGCGCGGTGCAGCATCGGGCCGCGCCACACCACCGGGGTGTTGCCCGGGGTGAACATGCCGATGGAGATGACCTTCACGCCCTGGGCCTGCGGCGGCATGATCATGGTGTCGACCTTGGTCGGCTTCTCCCGCGCGCCGAGCATGCGCGGCACCGAGTGGCCGTAGATGTCGGCGTCCACCACGCCCACCGACAGCCCGCGCTTGGCCATGGCCACCGCCAGGTTGACCGTCACGCTGGACTTGCCGACCCCGCCCTTGCCCGAGGCCACGGCGTAGACCCGGGTCAGCGAGCCGGGCTGGGCGAACGGGATGACCGGTTCCTTGGCGTCGCCGCGCAGCGACTGGCGCAGCTTGGTGCGCTGCTCGTCGGACATCACGTCCAGGTCGACCCGGACCTCGCGCACCCCGGACAGCGCGGACACCGCCGCGGTCACGTCCTGGGTGATCTTGTCCCGCAGCGGACAGCCGGCGACGGTGAGATAGACCGCGACCACGACCAGGCCGTCCGGCTGCACGGTGATGTCCTTGACCATGCCGAGCTCGGTGATCGGCTTGTGGATCTCCGGGTCCTGCACGCCGGCCAGGGCGGTGCGGACGTCGTCGGTGCTGGGCATGTTCTGCACGCTGGTCACCGCCCCATGCTACGACCCGTGCCCGGCGCGCCGAGGTTACCGGTCAGTTCGGTCACGTTCTGTCCCGCCGCGATCGGCGATCTCTCCCGCCGCGACCGGCGATTCGATCAACCGGATCGGCCGGTCCGCCCACGCGAAGCCGGTCGCATTCCGTAGCATCAGTCCTTGTGCCTAGTCAGGGTGCCACCCGCATGCTGCGGCAGCAGGAACTCCACGTCTGGCGCTCGTTCCTGCGGGCCCACGCCAAGGTCATCCGCGCCCTTGAGGCCGAGCTGCTGGCCGCCCAGCGGCTGTCGCTGGCCTCCTACGACGTGCTGGTCCAGCTGGCCGAGGCACCCGGGCGGCGATTGCGGATGACCGAGCTGGCCGACGCGGTGCTGCTGTCCCGGTCCGGGGTGACCCGGCTGGTGGACCGGCTGGAGCGGGACGGGCTGGTGCAGCGCGGCCCGGTCGACTCCGACGGCCGCGGGGTGGTGGCCGTGCTCACCGAGGCCGGTCTGGACCGGCTGCGCGCGGCCACTGGCGTGCACCTGTCCGGTGTCGTTCGTCACTTCGTCGAGGTGCTCGATCCCGAGGAGCTGGATCCGCTGGGCCGGGCCTGCGAACGCCTGGCCGACAGCGACTGACCGACAGCCTTTTGGCCGACAGCGCTTGGCCGACAGTGACTGACCGCGACCGCGCTGACTCAGGCCCCGTCGTCCCAGGCGGCCGAGTCGCGGACCAGCTCCGCGCTCGGGTGACTGCCCTTGCGTTTGCGCGGCTTGACCTCGTCGGCCAGTTCGGCCCGCAGCCGGTCCAGTTCGCCGCGCAGGTAGTCGCGGGTGGCGATCTCGCCGACGGCCAGCCGCAGCGAGGCCAGCTCGCGGGCCAGATATTCGGTGTCGGCCTTGGTCTGCCCGGCCCGCACCCGGTCCTCCTCCAGCGCGATCCGGTCCCGGTCGTCCTGCCGGTTCTGGGCCAGCAGGATCAGCGGCGCGGCGTACGCGGCCTGGGTGGAGAAGGCCAGGTTGAGCAGGATGAACGGGTAGGGGTCCCAGCGCAGCGCGGCCGAGGCCAGGTTCAGCGAGATCCAGACGATCACGATCAGCGTCTGCCAGAACAGGAACGTGCCGGTGCCCATGAACCGGGCCAGCCGTTCGGAGAACCGGCCGAACGCCTCCGGGTCCACATCCAGGGAGACGGTCAGCCTGCGAGGGCGGCGCGGCTGGTCCAGCCGGCGGCGGGCGGTCAGTTCAGGCATGGCTGGACTCCTCCGTGGGAGCGGCATCGGGGGCGGCGGCGGGCTCGGCGTCGATGACGGCCTCGGGGGCGGGATGGTTGTCGTGCAGGCCGGTCTCCCGCCAGTTCTCCGGCAGCAGGTGGTCCAGCACGTCGTCCACGGTGATCGCGCCGACCAGGTGCTCCTGGTCGTCCACCACCGGCGCGCACACCAGGTTGTACGCGGCGAAGTAGCGGGTCACGTCGGCCAGCGTGTCGTCCGGGGAGAGCTGGGCCAGGTCGGTGTCCAGCGCTCCGGCCACCAGGTCCGACGGTGGTTCGCGGAGCAGCCGCTGCAGGTGCACGCAGCCCAGGTAGCGGCCGGTCGGGGTGGCGGTGGGCGGGCGGCACACGAACACCATGCTGGCCAGGGCCGGGGTGAAATCGGCGTTGCGCACCATGGCCAGCGCCTCGGCGATGGTGGCGTCCGGGGTGAGCACCACCGGTTCCGGCGTCATCAGACCACCGGCGGTGTCCGAGGAGTACTGCAGCAGCCGCTTGACCGGCTCGGACTCCTCGGGCTCCATCAGCGCCAGCAGCCGTTCCTTCTCCGGCTCGGGCAGCCCGGCCAGCAGGTCGGCCGCGTCGTCGGGATTCATCGCCTCCAGGACGTCGGCGGCCCGTTCCTCGTGCAGGTGGGCCAGGAAGTCCTTCTGGTCGTCCTCGGGCAGCTCCTCCAGCACGTCGGCCAGCCGCTCGTCGTCCAGCGCGTCGATCACCTCGTAGCGCCGCTTGGCCGGCAGGTCCAGCAGCGCGCCGGCCACGTCGACCGCGCGCATGGTGTCGAACACCGCGAGCAGTTGCTGCGCGGCCTGGGGCTGCCCGGACAATTCGGCCAGCCGCAGTCCGCGGACGTCCTCCCAGGCCAGCACCTTCACCGGCCCGCGCCGGGACAGCCGGCCACTGCGTTCCTGCACGGCCAGCTTGGTGAACAGCCAGTCCCGGGTGCGCACCCGTTCCATGCCGGCGTCGATCACCGTGGCGCCCGCGCCGGAGCCGACCAGGTGCACCCGCGCGTCCAGCAGCTGGCCGACCACGAGTACCTCGTTGGGGCGCTGGGTGAATCGCCGCAAATTCACCGATCCGGTGGCCAGTGCGACCGCGTTCGGTTCGATGGAATTGACCCGCAGCATCGGCACGAATATTCGGCGCCGGGTGGTCAGTTCCACCACTATGCCCAGAGCACGGGGTGGATTTCGGTCGGCCCGCAGGCCCGCGACCACGTCGCGGACCTTGCCGACCGATTCTCCGTCCGGCCCGAAGACCGGCAGACCGGTCAATCGGGCGGCAAACACCCTGTTCACGGCTGCCATAGGGTCAGGCTAACGCCACAGGGCCGGTGCTCACCCGGCGAGGGCGGCGGCGATCCGGGCGCACGCCTCGGCGGTCGGGAAACCGTCGTGCGCGCACGTCCACAGCCAGTTGTCCACCGCGCGCACCAGGGTCCAGCCGCGGGCCCGTTCGGCGTCCAGTTCGGCGATCTCCACCAGCGCGGCCAGCCGGTCGCGCACGCCGGAGTCCCCGTCCATCAGGCCGAATCTGTTCCACAGCAACGGAACCAGTCCGAATTCGGGGTCACCGGAAAGCACCTTCGGGTCGATCAGCAGCCACGGTTCGCGAATTCCGCCGAGCACGTTGAAATAGTGCAGATCCTCGTTGACCAGTTGCGCCGCGGCGCTCGGCCCGAGTTCCCGGCAGTAGTCGATTGCCTTGTCCAGCAACGGTTTCGGCACCGGATCGCCCAATTTCGCGTTTTCTTCCGGCAATTCGACGATCCACCGCCGCGCCAGTTCCGGCAGGGTGCGGCGCAACGCGGGCGCGGGCACGGCCAGCCGGCGCAGCAGTCCGCCGGCCACGGTGACCGCCGCCTCGATCGGCTCGTCGTCCAGCGACCGGCGGGATTCCAGGCGTTCCAGCAACAACGCGCCGCGGACGTCGTCGCGCTCCAGCAGCAGCACCGCGCCCTCGCCGTTCCAGGTGGCCAGGGCGACCGGTTCGTCGGCGGTTTCCGCGTCCCGCCAGGAGATCTTGAGCATGGCCGGGGTGCCGTCGGCGCGGGTGACCGGCAGGACGATCGCGACGTAACCGTGCAGCGGGTCGCCGGCCGGCCGCAGCGCCCAGTCCTCGCACACGTCGTCGACCAGGCGGGGCAGTTCGGCCAGCCAGCGTCGGCCGGGTGCGCCCTCGTCCCGGGCGATGCGTGCGGCGAACGGGCCGGGAATGGTGATCATCAAGGCCGCCGAGAGTAGTCGGTACTGGACAGTTTCGGAATTCAACCGGGTGGCGGCGCCGTTGTCCGGCCGCGAATTCGCCTGGAGGCGAACCAGGAATCCGCGAACATTGCGCTGTTTGGACGCATGCCGTTGGTGCGCACGCGAGCATGGTAAGGGGTGATTCGGTCCAATACACTGTCCCGACAGGAATGCATGCGGATTCCCGCCGAATGTGACCGGGTGGGTGCGGAACGTCAGCGGGTGTCCGGTAGGGCAGGTTTGTTCCCCGTCACATCCGGCTGTGACGGCTGACTCAGGCGAATGGCGGGGGCCTGATGGGCGTGTCACCATCGGCACAATTGGTTACCCAGGGGTAACGCCCGCCCGAATGATCTCGTCCCCGTCCCGGAGGTTTGTGATGGTCGACCGCCTTCGTCCCCGCCGTTCCTGCCTCGCCGTGCCGGGCAGCAATCCGCGCTTCCTGGAGAAGGCCAAGGGACAGGCCGTGGACCAGGTGTTCCTGGACCTGGAGGACGCGTGCGCGCCGCTGGCCAAGCCGGGTGCGCGCAAGAACATCGTGGCCGCGCTGAACGACGGCGGCTGGGGCGAGAAGATCCGGGTGGTCCGGGTCAACGACTGGACCACCGAGTGGACCTACCGCGACGTGGTCGAGGTGGTCGAGGGCGCAGGCGCCAACCTGGACTGCATCATGCTGCCCAAGGTGCAGACCGCCGATCAGGTCCGCGCGCTGGATCTGCTGCTGACCCAGATCGAGAAGACCATGGGCTACGAGATCGGCCGGATCGGCATCGAGGCGCAGATCGAGAACGCCAAGGGCCTGATCAACGTCGACGACATCGCCCAGGCTTCGCCCCGGGTGGAGACCATCATCTTCGGGCCGGCCGACTTCATGGCCAGCATCAACATGAAGTCCCTTGTGGTCGGCGAGCAGCCGCCCGGCTACGACGTGGGCGACGCCTACCACTACATCCTGATGCGCATCCTGATGGCCGCGCGGGCCTACGACAAGCAGGCCATCGACGGTCCGTACCTGCAGATCCGCGATGTCGACGGGTTCAAGCGGGTGGCCGGCCGGGCGGCCGCGCTCGGCTTCGACGGCAAGTGGGTGCTCAACCCCGGTCAGGTGGAGGCCTGCAACGAGGTGTTCAGCCCGAAGCAGGAGACCTACGACCACGCCGAGAACATCCTGGACGCCTACGAGTACTACACCTCGGAGCAGGGCGGAAAGAAAGGCTCGGCCATGCTCGGCGACGAGATGATCGACGAGGCGTCCCGCAAGATGGCGCTGGTGATCGCGGGCAAGGGCCGCGCGGCCGGCATGAGCCGCGGCGACCGCTGGACCCCGCCGGAGGACTGATCGATTTCCCGCGGCCAGGTGCGCTCGACGGCGCGCCGGGCCGCGGTGTTTCCGGTGCGGCCGTAAGACAATCGAGAGACGCCCGAGAGATCCGCATCCGGCTGTGACCGGCGTAACATCGTCGATGCGGATGCGGCCGGACACAGGCTGCCGGTCGGCCGCGCCGGCCGGCAGGAGCACGCCATGGTCCTGGTCGATGTGTTACTCGCGTTGGGTTCGGTGGCCGTCGTCTATGCGGGCGCGGGACTGCGCGTGGTCAAGCAGTACGAGCGCGGACTGGTCTTCCGGTTCGGCCGGGTGCTGCGCGGACCGCGCGAGCCGGGGCTGGCGCTGATCGTGCCGGTCGCCGATCGCATGCGGAAAGTGAACATGCAGATCGTCACTCTGCCGGTCCCCGCGCAGGACGGCATCACCCGGGACAACGTCACCGTGCGGGTGGACGCCGTCGTGTATTTCAAGGTCATCGAGCCGGTGCTGGCCGTGGTGAACGTGCAGGACTACCGGTTCGCCGTGCTGCAGGTCGCACAGACCTCGCTGCGCTCGATCATCGGCAAGAGCGAACTGGACGATCTGCTGGCCAACCGGGAGAAGCTCAACCAGGGCCTCGAGCTGATGATCGACAGTCCGGCGCTGGACTGGGGCATCCACATCGACCGGGTGGAGATCAAGGACGTGGCGCTGCCGGAGGCGATGAAGCGCTCCATGTCCCGGCAGGCCGAGGCGGAGCGTGAGCGCCGGGCCCGGGTGATCTCGGCCGACGGCGAACTGCAGGCCTCGACCAAACTTGCCCAGGCCGCCGCCCGGATGGCGGACACGCCATCGGCGCTGCAACTGCGCCTGCTGGAGACGGTGGTCGAGGTGGCCGCGGAGAAGAACTCCACGCTGGTGCTGCCCTTCCCGGTGGAGCTGCTGCGTTTCCTGGACCAGCGCACCAACCCGCCTTCCGAGGCCGCTCCGGCGACCGCCGAGAAGACCGCGGTCGGGGAGCCACCGGCGGTGGCTCCGCCCGCCCACGAGGGTGATCCGGCGGCCAACGGCATCGGCCCGGAACCGGCCACCGGCATCCCAGCGCAGGCATCCGGTGACACCGCGTAGCAGAAGTCGGTCACTGGTCGTGAGATAACGCACAGATAACGGTTGATGACTTGTGTTGATCACCCCGCATCGGGTGATGCTCTAGGCATGGGTAAACACCGGGTTACCGGAGAGCGTCGGTGGCGTCTGTGGGGCCGCCGGCCGGATCGGGACAGCCTGTTCGACCGTAGTTTCCGCCAGTGCACCGGTTGTGGCGAGGACGTCTACGTGCTCGCCGACGACTGCCGGGAGTGCGGCCAGGAGCTCGAACTGGTCGCCGGTTAGTCACCCGGCCGGGGTATTGCCGCTGGTGGGCACCGGATCGGTTCAGCGACCGGGTGAGCACGCTCATACGTTTGGCATCTGGCTCAACTGCCATACTGCTCGGTAACTTCACCGCGCCGTGCGACGAATTGGGAGCAACGATGGCCCGCCTCGCTCAGACCGCCGGACTCACCGAGGTCCAGCAGGAAATCATCTCCACGGTCCGCGATTTCGTGGACAAGGAGATCATTCCCAACGCCCAGACTTTGGAGCACGGCGACGAATACCCGACGGACATCGTCGAGGGAATGAAGGAAATGGGCCTGTTCGGTCTGACAATTCCCGAGGAGTTCGGCGGGCTCGGCGAATCGCTGCTCACCTACGCCCTGGTGGTCGAGCAGATCGCGCGCGGCTGGATGAGTGTGTCCGGTGTGATCAACACCCACTTCATCGTCGCCCACATGATCAAGCAGCACGGCACCGACGAGCAGAAGCAGAACCTGTTGCCGCGCATGGCAACCGGCGAGGTGCGCGGCTCGTTCTCCATGTCCGAGCCGGATCTGGGCTCCGACGTGGCCGCGATCAAGACCAAGGCCAGGCGCGAGGGCGACGAGTACGTCATCGACGGCGCCAAGATGTGGCTGACCAACGGCGGCTCTTCCAACCTGATCGCGCTGCTGGCCAAGACCGACGAGGGCGCGGAGAAGGCCCACCAGAACCTCACCGCGTTCCTGATCGAGAAGCCCTCGGGCTTCGGCGAGGTGCTGCCCGGCCTGACCATCCCGGGCAAGATCGACAAGATGGGCTACAAGGGTGTGGACACCACCGAAGCCGTGTTCGACGGCTTCCGGGTGCCCGCGGGCGCGGTGCTCGGCGAGGTGACCGGCAAGGGCTTCCCGGCCTTCATGGACGGCGTCGAGGTCGGCCGGGTCAACGTCGCCGCGCGCGCCTGCGGCATCGCCATTCGCGCCTTCGAACTGGCCGTGGACTACGCCCAGCAGCGCAAGACCTTCGGCAAGGCCATCGCCGAGCACCAGGCCATCGCGTTCAAACTGGCCGAGATGGCCACCAAGGTCGAGGCCGCGCACCTGATGATGGTCAACGCGGCCCGGCTGAAGGACGCGGGCAGCCGCAACGACGTCGAGGCCGGGATGGCCAAGCTCATCGCCAGCGAGTACTGCGCCGAGGTGACCCAGGAGTCCTTCCGCATCCACGGCGGCTACGGCTATTCGAAGGAATACGAGATCGAGCGGCTGATGCGCGAAGCGCCGTTCCTGCTGATCGGCGAGGGCACCAGCGAGATCCAGAAGACCATCATCAGCCGCGGTCTGCTGCGCGAGTACAAGGCCCGCTGAACCCCGCCCGGCCGGTGCTCGGAGGTGATCGCGCGGACCCGATCGCGCGGTCTGTCCGAGATTGGCAATATGGTGGGAAAAGGATGTCGGTTCCCACGATGGGGTGATGTCGGTGACCAGTTCGTTCTCCGGGGCCGGTGCGCGCCCCGGCGTCCCGCGGTTGCCCACCCGGCCGACCGGGTGGCCGGTCGGCTCGTACGACAACTACGAGCAGGCGCAGAAGACCGTGGATTACCTGGCGGACCACGACTTCCCGGTCCAGGAGGTGACCATCGTCGGGATTGACCTGATGCTGGTGGAGCGGGTCACCGGGCGGCTGTCCTGGGGCCGGGTGCTGTCCACCGGGGCGGTGTCCGGCGCCTGGTTCGGCCTGTTCGTAGGGCTGCTGCTGGGCTTGTTCGACGGCCAGAACGGCTCGTTCGCGCCGATCTTCGTCGGCCTGCTGGCCGGGCTGGTGTTCGGCCTGGTGTTCGCCGCCGCCGGCTACGCCTCCACTCGCCGCCGACGCGACTTCCAGTCGGCCAGCCAGCTGGTGGCCGGCCGCTACGACGTGCTGTGCCAGCCGCGCAACGCCGAGAAGGCCCGGGACCTGGTGGCCAAGCTGGCCATGCGCGCGCAGCCCAACCAGACCTGAGCCGGCCCGTGACCGAGCCTCCCGCGTTGACTCATCCCGAGCCCGTCGCCGACACCACCGACTGGCGGCTGATCGTCGAGTCCCGGGTGCGCCGGGCCCGCACCGATCTGGCCGCCCTTCCCGGCGTGCCCGGCATCGACCGGGAGCGGGCCGCCGCGGCCGCCGCGCTGGACGTGGTCGACGCGACCCTGGACCACACCGACCGCTGGTGGCGGCGGCCCGGGTCGTGGTGGTCGGGCTGGCGGGTGGAGCGCTGCTGGCGGGCGCTGCACGACGCCGAGGTGGCGCTGGCGGCGGCCGAGCCGAACCTGGCCGCGCGGCTGCCCGGCCTGTGCGAGCGGGTGGCCTACGTGCTGCCCGAGCCAGACCGGCGAAGGCAGGCTTTGCTTGCCCTGCAACCGGAAACCCCGCCCACCGAGGCGGACCGCGTGGTGCTGGTGGACGCACTGCGGGCCAGCTTCGACATCTCCGACGAGGTGCACGCGGCGACCCGGGCGCTGCGCAACAAGATGGTGTTCGCCGCGGCCGTGCTGGCCGTGCTGAACCTCAGTTTCGGCGTGCTCGGCTCGGTGCGCCCGCAGTTCCTGCCCATGTGCGCGCCCGCCGACCCGGACACCCACCAGTCCTTGTGCGCGACCGGCGGGACCAGCCCGGCGCCGGTCGAGGTCTGGCTGGTGCTGCTGATGGGCGCGGCCGGGGCCGCGGTGGCCACCGTGGTGCTGTTGCTGCGCAGGCGGCCCAGCCTGTCCCCGTACGTGCTGGTGGGCTACCAGGCGCTGATCAAGGTGCTGCTGGGGGCGCTGCTGGCCGTGATCGGCCTGCTGGCCCTTGGTGCGGGCGTGGCCGAGGGCATCACCAGCCTGCGCACCCAGCCCGCGCTGCTGCTGTGGGCGATCGCGCTGGGTTATTCGCAGCAGTTGGGCACCCGATTGCTGGACAACTATGCCGATCGGGTCCTGGACCGCGCCCGCCCATTGCGGGGCGAGTTGTGAGAAACCCGTGCTGATACACAGGCACACCAGCATCGCCATCGCCAAAGCAGTGCCGGGAAAACCGCCCCGACCGAGGTGATGGCCGCCTGCACCACGCTGTCGCGCCGCCGGGCTCAGTGACCGTCCACGATGAGGGCGGAGACCGTGGCGATCCAGACCACGGAGAGGGTGAGCAGCCAGAACCGCATGTTCTTGATGCGCATGCCCATGATCGGCACCTCCAACACGGAAAGATCAAGCAGGAAACGAGACGGACCTACAGCCAGTCGTTCCTGCGGAATATTCGGTACAGCACCAGGCAGGCGGCCAGAATGACCAGCAATGCCATGGGATAACCGAATTTCCATTTGAGTTCCGGCATATCGGTGAAGTTCATGCCGTAGATGCCGGCCACCATGGTCGGGATCGAGATGATCGCCGCCCAGGCGGTGATCTTTCGCATGTCGGTGTTCTGCTGCAGGCTGATCTTGGCCAGCGTCGCGTCGACCAGGGTGGTCAGCAGCTCGTCGAAGCCGACCACCCGCTCGGCCACGGTGGTGAGGTGGTCGTGCACGTCCCGGAAATAGGACCGCACCGCCGCGGGCACCAGCCGGGTCTCGCTCTCGGCCAGCTGCCGGATCGGCTGCGCCAGCGGCATCACCGCGCGGCGCATCTCCAGCACTTCCCGCTTCATCAGGTAGATCGGCTCCGAGCCGATCACCGTGCGGGGCGCGAAGATCCGCGCCTCCACCTCGTCGATGTCGGCCTCGATCGACTCGGTCACCGCCAGGTAGTTGTCCACCACCCGGTCGGTCATCGCATGCAGCACCACGGCCGGACCGGTGCGCAGGTGTTCCGGCTCGCACTCCAGCTGCAGGCGCAGCTGGGCCAGCCCGGAGTGGTTGCCGTGCCGCACCGTGATGATGAAGTCCCGGCCGAGGAACGCCATCAGTTCGCCGGATTCGACGATCTCGTTGGCCGTGGTCGGCGACTCGTGGTCCACGTACTTCAGCGTCTTGAGCACCATGAACAGCGTGTCGTCGTAGTGCTCCAGCTTGGGCCGCTGGTGCGCCTGCACCGCGTCCTCCACGGCCAGCTTGTGCAGCCCGAAGGTCTCCGCGATGCCCTCGATCTGATCAGCCGTCGGCTCGTGCAGACCGATCCAGACGAACCCGGCGCGCCGCTCGCGCACCTCTTCCACGGCCTCGGTGTGCGTCCATCGCCCGGGCAGTCGCTTGCCCTCGACGTACACACCGCAGTCCACCACGTGGGCGTCGATCGGGATGGGCGCCGCGGCACGGCCGGCGCGGTGCGCACGCGCCGTGCGGCCACGCAGGCCGCCGAGCGAGGGAAGCGAGGGCATCGGACCTCCAGACGATCACGTCGGGCCGGGTGGTGACGCGGACAACACCGCGCACGACGCGTCCCAGCCGGGATCGTGAGGACCTAGCTTCGGCGAGGGGCCCTTCCGGTGGGGACGCGGCGACTATCGTGACCTGCGTTACTGGGCGGTTCGCTCATATGCGTTCCTCACCTCCCGAAGATCGTTGACCCGTCAGTGTCGTTGTCGACACACCGGACGTACACGTTACGCCATTCCGGGACAGACTGTGCTCCCAGTCCGTCATCGCAGACGTGGTTCAAGGAGGCAGGGGCATGCAGTTCGGTCGCTACTACGAGGAGTTCGAGGTCGGTGCGGTGTACAAGCACTGGCCGGGCAAGACGGTCACGGAGTACGACGACCACCTGTTCTGCCTGATCACCATGAACCACCACCCGCTGCACCTGGACGCGCACTACGCGGGCGAGACCACCGACTTCGGCAAGAACGTCGTGGTCGGCAACTACATCTACTCGCTGCTGCTGGGCATGTCGGTGCCCGACGTGTCCGGCAAGGCGATCGCGAACCTGGAAGTCGAATCGCTCAAACATGTGAAGCCGACCTTCCACGGTGACACGATCTACGGTGAGACCGAGGTGCTGGACAAGACGCCGTCCAAGTCCAAGGACGACCGCGGCGTCGTGTACGTGGAGACCCGGGGCTACAAGCAGGACGGCACGGTCGTCTGCGTGTTCCGGCGCAAGGTCATGGTGCCCAAGCGCGCGTACGGCGAGACTCGCGGTGGTGAGCAGCCCGGACGGCCCGAACCGAAGGAGTAGAACCGGTGCCGACCCCGCTCGACGTGGTGTGCAGGCGGTTTCGGACGTTCGTGACCCAGGAGGCGCAACCGGAGTCGCCGCTGTACGCGCACCTGGCCGAGGCGGCCGCCGCCGACGACGAGGTGGCCGGCCTGCTCACCGTCGCCGAGCCGGAGCGGGCCCGGGCCACCCTGTTCTTCGCCGCCGCCCACCGGCTGGTGCTGGCCGACCCGATCAGCCAGCTGGCCCACTACTACCCGTCGGTGGGCGGGGAGTACGGCGTGGACAACACGACCTGGCCGACGTTCCGGTCGTTCGTGCTCGATCGTGCGGACAGGATGCGCGAGCTGATCGGCGCCCGGGCCACGCAGACCAACGAGGTGCGCCGGGCCGGGTTGCTGTACCCGGCGGTGGTCCGGGCGGCCAAGGAGGCCGGCGGGGGGCCGATCGGGTTGCTTGAGGTCGGCACCAGCGCCGGGCTGCTGCTCGGCCTGGACCGCTACGGCTACCGCTACCAGGCCGAAGAGGGCGAGCAGGTGGTGGCCGGGCCGGCCAAGGCCGCGGTGGTGCTGTCCTGCGCGCTCCGGCTGGCCAAGGGGGCGAAAAAGCCGCCGCTGCCGCGCAAGCTGTCGGTGGGGGCCAAGGTCGGGCTGGACCTGCACCCGGTGGACGTGACCGACGAGGAGCAGCTGGCCTGGCTGGAGGCCTGCGTGTGGCCCGACCAGCCGGAGCGGGTGCGGCTGCTGAACATGGCCGCCGCCGCGCAGGCCAAGGACCGCCCCGAGTTCGTCACCGGCGACGCGGTCGCCGACCTGGCCGCCGCGGCCGCGCGCGTGCCGGAGGAGCTGCCGCTGGTGGTGTTCAACAGCCACGTGCTGCCGTACCTGCCCGCGTCGCGCCGGGCCGAGTTCGTGGCCGCGCTGGCGGCGCTGTCGACCACGCGGCCGTTGTGGTGGGTCAGTCAGGAGGCCTACGAGGCCGGGCTGCACCTGGTGCTGCCCGATCGGGCTGATCTGGCCTACGACGGGCACAACGCGGTGGCCACGTTGGGGCTGGTGCGGTGGGTGGATGGGAAGCCGGACGCGCAGGCGCTGGCGCGGACGGCCAATCATGGGGAACGGATGGAGTGGCTGGGCTGACCCGGCCGGTGGTTCTTCGGTCGCTGTGCGAGCGGGCTCGTTGGCCGGCCGGCTTCGCCGCGCTCGGCACCCAGGTTCCGGGTTTCCCGGTTGCGGCTGACGTGAATGCGAATCGCTTTTACTTCGCCTTGGGGTTCAGGGCACGATTCCCCAGTCGCGCAATGATTCGGCCAGCCGGGGGACCAGTTCATCGGCGGCGTCCATTTCGCCGAACTCCGCATCCGAAACCCAGCGGAGTTCGGCGGCGTCGTCCCCGGCCCGCGCCTGCCCGGACTCGACGGTGCACGCGTAGTCGTGGATCTCGAACCCACCCCGCAACACCCATCCGACCCGCGCGCCGACCGACACGCGCAGCGCGGTCTCCTCGATCATCTCCCGCCGCAGAGCGTCACTGTCTGTTTCTCCAGCCTCGACCCGGCCCCCCGGTATCGACCACCGGCCCCGGTGCGGATCGTGCCCGCGTCGTACCAGTAGCAGCCTGCCAGCGGAGTTTCGAGTGATAGCTCCGACACACCTGATTGCCGTGTTCTCGACCCCTGTCACGATCACCAAGGGTAATGGCACGCGTCATTTGCACGGTCGGCTTACCCCGGTCCGGTACGAAATTCTGGAACGGTCCCGAAGCGTCGCTGAGTACGGTAAAACGTTCTTGAACGAGCACCACACGGGTGTACCTAGCAGGCGGGGTTGATCACATGAACCTCAAGAAGCTCCTGACCTGGGCGGCTGTCGCGCTGGTGCTGTTTTTCCTGATCAGCGCGCCAGAGCAGGCATCGAGCCTGGTCGACCACATACTGACCATGTTGAAGAACGCGGCCGAAGCGGTGGTCACCTTCGTCAAGACCCTGTTCTGACGCGAACTGCGGGATACTGTCCTTATGTTCGCGCCACGGGATCCCGACGAGTACCTCCTTCCCTCCGAACGGCGTGTCATCAGAGTGCGGCGGCACTGGTCGTTCGTGGCCTGGGACGTCTTCGAGGCGGCCGCGTTGCTGGCCGTCGCGGTGATGGTCTCGTACTTGTTGCCGATCGATTCGGGAATCTTCCAGAACGTGCTGTGGTACGCCGCTTTGCTGGTCGTGCTGCGGTTCGCCTATGTCGTGGTGGACTGGTGGGTCGAGCGGATCGTGGTGACCGACAAACGGTTCATGCTGATCACCGGCGTGTTCACCACCAGAGTGGCGATGATGCCGATCAGCAAGGTCACCGACCTGACCTACGAGCGCAGCGCCACCGGCCGGATGTTCGGCTACGGCACGCTGGTGGTCGAGTCGGCCGGGCAGATTCAGGCGCTCAACCGGATCGAGTACCTACCGCACCCGGAACGCGTCTACGACGCGATCTCCGAACTGGTCTTCGGGGACAAGAAGGCGCAGTCCGAGCGGTTCTCGATGATCAAGGCCCAGCGCGCCGCGCGCGGCAAGAAGCTGGTGCCCTGACCGGCCGACCGGACATACGGCGTCCAGGCGACATCGGGCGATGGCCGACAATGGTCTGATGCGCATCGACCTGCACACCCACTCCACGGTTTCCGACGGCACCGACACCCCGGCCGAGCTGGTCGCCAACGCGGCCCGCGTGGGCCTCGACGTGGTGGCGCTGACCGACCATGACACCACCGGTGGCTGGAATGCGGCGGCCGATGCGTTGCCGAGCGGGTTGACGCTGGTCAGAGGGGCTGAACTGTCCTGCCTTTCGGACGACGGCCGGGGTGGCACGTGCACCGTGCACCTGCTGGGCTACCTCTACGACCCGCAGGCCCCGGCGATCGTGGCCGAGCAGTCCCGGCTGCGCGCGGAGCGCCGGGTGCGGCTGGAGAAGATGGCCCGCCGGATGGCCGACGACGGCTTCCCCATCGACCCGGACGCGCTGATGGCCAGCCTGCCGCCGGAGTCCTCGGTCGGCCGACCGCACCTGGCCCGGGCCCTGGTGACCGCGGGCGTTGTGCAGACCGTGGACGAGGCGTTCGAGCTGTTCCTGACCACCGGCAAGCGCTACCACCTGGCCCGCTCGGACACCCCGGTGCGCCGCGCCATCCAGATGATCGCCGACGCGGGCGGGGTGACCGTGCTGGCCCACGCGTTCGCCCGGCTGCGCGGCCCGGTGGTGACCGCCGAGGTGATCGCCGACCTGGCCCGGAGCGGCCTGACCGGGCTGGAGGCCGACCACCCCGACCACGACGCGCCCACCCGGGCCGAACTGCGCGGTATCGCCGCCGACTTGGATCTGCTGGTCACCGGATCCAGCGACTACCACGGGGTCAACAAGTTCATCGACATCGGCCAGGAGACCACCGACCCGGAGATGTTCCAGCAGTTGGTGGCGCGGACCAACGGCGCCGAACTCGTGGTGGGATGATCCCCGGCGAACCCGAACGGGTTCCGGGCGGCGGATCTTCTTGACACGAGGGCGGGGTTTATGGGCGGGCTGTTCGACGGCACTCTGTTCGTCGAGGCGACCATCACGCTGGTGGTGATCATGGACCCGCCGGGCACCATCCCGGTGTTCCTGAGCCTGGTCGGCCGCCGCTCCCCGGCAGCCCGGGCCCGGGCCGCCCGCCAGGGCGTGCTGGTGTCGCTGGCGGTGATCAGCCTGTTCGCGATCGCCGGCGAGGCCATCCTGGCCTACCTGGGCATCGGCATCCCCGCGCTGCAGGGCGCGGGCGGGCTGCTCCTGCTGCTGATCGCACTGGATCTGCTGACCGGTAAGGAGAACACCCAGCCCGAGGCGGTCGAGGACGTCAACGTGGCGCTGGTGCCGCTGGGCACGCCGCTTCTGGCCGGGCCGGGCGCGATCGCCGCCACCATCGTCTACGTCCGGCAGGCCCACGGCCACGTCGGCTCCTACCTGGCGCTGGCGCTGGCCATCATCGTGGTGCACCTGGTGCTGTTCCTGTGCCTGCGGTTCTCCGGCGTGGTGATCCGGGTGATCAAGGAGAGCGGCATCGTGCTGATGGCTAAGATCGCCGGTCTGCTGCTGGCCGCTATCGCCGTGCAGCTGGTGGCCAACTCCATCCGCGGCTTCATCAGCGGCGCCTCCTGAGCGTCTCCCGTGCTCCTGCTGAGGGTGATCGGGGGCTGACGCGGAGTGCCTGGCCCACCTGCGTAACGTTGAACCTGTGCAGGGTCAGCTCGGGTTCGACAGCATGCCGCGTCGACTGGTGAAGGTCACTCCGGCGAGATTGGCCACCTGGATCGACTGCCGGCGGCGATACCGGATGAACTACCTGGACCGGCCCACTCCGCCCAAGGCCGGCCCATGGGCTCACAACACCCTCGGCGCGGTGGTGCACAACACGCTGCGCGCCTATTTCGACCTGCCGGACGCCCGCCGCACCCCGGAGGCCGGCGCCTCCCTGGTCGCCGCCAACTGGCGCGACGACGGCTTCGAGAACGCCGAGCAGGCCGGAAAGTACCGGCAGCGGGCCCAGGACTGGGTGGTCGACTACCTGGCCGAACTGGACCCCACCCTGGACCCGATCGGCGTGGAGCGCTGGGTGTCCGCGCCGGTGGGCCGGATCGTGGCCGAGGGCCGGGTGGACCGGATCGACCTGCGCGAGGGCGAGCTGGTCATCGTGGACTACAAGACCGGCAGGCACGCGCTGTCCGTGGACGACGCGCGCGGCTCCCAGGCGCTGGCCATGTACGCCGTCGCGGCCCGGCGCACCCTGCGCAAACCGGCCTTCCAGGTGGAACTGCACCACCTGCCCACCGGCTCGGTGCACGCCTGGACCCACACCGAGGAATCCCTGGCCCGGCACCTGCGCCGGGCCGAGGAGGCGGCCGACGAGCTGGCCGAGGCCGCCGACGCACTGGCCGCGGGCGGCGACGCCGAGGCGCTGTTCCCGGTCACCACCGGCAAACACTGCACCTGGTGCGACTTCCGCCGGAACTGCCCGGAAGGGCAGGCGGCGGCTCCGGAGATCCAGCCATGGACCCTGCTCGGCTGACCGGACACCTGCCCATGCCCGCCGACGCCGGCCCGACCGGTCCGATCGAGGAACCCACCGAGGAGCTCAACCGGCTCTCCTCGGGCGGTGGACCGAGTCCGGAACCCGCCCCCCATAAGGGTTTTCTCGCCGGACTGGCCGGGGTGTGCGCGATCGCGCTGGTGCTGATGCCGATCGGGCTGGTGGCGGCGTTGCTGTTCAGCCACACCCGGGGCATGCCCGGCCCGCACCCGGTGACCATCTGGGCCCAGGTGGCCGGCGGAGTGGTGGCGATCCCGCTCTACCGGCTGGCCACCACCCGGCTCGGCCCGGTGCGGCTGGTGTGCGGGCTGGCCCTGCCGGTGCTGTTCGTGCTGCTGCTGTGGCTGTTCTGGTGGAGCACCTGAGCGCGGTCCCCGGGCAGTGCCCCGACCGGGGATTACCTGACCCAGGTGTGCCAGGTCGGCACCAGGGTGGCCAGCAGGTCGGCCGGGTTCTCCGTGTTGGGTGAGTGCTTGGCCGCGGGCACCACCGCGAAATCGGCGTCCAGCCGTTCGGCCATGTCCCGCTGGGACGCGACCGACCAGGCGTCGTCGTTCTCGCCGCACACCACAAGGCAGGGCGCGTCCAGCGCGCGCAGCGACCGGGACAGCTTGGTCACCCGGTCCGGTTCCCGGCGCAGCGCGCCGGACATGCCCAGCAGACTGGGCACCGAGGTGCGCAGCATCCGCTTCCGCAGAAAAGCCTTCAGTACCGCCGGAGTCGCGTCCCAGGTCGGGGACATCGCGTCCATCTGCTCACGCAGCCACTGGGCTGCCTCGATGCCACGTTGCCGCAGCGCGGGCTCGCCCATGTCCAGTGCGGAGCGGCGCACCCCGGTGGGCAGTTCGCCCGGCCCGGAGTCCAGCAGGGTCAGTCCGGCGATCGGCGCGTCGGCCAGTACCGCGCCCCGGGCCACCAGCCCGCCGTAGGAGTGGCCCAGCAGCAGCACCCGGCTGCCCTCGGCGGTGAGTTTGCCGATGAGCTCGGCGATCACCGGGCCCAGCGCGTCCGGGTGGTAGGCCGCTTCCTCGTCCGGGCCGGAAGATTCGTACTGGCCGGGCAGGTCGATGGCGATGACGTCGAATCCGGCGTCGGCGATCGGGTCCAGCAGCGGCGCGAAGTCCTCCTTGGAACCGGTGAACCCGGGCAGCAGCAGGGCGGTGGCGCCGAGCGAGTCGGTGGCGGCCGAGGCGCGCAGCGCGGCCACCGGCCCGTACCGGGTGGGCAGCTCGACGCGGCGGGCGCGGTGCGGGGACAGCTGGGACGGCTGCGGCACGGGAACCACTGACTCGCTCACGCCCCGAGTCTGCCCCAGGATGGCGCGCACCGCGTGCTGTCCGCGCCCGGCCACAGCCGAATCTCAGCAGAAAAACCGGGGTCGGACAACGAAAGCCGGGTGCTCAGCGCAGTGCGGCCAGGATTTTTCCGCGCTGCTCGAACACCATCGGCCCGAGCGTGGCCATGGCCACGGTGCCGGTGTAGCCGTGCCGGTTCACCCCGGCCTGGCCCACTTTCGCGCCGGTCGCCTCGTCCAGCACGTCGATGGCGTTGGGCACCGGCACCAGATACCGCCCGGCGAACACCGTGCCCGCGCCCAGTGTGCCCTCGACCGTCCACTGTGGATGGAAGTCGAGGCTGGACAGCGCGATGGTGGACGAGCCGGTGTACCAGTAGACCGCGCCGGTGCCCTGGGAGGTCGGCACCACCAGGCCGGGTGGATTGCCCTGCAGATCCGAGGCGGGCAGGTCGACCGGGTAGCTGGCGACCTGGTTGCCGTTCTGGGTGTTGAACACCGCGACCCGGGTCGGGCCGGGCACCACGACCGCGGTGTACTCGTCGTTCATCGCGATCAGCCGGGCGCCGTGGTCGCCGACCAGGCTGGAGAACACCACATCGGGCGTGTCCGAGCTCTTGGGCGCCGACCGGAACACCGACAGCCGGTCGCCCGGGTCACCCGGGCAGCGCTCCAGCACCCCGACCAGACCGGGGCTGGCCGCCACCGAGCCGTAGGTGCAGCCCACCCGCGGCTGCACGTTGGGGTTCACGAAGTCGGGCACCGCGCCGTACTCGTCGGTCTGCACCAGGTCCGAGCGCCAGGTGTCCAGCAGGTCGGTGCCGGTCGCGGTGAGGTAGATGCCGTCGCTGACCAGCCGGGTGCCCAGCGGGGCGTCGCCGTTTCGCTGCGCGCCGCGGGCCCCGGTGGCCTGGTCCAGCTCGGTGACCTCGTTGCAGTTGGACCGGTGGTAGACCGCGATGGCCTTGCTCCACGCCGTGGACACCGTGCACAGCGGCAGGTCGCGGGTGTAGCGCCAGCGCTGGTCGCCGGTCAGCGGGTCGCGGCCGGTCACGGTCCCGCCGTCGCCGGTGACCACGGTCGGCCCGGCCACCACCGGCGCCGGAGTGGCCGCGCTGGGCTCCTCCCACACCTCGGCCAGCGAGGGCGGGAAGGTGGTGGGCGCGGAAGGCACGGTGACGTTGGCCGGTCCGGTGACCAGCGTGGTGTTGTGGATGTCGCTGCGCTGGTACAGCACGAACCAGGTGACCAGCGAGGCGACCACCAGCAAGACCACGACCACGTAGTCGGCCGGGTGCCGGAAGGGGTGCCGTTTCGCGCGCAGCCGGGCGAGGACGTCGCGTTCTGAGTCTCTCCGCACTACCCGTTCCCTGCTCGCCTCGACAATCCCTATGCCGCCGGCGAGCGTAGCGCCCACCCGGTGACCTTCCGGTGAGAGACCACACTGACGCGACTTCCCGGTGAGAGACACACAGACGCCGGTCGGCCGGAGCCGCACTGGCTCCCGCCGACCGGTGAAGTGGATCAGTCCTCGCTGGGTGTCGACTCCGGCTTGGCCTCGGGCCCGCCCGCGGCGACCTCGGAGCCCGAGCGACGACGCCGCCGCCGACGGGCCGGACGCTCGCCGCCATCCCGCGGCTCGGCCGCCGCGGTCGTGGTCTCCGAACGGGACTCCTGCGGCTGGTTGTTGGTCGCCGAGGCGCCGCCGCCCCGGCGGGTGCGCCTGCGCTTGCGGCGCTCGCCACTCTCCTTGGGCTTGTCCTCGATGCTGGCCGAGCCCTCGCCGTGGCCGCTGTGGCCGCCGCCGCGCCGGGTCCGGCCCCGCTCCTCCCGGCCCAGCTTCTCCGCGGGCTCGGCGTCCAGGCCGGCCCGGGTGCGCTGGCCCAGCGGCAGCCGCCCGGTCGAGTTGGCCGGGATGTCCAGGTCGGTGAACAGGTGGTCGGAGGTGGAGTAGGTCTCCACCGCCTCCGGGATGCTCAGGTCCAGCGCGTCGCTGATCATCTTCCAGCGCGCTTCCTCGTCCCAGTCGACCAGGGTGACCGCGACGCCGGTGTGCCCGGCCCGGCCGGTGCGGCCGATGCGGTGCACGTAGGTCTTCTCGTCCTCCGGGCACTGATAGTTGATCACGTGCGTGATGCCGGCGATGTCGATGCCGCGCGCGGCCACGTCGGTGGCCACCAGCACGTCCACCTTGCCCGAGCGGAACGCGCGCAGCGCCTGCTCGCGGGCGCCCTGGCCCAGGTCGCCGTGCACCGCGGCGGCGGCGAACCCGCGCTCGGTCAGCTCGTCGCTGACCTTCTGCGCGGTGCGCTTGGTGCGGGTGAAGATCATGGACAGCCCGCGGCCCTGCGACTGCAGCACCTTGGCCACCAGCTCGATCTTGTCCAGCGAGTGCGCCCGGTACACGAACTGCTCGGTGCGCTCGTGGATGGCGCCCGCGCTGTGCTCTTCGGCCCGGATGTGGGTCGGCTTGTGCAGGAAGGTGCGGGCCAGGGTGATGATCGGGCCGGGCATGGTGGCCGAGAACAGCATGGTGTGCCGCTGCTCGGGGACCATCCGCAGGATCCGCTCGATGTCGGGCAGGAAGCCCAGGTCGAGCATTTCGTCGGCCTCGTCCAGCACCAGCCCGCGCACCTTGCCCAGCACCAGGTGCTTCTGCTCGGCCAGGTCCAGCAGCCGCCCGGGGGTGCCGACCACCAGGTCGACCCCGGACCGCAGCGCGGCGATCTGCGGCTCGTAGGGGCGGCCGCCGTAGATGGCCAGGGTGCGCACGCCGAGGTGCTTGCCCGCGTCGGTGATGTCGTGGCAGACCTGCAGGCACAGTTCCCGGGTCGGCACCACGACCAGCGCCTGCGGGGTGCCGTCACCCGGCCGGGTGAGCCGCTGTAGCAGCGGCACGCCGAAGCCGAGCGTCTTGCCGGTGCCGGTGCGGGCCTGGCCGATCACGTCCTCGCCGGCCAGCGCCAGCGGGAGGGTGAGTTCCTGGATCGCGAAGGTGCGCTCGATCCCGGCCCCGGACAGGGCCCGGACGATCTGCTCGTGCACGCCGAACTCGGCGAAGGTGGGGGAGTCCGGCCGTACCGGGGCCCCGGCCTGCAGCGGGTGGGACACGTCCGCTTCGGGAAGCCCGGTCTCGCTGTGTTCCAGCACGACCGGGGGCAGATTGTCGGCTTCGATTTTTTCTTCGGTGTTGTTGGTCACGCTCTGGTGTTCGCCTCTCTCGCTCCAGCACGCACCGTCCTGGACTGGCCGCTCGACCGCGAGTCCGGCCGGGCGTGTGAAGCCGGCGACTCGCGGGAGGGGCCGGCGAGGTGTGCGCGCACGGTTCCCCACGACAGGGCCGTTTCCGGCCGCCGTCTGGTCCACTCAGCTCCATCTCTACCGCGGAATCAGCTGGACCGAATCGGTCGGCCCGTCGCGGCGGGAGCCAAGTTCTTCCACAGTTTACCTGTGCGGTTGTCCTGTGCTCGGCCGCTTGCCGTAAAACATGCCCGGCGGGTCCGCCACCGGAACCGGTGCTGGCCGTTCGACGTGCGGAAATACCAGCAGTAAATGCCTACCGCATGGAGGATACGCGACCGGACAGCCGGGCGAGGCTGCTCGCCGCGGCGGCCGAGGACTTCGCCCGGCACGGCCCGCGCGGCGCGCGGGTGGCCGAGATCGTGCGCCGGGCCGGGCGAACGAGCGGATGATCTACCACCACTTCGGCAGCGAGGACGCGCTGTACCGGGCGGTGACGGCGGACCAGGGTGGCGGTCTGCGCGAGCGCTGGCTGCCCTACCTGCGCGGCGCCGCCTGATCGGCGGTCCGGACTGGGCCAGGGAGCGGATACCCTCCCCGGTATGAGCGAGGCGGAGCAGGCGACCACGAGTACCCAGCCGGCCGGCGAGCCGGATCCGGCGGCGACCGGACCGGGGAAGACCCTGGCCGAGGGTGTGGTCGATCTGCTGGGGGTGCTGGCCTACGGGGAGCTGTCCGCGTTCGACCGGTTGGCCGAGGACGCCCGCCGCGCGCCGACGCTGACCGGCCGGGCCGCGGTGTCCGAGATGGCCGCGGCCGAGATCGGGCACTACGGGCTGCTGGAGGGCTACCTGGCCGACCACGGGGTGCGAGTCGAGGACTCGATGAGCCCGTTCGTCCGCGCGTTCGACTCCTTCCACGCCCTGACCTCGCCCAAGTCCTGGCTGGAATCCCTGGTCAAGGCCTATGTCGGCGATGGGCTGGCGGCCGAGTTGTACCGGGAGATGGCCGGCTGGCTGGACGACCCGACCCGCGAGCTGGTGCTCACCGTGCTGGCCGACACGGGTCATTCGGCGTTCGCCGAACGCGAAGTCCGCGCCGCCACCGAGACCGATCGGCTTGTTCGCGACAAGCTGACGTTGTGGGGCCGCCGGCTGCTGGGCGAGGCGTTGACGCAGGCCCAGTACGTGGTGGCCGAGCGGGACGGCCTGGCCGAGCTGATCGTGTCCGGCTCCGGCGACCTCGCGGGCATCGCCGCGCTGTTCCGCCGTATGCAGCAGAGTCACGGGAGGCGAATGACGAAGCTGGGCCTCGGCTAGGCTGGCGGACGCAGCTGAAGTCGCACAGGTAATCGGAGGTCAGCGTGGAGGTCAAGATCGGCGTGGCGGAGAGCCCGCGGGAGCTCGTCGTGTCGAGTGCGCTGACGCAGGACGAGATCGAGAAGCAGGTCAGCGACGCGCTGGAGGCCCAGCGTGGAGTCCTCACCCTCGTCGACGACAAGGGCCGTCGCGTGGTGATCCCGGTGTCCAAGATCGCCTATGTGGACATCGCCCCGGCCGATGTGCGCCGGGTGGGTTTCTCCGCGGGCAACTGAGCGCGCCCGGAGTTTTCCGCCGCCACGGCGAACGTCAGCGCCCCCGAACCGCAACCGGGTTCGGGGGCGCTGTCATGCTCGGAAGTCGTTGCGCACCAAGGGCTTGATCAGTCGCTCAGATCCGCCGTGGGCAACGGGAACGGCGGCGTGCTCACGCCCAGGATCCGGTAGCGCTGCCACGGATCGGGGTCGGAGATCTCGCCGGTGGCGCTGCCCTGCGGGGTGGTCAGCTGCCCGGTGCGCTTCTTGCCGGCCAGCAGGGTGTGCAGGTCGGTGTTCGGCCGAATCCGGCCGTACCACCGGAATCGGCCGTCGATCGGCTGGAAATGCCCGCGCAGCTGTACTTCCACGCTGAACTCCACGCCCTCCACGACCAGCGTCGCGGGGCCGAGGTAGTCGTGCTCCTCGTGCTCTTCCGGTTGGGCCGTCATGGTTTCCCCCCGGCGATCAGTCGCAGCTGCGAGGTCAGCGAGAGCGGCTTGTGCGGGTCGAGCACCACTCCGCCCGACCTCAGCACCCCGTCGATGCCATGCCAGATCAGCAGGCTCAGGTGCTCGGTGAGTTCCTCGCGGGTCATGGTGTCGTGGTCGTCCAGCCACCATTCGCCCGCGCCCTGCACCAGGCCGACGATGCCGTGCGCGGACGGCCCGGCCATCCGGATGTCCAGCTTGAACAGCCTGAGGTACTTGGCCAGCAGTTTGGTCAGCACCGCGGCGATCTTGTTGCGGTCCTCCTGCACCAGCCCGTTCTTGGCCGACTCCGGCCGCAGCACCAGGAACCGGTACAGCTCCTGGTACTCGTCGACGAAGGTCAGGTAGCAGCCGACCGCGCGGCGGATGCGTTCGAAGATGGCCCCGTTGTCGGCCAGCGCCGGCACGATCTGGTCCATCAGCAGGTCGGTGGCCCGCAGGCCGACCGCGAGGTACAGGTCGGCCTTGTCGGTGAAGTGCCGGTACAGCACCGGTTTGCTCACGCCCGCTTCGGCGGCGATCTCGTCCATGCCGACGTCCGGCCCGCGTTTGGTCACCGCCCGGATGGTCGCCTCGACGAATTCCTGTCGTCGGGTCAGCCGGTGCGCGCGCCACCGTTCGCGCCGTGCGTCGGTCACGAGTTCCCCTTTCCCCAGAGTCCTCTTGACAGATCGCACCATGCAATGGACGCTACCACAAGTAACAGTTACCGGAAGTAGCACATAACCGGGGAGTGGTGATGAGCCGAGCGGTGCAGGTGGCGAGTGCGGCTGACCGGGAGAAGACCGCCGAGCGGCTGCTCAAGTCGTCCGCGGACAAGTTCTACGACCCCGAGGTGGACATCGACTGGTCCGCCGAGCCGGTGCCGGGCAAGCACTACCAACCCGAACATCGGATCTCCCTCTACGGCACCCACCTGTGGGACGAGTTGTCCGAGGAGCAGCGCATCGAGCTGGGCCGCCACGAGATCGCCAGCGTGGCCAGCAACGGCGTGTGGTTCGAGGTCCTGCTGATGCAGATGCTGCTCAAAGAGGTCTACAACGGCGACCCGACCACCGCGCACGTGCAGTACGCGCTGACCGAGATCGCCGACGAGTGCCGCCACTCCACCATGTTCGGCAAGGCCATCGCCAACTTCGGCGCGCCCGCCTACGGGCCGCGCAAGTCGGTGCACCGGCTGGGCCGGCTGCTGCCCGTCCTCGGCTACGGCCCCGCCCTCTACGGCTCGGTGCTGGTGGTCGAGGAGCTACTGGACCGGTTGCAGCGCGAGGCCATGGTCGACGAGTCGCTGCAGCCGATGATCCGCATGGTCAACCGCATCCACGTGCTGGAGGAGGCGCGGCACGTCACCTTCGCCCGCCAGGAGGTGGTCGGCGGGATGCCCAAGCTGTCCCGGGCCGAGCTGTACTACCAGCGCTGGCTGATCGCGGTGGTGGCCGACCACGTCACCCACACGTTGATCAACCCGAAGGTCTACACCGCGGTCGGGCTGGATCCGGTGCGGGCCTGGTCGGTGGCCATGCACAACCCGCACTACCAGGAGACGCTGCGCTGGGCCGGCGAGCGGATCATGTCCTTCCTGAACGAGGCCGGCCTGGTCGGCGCCCCGGGCATGCACCACTGGCGCCATTCCCACCTGCTCAAGCGCTGACCCGCGCTTGCTGACCGCTGTGGCCGGGGCGTCCCACGGGGAGACGCCCCGGCCACAGGGGTGTCAGCGGCGGAAACCCGGCGCCGCGGCCGGAACTCAGTGCTGCAGCGGGAACCCGCCGCCGATGCCGCGCCAGGCCAGGGTGGAGATCAGCGCGACCGCCTCGTCCTTGCTCGGCTGCCGGTCCGCGTCCAGCCAGGCCCGCGCGCTGACCTGGCTCAGCCCGACCAGGCCGACGGCCAGCAGCCGGGCCTGGGACTCGGACAGGCCCGCGTCGGCGGTGATGGTCTCGGTGATCGCCTCAACCGACGCCTCGGTCGCCCGCTCCACCGCGTCGGCCACCGCCGGCTCGCCGCGCAGATCGGACTCGAACACCATCCGGTAGGCCTGGCCTTCGCTGTCCACGAAGTCGTAGAACGCGCCGACCGTGGCCCGCACCCGCAGCTTGTTGTCGTTGGTGGAGGCCATGGCCGTGCGCACCCGGTTGACCAGCTCGTCGACGTGCGTCTCCAGCAACGCCAGGTACAGCTCCAGTTTCCCCGGGAAGTGCTGGTACAGCACGGGCTTGCTGACCCCGGCGCGTTCGGCGATCTCGTCCATCGCGGCCGCGTGGTACCCGTTCGCCACGAACACGTCCTGCGCCGCGGCGAGCAGTTGCGCCCGGCGGGCGGTACGCGGCAACCGCACACCCCGGCCGGCGGGCACTCCGGCCTGCTGCACGGTATCGGTCATGGCGTCCTCCGGCTCCGACTTGTCGACCTGCCGCACAGGATTGCCGCGCGGTCTCAACCGACCTTACTCGTGGGTAGTCACTGGCTGTTAGTCCTTGTGGTGGGTCTCGGATGGTTACTGTGACAACGTTCTCATTCGGTTGTGCGCCGGTTGGTCGCGCGATTCGGCTGGTCGGACGCATCCTTGAGGAATGACCGTGCTGCGTTCGACCGCCGCACCCGCTCGGCCGCTGTTGACCAGGGTGCCGCTGTCCACCGACCCGTTGCCCCCGCTCGCCGACCCGATTGACCCCTGGCCCGGCCGGGAGGTGCGACTGCGCGGAAAGACGTTGTACCTACGGGAAACCCCTGGTCCGGACGACGGCGTGCCCGCGGTCTACGTGCACGGCCTCGGCGGTTCGGCCACCAACTGGACCGAGTTGGCCGGTCAGCTCGCCGGCCGGTCGCCGGGGGTCGCGGTGGACCTGCCCGGCTTCGGCCGCTCCCGCCCGCACTCCCGCGCCCGGCAGGAACTGACCGATCTGGCCGACATCGTTGTCGGCGTCATCACCGAGGTGGCCGGCGGCGGCCCGGTGCACCTGGTCGGCAACTCGATGGGCGGCGCGATCTCGCTGCTCGTCGCCGCGGGCCGACCGGATCTGGTGCGCACCCTCACCCTGATCTCCCCGGCCGTGCCCGATCTGCGCCCGAGCGTGCGCAGGCTGTCCGATCCCCGGCTGCCGCTGGCCTACCTGCCGGTGATCGGCCGCCGGGCCCGCCGGGCCATCGCCGCCACCAGTTCGGCCGAGCGGGCCGACCAGATGCTGCGGCTGTGCTTCGCCGAGCCGGACAAGGTCTCCCAGAGCCGCATCGACCTGGCCATCGAGGAGTTCGAGGAGCGGGTCGGCCAGCCCTGGGCCGGGCCCGCGCTGGGCATGGCCACCACCTCGCTGTTCCGGGCCTGGATGACCTTCGGCCGCGGCTCGCTGTGGGCGGTGGCCCGCAGGGTGCTGGCCCCCGCCCTGGTGGTCTGGGGCGCGCAGGACCGGCTGGTCAGCGTGCGCAAGGCGCCCCGCACGGCCAGCGCGCTGCCCAACGCCCGGCTGCTGGTGCTGCCCAACACCGGGCACGTGGCCATGATGGAGCGCCCGGCCACTGTGGCCAGGGCCACCCTGAGCATGTGGGAGGCGGCCGCCACGGGCGAGTGGTGAATTGCCCGTTCTCGGCCAATCAGCGCGAAAACCGTTCCCCCACACCGGGTCGCTTTCGCTTCGCCAGGTGTCGTAATGACCGGCGTGTGGCACGCTGACTGCCCGTGGACAGCCGGCCTGGAGAGGACACCGCGAGGTGACGAAGAAGCCACCCCGTTCGTCCGATGCCGTGTCCTCGACCCGGACCGACCTCTCCATTCGCGGTGAACAGCGCTACGTCCGGGGCGAGCGGCGCACCGACGCCGAGCCACTGGCCGCGTCCTGGAAACCGGACGCGGAGCACTCCGGGATTCGGCCGCTGCCCAGGCCCCGCAGGCGTTTCCGGTACGGCTGGCGGGTGTACGCGGTGCCGCTGCTGGTCGTGGTGACCGTGCTGGTGCTGCTCAACATCACCCGCACCGGTTCCCCGCTGGGCGACACGAGCGCCGCGTCCGGCCCGGCCACCGCGCCGGTGGTCACCGAGGGCTCGGCCACCCCGGTCAACCTGACCACCGGCACCGCAGTGCTGCCCGGCGGTGGCGCGTATCCGCAGGCCGGTGCGGGCACCTGGCGGGTACTGCCGGGCACCGGGCCGGTGGTGGGCAAGCCGGGCGGGCGGGTCTACCACTACCGGATCGCCGTCGAGGACGGCATCGATGCCTCGGTCTACGCCGGCGACGACGCGTTCGCCAAGACGGTCAACGCGATCCTGGACGACTCGCGCAGCTGGATCGCCGGCGGCTCGATCGACCTGCAGTGGGTCGATTCCAGTTTCGCCGACCCGGACTTCACCATCGCGCTGACCACCTCGAACACCGACCACCGGCCGGACCTGTGCGGCTTCCAGATCCAGTACGAGGGCTCCTGCTGGCTGCTGTCCACCCAGCAGGTGGTCATCAACGTGGCCCGCTGGGTGCGCGGCGCACTGGCCTTCGACGGCGATCTCGGCCTGTACCGGGAGTACGCCATCAACCACGAGGTGGGCCACGTGTTCGGCAACCACCATGTGGGGTGCGCCACCAACGGCGGGCTGGCACCGGTGATGATGGAGCAGACCTTCGGCGTGGCCGACGACTACGTCTACGACGTCAACGACCCGCAGCCGGCCAACCGCGGCCAGGTGCAGCGGGACGGCAGGGTGTGCCGGGTCAACGCCTGGCCCTACCCGCAGGGCGGCAGCTACTCGCCGGACAACCCACCCGGCTGAACCGACCACATCCTGGGAACGGGAAGACCGGGCCCGGGCCGGTTGTTGCCGATGAGTAGGACAATCGAGCACGTCCGGCCCCACCGGGTGTGCCCGGCACCAACACGACAACGGAGGCCTCGATGCCCCTTCCGCCGCTCGTCGAGCCAGCCGCGGAGCTGACCAAGGAGGAGGTCGCGCGGTACAGCCGGCACCTGATCATCCCGGACGTCGGGATGGACGGTCAGAAACGGCTGAAGAACGCGAAGGTCCTGGTGGTCGGCGCGGGCGGTCTCGGCTCTCCCGCCCTGCTCTACCTGGCCGCCGCCGGGGTCGGCACGCTGGGCATCGTCGAGTTCGACGTGGTCGACGAGTCCAACCTGCAGCGCCAGGTCATCCACGGACAGTCCGACGTGGGCCGCCCCAAGGCGGAGTCGGCGCGCGACTCGATCGCCGAGATCAACCCGTTCGTCAAGGTCAACCTGCACCAGGTGCACCTGTCCAGCGAGAACGCGCTGGACGTGTTCGGTGACTACGACCTGATCCTGGACGGCACCGACAACTTCGCCACCCGCTACCTGGTCAACGACGCCGCCGTGCTGCTGGGCAAGCCGTACGTGTGGGGCTCGATCTTCCGGTTCGAGGGTCAGGTCAGCGTGTTCTGGGAGGAGCACGGCCCGCAGTACCGCGACCTCTACCCCGAGCCGCCCCCTCCCGGCATGGTTCCCTCCTGCGCCGAGGGCGGCGTGCTGGGCGTGCTGTGCGCGTCCATCGGCTCGATCATGGTGACCGAGGCGATCAAGCTGATCACCGGTATCGGCGAGACCCTGCTGGGCCGCCTGATGGTCTACGACGCGCTGGAGATGACCTACCGGACCATCAAGATCCGCAAGGACCCGGCCGGCGAGAAGGTCACCGAGCTGATCGACTACGACGCGTTCTGCGGCGTGGTGTCCGAGGACGCGACCAGCGCGGCCGCCGGGCACACCATCACCCCGCTGGAGCTCAAGCAGAAGATCGACCAGCACGAGAACTTCCTGCTGGTGGACGTGCGGGAGCCGCACGAGTACGAGATCGTGCGCATCCCCGGCTCGGTGCTCATCCCCAAGGACCGCATTCTCTCCGGTGAGGCGCTGTCCGAACTGCCCCAGGACAAGCCGATCGTGCTGCACTGCAAGTCCGGCGCGCGCTCGGCCGAGGCACTGTCCGCGCTGCACAAGGCCGGTTTCGGCGACGCCGTGCACGTGGGCGGCGGAGTGCTGGCCTGGGCCCAGCAGGTCGACCCGAGCCTGCCGACCTACTGATCGCAAAAAAAGGCCCGAAACGGGCGCGGATGCCGAGGTCGAAAGCGGTATCCGCGCCCGGGACGCGCGTCCTGCTCGGTTGTCGGAACCAATAGCGGTAGCGTTCCGGCTCGTGAGCGAGCTTGCGGGCGAACACCCGACCACAGAAGTGCCGGCCTGTGGACTCGCGCGGCGAAGCGAGGTGGGCTCGTGAGCGCTGCTTTCGAGCCGCCGCCGACGCATGTGCTGGCCGCGTTCGGCGCCCGCAACCTGGAGCCGGAGCTGATCGGCGCCGGGCCGCTCTGGCGGGCCGGCGAGGCCGCGCTGCGGCCGGCCACCAACCCGGCCCAGGCGGCCTGGGTCGCGCAGACCATGGACGCGCTGTCCGTGGACAAGGTGCGCGTCGCCCGGCCGCTGCGGTCCACCGACGGCCGCTGGGTGGTCGGCGGCTGGGCCGCCACCCGGCTGGTGCCCGGTCAGGCCGAGCCCCGGCACGACGACGTGGTGTCCGTGGCGGTGCGGCTGCACCAGGCCACCGCGGGCCTGCCCCGGCCGCGGTTCATCTCCGCCCGCCGGGACGTGTTCGCCACCGCTGACCGGGTCGCCTGGGGTGAGGAAGAGACCCAGCTGAACCCGGAGCTGGGCGGCCGCCTGTTCGACGTGCTGTCCGGTTCCCGCCGGGACACCGCGCTGCGCTCCCAGGTGGTGCACGGCGATCTGTTCGGCACCGTGCTGTTCGACGGCGTGGAAGCGCCCGCCATCACCGATTTCGTGCCCTACTGGCGCCCCGCCGAATGGGCGGCCGCGGTGGTCGTGGTGGACGCGCTGGCCTGGGGCGGCGCCGACGACGGCATCCTGCGCCGCTGGACCCACCTGCCGGAGTGGCCGCAGGCGTTGCTGCGGGCGCTGCTGTTCCGGCTGGCCGTGCACGCGCTGCACCCGCACTCCACCCCGCGCTCGCTGCGCGGCCTGGAACACGCCGCCCACCAGATCACCGCGCTGTTGTAAAACTCCGCTCACCGCACCAGCCGCCGCACTGCGCAGGCAAGTTCGCCCGCGTGAAACACGGGGCCATGCCCGGGTAACAACCGCTTCCTAGCGTCGACGTCGAGACAGTCGGCCCGGCGCGCGGAGGTGGGATGACCAGCACCGCCGTCCGCGCCGTCGACACGCATTGTCCATACTGCGCGTTGCAGTGCGGAATGTCGTTGACCGGCAACGAAGTCCAGCCTCGCGAGTTCCCGACCAACCGCGGCGGCCTGTGCCAGAAGGGCTGGACCGCGGGCGAACTGCTCACCAACCGCACCCGGCTGACCACCCCGTTGCTGCGCGTCGACGGCGAACTCCGCCCGGCGAGCTGGGGCGAGGCGCTGGACTTCACCGCCCGGCGGATCGCCGAAATCCAGGCGGCGCACGGCCGGGACGCGGTCGCGGTGTTCGGCGGCGGCGGGCTGACCAACGAAAAGGCCTATCTGCTCGGCAAATTCGCCCGGGTCGCGCTGGGCACCGCGCAGATCGACTACAACGGCCGGTTCTGCATGTCCTCGGCCGCGGCCGCCGGCATCGCCGCGTTCGGGATGGATCGCGGCATGCCGTTCCCGGTCACCGATCTGGACGAGGCCGACGTGGTGCTGCTGGCCGGTGGCAACCCGGCCGAGACCATGCCCCCGTTCGTCTCCCATCTCAGTGACGCCCGCCTGATCGTGGTCGACCCCCGCCGCACCCCGACCGCCGAACGGGCCGCCCTGCACCTGCGCCCCGCCCCCGGCACGGATCTGGCCCTGTCCCTGGGCATCCTGCACGCGGTGGTCGCCGACGGGCACCTGGCCACCGACTACGTTTCCCGGCGCACCAACGGTTTCGACGAGGCCTGGCGGATCGCCGCCGCCTGGTGGCCGGAACGGGCGGAACGGGTCACCGGCGTGTCCGCCACCGACCAACGCCGCGCCGCCGCGCTACTTGCCAGTGCCCGCAACGCGTACATCCTCACCGCGCGCGGCAGCGAACAGCACGCCTCCGGCGTGGCCATGGTCGGCGGCTGGATCAACCTGGCCCTCGCGCTCGGTCTGCCCGGCCGCGAGGGTTCCGGTTTCGGCTGCCTGACCGGCCAGGGCAACGGCCAGGGCGGCCGGGAACACGGCCAGAAGGCCGACCAGTTGCCCGGCTACCGCAAGATCTCCGACCCGGCCGCCCGCGAGTTCGTCGCCGGAGTCTGGGGCGTCGACCCGGATTCCCTGCCCGGCCCCGGCCGCTCGGCCTACGAACTGCTCGACGCCCTCGGCACCCCGGCCGGCCCCCGCGCGTTGCTGTTGTTCGGCAGCAATCCGGTGGTCTCCGCGCCCCGCGCCGGGCACGTCACCGATCGCCTCGACGCGCTCGATCTGCTGGTCACCGCCGATTTCGTGTTGTCCGAGACGGCATCCCGCGCCGATGTGGTGTTCCCGGTGACCCAGTGGGCCGAGGAGGACGGCACCATGACCAACCTGGAGGGCCGCATCCTGCTGCGACGTAGGGCGATCACCCCACCCGAGGGCGTACGTTGCGACCTGGAGTTGTTGCGCGACCTGGCCGTTCGGCTCGGTCAGCCCGCCGACCGCTTTCCGGTCGACCCGGAGACCGTGTTCGCCGAACTCGGCGCCGCCTCCCGCGGCGGCATCGCCGACTACTCCGGCATCTCCTACGACCGGCTGTCCGCGGGCGAGGCCCTGCACTGGCCGGTGCCCGCGCCCGGCCACCCCGGCACCCCACGCCCCTTCCTCGACCACTTCGCCCATCCGGACGGCCGAGCCCGCTTCGCCGCGGTCGACCACACCGGCCCGGCCGAGCCCCCGGACGCCGAGTTTCCCTTGCAGGCCACCACCGGCCGGGTGTTGCAGCACTACCAGTCCGGCGCGCAGACCCGCCGGGTGCCCGAACTGCTGGCCGCCGTGCCCGAGGCCTATGTGGAGGTGCACCCGGACACCGCCGCCCGCGCCGGACTGACCGACGGCGGCCCGGCCCTGGTCTCCTCCCGGCGGGGCGAGGTACGCGCCACGGTCCGCTGCGTCGACTCGATGCGCCCGGACGTGGTGTTCCTCCCGTTCCACTTTCCTGGCGCCCAGCGCGCGAACCTGCTGACCAATCCCGCGCTCGACCCGACCAGCCGGATGCCGGAATTCAAGGTGTGCGCGGTGAAACTGGGCAGGCCGGAGTGACGCCGCGACGCGTGGTGATCCTGGGCTACGGCATGGCCGGCGCCCGGCTGGCCGAGGACATCCGCCGGGCCGACCCCTCCGGCGAACGAGTGGCCCTGACCGTCCTCGGCGACGAGCCCCATCCGGCCTACAACCGGGTCCTGCTGTCCACCGTCCTCGCCGGTGGCCTGGACACCCCCTCCGTCGCGCTGCACGACGAACACTGGGCCGACAACCTCGGCGTCGACCTACGCCGGAACACCGTGGTTGCCAAGATCGACCGGGCAGCAAGGAAAGTACACCTCGCGGACGACTCCACAGTGGACTATGACGCGCTCGTGGTGGCCACCGGCAGCCGTGCCTGGGTCCCTCCGATCGACGGCCTGCGGGCCGAGGACGGCGCCCTCGCGCCCGGCGTGGCCACCTTCCGCACCCTGGCCGACTGCGCCCACATCCTCGACCAGATCCGCCCCGGCGCCCCGGTCGCGGTCCTCGGCGGCGGCCTGCTCGGCCTGGAAGCCGCCCGCGGCCTGGTCGGCCGCGGCAGCCTGGTCACCGTGGTCCATCCACGGAAACGACTGATGGAACGCCAACTCGACAGCGGCGCCGGCCGAGTCCTGCTGGATTCTTTGCGCGGCAAAGGAATCGAGTTCCGGCTGGGCATCGAGGCGACCCGCTACCTCCCCGGCGACGGCCTCAAACTGGCCGACGGCAGCGCGGTCCCGGCCGATCTGGTCGTGGTCGCCACCGGCGTCCGCGCCGAAACCGAACTGGCCGCCGAGGCCGGACTGGCCGTCGATCGCGGCATCGTCATCGACGATTCGTTACGCACCAACGATCCGCGCATCCACGCCATCGGCGACTGCGCCCAGCATCCCGGCACCGTGTCCGGCCTGGTCGCCCCGGCCTGGGAACAGGCCGCCGTGCTGGCCGCGCTGCTCACCGGAACCGACCCGGCCGCCCGCTACCACGGCACCGCCGTGGTCACCCGGCTCAAGGCCCGCGACATCGACCTGGCCGCCCTCGGCGAAACCCACCTCGACCCGGACACCGACGACTCCGATGGCAGCGACGACGTCGAGGTGGTCCGGATGGCGGACCCGGCCCGCGGCCGGTACGCGAAACTGGTGGTGCGCAACGACAAGGTCGTCGGCGCGATCCTGTTCGGCGTCCCCGACGCGGCCGCCACCATCACCCAGCTCTACGACCGCGGCACCCCCGTCCCCGAAGACCGACTGGCCCTCCTGCTCGGCCGCGCCCTGCCCGAAGGCGCCGCCGCCACCGGCGTCGGCGACCTCCCCGCCGGTGCCCTGATCTGCCGCTGCAACTCGATCTCCAAGGGCAAGCTGGTCTCCGCCTGGCGCGAGGGCGCCCGCGACGTCCCGGCACTGGCCAAGGCCACCCGGGCCACCACCGGCTGCGGCGGCTGCCGGGACGCCGTGTCCGACCTCACCGCCTGGCTCCGCGCCGCCGAGCCCGGCCAGTAAACGGTTTCACCGCAAAGAAAACCACGCTGTGCGCACGAGTTGCCCCAGCCGTCATCGCAGGCCACCTCGGGGTAATCGCCGGTTCCTACTGTCGAGGCCACTCGATGCTGGAGGACGCACATGACGGTCACGGAACCGAGGCAGGCCAACCATTCCGGCGGGCGCTGGCTGGACGAATGGCACCCTGACGATCCGGAGTTCTGGGCGGCGGGCGGAAAGAAGATCGCCAACCGCAACCTGATCTGTTCCATCGTCACCGAACACGTCGGCTTCTCCATCTGGAGCCTGTTCTCGGTGATGGTGCTGTTCATGGGCCCGGCCTACCACCTGTCGGTGGCGGACAAGTTCCTGATCACCTCGGTGGCCACCGCGGTCGGCGCGGTGTTGCGCATTCCCTACAACCTGGCGGTGGCCCGGTTCGGCGGCCGGAACTGGACCGTCGCCAGCGCGCTGCTGTTGTTGATTCCCACCGTGTTGCTGGCCGTCGTCATGCACCCGGGCACCTCGCTGGCCACGTTCGTCGTCGTGGCCGCGGTCGCCGGTCTTGGCGGCGGCAACTTCGCCTCCTCGATGACCAACATCAACTCGTTCTTCCCGGAACACCGCAAGGGCTGGGCCCTCGGCCTCAACGCAGGCGGCGGAAACCTTGGCGTCGCGGTGATCCAGCTGGTCGGCCTGGCCGTGCTTGGCACCGCCGGTGCCTTGCAGCCGCGCATCGTGCTCTGGGTCTACCTGCCGCTGATCGTCATCGGCGCCACCGTCGCCGCGCTGAGCATGGACAACATCTCCTCGGTCCGCAACGACTCCCGCGCCATGCGGGAGGCGATCCGGGACGCGCACTGCTGGGTGATGTCGCTGCTCTACATCGGCACCTTCGGCTCGTTCATCGGCTACGCCTTCGCCTTCGGTCTGGTGCTGCAGAACCAGTTCCACCGCACCCCGGTGCAGGCCGCCGCCATCACCTTCCTCGGCCCGCTGCTCGGTTCGCTGTCCCGCCCGCTGGGCGGCTGGCTGGCCGACCGGCTCGGCGGCGCCCGGATCTCCCTGGTGAACTTCCTGGTGATGGCCGTCTGTGCCGCGCTGCTGGTCCTGGCGGCGGGGGAGAAGTCGCTGTTGCTCTACGAGTTCGCGTTCGTGCTGCTGTTCATCTTCTCCGGCGTCGGCAACGGTTCCACCTACAAGATGATCCCGGCCATCTTCCGCGCGAAGGCGCTGGCCTCGGGCGAGGACCGACCGGCCGCGCTGTTGCGTGGGCGCAGGCTGTCCGGCGCGGTGATCGGCATCGCCGCCGCCATCGGCGCGTTCGGCGGCGTCCTGATCAACATCGCCTTCCGTCAGTCTTTCGCCGCGGTCAAGAGCGGCACCCCCGCGGTGCTCTGCTTCCTGGTGTTCTACGTGGCCTGCGCCGTCCTCACCTGGGCGGTGTACCTGCGTCGTTCCGCCCCGGCCGCGACAACCGCGCAGGCCGAGCCGAGTCTGGTCCGGGTGTGACGCATCCCTCGATCACCCGGCCCTGACCTGCGCGGAGAGAAATACGTAACGGCGGCGCAACGCGGGCGACCCCAGGTCGACACGGCCGCTGACCAGCATGGTTTCCATCGGTACCCCACTCTCGGAGGACACCGCATGACGCGGACACTGGTCGTGATCGGCTACGGCATGGTCGGCCATCGCCTCGTGCAGCACCTGCGCGAGCGCGACGACCAGAATGCCTGGCGGGTCGTCGTGCTGGCCGAAGAGGACCGTCCCGCCTACGACCGCGTCTCCCTATCGTCCTATGTGGACGAATGGGACGCGGACACGCTTGCTCTGCCGGACGCGGGTTTCGCCGACGACGACCTGGTCACCGTCCGGCTGGGCGACCCGGTCACCACCATCGACCGGGCCAGCCGCACGGTCACCACCCGAGCCGGTGTCCGGCAGTCCTACGACGAACTCGTACTGGCCACCGGCTCGGATCCGTTCGTGCCCCCGGTGCCCGGCAAGGACCTGCCCGGCTGCTTCGTCTACCGCACCATCGACGACCTGGACCGCATCCGCGCCGCCGCCGAGAAGACCGCGATCGGTGCTCGGGGCCGGCGCGCGGCCATGGTGGTCGGCGGCGGCCTGCTCGGCCTGGAAGCGGCCAACGCGTTGCGCGGTATGGGTTTGTCCCCGCACATCGTGGAGCTGGGCCCGCGGCTGATGCCGTTGCAGGTGGACGACGGGGGCGGCGGCCTGCTGCGCCGCCTGGTGGAAAAGCTCGACCTGACCGTGCACACCGGCACCTCGGCCAAGCAGATCGTGGCCGACCGCGGCCGGCTGCTGGCCACCCTGGCCAACGGCGCCGAACTCGACCTGGACCTGGTGGTGTTCTCCGCCGGTGTCCGCCCGCGCGACCAGCTGGCCCGCGAATCCGGTTTGGACATCGGCGAACGCGGCGGCGTGGTGGTCGATTCCGGTTGCCACACCAGTGATCCGCACATCTACGCCATCGGCGAGTGCGCCTGCCTGGACGGCCGGGTGTACGGCCTGGTCGCGCCCGGTTACGCCATGGCCGAACTGGTCGCGGACGGGTTGCTGGGCGCCGAAACCGGCTTCCCCGGCGCGGACACCTCCACCAAGCTCAAGCTGCTCGGGGTGGACGTGGCCAGCTTCGGCGACGCGCACGCCGCCGCCGAGGAGGCGCTGGAGGTCGTGGTCAACGACGCGGTTTCCGGAACCTACAAGAAACTCGTGGTCTCCGACGACGGCCGCACCCTGCTCGGCGGGGTGCTGGTCGGCGACGTGGCCGACTACGCGATGCTGCGCCCGCTGGTCGGCCGCGCCCTGCCCGCCGACCCGGCCGCGCTGCTCGCACCCGAGGGCGGGGCCGCTGGAGTCGGCGTGGACGCATTGCCCGACGAGGCCCAGATCTGCACCTGCAACGCGGTCACCAAGGGCGCCATCACCGGCGCCATCCGCGATCAGGGCGCGGACACCGTGCCCAAACTCAAGTCCTGCACCAACGCCGGCACCACCTGCGGTTCCTGCGTGCCGATGCTGAAAACCCTGCTCAACTCCTGCGGGGTCGAACAGTCCACCGCGCTGTGCGAGCACTTCACCCATTCCCGGGCCGAACTGTTCGAGATCATCCGGGCCACCGGCGTGCGCACCTTCACCGAGCTGATCGCCAAGCACGGCAACGGTTCCGGCCGCGGCTGCGACATCTGCAAACCGGTGGTGGCCTCCATCCTGGCCACCCTCGGCACCGGCCACATCCTGAGCGGCGAGCAGGCCACTCTCCAGGACACCAACGACCACTTCCTGGCCAACATGCAGCGCAACGGCACCTACTCGGTGGTGCCGCGCATTCCCGGCGGCGAGGTCACCCCGGAGAAGCTGCTGGTGATCGCCGAGGTGGCCCGGGATTTCGGGCTCTACACCAAGATCACCGGAGCCCAGCGCATCGATCTGTTCGGCGCCACCGTTGATCAGCTGCCGCCGATCTGGAAACGCCTGGTGGCGGCCGGTTTCGAGTCCGGCCATGCCTACGGGAAGGCGCTGCGCACGGTCAAGTCCTGCGTCGGTTCCACTTGGTGCCGTTACGGCGTGCAGGACTCGGTGGCCATGGCCATCGAACTGGAACTGCGCTACCGCGGCCTGCGCTCCCCGCACAAACTCAAGGCCGGGGTGTCCGGCTGCGCCAGGGAATGCGCCGAGGCCCGCGGTAAGGACTTCGGAGTCATCGCCACCGAACACGGCTGGAACCTCTACGTCGGCGGCAACGGCGGCACCATGCCCCGGCACGCGCAGTTGCTGATGTCCGATGTGGACAGTGAAACGCTGATCCGCACCATCGACCGGTTCCTGATGTTCTACGTGCGCACCGCCGACCGGTTGCAGCGCACCGCACCCTGGATCGAGGCCATGGAGGGCGGCCTGGACCATCTGCGCGCGGTCATCGTGGACGACAGCCTCGGCATCTGCGCCGAACTGGACGCGGCCATGGCCGAACACGTGCGCGACTACGCGGACGAGTGGCGGGGGGTGCTGGAGGACCCGGAGAAGCTGTCCCGGTTCACCTCCTTCGTCAACGCCCCCGGCACTCCCGATCCGACGATCTCGTTCCGTGCCGAGCGGGGCCAGCCGGTTCCCGTGCTGGTCGGTATTCCGGAGGTGGCAGCAAGATGACGGCCGTACGACAGGCGCCAGCGGAACTGGCCGAGGGATTCGTCGCGGTCTGCCCGAGCGACCGGCTGCAGCCCGAGCGCGGGGTGGCCGCGCTGCTGCCCGACGGCAGCCAGGCCGCCGTGATTCGGACCTATGACGGCCAATTGTACGCCGTGGGAAACATCGATCCGTTCAGTTCGGCGGCCGTGCTTTCCCGGGGTATCGTGGGAGACCGCTCTGGTGTGCCGGTCGTCGTGTCACCGGTGTACAAACAGGCGTTTGATCTGCGGAGCGGGAGTTGCCTGGACGAGGCGGGCGTGTCCGTTCCGGTGTACCGGGTCCGCGAGATCGACGGAATGGTGTGGGTGGGCGCACCGTGATCACGATCGCCGAGAGGACCGTTGTGGACGTTGCACCGTTGGCCGGATACACCGTCGGGGTGACCGCGGCCCGCCGGGCCGACGAGCTGGGTGCGCTGCTGGAGCGGCGCGGCGCCAGCGTGGTGCACGGACCGGCCATCCGCATCGTGCCCCTGGCCGACGACAGCGAACTCCTGGCCGCGACCAAGAACGTGCTGGCCAGCCCGGTGGACGCGGTGGTGGCCACCACCGGCATCGGCTTCCGCGGCTGGGTCGAGGCGGCCGAGGGCTGGGGCCTGGGAACCAGCCTGCTGGCCGGTCTTGGCGCGGCCGCCGTGTACACCCGGGGTCCCAAGGCGAAGGGCGCGGTGCGCGCGGCCGGGTTGCAGGAGAAGTGGTCCCCGGACTCGGAATCCAGCGCCGAGCTGATGGAACACCTGCTGGCGTCCGGAGTGGATGGTCAGCGCATCGCGGTGCAACTGCACGGTGAGCCGCTGGCCGAGTTCGTGGATTCGCTGCGCGCGGCCGGTGCCGAGGTGGTCCCGGTGCCGGTGTACCGCTGGATGGGCCCGGCCGATCCCGCGCCACTGGAACGCCTGCTCGACGGCCTGCTGGCCGGCCAGGTCGACGCCCTCACCTTCACCAGCGCCCCGGCCGCCGCCAGCGTCCTGGCCACCGCCGACCGCGGCGGCCGCCTGAACGCCCTGCTCGACGCCCTGCGTGGCCCGGTCCTGACCGTCTGCGTCGGCGACATTACCGCGGGCCCGCTGGCCAACCGCGGCGTCCCGGTGGTCCAGCCGGAACGGGCTCGAATCGGCGCCCTGGTCCGCGAACTCTCCACCGCACTGCCGGCCCGAGCCCAGGTCATCGAGGTCGGCTCGAAGACCCTGCAACTGCGCGGCCAGGGCGTGGTCGTCGACGGCGAACTCCGCCCCGTCCCCCCGGCCCCCATGGCCGTGCTCCGCGCTCTCGGCCAACGCCCCGGCACGGTGGTCTCCCGAGCCGCCCTGCTGGTCGCCCTGCCCGGCAGCGGCGAAGAACACGCGGTGGAGACCGCCGTGGCGAGGCTGCGCTCCGCCCTCGGCGAACCCCGCCTGGTCCAGACGGTCGTCAAGCGCGGCTACCGCCTGGCCGTAGACCCGGTCGGTGACCCCGGATGACCCTCGTCCTGGTCGCCCACGGCACCCGCGAGGACGCGGGCGCGGTGGCCGTGGACGATATCGCCGACGCCCTCCGCAAGCGCTTGCCCGGCGTCCCGGTGACCAGAGCCTTCGCCGACGTCCGCGCCCCCAACGTGACCGAGGTCCTCGCCGACGTGACCGGTCCAGCCGTGGTCGTCCCCGCCTTCCTGGCCAGCGGATACCACGTTCGAGTGGACGTCCCCGGCCAGGTGAACCGCAGCGCCCACCCCGACACGATCGTGGCTGACCCCCTAGGCCCAGCCCCTGCCGTGGTCGCCGCGATGCACGACCGCCTCCGCACCGCCGGCCTGCGCCGAGGCGACGCCGTGGTCCTGGCCGCCGCCGGCTCCTCCGACCCCAACGCCCTGGCCGACGTCCGTCACGCCACCCGCCTGCTGGCCGACCGGGTTGGCGGCCGAGTCCGCATCGGTTACGTGACCACGGCCCACCCCAGCGTCGACGAGGCCGTCGCGGCGGCCGGCCGCCGAGGTCACCGAGTCGCCGTAGCGTCCTGGCTGCTCGCACCGGGCCTGTTCCACCGCTGGGTCGCCCGCACCGGCGCCGCGGTGGTCAGCGACCCGATCGGCGCCCACCCGCTGCTGGTCGAGGAACTGGCCCAGCGCTACCTGATCGCCCGCGCCGCGTGTGACCGCAAAGA
>DASZNF010000073.1:0-2525 GCA_035551355.1 Pseudonocardiaceae bacterium | reverse complement strand
CACCCACACGCCGGCGGACACCGAGGCCACGGTGGCGCTGCGCGAACGTGGCGACGAGGTCGAGATCGAGGTCAGCGACACCGGCCCCGGCGTGCCGCCCGACCGGCTGCCCCGCATCTTCGACCGCTTCTACCGCGCGGGTACCACCTCACGTCCCGGTTCCGGCCTTGGTCTTGCCATCGTGACCCAGATCGCCACCGTCCACAGTGGAACCGTGGTGGCCGAACCGAACCGGCCGCACGGCCTGCGGGTGCGGTTGACGCTGCCGGTGGCCGGGCCGAGGGCGCTCACACAGAATTCCCACAAATCTCCAGCGGCGGTCTGAATTCCGCTCGACAGGATTGCGTCGTGCCCATTCCACGGCTGGCCGACCCGGCGGAATCCGCCCCCGAACGGACCGGACCCACCGAACCATTCGGGTCGTTCCCGGACCCGCCGACCACCGCGCGGCAACGTTCTCGGCGGCCACGGCCCGACCCGGTGCTGCTCGCGCCCGCTCTGGTCACGTTCGTCGTGGTGTCGTGGAAACTGAGCACGCCCTCCTATTGGCGCGACGAGGCGGCCACCCTCGACGCCGAGGCCCGGTCGATTCCGGCGTTGCTGCGCATGCTGACCAACGTCGACGCCGTGCACGGCGTCTACTACCTGCTCATGTGGCCGCTGGTGCACACCTTCGGCACCAGCGAGATCGCGCTGCGCCTGCCCTCGGCCGTCGCCATGGCCGCCGCCGCGGGTGGCGTCGCCGCCCTGGGCCGCCGCCTGCACTCGGCGCGCGCCGGACTGCTGGCCGGGCTCGTCTTCGCGGTGCTGCCGCAGGTGAGCCGCTACGGCCAGGAGGGCCGCTCGTACGCGCTCGTGCTGGCCTGCGCCGTGCTGGCCAGCTACCTGCTGATCCGCGCCGTCGCCGAGCCCGACCGCCGTTGGCTGGTCGGTTACGGCGGCGCGATCGTCGCGCTGGGCCTGCTCAACCTGTTCGGCCTGCTCCTCCTGGCCGCCCACGCGATCTTCCTGGTCGCCTGCCACCGCGCCCTGCTGCGGCGTTGGCTGATCACGGCCGCGGTGGCGGGTCTGCCCGCGGTGCCGGTGGCCGTGCTGGCCTGGCGGCAACGCGACCAGCTCGCCTGGCTGACCGCGCCCGACACCGACGCGCCCGGCGATCTGACCGTGTGGCTGGCCGGATCGACCGGCGCGGTGGTGCTGGTGAGCGTCCTGATCGGATTCGGCCTGCGCGCACGGCCCAGCCTGCGGATCAGCGTGGTACCGGCCAGCCCGTGGACCGGTGCGGCTTCGGCCGGCTCGCGGATCGGCCCGGTTTCGGCTGGCTCGTGGACCAGCAGGGCGCTGGTTCGCCTGCGGATCGCCGCAGCCCTGCTCCGCCCGCGGACCAGCGCGCCACCGGCCTGGCTCGCACAGTCGCGGAATGCACAGTCCTGGAATGCGCGGACCTGGAATGCGCAGGCCCGGAATGCGCAGACCCGGAACGTACGGTCCGGGAACGCCCTGCCCTGGCTGGCGCTGCCCTGGCTGGTCGCGCCGCCGGTGCTGCTGCTGGCCGCGGCCGAGCTCGCCATTCCGGTCTACACCCAGCGCTACGTCGCGTTCTGCCTGCCCGCGCTCGCCCTGCCGGTCGGCGTCGGCCTGGCTGGGATCACCTTGGCCCCCAGGGTGCTCGCGCTGTTGCTCATCGCCACCCTCGGCCTGCCCACCCAGCTCGCCCAACGCCAGCCCGACGGCCACGGCGACGACATCCGCGCCGCCGCCGACATCCTCACCGCCCACGAACACCCCGGCGACGGTGTGCTCTACCACTGTTGGAGCTGCCACTTTCCCGACACCCCGAGGGAATTCGCGTTCGCCTACCCGGCCGCCTTCGCCCCGCTCGACGACCTGGCCCTGGCCCGGTCGCCCAGTGCGTCGAACACCCTGCGCGGTACCGAAATCGACCAGCCCACTCTGGCCCGGCGAGTGGCGGACGCGAACCGGGTCTGGCTGATCGAAACCGGCGGCAGCAACGAGCCGCCCACCGTGGCGGAGAGCGGCATGCACCAGTCCGCGGTCTACCGGGCCGGTGACATTACGGTCACCCTCTACGAGCGCTGATCCGGAAGCCAAGCCGGTAGCCGGAGTATGTCCGGGGGACACGGGAATTGCGCGGATGATCCATGCGGATGATTTTCCCGTGTCCTTTCCGGTTGTGGTCGGTGATCGGTTCTACCGTGTGCGAGCACTCAGTGAGCAACGGAGGATCCGATGTCGACCGACCATTCCACCGCGCGCCGACGAGATCTGGGCCGACGGGTCGCGCTGATCCGGCAGCGCGCCGGATTCAACGCGATGGCGCTGGCCAGGAAGATGGGCGTCCACGTGCCCACCCTGTGCCGCTTCGAGAACGGCCAACGCGGCCTGTCGGACGTGAAATTCATTCAGTACCTGACGTTGTGCGGCCTGAAGCCGAATGAAATCGAACCCCTGCTGGCCATGCATCACACCCCCGAAAACGGCTTCCATCATGCTGACTTTGCCGA
>DASZNF010000072.1:0-50116 GCA_035551355.1 Pseudonocardiaceae bacterium | reverse complement strand
GGAATGTTGCCTTTCCGGGCTCGTTCTCATTCTGGCCTCCCCAGCGGCCGATGCCCAGTATCAGTCTCCAGGATACGTCGGCGACCTGAATGAAAAGACCGCGATTCGATCACATGACGCTCACGCGTTCGCGGCTCGATGGTCGCGGATGGCGATGACGTTGTCGACCAGGCGGGTGGCGTCGGTGGCGGGGTCCATCGGGATGGACAGCAGGGCGCGGGTGTAGGACGGGGCGAGGAGGAGTTCGAACACGTCGAGCCAGGTCAGCTCGGTGGCACCGGCGGCGTCCAGGGTGGCCTGCATCTGGCGCACCCGGGGCTCGACGAAGTCCAGGCCGTTTTTTCTCTCGCCACCCACCCGGATCAGGGCGCGGAAGAACGCCAGGTGGTTGGGCTGGGCCAGTTCCGTGAGCAGGTTGGTGACCCAGGTGAGCAGGTCGGCGCGCAGGTCGCCGGTGGCGGGCAGCGGTGACCGGGTGCCCAGGTCCTCGACCACGGTGTCGATGATCAGTCCCTCGGCGGTCCGCCAGCGGCGGTAGATGGTGGCGATGTGCACGCCGGACCGGGCGGCCACCGCGGCGAGGTCGATGGTGCCGTCGGCGGACTCGGCCAGCAGTTCCCTGGTGGCCGCGTGCACGGCCTCCCGGGTGCGGGCGGTGCGCCCGCCGGGCCTGGTCACCCCTGTCGCTTGGGTCATCCCCGCAGCTTAGCGCGAATATTTTGCGTTAGTGCAATCGGAGGGCTATCTTTAACGCGAGTCGTTCGCGTCAGCGGGCGGCGCGTTGTGGGGAGGACAGGTCATGGCACGCGTACTCATCGTCGGCGGCGGGATCGCGGGGGACACGCTCGCGCTGTTTCTGGAACGGGACGGCTGGGCGGTGACCGTCGCCGAGATCGCCCCGGCGCCCCGCACCGGCGGGCAGACCGTGGACCTGCGCGGGGACTGCCGAGAGGTGCTGGCACAGGCCGGGTTACTCGATGAGGCGCTGGACTGCCTGATCCCGCAGGCGGGCGCTGCGTGGATCGACACCGACGGGCGGCGGCTGGCCGAGATGCCGGTGACGGCGTTCGACGGCCGAGGCTACGTGTGCAAGGAGGAACTGCTGCGCACCGACCTGGCCCGGGTCATCCACGACGCGGCCGGGCCGGGTGTGACGCAGCGGTTCGGTGACACCGTGGAAGCATTGCAGGACAACGGAAATCGAGTGGTCGCGACGTTCCGCACCGGCGACACCGAGGAATTCGATCTGGTGGTCGGCGCGGACGGGGCGCATTCCCGGGTGCGGGCGTTGCGGTTCGGGCCGGAGGAGGACTACCGCAAGCCGCTGGGCCTGGCCCACGCCTGGTTCACCCTCACCGAACAACCGGACACATCACAGGTCGACGGCTGGTTCATCACGCACCAGGCGACCGGCCGACGGTCGGTGTGGGCCCGGGCCGGACACCCTGGCCACCAGGAAGTCGGCCTGACCTTCGCCGCCGACACGTTGCCTCCTCGCCAGGACCGCGCGGCTCAGTTCGCGTTGCTGGACCAGACCTTCGCCGACATCGGCTGGCGGACGGCGGAATTCCTGGCCGCGGCCCGGGTGGCGCCGGACTTCGCGCTGGACACCATCGACCAGGTGCACATGCCGTGCTGGCACGACGGCCGGGTGGTGCTGCTGGGCGACAGCGCCTGGTGCGCCAGTCCACTGTCCGGCCTGGGCACCGCGCTGGCGCTGCGCGGGGCCGCGGAACTGGCCGCCGCCCTGCGCGCGTCCGGAGACACCGATCGGCTGCCAGACGCGCTGGTGGCGTTCGAGCTGGAGATGCGTCCGCGGGTCGCCTCGGCTCAGCGGCTGCCGCCGGGCCGGATCGCCATGGCCGCCCCGAAAACGGCACTGGGCGTCCGGATCAACGCGTTCGCGATGCGGGCCGTGCAGTCGAAGCTGTTGCGGCCGTTGATGAATCGGGCCTTCGCCGCCACCGAACCCGGCCGTGGGGCGACTGAAACCCCGTCGCCCCACGCCGAGTCGGCCAATTAGGTGGTGATGTGTCCGGCGTTCCAGCAGGCGGTCTGGCCGTGACAGTTGGCCATGGCCTGGATGTCGGCGTGCAGTTTGACCAGGGTCTCCGGGGGCAGGGTGTTGACGATGTTGTGCAGCTCGTTCGGGTCGGTGGTGCGGTCGTAGTATTCCTTGCTGCCGTCGGCGTATTCGACGTAGGTGAACGTGGTGGTGCGCAAGGCTTGGTACGACGGGGGATTACCGCTGTTGGCCGCCGGATAGTCCGGGTCGGTGGGATCGTTGTCCGGTCCGTGGTGTTCCACCATCGCCGCGTTGCGCCAGTCCGAAGTGGACGCTCCGGTGAACAGCGGCACCAGGCTGTGGCCGTCCACGTCGGCCGGGGTCGCAGCCCCGCCGAGAGCTTCGAAAGTGGGGCACAGATCGATGTTCTGCGCCGGCGCGGACACCGTCGCGCCCGCCCGCACGCCCGGACCGGCGACCACGAACGGCACGTTCACGTCGGTGTCGAACGCGGTCATCTTTCCCGGGTTGAGCCGGTATTCGCCCATGTGGTAACCGTTGTCGGAGCTGAACACGATGTCAGTGTCGTTCGCGACCCCCGCCTTGGACAGGGTCGCCTCGAGCGAACCGATCATCCGGTCCACCGACTGCACGGCCTGCACCCGCTTGCGGAACGCGGTGTCGATGGCGGTCTGTTCCTGTGCGGTCAGCGGGGCCCGGCTGGCCAGCCACGGCGGCGCGTTGGTGGGTAGCGCGTCGTAGGCCGCGGTCTGCGGCGCCTTCAGGCCGGGGAAGGAGTTGGCGTCCTGCGGGGCCGGGGTGTAAGGCGCGTGCGGGGCGAAGGTGGCCACCTCGAGCATGAACGGATTGTGCGCCGAGGCCGAGGCGTTGATGAAGCTGGATGCCTTGCCGCTCAACACATCCGTCAGATAGTCGGCTGGCTTCTTGCCGTATTTCTGCACCTTGTGGTCGGAGTTCAGGCTGTAGTTGTATTCCGGATATCCGTCGCCGGCCACGTCCCATTCGTTCCAGCCCGGCGGCACGTAGGGCTGGCTGGTGCTCTCATCCGCGCCGGGTTGATATCCGTTGAGGTACTTGCCCATCATCGCGGTGCGGTAGCCGACCTTCTGCAGCGCGGTCGCGAACGTTTCGCTCTCCTCGCCCCGCGAGTGGAACACGTGGAAGCCGCCATCCGAACCGCTGTTGGTGAACACCCCGGTGTCGTGCGGGAACTTCCCGGAGAAGATGGACGACCGGGACGGGCAGCACAGCGAATCGGTGACCGTGTAGTTGGTCAGCGAAGTGCCGGCCTTCTCCAGCGCCTGCACATGGGGCATGTACCGCACCAGATTCATCGAGAGGTCATCGGTCAGCACGAACACCACGTTCGGCTTGGCCGGGGTCGGTTGCGCCTGACCGGTGTCGGAGGAGCACGCGGCGAGCGCGGCGCCGGCCAGTACCACCACACTGGCCAGCGCCGCGGTGAACCGCCTGTTCGATAGCTGCATGGGGCCACGCTAGGCAGCGGGCCTGAAGACAGCCTGATGATCCGGGACTTTTCCGCTAATGGTGGTGGTATGAGGAATTGGTCAAGGTCACCGTGTGCGCCGATTGGGTCGACAGGCTGCCGGTGGTCGCGGTGACCGTGCGGGTGGTCGCGTCGTAGGACCAGGAACCCGCGGGCAGCGGCACCCCGTCCACAATGACACCGGTCGGTGCGGTCGCGTTGGTCAGCCGCAAGGTGTACTGCCGTGCGCTCACCGCGCCCGGGTAGCTGCCGGTGACCGCGCCGACGGTGAGGGTCCGACTGCCGTCCTGCCAACGGATCGGCGTGCTGGTGGACTGACCGGAGGCGTATCCGTTGCCCTCACCGGCATCCTGGTACAACGAGAAACTTCCGTCGGCCCCGGCCGGAACCGTGACGGTCAGTTGGGTCAGCGGGCTTTCCTGCTGATTGTCCACATAGTCGGTGCGGGTGGTCAGCATCCCGCCGGATTTGATCAGCACCGGCATCGCGGACAGCGAGTCGGTGATGGTCGCGGTGCTCGGGCCGGTGTAGGTCTTTCCGGTGAAGTAGTCGGTCCAGGTGCCGGGCGGAATCCACGCGGTCACCGAGCCGTTTCCGTTGGCGTCATTGGCCGAGGTGATCGGCGCGACCAGCACGTCGTCGCCGTAGAGGTACTCCTGCGGGTTGGTGTAGGCGGCGTCCTGGGTCGGGTAGTTCAGGTACAGCGGACGCACGATCGGCACGCCGGTGGCGTTGGCCTGCTGGGCCAGCGTGTAGGTGTAGGGGACAAGGGATTCGCGCAGCCGCAGGAACTGCTCGGCGCTGGCCTGCGCGGCGCCGGTGTAGTTCCACGGCAACCGGTCGCCGTGGTCGGAGTGCAGTCGCAGCACCGGTTGGAACGCGCCCAGTTGCACCCAGCGGGCGTACAGGTCGTCGGGCAGGTGATCGCCGTGGAAGCTGCCGATGTCGTCACTGACATTGGTCAGCCCGGCCGCCGCCTCGTCCGGGGTGAACCGGGCCTCGAAGGCGAGCATGTCCCAGGTCGCCGGGGTGTCGCCGGTGAACTGCAGGGTGTTGCGGCGTTCCGACCACGGGCCGGTGGCGTAGCTGGCGTGGATGCCGCCCTGCTCGGCGCCGCCGATCCGGGCGAAGGAGAACCCGCGCAGCCCACGGGCAGCCGCCTCGTTGGCGTAGGCCTGGTTGATGAAGTTGTCGGCCGCGACAGTCGGGTCATCGGCCCGGGAGGCGCCGCAGCCGGTGCAGTAGTCCAGCCACCACTCGCGCACGCCCTGCTGTTCGAACGACTTGCCCAGATTCAGGTACGAGGCCAGGTTGGCCGGATTGGTCCAGTTCCAGGAATAGGTGTTGTTGCCATCGGACTTCAGGCCGCCCGCGGTGGCGTTGGCGGTGGCGAACTGAGGGTCGTCCCCGGCGATCGAGGGGTGAATGTTCATGGCCACGGACAGGCCCTGCTGCTTGGTCCAGTCCATGAAGGACTGCGGATCGGGGAACAGGGCGGAATTCCAGTTCCAGCCGTTCCACTGCGACGGCGACTTCCAGTCGGTATCCACCACCAGCCAGTCGATCGGCGTCTGGGTGGACCGGAAGGTGGGCAGCAGCGTGTTCTCGTAGTCAGCGGTGGTGTAGGCGTAGTAGCGGGAATACCAGACGCCGTAAGCGGATTGCGGCAGCAGATCGGTGCCGCCGGACAGCGAGTTCAGGTCGGTCAGCGCGGATTTGTAGTCCTGTCCGTAGCCGAACAGGTAGCCGTCCTGATAGGGCTGGCCGTTGTGCCCGGGCCGGTCGGCGATGGTGCCGTCGGAGTTGTACAGCGGGGTGTTGGTGTCGTCCAGCAGGTACCAGCCGTCCCGGTCGAGCAGGCCGGGGTGTTCGGCGGTGGGCACCGCGTCCGGGTTGTCCAGCGAGCGATCCCAGCCGCCGAGCACGTCGGCCGGGCCCGCGCCGTAGGCGGTTTTCAGCAGACCGGTGTCCGGGCCGGGATAGGCCGCGCCGCTCTGGGTGACGGCGATGCTGTCCAGGTTGACGTTGCCGGAATAGCCGGCGTCCTGGCCGATCCGCACGGTGTGCGTGCCAGCGGCGAAGGTCAGCGGGACCGACGCGGTGGACCAGGTGTCCCAGGAACCGGTGACTGGAAGGGTGAGCGTCGGGCCGGGCTGGCCGTCGACCGAGGTGGATAGCGTGCGGGTGGTGTTCTGTCCGTCGCCGCCCGTCGAGTTGGCGTATCGGACGGTCAACTGGTACGTACCGGCCGAGGGAATCCCGGACACGTCCTGGATGAGACTGGACCCGGTGGACTGAAAACCGGCCAGGAAACCCGAACCGGTGTAGCCGCTGTGGTCGTAGGCAGTGGACGCGGTGCCGCCGAACAGTCCGTCCTCGGCCTCGCAGGCGGCGCCGAACGCGCAGTAGGAGGAGAACTCCGGATGTCCGGTCACGCCGGTGCCGGTCAGTGTGACGGTGGTGTTGGCCGCGGTGAACGGGCCGCTGCCTTCCTTGTACCGCAAGGTGACCGCCGCGGTGCGGATCTCCCGGTAACCGTCTGCGACGTCGGTGGTGTAGGCCGGGGTGGGCTGGTCGCGGTGCAGCGCGGTGAAGGTGGCGCTGTCGGTGAAATTGTTGTCCCCGGCGTATTCCAGCCGGATCAGCGTCGGGGTGAGTACCTCGAACCGGGCCGATCCGTCGGCAATCGTATCCGACCGTTTGACGTGGTCGGGGCCGGCCAACGCGGGTGTGCCGCCGACCGCGGTGACGGTGACCGCGGCGAGGAGCAGGACGAGGGGTTGCCAGAACCGGTGCGACACACGGGAACGCAGCACAGGGCACCTCGCGGGATTCGTCAGTGAATCGATCAGGCGTCGAACACTCACCTTGGCGATTGTCCAGTGGACAAAAACATCCGCCGAACGTAGGAATCGTGGGTATTCACATATTCACAGTTGTCGTGTTCGAGCCGAAAACCCGTTCGCGGGCTGATTTTCCGGCGATTTGCCCGTAGGGTCAGCCCGTTCTGACAACGTTGTCAACGGTGTGGAGGCAGGTACATGCACCCCAGACCCAACCGCCGGCTGGCCTATCTGACCGGACTGCTCACCGCGGGCCTGGTGATCGGCGCCGGGGTGGTTGCGCCCGCGGCGGGCGCGAGCTCGGCCGATGCCGGACCGGCCGGCGCGGTGGCCGACCCGACCACACTGGTCAATCCCTATGTGGGCACCGAGAACTACGGCAACACCTTCCCCGGCGCCGCAGTGCCCTTCGGCATGGTCCAGGTCAGCCCGGACACCGGCGGCCAGGGCGGTTACGACTACGACCAGAACGCGATCTACGGCTTCAGCCAGACCCACCTGTCCGGTGTCGGCTGCGGCGTCGAGGGCGAGCTGCCGATCATGCCGACCACCGGCGCGATCAGCTCGGTCGACCCGGCCAAGTACGCCTCGACCTACAGCCACGCCCAGGAACAGACCCATCCCGGCTACTACCAGGTGCAACTGGGCACCTACGGGATCAACGCGGAGCTGACCGCGACCCAGCGCACCGGCTGGCAGCGCTACACCTTCCCGGCCACCAGCCAGGCCAACGTGCTGTTCAACACCGGCAAGGCCAACATGTCGGTGATCGACTCCGGCCTGACCATCGTCGGCAACGACACCATCGAAGGGTATGTGCACGACGGCGGGTTCTGCGCCGGGCACGACCAGCACACCATCTACTTCACCGCCACCTTCTCCCGGCCGTTCTCCTCCTACGGCACCTGGCGGGATTCGACCACCACCGCGGGTTCCCGGGGCGCGTCCGGCGCGGGCGGCAACGGGGGCTGGGTTTCCTTCGACACCACCAGGAATTCCACCGTCACGGTGAAGGTCGGCGTCTCCTACACCGGAATCGCGGGCGCGCGCGAGAACCTGGCCGCGGAGACCGAAAAGTCGTTCGATTTCACCAAGACCGCGAAGCGGGCGCATGACACCTGGCAGCAGCAGTTGCGCGCGGTCCGCGTGGCCGGCGGCAGCCACGACCAGCAGGCGTCCTTCTACACCGCGCTCTACCACACCTTGTTGCACCCCAACGTGTTCGGCGACGTGGACAACCGGTACACGGGGTTCGACAACAAGATCCACACGGCTACCGACTACACGCCCTACGCCAACTTCTCGTTGTGGGACACCTATCGCACCCAGAATCAGTTACTGGAACTGCTGGAACCTCAGGTAGCCCGCAATGTAGACCTGTCGATGCTCGCGGTCTACCGGGAGGGCGGCGCGCTGCCCCGATGGGAACTGGAGAACAGCGAGACCAACATCATGACCGGCGACCCGGTCACCCCGTTTCTGGTCGACGGCTGGTCCAAGGGCCTGTTGGCCGGGCACGAGCAGGAGGCGTACCAGGCGCTGCTGGCCGATGTGAACTCCGAGCCGCCCGCGGACTCGCCGTTCAACGGCCGCAACGGAAACCCCTGGTACACAACGGATGGCTACATCCCCAGTGGTGAGACCTGCGTGTACAAGGGCGGGGACAACGACTGCCAGCATCCGGCCTCGGCCACCCTGGAGTACGCGGCCGCGGACGCCTCGCTGTCCATCATGGCCAAGGCCCTTGGGCACACCGCCGACGCCACCATGCTCGCCCAACGCGGGGAGAACTACGCGAAGCTCTACGATGCCTCGATCGGCTTCTTCCGGCCGCGCAACCCGGACGGCAGCTGGGTCAGCCCGTTCGATCCGGAGTCGGGCAGCGACGCGTTCCACGAGAGCGGCGCCTACCAGTACCAGTGGCTGGTGCCGCAGGACGAGCCGGGCATGATCAGCCTGATCGGCGGCGCGGCCACGGCCAGCCAGCGGCTGGATGACTTCTTCGACTACTCCGGCCTGCTCACCGACCCGGCCACCACGGTCAAGACCGGCTGGGTGAACAGTCCCTACGGCTACTACGGCAACAAGACCTACAACCCCAACAACGAGACCGATCTGCAGTCGCCCTACACCTACCTGTGGACCGGCCAGCCCGATCACACCGCGACCGTGGTGCACGCGGCGGAAACCCTGTTCGCCAACGCGCCGGACGGTATGACCGGCAACGACGACCTCGGTGAGATGTCGGCCTGGCTGGTGATGTCCTCGCTCGGGTTGTACCCGGTGATGAGCGGGGCCGGCTACTACGCGGTGACCTCACCGGCCTTCCCGCACGCCAGTGTCCACATTGGAGCGTTGTCGGGCCGGCAGGGCGGCGTGCTGAACATCGACGCACCGTCGGTGAGCTGGACCGACCGGTACGTCACGGCCCTGCGGGTCAACGGGCAGGCCAGCCAGCGGGCCTGGGTCAGCCAGGCGCAGATCGCGCACGGCGGTGCGCTGGCGTACACGGTGGCGGCCACCCCGGGCAGCTGGGGCACCTCGGCCGCCGACGCACCGCCCTCGGTGACCAGCCCGACCGGCTGAGCGGACAACCGGGCAGCCGGGCAGACCGCGGACGGGACCGGAGGTGACTCCGGTCCCGTCCCGTGTCAACCGGGCGCGACGGTGGCATCGTGGGCGGCGTATCCCTGGTCGGCCGGGGTGCCGGATGCGGCGTACCGCGGATCGGGAGAGGATCACCGCCATGGCCGGACAGTCGCAGGAGCAGGACAGCACCCAGCACGAAGCGAGCGTGGTGCGCCAGCTGGACGAGGTGACCGGCGCGCTGGAGAACCTCGGGCAGGATCTGGCCAGCCAGGAGGAGCTGGCCGTGGTGCTGGCCCGGCTGTGCCGGCAGGCGCTGTACGCGGTGCCCGGGGCCGAGGCGGCCAGCGTGATCCTGCGCGCGGGCGACGATGGGCTGCGCACCGTTGCGGCCACCCACGATCTGGCCCACGAACTGGACGGCGTGCAGCACTCGGTGGGCCAGGGGCCGTGCCTGCGGGCAGCCCAGGACGGCGAGGTGGTGCGGGTGCACCTGGCCGAGGAGATGGAGCGCTGGCCGGTGTTCTGCGCGGCCGCGAGCGAGCGGGGCATCAGCAGCGTGCTGGCCGCGCCGCTGTACATCGACAGCAAGTACCACGGCTCGCTGAACCTCTACGGCGAGAAGCCGCACGGCTACCGGGAACTGGACAAAGCGGTGCTGGAGCTCTACACCACCGCGGCCGAGGCGGCGTTGCAGGCCGAGAACCGCGGGCTGCTGGCCCGCTCGCGTGTCGATCAGCTGCGCGACGCGCTGACCTCCCGCGCGGTGATCGACCAGGCCAAGGGGATCATCATGGCCGCCCGGCGGATCGACGCGGCCGCCGCGTTCGACGTGCTGGTCGAGGATTCCCAGCGGCGCAACCGGAAACTGCGCGAGGTCGCCGAGGAATTCGTCACCAAGGCCAGCACGGCCGATTGATCGCCGCCTTGCGAACTGCCGGTCACGGATTGTGGCGGTCCGGTGCTGGATGGTTCCCCGCAAATAGTATGCGTGTTCTGTTAATCGCACCGTCGTTGACATCCGAAAACGAAACCGGAGGTCACGGAGGTGGGGACGGTCGCTGCGCCGTGCGGCCGGATGCGTTCTCGGCTGGATGGGCGAGCCGGGGTTCACGCCTGGTAGCACGGTGAGTACATTCCTTGGGTCGTGTCGTGTCTCCGTCCCCAGCCGCGCCGGGCGCCCCGCTCGACCACCCGGTCGCGGTCCGCACTTCCCGCGGGTGCCGACCCGTCCGGTCGGCCCTCGGGAACCGAGATTTCCCTAGGGGTGCAGTGAATGTCCGAGCACGTCATCTCTGACCGGGAATCGTCGTCCCGGGTCCGGGCGGCGATCGTGGTCTTCGTGGCTGCCATTGTGGTCAGCGGCGTCGCCTGCTGGATTGTCGCGGCGCTCGCGCCGGCCTCGTTTCGGGGAACGATGGCCTGGTTCCTGAGTGCCGCGGCGTTGCTGTTGTCCGCGGCCTGCGCGCTGGCCGTGTTCGGTTACGTCGGCGTGCGCGAGCTGCGCGCCGAGTTGAACCGGGCGCGGGTCGAGGCCGACAACCGGGTGCTGGCCGCGGGCGACATGGCCCGCGCCGAGCTGGACCGGCATGCCCGGCAGGTCGAGGAGGCCAAGGCCGCGGCTCGCGAACAGCTGCGGTCCGCGCGCGAGCAGGCCGAGGCCGAGCGCACCGGATTCCGCAGGCAGCTGGCCGAAACCCGGGCCCTGGCCGAGGCCGACCGGCGGGCCATCCGCCGGGAAACCGACGCCGAGGCCGGCCGCATCGTCGACCAGGTGGTGCCCACGCTGCTGGCGCGACTTGGCGAGGGCGCCTCGGCCGACACCGCGCTGGCCGAGATCGACCGGATCAGTCCGTGGGGCCTGGAAGTGGTGACCGTGCTGGCCCGGCAACTGGGCAAGGTCGAACAGACCAAGGCCGCCGCCCTGGCGGCGTGTGCCAGCGCGGCCAGCCGGATGCAGGCGCAGACCACCAGCACCGCGGCGCTGCTGCGGGAGATGGAGGACACCGCCGATCCGGGCACGCTGGCCGGGCTGCTGGAGGTCGACCACCACAACGCGCAGGTCGGCCGGCTGGCCGACAGTATCGCGGTGCTCACCGGCGCGCGGTCGGGTCGGCGCTGGGCGCGGCCGATCGCGATGGAGAACGTCCTGCGCGGCGCGATGAGCCGGATCAACGACTACCGCCGGGTGCAGTTGCACGCCCCGGTCGAGGTCGCGGTGGTCGGCTACGCCGCCGAAGCCGTGATCCACGTGCTGGCCGAGTTGATCGACAACGCGGCCCAGTTCTCCCCGCCCACCGAACGGGTGCACGTGTACGTCGAGGAGGCGCACGCGGGCGTGGTGGTGGCCATCGAGGACAGCGGCATCGGCATGATGCCGCGCGCGCTGGCCCGGGCCGAGGCGGCGATCGCGGCCCCGGCCGGCGACCTGTCCTCGGTCAACGGCAGCCGGCTCGGCCTGGCCGTGGTGGGCCAGCTGGCCCGCAAGCACGAACTGCAGGTGTCCTACCGGCCCTCCGCGCGCGGCGGCACCGGTGTGGTGGTGATGATCCCGCGCCGGCTGGTCACCGAGGCGCAGCAGCCCGCACCCGCATTGCCCGCCCGGCGCGGTGAGCTGGTCGCGGCCACCGCGACCCGGTCCCCGGCCGGTTCCGTTGCCACGCTGGAGAAAACCGAGCCGGAAGCGCCCGCACCGGACCATCCCTACCAGCTCGCCCGCCGCCAGCCCGGCCGCACGCTGGCCGAGCAGAACGCCCGGACCACCTCGGCCGAGACGGCGGCCAAGCCGCGCACCGACCCGGGTGCCGCGTTCGGCGCGTTCCAGCGGGCCCGCACCGCGTCGAAGGACGGTGCGGCAACGGAAAACGCGGCCGAGGACGAGAAGAACCAAGCCACCCAGGACAACCCGGACAACGCGGGAGCAGGCGGCGGCCCGGAGCACAGTGGCGCGGACGGCGGCCCGCGCCCGGCCGGTGACGCTCCGGACGCCTAGCTCTCGTCGACAACGGTCCGGAACCCCCGAGTCCGGGCCGGAAAAACCAGGAAGGAGTCAGGGGTCGGACCCGCAAACCGGGCAGCCGCCCCGCAATCCCCATGACGACCACCAACCAGAGTCTCGATTGGCTGTTGCAACAACTGCTGGACCGCACTCCCGGTGCGGTGCACGCGCTGGTGTTGTCCCGGGACGGCCTGAAGCTGTGCTGGACCGCGGGACTGACCGTGGACAAGGCCGACCAGCTCTCGGCGATCGCCTCGGGCATCGCCAGCCTGTCCGGCGCGGCCTCGGTGGAGTTCGGCCGCGGCGGTGGCGACGTGCGGCACGCGATGACCGAGTTCGACGGCGGCATGCTGTTGATCGTCGAGGCGGGCGCGGGCGCCCACCTCTCGGTGATCACCAACGACGACGCCGATGCCGGCGTGGTCGGCCACAACATGCACGAGCTGGTCGAGCAGCTGGCCGAGAACCTGGTGGCCGAACCACGCGACCGGACAGGTGAGCCGGGATGATCCGGGGTCCGCTGGACAACGAAAGCCCGGACAGACTCTATGCGTTGACCCTCGGCCGCAGTCACATCGAGCAGGACACCCTGGACGTGGTCACGTTGATCGTGACCGAATCGGACTCCGAACCGGGCATGCAGTCGGAGTACCGCCGGATCCTGGAACTGTGCGCCCAGCCCACCGCGGTGGTGGAGATCGCCGCGTGCATGGGGCTTCCGGTCAGCGTGACCAAGATCCTGGTCAGCGACCTGATGGACGCCGGCAAGGTCTCCGCGCGCCATCCCGCGACGAGCCCGGCAACCGACCCGCTCCCTTCCCCCGACCTCTTGCAGGACGTGCTTGATGGACTCCAAAGACTCTGATTCGCTCGGACGGACCACCCTGGCCAGCACCGCACGTGAGGGCCTGAAGATCGTCATCATCGGCGGTTTCGGGGTGGGCAAGACGACCATGGTGCAGGCGGTCAGCGAGATCCGGCCGCTGAGCACCGAGGAAACCATGACCCGCGCGGGCGAGGGCATCGACGATCCGGCCAACGCGCCCGGCAAATCCACCACCACCGTGGCCTTCGACTTCGGCCGCATCAGCCTGACCAGCGAGCGGGTGCTCTACCTGTTCGGCGCGCCCGGCCAGGAACGGTTCTGGTTCCTGTGGGACCGGTTGTTCCGCGGCAGCCTCGGCGCGGTGGTGCTGGTCGACCCGCGCCGGCTGGACGACTCGTTCTACGCCATCGACCGGCTGGAGGCCGGGGGCACGCCGTTCATCGTGGCCCGCAACTGTTTCGGCGAGCAGCAGCACAGCCTCGGCGATGTGCGTGGCGCGTTACAGCTGAGCGAGCACGTGCCGCTGGTGGACTGCGACGCCCGGAACCGCAGCTCCGGCAAGGACGTGCTGATCGCCCTGGTGGAACACCTGTTTGCCCTGCACACCGCGCGGGAGGCCGTGTCATGACCGATCCTCAAGGCAGCACCGGCACTTCCTTCACCGGTGTGCTCGGCGAACAGGCCGACTCCGACCGGGTTCGCTTGTACGGTCCGGAATTCCAGCGCGACCCGGCGCAGCTGTACCGGGATCTGCGCCGCGAGTACGGCCCGGTGGCGCCCATCCTGCTGGACGGTGACGTGCCGGCCTGGCTGGTGCTGGGCTACCGGGAAATCTATTACATATCAAGCAATCCGCAGCTGTTCGCGCGCAACACCCAGCGCTGGAACGGCTGGGACGCGACCCCGGAGAACTGGTCGCTGCTGCCGTTCGTCGGCTACCAGCCCTCGCTCATGTTCACCGAAGGTCCGGAACACCAACGGCGGGCCGGTGCGGTCAGCGACGCACTGGACGACGTCGACCGGCTCGAACTGAAGTTCCTGTGCGAGCAGGTGGCCGACCGCCTGGTCGACGCGTTCGCCGGGGCGGGCGAGGTCGATCTGATGACCGATTTCGCGCACCCGGTGCCCGCGCTGGTGGTGGCCAGGCTGCTCGGCCTCGACGACGTCGAGGCCCGCGCGCTGACCGCCGACCTGACTGTGTCGCTGGACGGCGGCGACGGTGCGGTGGCCGCGCACATGCGGGTGGCCGGGCGGATGCAGGAACTGTTGGCGCGTAAGCGGTCCCGGCCCGGTTCGGACGTGCCCTCGCGGCTGATCGCGCACCAGGCGGGGCTGACCGACGAGGAGCTGGTGCAGGACCTGCTGGTGGTGCTGGCCGCCGCGCAGCAGCCGACCGCCAACTGGATCGGCAACACGCTGCGGCTGATGCTCACCGACACCCGGTTCGCGGTGACCCTGTCCGGCGGCCGGCGCAGCGTCGGGCAGGCGCTGGCCCAGGTGCTCTGGCAGGACACGCCGACGCAGAACTTCATCGGCCGGTTCGCGGTGCGGGCCACCAATCTGGCGGGCAAGCACATCGCCGCCGGGGACATGCTGGTGCTCGGCCTGGCCGCGGCCAACACCGATCCGCAGGTGTATCCGGCCGGCGACCCGGGGGAGACGGGCAACCGCGCGCACCTGTCCTTCGGGCACGGCGAGCACGGCTGTCCCTACCCGGCCCCGGAACTGGCCGGAGTGATCGCGCAGGGCGCGGTCGAGGTGCTGCTGGACCGGTTGCCGGACCTGGAGCTGACCGTGCCGGCCGAGGATCTGGCCTGGCGCGAGTCGGTGTGGATGCGTGGCCTGCACTCACTGCCGGTGCGGTTCACCCCGGTGTGAGCACCGTTCCGGTGCGCTCCCGTACGGAGCGCACCGGATGGGGTGTCAGCCGGATTTCGGCGTGAACTCGATCGGCAGTTCGGCCGGGCCGCGGGTGAACACGCCGTGCTCTGTCGGCACGAACCCCGGGCGCAGCCGCATGTCCGGCATGGCGTCCAGCAACAGGTTGGTTCCCACCAGCACCTCGCTCTCGGCCAGCAGCGCGCCGACGCAGAAATGCCGGCCCAGCGCGAAGGCCAGGTGGTTGGCCGCCGCGCTGAACGCGGTGGTCACCTCCAGATCGTCGCGGAAGATGTTGAACTCGTCCGGCTCGGCGTACCGGTCCGGATCGCGGTTGGCCGCGGCGATCAGGCAGGTGACAGTGCTGCCGGCCGGAATGGTGCCATCGGCCACCGGCACGTCCTCACCGGGCTGGCGCATGATCATGTGCACCGGCGGCGAGTAGCGCAGGGTTTCGGCGAACGCCCGGGGGATCAGGTCGCGGTCGGCCCGCACCGCGGCCAATTGATCGGGATGGCGCAGCAGGTTGGCGAACACGCTGGCCACGGCCTTGTCCGTGGTCTCGCCACCAGCGGCCAGAAGCAGACTGCAGAACGCCTTGATGTCCTCGTCGCTCATGCTGGTGCCGTCCACCTCGGCCGAGCACAGCGAGGACAGCAGATCATCGCCCGGATTCTCCCGGCGGCGCTGGATCACCGGGATCATGTATTCGGCGAATTCGTCGTGCGTGCGCAGTCCGGCGGCGGTGACTTCCGGATCCTGGCTCAGGTTGCCCAGGAACGCGATGATCGCGGTGTACCAACCCTGAAACCGCACATGATCGGCCTTGTCCAGACCGAGCATGTCCACGATCACGTTGATCGGGAAGCGGCGGGCGAAGTCGTGCACCAGCTCCACCCGGCCGGTGTGCCGGAAGGTGTCGATCAGGTCGGTGGCGTTGCGCTCGATGACCGGTGCGAACTTCTCGCGCAGCGTCGCGCCCCGGAACGCGGGAGCCACCAGTGCCCGGCGGACCGAGTGTTCCCGGCCGCTCATCTGCAGGATTGTCCGGCCGTGCACCGGTTCCAGTTGCCAGCCGTAGTTGTCGGTGGTGAAGGTCGGGTCCTTGAAGGCGCGTTCGACGTCCGGATAGCGGGAGACGATGTAGCTCTGGGTTCCTTCATGCCAGTACAGCGGCGCGTTCTCGCGTAACACGGTGTACGCCGAGTAGGGGTCCGCGGCGAAGGCGGGCGACAGAATGTCCGGGAGACCCGGGGCGGTCGTCATGACGGGTCCTCTCGCAGGAGTGGAACAGGCCATCGACCACCGTAGAAGGAAACCGCCCGCGGGGTCCAGCAGCATCGTCCGTACGACGTATTCACCGGCGTCGATACGCCGATCCTCGGAGAATTGACCTTGCTCTGTCCACTGTGGACTAGATCAACCGATTGGTGGACCGGCCCGGTCGATCGGCTGGGTCGCGCGCTCCGCCGGATCTCCGCCGATCCGGGCCGGTCGGTCGATGTGGACGGGCGGGTCGGATCGCCAGACTCCTGGTAACCGATTTTCCAGAAGGGAGCAGGGGTCATGATCACCGTGGTCGACGGTCGTTCCGCACCACGGTGGAGATCGACGCCGACCAGCCGATCGTGGATCGCGGCCCGTACCGCTGGGTCCGCCACCCGTCCTACGCGGGCGTGGTGCTGCTGGCCATGGGTCGCGCTCGCACCAAGCGGCTGGTGCCCGGGCTGTGGTGAGGGCCACGTGCGGCGGTGCCCGGTTCGGCCGGGGCGCTTACTCCGACCTCACACCCAGCTACTACGGTGTTGTAGAAATCAAGGGTGGCCGGGCGCTGCCGCGCTGTGTCATGTCCGGCGGCGCGCCGCGCGGTTGGAACATGGAGAGGTTGGCCCAGTGGCGACGAATCCGAGCCGCGTGGCGAGCACCGCGCGCGCCCTGCGAGTCCCCGAGATCACGGTCTTCTTCTGGATCATCAAGGGACTGTCCACCGCGGTCGGTGAGTCCACTTCGGACTATCTGGTCCGGGTGCTTGGCCCGATTCCGGCCGTGGGACTGGGTTTTGTCGGGTTTGTCGTGGCGATGGGGATTCAGCTGTACATGCGCCGCTACTCGGCCTGGAGCTACTGGTTCGCGGTGGTGATGGTCGGCGTGTTCGGCACCATGGCCGCCGACGTGCTGCACGTCGGATTCGGCGTGCCGTATCTGGCTTCGGCCGCGCTGTACGGCATCGCGCTGGCCGCGATCTACATCGTCTGGCAACGCACCGAGAAAACCCTGTCCATCCACAGCATCGACAGCACCCGCCGGGAGATCTTCTACTGGCTGGCGGTGATCGCCACCTTCGCCTTCGGCACCGCGACCGGCGACCTGACCGCGATCACGTTCAACCTCGGCTACGGCGGTTCGATCGTGCTGTTCGCCGTGATCATCTGCATTCCGGCGGCCGGTTTCCGGTGGCTGCGCTGGAATTCCATCTTCGCGTTCTGGTTCGCCTACGTGGTCACCCGCCCGCTGGGCGCCTCGATCGCCGACTGGCTGGGCAAACCCAGCGATGCGGGTGGCCTGAACGTGGGCGACGGCGTGGTCAGCGCCATCCTGGCCGTGCTGATCCTCGCTTTCGTGGCCTATCTGGCGCTCACCGGCCGGGACGTGCAGCGCCGGCCGGAGGTCCTTGGCAACCTGCGGACCATGCGGGCCGCGGAGACCGCCGGATTCGCCGAGGCGGACACGATGGTCATCCGGGGCGAGATCAGCGACCCACGAGGGCGTTGAGGTCCACTGCGTTGGCCATGGCCTGGTAGCCCGCGTCGTTGGGGTGCAGGTGATCTCCGGAGTCGTAGGCCGGCAGCATGACCGTGGGGTTGCTCGGATCGCGGATCGCCTTGTCGAAGTCGACCACCCCGTCGAACGCGCCGCTGGTGCGGATCCAGGCGTTCAGCGCCTCCCGGATGGTTTCCTTCTGCGGGCTGGAATACCCCGCGCCGACGAACGGAACCAGGGTGCCGCCGAAGATGCGGACGCCGTCGGCGTGCGCACGGGCGATGATCTGCTCGTCGGCGGCGATCAGCTGCTGGGCAGAGGTGGCCACCCCGTTGCCGATGTCGTTGATGCCCTCCAGGAACACCACTGTCTTGGCGCCCGGCTGGGACAGCACGTCGCGGTCCAGCCGCGCCTGCGCGCTGACTCCGGCGCCGTCGGCGAGGATCTCGTTGCCGGAGATGCCCTCGTTGGCCACCCCGGCCTGGCGCGGCAGCGGTTCGCGGAGCAGGCGCGCGGCCAGGTAGTCCGGCCAGCGGTGATTGGCGTTGGCCGTGGACTGGTAGCCGTCGGTGATCGAGTCGCCCAAGGTGACGATCTCGCCGGCCGGGCTTGGCGTGTTCACCACAAGGCCGTCCACGAAGAACCAGCTGGAGATCTGGTAGACGTAGCTGGTCGCGGCCGGATCGGCGGCGGTGTCGCCGTCGGAGTAGTAGTTGGTCTGCTGGGCGTCCGGGTGCCCGGTGACCTCGCCGGTGGCGCCCGCCACGTGCAGGCTGACCGCCTCGTTGGTCTGCGCGGCCACGCTGACCGGAACCGGGTCGCTGAGCACCTCCGCGCCCTTGGGCACGGTCACGCTGGGGGAGCCGCCGAAGGTCACCTCGCGGTTGGATCCGGCCACCAGGGCCGCGCCGCCGGCTTCCTTGCCCAGGTACACCGAGTCGAAGGTGACCGGCACGGTGCCGAACGCGTTGGACAGCCGCACCCGCACCTCGGAGCCGGCGATCGAGGTGTGCACGATGTCGCGCACGGTCTTGTCGGTGTACGGGCCGCCCAGGTCGGCCGCGCTGGCCGCCCAGGTGTCGGCTAACCGGGCCGGCGCGGCCGGGGCCGCGCCGGCGGTGCGCAGGCTTTCCCAGCCCGCGCTGGAGTGATCGTTGGCCACCAGTACGGTGGCGAGCAGCATGGCCGCGGCGGTCGTGCCGGCAATCGTGGGGAGCAGTACCCGTCTGTTCATGGCGGTCCTTTCCTACCCGTGGGCCGGAGGCCGCCCGAATCAGCGGCGCTCTGACAACGTTGTCATCACATCACGCACCGCTCCTCATCGTAACCCGGATGATCTTGGCAGGAAATGGCTTCCGGTGGCCACCCTGGGCCGTTGGGGCGAATCGGGCGGACCCGGCAATTGCCTTTTCCGGCGCTTCCGTGTGGACGAGTCAATAACTGACGCCGTGGTTTTCGTTGACATTGGCAGCCTGTCTTACTAACTTTCGGCGTGTGTCGCAGATGTGATCGCCATCATAAATAGGTCAGCGTTCATGAATATGAACAGGAGGCATGTGATGCCGCATCAGCACAGCCGGGGACGGGCCTGGGGTGCCGGAGTGGGCGCGGTGGCGCTTGCGCTGGTGTCCGCGACCGCCATCGGCAGCAACCCGGCCGCCGCCGCGAACGACTCGGTCACGCCCGCGCTGAGCACCGGGGTCGCGCCCGGTGGCAACTTCGACCTCTCCCGCTGGGAACTGCAGCTGCCCACCGGCTCGGCCGGCTCGCCGACCACCATCTCGCCGACGAAACTGGAAGGCGCCAACGGTTTCCAGGACAGCTACTTCCACACCGACAGCGACGACGGGTCGATGACCTTCTGGGACCCGGAAAACGGTGTCACCACGCCGAATTCCAAGTACTCCCGGTCCGAGCTGCGGGAGATGAACGCGGACGGCTCGGCCGCCTCGTGGAGCATCCCGGGCACGCACACGCTGTCCGCGACGCTGAAGTCCACCGAGATCCCCGACCACGTGTGCGTCGGCCAGATCCACCTGGCCGAGAACAGTGGATCGACCAAACCGTTGCTGGAGTTGTTCTACTACAGCAACGGGGACATCAAGATGGGCATCGAGCAGACGCCCGCGGGTGGCAACGAGGTGCTGCACGACGTGGGCACCGTGGCGCCGGGCGCCCAGTGGAGCTACGTGATCCAGCTGTCCGGCGGCAACACCATCAGCCTGACCCTCAACGGCGCCAAGCACACCTGGGCGCTGCCCTCGGCGTTCAACGGGTACCCGATGTACTTCAAGGCGGGCGACTACGACCAGTCCACCGGCGGTAGTTCTTCGGTGGGGGCCGAGGTCCAGTTCTACGCGCTGAGCATCAAGCACAGCTCCTGACCTCGGGGCCGCGCCGGTCGCCCCTGCCCGGCGCGGCTTCGATTTTCGAATTTCGAAGCTTTCGGGTTACGGTGGAGGCCGGTCCAGGTCAAGGAGGGTGCCCCGCGATGTCCCCGAACCCGCACGACTTCATCGACATCGACCATCTCCTCATCGACGAGGAACGCGACATCCGGGACACGGTGCGTGCGTTCGTGCGCGACCGGGTGCTGCCCGATGTCGGCGAATGGTTCGAAGAGGCCCGCGTTCCCCGGGAGCTGATGGGCGAACTGGGCAAGCTCGGCGTGCTGGGCATGCACCTGGAGGGCTACGGCTGTGCCGGCACCAGCGCCACCGCCTACGGCCTGGCCTGCCTGGAACTGGAGGCCGGGGACAGTGGGCTGCGCAGCATGGTGTCGGTGCAGGGTTCCCTTGCCATGTATGCGATCTGGCGCTGGGGCTCGGAGGAGCAGAAGCAGGAGTGGCTGCCGAGGATGGCCGCGGGCGAGGCGATCGGCTGCTTCGGCCTGACCGAGCCGGACTCGGGCTCGGACCCCGGCTCGATGCGGACCAGGGCCCGCCGGGACGGCGACGACTGGATCGTCACCGGCCGGAAGATGTGGATCACCAACGGTTCCTACGCCGATGTGGCCGTGGTGTGGGCCGGCACCGAGGAAGGCGTGCGCGGTTTCCTGGTCCCCAAGGGCACCAAGGGTTTCACCACCCACGACATCCACCGCAAGCTGTCGCTGCGGGCCTCGGTCACCTCGGAGCTGATCCTGGACGAGGTGCGGTTGCCCGGTTCGGCGGTGCTGCCCGAGGTGAGCTCGCTCAAGGGACCGTTGTCCTGCCTGAACGAGGCCCGGTTCGGCATCGTGTTCGGCGCGGCCGGCGCGGCCCGAGCCTGCCTGGAGGCGGCGCTGGACTACAGCACCACCCGCGAGCAGTTCGGCAAGCCGATCGCGAGTTTCCAGATCCAGCAACAGAAACTGGCCACCATGGCGCTGGAGGTCAACCGGGCCACGCTGCTCGCGGTGCACCTGGGCCGGCTCAAGGACGCCGGGAAGTTGCGGCCCGAGCAGGTGAGCATGGGCAAGCTGGGCAACGTGAACGCCGCGCTGGAGGTGGCCCGCACGGCCCGGCAGGTGCTGGGCGCCAACGGAATCACGCTGGAGTACCCGGTGATCCGGCACATGAACAACCTGGAATCGGTGGTCACCTACGAGGGCACCGCGGACGTGCACGCCCTGGTCATCGGCCATGTGCTGACCGGCATCAACGCCTTCCGCGGATGACCCTCCAGCAGTCGGGTCCGGGCACCACCGCGCAGCACGCCCTGGACGGCCTGCGCCGGGCCATCGTGTCCGGTGAGCTGCGGCCGGGGCAACGGGTGCTGCAGGAGGACATCGCGGCCGAACTCGGGGTCAGCGTGGCCCCGGTCCGCGAGGCGTTGCGGGTGCTGGAACAGGAGGGCCAGGTCGGCTACCGGCCCCGGCGCGGCTACTTCATCACCGAGCTGCGCGCGGCCGATCTGGCCGAGATCTACCAGTTGCGGCAGGTGCTGGAGGAACGCGCGGCCCGGGCCGCGCTGCCGGGACTGGACGCGGATGCGTTGGCCCGCATCGAGTTGGACGGGCAGGACTGTGCGCGCGCCGCGGAGCGTGGCGACGTGGCCGCGGAACTGGCGGCCAACCGCCGGTTCCACTTCGGTCTGCTGACCTCCCCGGATCAGCCGCACGCGCTGCGGCTGATCCGGTTGCTGTGGGATTCCACCGAGGCGTACCGGGCGATGTACTACAACTCACCGGCGGAACGGGCGAAAACCGTGCGCTCCCACGGGAAGATCCTGGCCGCCGCCCGCCGCGGCGACGCCGACGCGCTGGTCGCCGAACTGGACGCGCACCGCGATCGCGCGTTGCGGGTGCTGACCGGAATTCTGGCCGAATCCGGCTCTCACTGAACGGTTGCGTCCGCGTCGTTCGCGGGCGGTCGGCGCGGCTGGAGCTTGCCCGGGTTGGCCAGTGCGGCGGTCAGGCAGAACCCGACCGGCCCCCGGGCGTCGTGCATGGTGCACTGGCCGACCGCGATGCCCTCGGAACTGGTGTGTCCGCCCGATTCCAGGCCGATCACCTCGCCCTCGGGCAGCCGGCTCAGATACAGCGTGTAGTCGGCGTTGATGTAGGACAGCCCGGAATCACTGGCATGCGCCAGCGGGCTCGCCGAATCGGCGGCCAGCGCGGCGAGCACCAGCGGCGAGTTCTCCTCGCCGGCCACCAGTTCGCACCGCTCCCGCAGCCACATCCGCCGCCGGCCGTCACCGGGCCAGTGCGGGACCCTTTCGTTGTCCTCGTTGAACCGCCAGGAACTGGTGCCGTTACGCACCGGGCCCATCGGCACCGTGCTCGGGTCCGGCGCGTCCCAGGCCGGAGTTTCCGGGATCTTGCCCGGCGGCTGCTCACCGACGCGCAGGAACACCCCGGTCGCCCGGGCCACCGTCTTGCCCTCGATCTCGACGGTGGCCTCGGCCACCCGGATGCGGTGCCCGGCGCGCAGCAGTTCGGTGCGCACCCGCACCGGGGCCAGCGGCGCGTTGCGGAACATGTCCACGGTCAACCGGGACATCCGCAGATCGTCGGTGCCGTGTTCGCGATCCAGGGTGCGGGCCATCAGTCCGCCGAGCAGTCGCCCGTGCAGCATGCCCGCCGCCCAGAAGCTCTTGGCGTGTGGTGCGGGCCGGAACGCGTCGCCGTCCGCGGTGAAGAAGGCGGGCTGGATGTCCTCGGGCACGGGCGGTCAGTCCTCTCGGTTGCGCGGGTCCAGCCTGCGGATCAGGCCGATCGCGTGCTCGGTGAGCTGGTTGGCGGCCCGTTTGGTCGGGCAGGTGGCGATCTCCCGGGCGGTCTCGCCGATGATCGCGGTGAGCACCGCGACGGTCAGCCGGTCGGTCCGGCCGGTGCCCGCGCCGAGCAGGGTGGCGTTCTGCCGCAGCCACTCCCGGCCGCGTTCTCGGCGCTGCACCTCGAATCCGGGTGGTGCGTCGCCGTCGGCGAACAGGCGGACCGCGTCCCGGCGTTCCCACGAGCAGTCCAGGTAGGCCCGTGCGCCGGTGATCAGCAGCGCCAGCGGATCGGTCTCGCCCCGGGCTCGCGCCTTGGCCACCGCGCCGGCCGCGGCCGCCTCGTGCGCGGCCTGGTGGTCCTCCCACAGCGCCAGGAACAGCTCGGCCTTGCCGCCGAAGTGGTGGTACAGGCTGCCCACGCTGGAACCGGCCCGCTCGGCCACCGCGGCCACCCCGGCGGCGGTGAAACCCTGCTCGCCGAACACCTCCCGGGCCGCGTCCAGCAGCGCGCGGCGGGTCTGCGCGGTGCGGCTCCACTGCCAGGCGCCACCACCCGCCTCGCCCGTCCTGCGTGCCATGTCCGCTCCTCGCTCCGTGGGCCGAACCCGATTTTAGAATCCCGCTTCACTCGATCGCGCGCCGGTCGTATTGACAGTGCCCGGCGGCGGTTGCAGGGTGGAACGATCTGGTGCCCGGTCAGAGTCGCCGCGCCGACGATGCGGAGGAATCCATGAGCCTGGCCGAAACGCCGGTCGCCAGCGCCGCGCTGCGCGCGCTGTTCCATCCGGCGTCCATCGCCCTGGTCGGCGCGACCGACAAGTCCGGCTGGTCCCGCAACACCTTCGACAACCTGCGCCGGCACGGCTTTCCCGGCGCGGTGCACCTGGTCAACCCGCGCACCGAGGTGGTGCACGGACAACGCGCGCAGGCCAGCCTGGCCGACATCGGCGAACCGGTGGACCTGGCCTACGTCATGGTGCCCACGGCCGCGGTGCTGCCGGTGCTGCGCGAGGGCGCCGAACTGGGCATCCGCAACTACGTGCTGCTCACCGCGGGCTTCGGCGAGACCGGGGAGGAAGGCGCGGCGCGGGAGCGCGAGGTGCTCGAGTTCGCCCGGAAACACGAGCTGGTCCTGTTGGGCCCCAACGGAAACGGCTACATCAACGCCGCCGCGGGCATCACCCCGTACGGGCTGCCCCTGGTGTCCGACCTGGACGCGGGCGGGGTCGGCGTCGTGTTGCAGAGCGGCGCGCTGGCCAGCGCCATCCTGAACTTCGCCCAGGCCCGCAACGTCGGCATCAGCCTGCTCACCTCGATGGGCAACGAGGCCATGGTGACCGTCACCGACCTGCTGGAGTACCTGGTCGACGATCCGGCGACCCGGGTGATCGCGCTGTTCCTGGAGTCGGTGCGCACCCCGGCCGAGTTCGCGGCGGCGGCCCGGCGGGCGGCGCGGGCCGGGAAACCGGTGGTGGCGTTGAAGATCGGCAGCAGCGGGCTGGCCTCGCGCACCGCGCGGGCGCACACCGGCGCCCTGGTCGGCGACGACGCGGTGATCGACGCGGCCTTCGCCCAACTGGGCGTGATCCGGGTGCGATCGCTGGAGGACCTGATCATCACCGCCGGATTGCTGGCCGCGATCCCGCCGCTGCCCGGGCCCCGGCTGGCGGTGGTCACCCCGTCCGGCGGGGGCTCGGAGATCATCGCCGACCGGGCCGAGCAGGAGGGCCTGGAACTGCCCGCGTTCACACCGGAGACCCAGGCCGGCTTGCGGGCGCTGCTGCCGGAGTTCGCGACCGTGGCCAATCCGCTGGACGTGACCGGATACGTGGTGGTGGACCGGACTTTGCTGCCCCGGGCGATGGCGGTGGCCGCCCGCGATCCCGGGGTCGACGCGGTGCTGCTGCTGTCCGACCTGCCCCGGGTGGCGCCGCCCGATCCGGAGACCGCGCTGGGCATGTTCCGCACGGCCGCCGCGGCGATCCGGGAGTCGCCGCGACCGGTGATCGTGGTCAGCAACGTGCTCACCGATGTCGGCGAGTTCGGCCGCCGGATCCAGCGGGAGACCGATTATCCCTATCTGACCGGGGGAATCGAGCATGCCATGACCGCGATCGGCGCGGCGGCGCGCTGGTCGGCCCACGCCCGGGAGCTGGCCGGCCGACCGGAGCCGCCGCCGGTGCCCCCGGTGCGGCTGGCCGAGCCGCCGCGCGGGGTGTGGACCGAGCGCTGGGCCGCGGCGTGGCTGACCGAGCACGGGGTTCCGGTGGTGCCGAGCACTGTTGTGTCCAATGTGGACAAGGCGGTGCTGGCGGCCGAGGAGTTCGGGTTTCCGGTGGTGCTCAAGGCGGTCGCGGACGGGCTGGCCCACAAGAGCGAACTCGGCGGGGTGCGGGTGAACCTGACCGACGCCGAGCAGGTGCGCACCGCGCACCGGGAGGTCACCGACGCGTTGCGCGCATCCGAGGCCACCGGGATCGCGACCCTGGTGCAGCCGCATCGCACGGGCGGGCTGGAACTGCTCGTCGGGGTGGTGCGGGATCCGTTGTGGGGTTTGGTGTTGGCGGTCGGCCTGGGCGGGGTGTGGGTGGAGGCGTTGCGGGACACCCGGCAACGGCTGCTGCCGGTGGACGAGCGGGAGGTGCGGGTCGCGCTGGGGGAGCTGCGCGGTGCGGCGCTGCTGTCCGGAGCGCGCGGCCGTACCCCGGTGGATCTTGACGCGCTGGCCGCGATCGTCGTGCGGATCACCCGGCTGGCCGAGGCCCTTGGCGACCGGCTGGAATCGTTGGAGATCAACCCGTTGCTGGTCGACGGTTCCCGGATCGAGGTGCTCGACGCGCTGATCACCTGGCGGGACTGACGGGGCACGGCCGAGGAAAACGCCCGTGCCCCAACGCGACGCCGCTCAGCTGACGGGGTCCAGGCCAGCTGTACAACTATGCGTGATCGCGATCATGCGTGGTAGATGCTGTTCGAGAATGTTCGATTGACCACGGGAAGGTGCCAGTGCTGACACGATGACCGGCATGGCACAGGATCGGGACATCGCCGCGTTCGACCGGCGGGCCGCGGGCTACGATTCCGGCGGCCTCGGCGAGCTGCACCGGCGCATCGTGGCGCCGGCCGCTGAACTGGCCGGGCGGGCCGCGCCCGCGCCGGGCCGGGTGCTGGACGTGGGCTGTGGCACCGGCCTGCTGCTGCGCCTGCTGGCCGATCGGTGGCCCGGTGCGGAACTGCTCGGGGTGGACCCGGCGCCGAACATGCTGGCCGTTGCGGCATCGGACAGCCGGATTCGTTGTCTGGCCGGCGTTGCCGAGCGACTGCCCATTGCGGACGGAAGTGTCGACCTGGTGGTCAGCACGACCTCGTTCGATCACTGGGCCGATCAGGGTCTCGGGCTGGCCGAGTGCGCGCGGGTACTGCGGCCCGGCGCGCCGCTGGTGCTCACCGACCTGTGTTCGCCGCTGCTGATCCCCACCCTGGTGTTCGGCCGCCGGGACCGGGCCCGCACCGTACGGCGACTGGAGAAATTGTTGTCCAGCAACGGTTTCCGGCCGGTCTCCTGGCACTCCTCGTTGCCGTTGCTGAAATCCGTCATCGCGGAGAAGAGCTAAGTCCGCAGGGTATGGCTGGGCAGCACCCCGTAGTGCTCCCGGTAGTAGCGGGCGAACCGTTGCGGTTTGGCGAAACCCCAGCGCGCGGCGATCTCCGCCACCGTCGCGCCCCGGGTCGGGTCGGCCGCCTTGAGCTCCCGGTGCGCGTGCTCCAACCGCACCCGGCGCAGATAGGCCAGCGGAGTCAGGCCGAGGTGCCGGCCGAACGCGGCCTGCAGCCCGCGCGGCCCGACCCGGGCGGCCGCGGCGATGTCGGTCAGCACGATCGACTGGTGCGCGTGCGCGTCGATGTAGGCCACCGCGCGGCGCAGGGTGGCCGGCGCGGCGCGACCGGTGGGGGCCGGATCGGCGTTGGTGAGGTTGTTGGGGAAGGTGGCGATGATCGAGGCCGCGGCCATCTCCACCATCGCGTCGTAGACCAGGGAGTGAATGGTCTGGGCCTGCGGGGCCATCAGGGTGCGGTGCAGGTACAGCACGGTGTCGCGCCAGTGCCGGCCCGCGGCCGGGGACACCGGCCGGTTGGCGTCCAGCCGGAACTCCGCCGGGTTGAGCCCGGAGCGGGCGGCCACCTGCGCGACCGTGTCCAGCGGCAGCCGCAGGACACGGAGTTCGGTGCCGTCCCAGTTGGTGAACATGGGCACGCCCGTCGGATAGACCAGCGGATCGCCGCGATCCAGCCGGTACTCCTCGGACCCGGTGCGCAGTGCGTAGCGACCGGCCATGGGCAGCAGGAACATCAGGTAGTCGATCGGGTCGATGTCGTTGGCGGTGCGCATGGTGCAGCGCACCGAGTCCACTGTGAGTTTTCCGGCGCTGACGCTGCTCTGGTGATAGTGCAGATCGCGGTGGTTGCCGACGATGTTCAGCCGGCAGTTCGCGTAGATGTCCCGGATGCGTTGTTCGAACTGGCCGGCTTCCCGGGTCTCGAAATGGGCCCGGGTGAACGGTACGGGCAACGGGGGATCGACGTGCGCGGACATCGGCCACCTCCGTCCCACGATCCGGCCGGAACCGCGGCGTCACGAGATTAGCCCACGGTCACCGGCCCCGGCATCCGCCGTCGGCCGCGCCCCACCGGCTCTGACACAGGTTCCATCGGAATGGTGACGTCACTGGTTGATATTGGGGAGGATGGTCATGGCTGGTGCGCTACGCCGACCACCATCCGGCCGAGCTGTAGCGGTCACCGGACACGGCGCCGCACCCCGGTGCCGGCCGGGGTGCGGCGGTATTCCGGTTGGTTGTTCGCGAAGGTCAGTGCCCGCCGGTCTGCCCGGCGACCTTCGAGGTGATGTCGGTGGTTTGCTCGGCCGTCGGCGCGGCCACCGACACCGGGGTGCCGAAATCGCTGAGCGTCTCGGTGAACGCGATGCTGGTCGGCGTCTTGGGCGGCGCGCCCGAAGCGCCCGAAGTGGTCGTGGCCGGCGCGGCCTGCGGTTTCACCGCCTTGCTGAAGGAGATCTTGCGCAACCGGCCCTGCTGGTCGATCCACACGTCCGCGGGCAGGGTACTGCCGCCCAACTGCTGCTCCAGGTTCTTGGCCGACTGCTGGGACTGCGGCGAGGAGTTGGCCAGCGCCTTGTTCAGATCCAGCGTCATCGCGTAGTGCGTGGTCGGCGTGTTGTCCACGGTGTCCGGGCCGATGGTGCGCACATCGTCACTGGCGCCGCGCAGGTAGTTCAGCGCGTCGGCCGGATCGGCGGGCATGCCGCCCTGCAATTGCGAGAGCGTGGATCCGGTCTGCTGCTGGGTGAGCTGGTTGACGTTGATCGCGATCCACGGCTTGCCACCGGAAATCCGGCTGGCGATCGCCGCGGGCAGCTGCTCGTACAGGAATCCGTTGACGAACCGGGTCTGCGCGTTGCCAAGGCCCATCGGCAGCGTCTCGGTCAGGTCCGCGGTGTTGCGCGCGAAGTCGATCGCGCCGTTGGCGGTGACCGGAATGCTCTGGCCGCCCGAGCCGATCTGGGTGGTGATCGTGGTCTTCGCGGTCTTGGCCGCGGTCGTCTTGGTGTACGCGGCGGCCACGACGTTGCCGCCGCCCGGCGTTCCGGTGGCCGCGCTGCTGTTGGGAGTTGCGGCTGGCCCCGCGGCCGAGCTGGAACCACCTGAGGCGCAGCCGGCCACGGCCAAGCCGGTGGCCACGAGCACCGCGCCCGCGGCTGTCCCCACTGATGCACGCATCGAGTCCTCCGCTTTGTTTTGCTGGCTAACGGTTTCCGTCGGTAACTCAGGGTACCGACATCATCGACGTATCCACGATCGCCTTCGGCCAAACCGATTCCTGCTCAGCCGGTGTTTCCCGGCGCAAGCGCAGACGGCTAATCCCGGTCCTCCACACCGGAATCACCCGAATCGTCTGGTGCGCACCGCTGATGCCGGCGCAACGCGTCGTCGGCCAGTTCGGTCAGCACGGCGCGCTCCCCGGGAACCAACGCGGGCAACGGAATGGTCCAATCGCCGACCAGGAAGGCCCGGGCCAGCAAGCGCCGGGCCCGCGCCGGTGCGCACGCGGCCAGCGTGGTCAACGCCCGGGCCTGCTCGTCCGGGTCGCCGATCGAGCGGGCCAGCACCTCGGCCCGGTCGATCTCCCCGGCCCGGCCCAGCGCGGTCGCCAACTCGCCCAGCGTCTGGGCGCGCCGGCCGGGTTCGGTGATGGCCTGGGCCATCGACTCGGCGTCGGCGGCCAGCCGCTGCACCCGCCCGGCGTCGTCGGACATGGCGCACACCAACCGGATCAGCGCCCGGGCACAGAAAATCGGGCTGGTGATCGAGTAGGCGATCAGTTCGGCGCGATCCAGCTCACCCGCCCGGGCCGCGCCCTCGACCAGGTACACCCGGGAATGCGGAGTGCGCGGACTGGTGGCCCGGGCCAGGTTCTCGGCCTGATCGATCTCGCCGGCCCGGGCCAGCGCGTGCACCAGGGTGCTCAGCGCGCGAGCCCGCGTGTCCGGCGCCGAGATGGCGTGCACGGTTGCCCTGGCCCGCACGGCAAGCCGCCGGGCCAGCGCCAGATCGCCCGACTCCGCCACCGCGAGCACCAGGTGGGACAACAGATGCGCCTGCCAGTCCGGAGTGGACACCAGGCCCAGCAGGCGTTCCGCCCGCCATGCGTCACCGGTCGCGGCAACCGCCTGGATCAGGCCGGTGAGCGCCTGAACCTGGGCGAAGGCGCTGCCGATCGACCGCACCAGGGCCTCGGCCCGGTCGATCTCGCCGGCCTTCGCGCTGGCCCGGACCAGATTGACCAGCGCCTGTGTCTGCGGTTCCTCCTCGATGATCGACCGGGCCAGCTTCTCGGCCTGGTCGAGCCGGCCCGCGGTGGCGACCGCGTCGGCCAGCTCCATCAGCGACTGGGCCTGCGCCTGCGCGTCGGGCATGGACTTGACCAGCTGCTCCACGCGTACGGCCAGTTCGGCCAGCTGGTCCGGGTCGGCCGAGGTGGGCACCACCTGGATGAGCTCGACCAGCGCCCGCACTCGCCAGTTGGGGGCGTCGATCACGGTGGTCAGCGCCTCGGCGCGGGTCAGATCGCCGGTCGCGGCCACCGCGCGGACCAGGGCGGTCAGCAGCCGGGCCCGCTGGTCGGGCGCGATGATGGACCGGGCGGCCGCTTCGGCCTGGGCGGCCAGTTCCCGGGCCCGGTCCGGTTCGCCCGCCGCGACCAGTTCGGCCAGCAGATCCGTGAGCATCCGGGCCCGCTGGCTGGGTTCGCCGATGGCCAGCGCGGACTTCTCGGCCTGGCGGGCCAGCGTCCGCAGATGCTCGGTGTCGCCCCAGCCGACGACCGCCCGGACCAGGCAGGTCAGCGCCTGCGTGCGCCAGTCCGGGTCGTCGATCGACCCGGCCACCGTCTCGGCCTGCATGACCGCACCCATCCCGGCCAGTGCCCCCACCAGATCCGACAGTGCCTGGGCCCGGGCGTAGCCGTCGTCGATGCTGCGGGCCAGGGTCTCTGCGCGGGTGAGCTGACCGGCCGCGACCACGGTCCGGGCCAGCGCGTTGAGTGCGGTGGTCTGTCCCCGGGGGCCGTGGATCGAGCGGGCCAGCGTCTCGGCCCGGTCGATCTGGCCCGACCGCGCGACCACTTCGACCAGTTCGGCGGTGGCCTCGGCCCGCAGCGACTGGTCGGTGATGGTGGTCGCGAGCAACTCGGCCGAGGAGACGTCGCCGGTCGCGCCGATCGCGGGCACCAGATCGGTCAGCGCCTCGGCCCGGGCGAGCGGACTGGCGATGCCCCGGGCCAGCGCGCGAGCCTCGGTCACCAGCTCCGCCGCCCGCTCCCGGTCGCCCGCCGCCGCGACCGACCGGATCAGGTGCGTCATCGCCCGGGACCGGGACAGCGGGTCGGCGATGGTCTCCAGCCGCCGGTGCAGCTCGGCGATCAGATTGCCTTGCCGCGCCTCGTCTTCCGCCGCGATCGCCGCGTCCAGCACGTAGATCAACGCCCGGAATCGCGGGTAGGACTCGGCGACGCATCGGGCCAGCGACTCGCCGCGGCCCAGGTCGGTGCCTGCCACCGCCGACACCACGTGGATCTGGGCCCTGGCCCGGAATTCGGGGTCGCTGATGTCCTGGGTGAGCGCGTTGGCCCGGTCCAGCTGTCCGGTCCGGACCAGGGCCCGAACCAGGTCGCTCATGATCAGCGCCCGCATCGGCTCGTTGACCGACCGGGCCAGTGACTCGGCCCGGTCCAGCGCGCCCTGGTCGGCGATGCCGCGCACCAGATCGGCCAGCGCACGGGCGCGCAGATCGGCATCCGGGATGGTGTGGGCGATGACCTCGGCCCGTTCGATGTCCCCGGTGCGCGCGGTCGCGTGCGCGAGATGACTCAGGGCCTGGGCCCGGAAGGACCGGTCGTCGATGGACCGGGTGAGAGTCTCGGCCTCGTCGGTGAGCATTCGGGCCCGGCGCGGATCACCGGCCTGGGCCAGCGCCTCCACCAGGTGGATCAGGGCGCGAGCCTGGTCGTAGGCGTTGGTGATCGAACGCGCCAGTGCCTTGGCCCGGTTGACGTTGCCCAGCGCGGTCCACGCGGCCGGCAGCAGGATCGGGATGTTGACGTTGCGCTGCGCGAGCGTGTCGCGGTGCATCGCCAGCCGCATGACCGCCAGCAGATCGGGCACCGCCCGGTTGGCGACCGCCTCCTGCGCGGCCAGGATCTCGGCCAGCGCGGCGGCGTCGCCACCGGTGATGTCCAGCATCCGGTCGTGCCGCAGATCGTCGGTCGCGCAGGCGACCATCCGGGCTGTGTCGCCGGTGTCCTGCAACAGCCGGAAGTAGCCGCGTAACAGGTATTCCGAGGTGCCCGGGGGCCAGCCGACGGCCCGGACGTGGTCGCACCACTCGTGCAGGCGCCGCCGGTAGTCGGCCAGCCGGCGCCGGCCCAGGTATTCGGCGGCCGCGGTGCGCAGTTCCTCGTGCCCCAGCACGTACACCTCGGGTCCGATACCGGGCTGCCAGCGGTTGACCCGCCGGCTGAAGGTGCGCCCGGACACCGCGTGCAGGTGCTCCTCCACCTGCCAGCCGAGGCAGCCGGTCAGCTCGGCCAGATCCGGGCCGCTCAGGCCGCCGCCGGCCGCGGTCACCAGGCCGAGCAGGTCGCGTTGCACCGTGGTGCCGCGCAGCAGGCGTTTGAGTTCGCGCTGGGCGTCGGTCTTGACCACCACGGCGTGCGGCGAGGGCCGCAGCTCGCGCACGATCGAGGCGTCGCGCAGCGGGTGATCTCCCGGCACATCCTCGGGGACCGGCGGATCGGGCCGGCCGGACACCACGATCCGCATCCCGCCGACCGGCTGGCCGGGCAGCAGCGCGGCGATGCTGTGGCCGTCCGATCCGGCGTATACGCCGCTGTCCTCGTCCAGTCCGTCGACCACCAGGACCAGCCGGCTGCCGGCCTGGGCGCAGGCGGTGGCCGCGTCGGTGAGCAGGTGCAGCAGGTGACAGTCGCGGGTGGCGTCGGTTAGGTAGCCGGGGATCGGCCGGTTGAGCAGTTCGGCCAGCTGTTCCAGCAGCACGTCGGCGAACGCGACGCGGTCGGACTGCGCGGCGTAGCGGGCGGTGACGAAGAACGAGATCACCCGCACGTCCGGCGGCGGATGCAACACGAACCAGGCCATCAGCGCCGATTTTCCGGCCCAGGCCGGGCCCCGCCACGCCGCATAGGAAGCACCATCGGGCTGGGTGCAGAACCGCGCCAGTTCCACCAATTCGGGATCGCGATCCTTCAACTCCGGCGGGGCGATGCGCTGCACCTGTTCCAGATATGCCGAATGCGCGACCGGTGCGCCCTGGACGGTGGCCAGTGTTCCGTTGACGAAAAGCTGATCCCGGCCCGCGTGATAGATCGGCTGGGTGGCGCTTTGCGCCGGGCGCACCGTGGAGTGGTACACGCCACCGTCAATCATGTTGGCCTGTACCACTTCGCTGTCCCTGACGTGACCGACAGCGTTCCCGACATCCACGTTGTCCGGCACAGCGCCATAGTGTGGCCCAGCGTCCGCTGGCATGGGGTCGGCCCGGATCGTTTTAGCCGTACCAGTCCGGCCTGTGATGATATTCACGCAGGTGAACCGCGTGTGATTTAACCGAAATTCACACCATCGGGTGAAGTTGGGCCAAATGTGTTCTCGCCGGGCGCGAATCATGGTGCGAAAGGGTCAATCCGATTAAATCAACGTCATTTCTGCTGATCGCCGGCCGGGATTCCGCGACAACCGGATTGTCAGCCGGCGCCAAGACACAGGAACGGGCGGCGCATCGGGTCGGCGGCGATCGTGGCGGCCAGCGCGACCGCCGGACGGTCGCCGCGGGCCAGCCGGGTGTGGTAGTCGTGCATGGCCGCCGCGGCCGCCTGATCGCCGACCCGGTTGACCGGCGCGATCACCGTGACCGAACCGCTGGCCAGCAGCGCGCTGGCGAACCCCAGCGGCTCGGTGCCGGGCCGGATGCGGTTGAGGGCGAGCTCGCAGGCGGCCAGCACGACCTGGCGGGGCGGCCGGCGCAGCGCGGTGATCTGGTGGGCGAACAACACCCCGTCGGCCAGTTCCAGCCGGGAGAACAACGCATTCTCCGGTTCGTGCGCGCCATGCGCGGCGACATGGGTCAGCGCCGCGCCGTCCATCGCGTCGAGCACCGAATCGACCGTCGCGCCCGCGCCGGAGCGCACCGTCGACCGGGCGTACCGGGTGGCGAGGCGGTCGATTTCGGCCTGGGCGTGCGGCAATCGCGGTCCGCAGACCAGCACCACCGCACCGCCCCGGGCCGGTTCGGCCCGTTCGGCGGCCAGCCACGCGGTGGCCGACGGGGTCACCACCACCGGCCGGGATCGCAACCCGGGCAGCACCCCCCAGGGCACCGCATACAGCGCGTCGGCCGGCACGATCACCAACTCCCGGTCACCGAGCAGCCCGGCCAGCGGCGCCACCAGCTGCTCGTCCAACAGCGCGGCCTGCCGGCGGGCGGAGGTCATCACCACCTCGGTCAGCTTGGCCGGCAGCCCGTCCGGGGCCAGCGCGCCCAGATCGGCGTCGAGCATGCGGGCGTTCTCCTCGGCCCGGGCCACCGAACCCAGTCGCACCAGCCGGGCCTCGCCGTCGCGCACCACCAGCGCCACCAGTTCGTCGGCCGAGGCCACGAAACTCACCAGCGCCCGCCGTCCCAGTTGGGCGGCGACCGCGTCCAGCCGCGCCGTCGGCCGCGCGGCCCCGCGCTGACCGACATGCCAGCCCAGCGGATAGGCCGCGCGCGGCGCGGGCACCTCAACGGCGCGGCGGGTCTGGGCCAGCGCGTGCACCTCGTGCTCGGTCGGGCCGATGGGCGCCACGAGTTGCCGAGTGCGCATCATCCGCTCGGCGGTCCGCGCATCGGGCTCGGCCCGCGGCTCGTAGCGGTAGCTCTGCGCACGAGTGCGCTCCACCCAGTCGAACAACCGCCGCGGATCGCCCTCGGCCAGCACCAGCCGTACGGCCAGATCGGCCAGTTCCCGGCCGTGCAACGCGGTGCCCGACACCAGTTCCAGCGCGCCCATCCGGTCGCGCACTTCCTCCAGCTCGGTCAGTCCGGCCGAGATCTCGGCCAGCGCCGCGCCCGGGCCCTGGGTGGGCACGGCCAGTTCGGCCCGGCACAGCCTGCGCAGCATCCGATAGTCGATCGGATGCAGCGGCTGCGGGGTGGGCACCTGCGCCAGCAGCGCGGCGGCGGGTGCGGTGCGGCCACTGCGGATCTCCAGCCGGGCGGCCAGCATGCGGGCCACCGCGGCCTGGATGTCCAGCGGCACGGGTTCGGCGTCCATCGACTCGGCCAGCTGGGTCGCCCGGGTGTGCAGCCGGGCCGGGATCTCGTTGCCGCGCAACGCCTCCCGCACATCGGCGCGCAACCCCAACAGGGCGGCGTTGGCCACACAGATCCGGCACCCCCACTGCCGCATCCGCCGTCCGGCCGAGTGGGCCAGCCGCCGCACCAGGTCGATCTCGTCGTTGAGCAACCCCGCGGTCGCCCGGTAGAACTCGGCGTCGGCCAGCTCCCGGTTGGCGCTCTGCCGTTCGTGCATGATCGGCAGCACCTCGTCGAGGTGGGCAGCCGCCTCCTTGGCCAGCCCGGCGACCAGCAACGCCTGGGCCTGCGCCAACCCCAGCAGGGTGGGCACCTCAAGGCCGTGGTCGAGGTAGTCTTGTTCGCTGCGGTCGTAGTGGCGCAGCGCCGCCGGGACGTCCCCGGTGCGCAACGCCAGCGAACCAAGGTGCCGCCGGATGTCGGCGATCGACCCGGGCAGCTGATAGCGGCGGGCCAGCAGCAGCCCGCGCCGCAGATCGGCGTGCGCCTCGGCCAGCCGCCCGAGCCGGGTGAACGCGATGCCCCGGGTGGCCAGGGTGTTGAGCAGCGATTCGATCAGCGGCACCGGATCGGCGGCCTGGCGCAGGCACTCGCGCTGGTAGTCCAGCGAGGAGTCGAAGTAGGCGATGCTCTCCGCGCACCGACCCGCGCTCATCAGCAACAGTCCGTGATTGTGGTCGAGCGGTTCGAGCAGTTCCGCGCGCACCTCGGGATCGGGAAATTCGTGAATGAGCGTGCGGACCGCGGTCAGCTGATCGAGTCCCTCGCTGAATCCGAACTTGTCCGCTTCGGTGAAAGCCAGCGAAACCGACATTCGTATTCGGGTGCGCAGCCAGTCCTGGTGAAACTCCGGCGCGACCGGGTGAATCGAATCGAGCAGGTCCATTCCCCGGCGCAGCAGCCGCAGCGCGTCGGCGTGTCGGGAGGCGCAGGAGGCGTCCACGCCGGCCTGACGCAGCTCCGCGGCGTTGCGGATGATGGTCCGCGGGTCGTGCCGGGTGACGGGCATGTCAGTGGCACAACGGAAATCGAGAACGTGGGCGCCCGCCCGCGGGCCACGACCCGCGGGCGGACGATGCGGTGACCGCATGGGTCACGAGTTCGGGTCCTTCTGACAGCCGCCCGAGCACATCGGTGCCGGGTTGACGCCGCACGCGCACAGCTGGCCGGAGCCCGAGTCGTCCCCGGGTTGCTCGGTCACCGGCGCGGGCTCGGATGGTTCCGGATTCGCCGGACCAGTAGACATGGCTGATTCCCCCTAGTGATCTTTTACAGCACCGAAGTGCTGCCCCCTTGGCGTCGCGAAATTTCCGCGACGGATCACGAGATATTGATTGAACTTCCCCCGTGAACAACGCCATCATGCCACAGTCGATCGAAGATCGGTAACGAAATAATGCACAGAAAGCTTACTTTCGGTGACGCTCAGTGCGCGGCCATTGTGAGGTGCAGGGTGTGCGCGCCGGTGGCGGTGGGCGGAATCCGTGGCGGCCCCGGACGCCCGTCGACCAGACAGGCCGCGACCCGGGTTCCCACCCCGGCCAGCGTGATGTCCAGCGTCGCGCCTCGATACGGCAGACCGGACAAACTCACCGGCCCCCACTCCGCGGGCAGGCACGGCGCCACCGTCAACCCGGCCTCGGTCGGAGTCAGCCCGAACAACCCGGAACAGATCATTCGCAGGTACCCGGTGGCCGACCAGGCCTGATCCGGTTGCGAGGTGAAATGCTCCAGCGCTCCGCTGCCGCCGGTCTGCCAGCCGCCGTCCACCGTGCCGGTCTGGCTGTTGTACAGCTCGTAGAAGCCGCCGCTGGCCGCGACCAGCTGGGCCAGCTCGGTGACCGCGCGGGCGAACAGGTCCGGCCGCCCGCCGGCCGCGGCGGCGTGCCCGAACATGGAGTGCACCATCGGCCACACGCTCACGTTGTGCCGTCCGGGTTGCTGCGCGCTGAACAACGGGAAGCCGGGCCAGCTGTTCACGATGCCGTGCGGTTCCCAGTGCGCGCCGGCCAGCAGGCTCTGGGTCTGCTGGGCGTCGGCCACGCCGCACAGCACCGCGAAGGCCAGCCCGGCCCCCTCCTGCGAGGTGTCCAGTTGCCCGGCCAGGGTATCGCCGCCGTGCCGGAAATAGCCGTAGCTGCCCGCGTCCGCGCGCCACAGTTGGGTGTTGATCGCGGTCCGCAGCGCGCTGGCCGCGGCGCGGTAGCCAGCCTCGGATCCGTTGTCCCGCATGGTGTGCGCCATCCCGGCCAGGGCGAGATGGGCGGCGTGGTAGAGACAGTTGGTGGACAGGCACTTCAGCGTGCTGGTGTTCGGGTAGTCCAGCACGAACGAGGAGTCGATGCCCGGTTCCCAGGGCGGACCGGGATATCCGGCGATGCCGTCGTTCATGAAACTGGGGCCTTGGAACAAACCCGTTGCGGCGTCGAAGTTCTGCGCGCGCCGGGCGGCCATGGTGGTGGCCGAGCAGGGGTAGGCGTCGGCCAGAAAGGCGGTGTCGCCGGTGACCAGGTAGTGGTTCCAGGCGCTGACCACCCAGATGATCTGGTCCCACCACTGGTTGTCCTGCTGCACGATCAGGCTGCCGTCGGACTGCCGGTCCACCACCGCCCACAATGTGTTGGCGCCGACCAGCGGGCAGAGCAGACTGGTGGCGTTCCACGCATTGACCGCGGCGTCCCGGGTCCAGCGCTGCGGTGTGGGATAACCGCCGCCCGCCCGCACGAAGCTGCCCGGGGGATAGGCGACCAGGCCGGCCTTGTCGTAGGTGGCCGGGTCGGCGTAGGTGGTGTTGATGCCGATCAGGTCGGTCAGCGCGGACTCGTAGGCCGGGCCGATGGCCTGCTGGGTGGCCGGATTCGCGCATACCAGCCGCGGCATGGCATAGCCCGTGCGCGGCGGAAGTCCCGTGCTGCCAACGGAAACACCTGCGGCGGCAGCTGGGGAAGCAGTCAGGCCGGTAGCCGCGAGTGTGCCCCCGGCCAGACCGGCGCCCGCCATACCGAGGAAACCGCGCCGTCCCAGCCCGCTCCGCTCGCCGTCGTCGGATCGATCGGTGTGTTCGGATCGAGTCGTCACCTGAGGTCCCGCCTTCCCCGTCACCGACGTCGCCGGGTCGGCTGACAACGTTGTCAACCGACAGGAAAAAACGCTAGAGGCCGGGTGCGGCGACGGGCAACCACTCGGCGCGATCTTGTCCAGTCCTGTCAGCGGGCCGGACGGGCCGGAATCGTGCGGAAACCGGTCGTTCTGCCACTCGCCGGTCCTGTGGCCCCGCCGCAGGATGGAGATCACCGCGACCAGGAATCGACGGCGCGCTGCGGGTCGCGGCCGGATTGCGCGGAACCGTTGTCGCGCAACAGATCCAGCTGACCATCCAGTACGCACCGGAACGCCGTTCGGCAGCGGCGCCCCGGCCTCCGCGCCGGCCGAGGTGCTGGACCGCGTCCGCGCGGCCGGGGCCGATCGCGCCGCGCGCCGGGGAACAGACCGCACGCCGGGTCGCCCAGCGGCTGAATGTCGCGGTCAACTCTTGGCGAGAAGATCGAGCACGAGGGTGAGCGGCGGCCAGCGGGACTGACCGCGGCGGGTCACCGCGTAGGCCCGCAGCCGCACCCGCGGATCGGGCAGCGGCAGCACGGTCACCCCGGGCTGGGTGGGCCGGTCGGCGGGCAGCATGCCCACCCCGAGCCCGGCCAGGATCAGGTCCTCGACCAGCGCCAGACTGTCCGCGAGATGGGTCGTCATCGGCCGGAACCCGGCCATGGAACCCAAGCTGCGCAACACTTCCTCGTCCGCGCCGTTGCGCGAGTTGCCGATCCAGGTGGCGTCCCGGAACGCGCCGATCACCCCCGGCGAGTCGGCCGCGGTGACGGCCTGATCGGCGGGCACGCCCAGGCCCCACGCGGTCGACCACAGCGGCAGCCAGTCCAGCGCCGGGTCCTGGGTGATCGGCGCGAGCGTGTAGTCGTAGACGACGGCCAGGTCGATCCGGTCGGCGGCAAGCAGATCCAGCGCCTCCTCGCGTTCGTGCTCCTGGATGGTGAGGCGCACGTCGGGGTGATCGCGGGCGAGGCCGGCGGCCAGCGGGAGAAAGGCGCGGCGGATCGCGGTGGCGAATCCGGCCGCGCGCACCGTGCCCGCCGGTTCGGCCGCCGGATCGAGATCGGCGCGGGCGGCTCGGACCGCGGCCAGGATGGGGATCGCGTGTTCGGCCAGCCTGCGCCCGGCCGGGGTGAGCCGGACCCGGCGGCCGTCCGGCTCGACCAGGTCGGCGCCGACCTCCCGGGCCAGCGCGGCGATCTGCTGGGACACGGTGGACGTGGTGGTGTCGAGCAACTCGGCGACCTCGCGCATGGAGCCGAGCCGGGACAGTTCGAGCAGTAGCCGCAGGCGCCGGGTATCCATCCATGAATCGTGAACGGCATGTCCATGATTGTCACGTGGACACGAACGGTCTGCGTGTCTTTACTGGTCAGGTGACCACGACGAATCCCCGCGCCGGCGCCTTGATGGCGCTGGGCTCCATGACCTGTGTGCAACTCGGTCTCGCCGTGGCCGTGGACCTGTCCGGCCGGATCGGCGCGGAGGGCGCGGCCTGGCTGCGGCTGGCCTGGGCCGGGGTGCTGTTGCTGCTGATCGTGCGGCCCCGGCCGTCCTGGTTCAGCCGCACCGGACTGCTGGCCAGCGCACTGCTCGGCGTGGTGATCGCCGGAATGACCATGCTGTTCATGATCGCGGTGACCCGGCTGCCACTGGGCACGGCCAGCGCCCTGGAATTCCTCGGCCCCCTCGGGGTCGCGATCTCGCGCGGCAAGCGCGGCACCAAGGTATGGCCGGTGCTGGCCGCGGCGGGCGTGGTGCTGCTGACCCACCCCTGGCAGGGCATCGCCGATCCGATCGGCGTGGGTTTCGCCCTCGGCGCGGCAGTGTGCTGGGCCGGCTACATCCTGCTCACCCAGCGGGTGGGCGACGAGATCGAGGGCATCCGGCCGCTGGCTGTTTCCATGCCGGTGGCCGCGCTGACCGCGACCCTGGTCGATTTCTTCGACGGCGACCGGGTGCTGCCGCACCTCAACGCATCGACCGTGCTGGCCGGACTGGGCCTGGCCGTGCTGCTGCCGATGGTGCCCTTCAGCCTGGAGATGCTGGCGTTGCGCCGGCTGACCATGGCCGCGTTCGGCACCCTGATGAGCCTGGAGCCGGCCATCGCGCTGGTGGTCGGTTTCCTGCTGCTGCAACAGAAACCGACTCCGGACGCGCTGGCCGGCGTCGCACTCGTGGTCATCGCGGGCATCGGCGCGGAACGCGCAGGCGCCCGCACCGCGACCGACTCAGCCGGCCTCGACGACGGTGCGGACCAATCCGGTCGCGACGTCGTACACGTGGCCGGACACGGCGATACGTGACGAAACCCGGGAATCCTTGCGCAGCAGATCGACGTCGGTGCGCACGGTCTGCTCCGGGTCGGTCACCGGCAGCTTGGCCAGGGCGTCCTCGTCGAAGCCCCGCTGCGCGAAACCATGCCGAAGTTGTTCGTCGGCAAGGAAACCGGAGCCGCAGTCGGTGTGGTGGATCACCGCCAGCTCGAACCAGGGCCCGTCGGGCGCCTTGGTTTCCAGCAGATAACTGATGTAGGCCACATCCCGCAGTACCGCGGGGGTCACCCGGCCGCCGATGCTGCGCAGCACGATCGCGTCACCGAGCTCGACTCCGAGAAACGCGCCCGGCTCGGTGCGCGGGTCGACGCAGGTGATGACGAAGGACAGCTGGTGCGGGATGAACGGAATCTCCGGCACGTGGTCCTTCGCGTCGGTCTCCGCGAACGCCTTGTTACGCAACAAAAGTGAATCAACGTGGGACATGATCTGCCTTCCGATTCGAACGATCGGAGCCCACTCTCGTCCGGATCGACGGTGCCGACGAGTGGCAGAACTGCCCAATGGCAAAAGTTCTCTGCCACGCCTCAGCCGGTGACCGGCCGGATGCCCAGCAGCGTGCCGGAGATGTGCCGGGCGGCGTCCGAACCGAGGAAAGCGGTCAACGCCAGCACATCCTCGGGCTGCCCGATCCGCCCGCCCGGGCAACTCGCGGCCACCTGGTCAATGGAGGCCGCGTCGACCGATACTGACTCCGGGGCCGGGCTTGACGCTCAGTCGATCGAGGCTCGGAAGGCGTTGCGGTAGGACGAAGGTGTGGTGCCTGCTTCCTGGGCCAGGCGCAACCGCAGGTTGGCCGGGGTGCCCAGGCCGCTGCGCCGGGCCACCTCGTCGATGGTGATGTCCGTTGCTTCCAACAGGTTTCGGGCTTCCAGGACCCGCTGGGCGGTGAGCCAGCGCAGGGGAGTCATGCCGGTTTCGGCCAGGAAGTGACGGGCGAAGGTTCTGGGCGCCAGACCGGCGTGGCGGGCCAGGTCGGCCACGGTGAGGGGCTGGTCCAGCCGCCCGGCCGCCCAGGTGCAGGTGGGTGCCAGGCCCAGGCCGCCGGTGGGGAGTTCGCGGCGGGCGTACTGGGCTTGGCCGCCGGGGCGGTGGACGGGGGCGACCATGCGCCGCGCGACGTCCGCCGCCGCGCTGGCGCCGTGGTCGGTGCGGTACATGTGCAGGCAGAGGTCGATTCCCGCGGACACGCCCGCGCTGGTCAGGATGTTGCCTTCGTCCACGTAGAGGACTTCGCCGCGGAGGCGCACCAGCGGGAACCTGCGGGCCAGTTCGCCGGTGTGCTCCCAGTGGGTGGTGGCGCACTTCCCGTCCAGCAGGCCCGCCGCCGCCAGGGCGAACGCGCCGATGCAGACCGACGCGATCCGCGCACCGCGGTCGGACGCTCGGCGCAGCGCGTCCAGGACCGGCGGTGAAGGGTCGACGGTGGGCCAGAAGCCGGGTACCACAATGGTTTCCGCGGTGTCCAGGGCGGTCAGGCCGGCTTCGGCGTGGACGGTGTAGCCGGTGGTGCTGGGCACCGGGCCGGGGTGTTCGGCGGCCATGGTGAAGGTGTAGCGCTCGCGTTCCTCCCGATGGCCGAAGATCTGGGCCGGGATGGCCAGGTCGAAGGCGACCACATCGGGCAGGGCGAGCGCGACCACGCGGTGCATGTCCACCATTAAACCGCACGGCGGGAACGAACGTTCTGTCTATAATGCGGTATGACCAGCGATGCCAGCCCCCGCGACCGCCTGCTGGACACCGCGAGCGACCTCTTCTACCGCGAGGGCATCCACACCGTCGGCGTGGATCGGCTGGTCACCGAGGCCAAGGTCACCCGGGCTACCTTCTACCGGCACTTCCCGGCCAAGGAGGATCTGGTCGTCGCCTATCTGCGGGCTACCGATCAGCGGCTGCGGGGGGCGGTGGCCCGGATGGTGGAGACGACGCCGGCGGGCGAGGCGTTGCCCGCGGTGCTGGAGTTCGTCGGGGAATCGGCCTGTGCATCCGGGTTTCGCGGGTGTCATTTCATCAACGCGGCGGCCGAGTATCCCGATCCCGAGCACATCGTGCGGAACGCGGTGGACGAGCATCGCGGTTGGTTCCGGGACGCGATGGCCGAGTTGGCCACCCGGGCCGGGCATCCCGATCCGGGTTACGCCGCGGCGGTTCTGGTGTTGTTGCACGACGGGGCGTTGCAGGGGGCGGAACTGGACGACCCGGAGCAGGTGCGTCGCACGCTGCTCCGGGCCGGGCGGGACCTGCTGGGAATCTGATCAGGTCAGCGCGTTGAGGATCAGCGCGGTCACCTCGTCCGGGCGGGACAGTGGCGCGGCGTGCGAGGAGGGCACCTCCACCGCGGTGGACCCGGCGCGCTTCGCCATGAAGCGCAATGCTTCCGCGGGCAGGGAATTGTCCTGTGTGGACACGAAAGCCCACGACGGCACGGTGCGCCAGGTGGGCTGGCCGGGCAGCGTCTCTTCCAGTGCGGCCGGGTCGATCGGGCGCTGGGACACGGCCAGGATGGCGGTCTGCTCGGCCGGCAGGTCTCCGGCGTAGACCTCGCGGAAGTCCTCGGTGGACAGGTAGAGGTCGTTGCCGCCGGGGTAGGGGCGCACGGTGGTGGTGTCCGGGCCGAGTTTGCTGCCCGGCCACCGGCCGTTGAGCTCGCCGGTGGTCTCGCCCGCGTCCGGCTGGAACGCTGCCACGTACACCAGCGCGCGCACCTTGTCGTCGGTGAGCCCGGAGATCACCGAGCCGGCGTAGGAGTGGCCGACCAGCACGATCGGGCCGGGCACGGTGGTCAGGAAGCCGCTCAGGTAGGCGATGTCCGAGGCCAGGCCGCGCAGCGGCAGGGCCGGGGCGAGGACCGGAATGTCCTTGCGCTGCAACCGATCCACCACTTGGTGCCACACCGAGGTGCCGGTCAGGGCGCCGTGCACGAGGACCACGGTCGGGGTGTCGCTCATCATTGATCTCCTCAACTGGAAAGAACGTTCGTTCTAACTGAAGTGGACATATTCCCCAGCGGATCTGGCATCAGGAGAAAGAATGTTCGTTCTACTTGAGGACGCTAACGGCCAGCCGCACCCGGTGTCAACACAGGGGACAGATCCGGTGCGGCCCCGAACAAGGGAGGCCGCACCGGATCGAGGGGTCAGTCCTCTTCCAGCGACAGCGCGCCGCTGGGGCAGACGTGCGCGGCGATCTTCGCCTGTTCGGCCTGCTCGCCCTCCACGTGCTGGCTCAGCAGTCGCACGATGCCGTCCTCTTCGCGCTGGTCGAACACATCCGGCTCGGTGAGCACGCACTGTCCGGAGCCGACGCAGCGATCGGTGTCCGCGTTGATTCGCATGTCACTCTCCTACCACGTCACCGGCAGCGCGTAGAGCCCGTAGATGTTCGCGTCGTCCTTGAACGGCAGTTCGCTGATCGGCGCGGCCAGTTTGAGGTCGGGGATTCGCTTGAACAGGGTGTCGAACACGATCTGCAACTCGGCCCGGGCCAGGTTCTGGCCGAGGCACTGGTGCGGGCCGAACCCGAAGGCCACGTGGTGGCGCGCGCCGCGCTCGATGTCCAGTTCGTCGGGGTTGGGGAAGGCGCTGGGGTCGCGGTTGGCCGTGGAGCCGATCGCGACGACGCCTTCGCCCTTGCGGATCAGGGTGCCGCCGACCTCGATATCGGCGGTGGCCACCCGGGAGGTCGCGGTCTCCACGATGGTGAAGTAGCGCAGCAGTTCCTCGATGGCGCCCGGGGTGCGGGACGGGTCTTCGACGATGGCGGCACGTGTCTCGGGCTTGTCGATCAGGGTGAGGGTGCCCAGCGAGATCATGTTCGCGGTGGTCTCGTGGCCGGCCAGCAGCAACAGGAAGGCCAGGGCGACCAGTTCCTCGTGGTCTTCGGTGCCGTCCTCGCGCTGTTTGCTGATCTGCCGGCCCAGCAGGTCGTCGGTCGGCGCGGCTTCCTTGGTCTTGATCAGGTCGGACAGGTAGCCCCGGACGTCGGCCACGCACTGCAGGCGCTCCTCGACCGGGGTGGTTCGCTTGATCATCTTCGTGGTGCGGGCCTGGAAGAACTCGTGGTCGGCGTAAGGAACGCCGAGCAGCTCGCAGATCACCAGTGACGGCACCGGCAGGGACAGGGCGGTCACCAGGTCCGCGGGTTTGGGGCCGGCCAGCATGTCGTCGATGCACTCGTCGACGATCTGCTGGATGCGCGGGCGCAGCTGCTGGGTGCGGCGCACGGTGAACTCGCCGAGCACCGCGCGGCGGGCCGGGCCGTGCTGCGGCGGGTCCATGGAGATCAGCGACGGGCGGAACTCGGTGACCGAGCGCCGCTGGCCCTCGAACAGGAACGGGAAGTCCGGGTTCCGGCGATCCGAGCTGAAGCGGGGGTCGGCCAGCATGGTGCGGATGTCGTCGTGCCTGGTCAGCACCCAGGGCTCGCCGCCACTGGGGGTGCGCACCCGGGTGATCGGCGTCTCCTCCCGCAGCCGGGTGTACTCCTCGGGCGGCGCGTACGGGCCGGGTCGGGTGAGCGGGAAGTTCACCGTGGATTCGTCGGTGACGGTCATGCCTCGGCCTCCGGAGTCGATGTGGACGAATTCCTTCCGCTTGTACCCACCGTACTGACTTCGCAGCGCTCCGTCCACCCGCCACAAGGTGGGACAATCCTCGGATGACCGCGGATCTCATGTCTCCGGACGACGACACCCCGATGCGCGCCGACGCGCGCCGGAACCGGGACCAGATCATCGGCGCGGCCAAGGTGATCTTCGCCAGCGAGGGCCCGGACGCGCCGATGGAGGAGATCGCCCGGCGGGCCGGGGTCGGCGTGGGCACCCTCTACCGGCGGTTTCCCGACCGGGACGCGCTGATCCGGGGAGTCGCGCGGGACAACCTGGCCAGCACCCTCGCCCACGCCAAGGCCGCGGCGGCCGAGGAGTCCACCGGGTGGGCGGCGCTGGAGCGGTTGATGCGCCACTCCGAGGAGATGGCACTGAGCGTCCGGCTGGCCATGCTCTCGCCCTCGGTGTGGACCACCCTCAAGGAGGACCCGGTCGCCCGGCGACTCCGCGATGAGCTGATGACCATCATCGACGAGGTGGTGCACACCGCGCAGGCCGAGGGCTCGTTGCGCCCGGACGTCGGCGCGGGCGATGTGGCGGCGCTGTTCTCCGTGCTGCTGCGGCGGTTGCGCGATCCGGACACCGAGATCCGGCGGATGGCCCGGGATCGCGCGCTGGCCATCATGCTCGACGGGCTGCGGGTCCGGCCGGATGCCGCGTCGCTGCCCGGCCATCCGCTGTCCCCGGACGAGGTCTACCCGGCGAAGTAGACCCGGCGAAGTAGGCGTCATCCGGGGTTGCGCAACGCGGTCAGAAACACCGGAAGTGCGGCCAGCAAAGCGACTCCGCGCAGCACGCCCGCGATCAGGTAGGGCGCGTGCAGGCCGGACGTGTCGGCGACGAAGCCGCCGGCCAGTGCGCCCACCGGCATCAGGCCCCAGCCGAGCATCCGGTACACGCTGTTGATCCGGCCGAACAGCCGGGTGGGCACGATGCGCTGCCGCAGGCTGACCGACACGATGTTCCACAGCGTGGTGGCGAAACCGTTTGCCCCCAACAGAAAACCCAGCACGATCGGGCTGGGCGCCAGGCCGATGCCCAGGAACAGCAGGACGTTCGCGGACAGCGAGGCCAGCAGCGCGGGCAGTTCGCCGAACCGGGCCACCAGGCGGGCGTTGGTCAGACCGCCCAGCAGGCTGCCGATCGCCGCGCCGGCCAGCAGCACGCCGTAACCGCGGGCAGTGACGTGCAGCGGACCGGTGGCCAGCAGGACCAGCGTCGCCATCCCGAACTGGTTGCAGAAAGTGTTGGCGCCCAGCAGAAGCGCCATCGTGCGCAGCAGCCGGTGATGGGCCAGCCAGCGCAGGCCGTCGGCGGTCGCGGTTCGCATCCGGGGGTGTTCGGCCGGTTCCGGTGGGTGGCGGGGCAAGGTGGCCAGCAGTGCGGCCGAACCGGCGAAGGACAGTGCGTCCAGGCCGAAGGGCAGCCCGGCGGCCACCGCGAACAGCAGGCTGCCCACCGGTGGCCCGAGGAACTGGGCGCCCACTGTGAGGATGGTCTGCTGTGCGCCGTTCGCCTTGTGCAGCAACGATTTTCCCACCAGATCGGGCAGGATGGCCTGGGCCGCGTTGCTGAACACCACCTCGCCCGCGCCCAGCCCGAACGCGGCCACGGCCAGCACCGGCACCCCGACCCGGTGGACCGCGACCAGCACCGCGACCACTCCGACCAGCACCGCCTGAGCCGCCTGAGCCCGCCACATCAGCCCGGCCCGCTCGCGCCGGTCGACCAGCACCCCGGCCGGCAGCGACACCAGCAGCCAGGGCAGGTAGGTGGTGGCGGCGACCAGGGACACCAGGCGGGGATCGCGGGTGAGGGTGACGGCCAGTAGCGGCACGGCCGCGGTGAACGCGCCGTCGCCGACGCTGTCGATCCCGGTCGCCCACCACAGTCGCCAATAGCCCCGGGGCAGGCGGGAACGGGCTCCGGTCTGCGGCATGCGGGAAATCCTCCGGGCGGAATCGGCCGGCCGACATGATGTAGCGCGGTGCTACATAATCAGAAGGTGGTGCTGACGGTGGATCTGGGCGTGGCCGAACTGGCGGCCACCCGGTTCGCCATCTCGCCGCTGTCGGAGACCGTGTCCGCGCTGCAACAGCTGGCCGGAGAGCAGCGGCAGGCGGCGAACCTGCCGTGGCTGCGCTGGGCCACCGACGAACTGGAACGGGAACCGTTGGTGCTGCGGCATTCCTGGCCGCTGCTGGCCACCGGCCGGTCGACCTGGCCCGGGTTCCTGGTGCCCGCGCCGCGCACCACCGGTTCGTCCATTGTGGATGATCTTGCCGTGGTCCGGCGGACGACCGCACGGCAGCTGCGGACCAGCCTGCACCGCGTGTTCGGCGCCGATCTGCCCGAGCCGGTGGCCGAGCTGGCTGCCCGGCCCGCCCCCGGATTGCGGGCCGTCACCGAGGAACTGCGGGCCGCCCATGACCGGCTGATCGCGCCGCACTGGCCGCGCATCCGGGCGGTGCTGGACGCGGACGTGGCTTACCGGGCCCGGCAACTGGCCGCGCACGGCGCGCACCGGTTGTTCGCCGGGCTGCACCCGGATCTGCGTTGGCAGGACGGGAGATTGACGCTCACCTCGGGGGCGTACGGCACCGAGACACGGGTGCGGATGGGGCCCGGCGGGCTGGTGCTGATGCCGGTGGTGCTCGGCCCGGGCAGCGTGCTGATCAAGCGGCGCACCTCGACCCAGACCACGGTGCGCTATCCGGCCCGGGGTGTCGGCGCGCTGTGGACGGTCGGCGCGACGCCGCCGCCCGGTGGTGCGGTGCGGTTGCTCGGCCGGGCCCGGGCCGAGCTGCTGGCCGCGCTGCGCTCACCGGCCACCCCGACCGAACTGGCCCGGGCGCTGGAGGTCACACCCAGCGCGGTGTCCCAGCACCTGAGGGTGTTGCGGGACAACGGTTTGGTGGCTCGGGAACCGGCCGGGCGGGCGATGCTCTACCTGACCACCGCGCTGGGCGCGTCGCTGCTGAACGCGGGTCAGCCGGCCGGGACGAACCCGGCCGGCTGAGCCGTGCGAACTGGCTGGCTGTGCGGGGTTTTCGGCTGTGCGTTCCCGCTGTGCGCCTGGTGACTACGCTGTGCGCGAACTTGGTTCGCCGAGCGCCTGTTCGGCGCTCAGAACCCGAGCAGTCCGCGCGGCGTGCCCAATCCGGTCGGGCCGTCCCAGCCCTTCTGCGCCTGGCACATCTGGTTCGGCCAGGTCTGGGTCGAACCGGTCAGCAGCGAGTCCACCGGGATGCACTGGCCGGTGGAGGTGCCGATCTCGCCGTTGCCACCCGAAGTCACGTCGTTGAACGCGTATTTCCCGTCCCGGTAGAGCGTGTTCGGCCCGTGCACACCGGACAGGTGCCCGGCCGCGGCGTAGACCCCGGCCACGAACGGCGCGGAGGCACTGGTGCCGGCCAGCACGATCCAGCCCAGCGACTGCCCGCTGTAGGGGGCGTAGGTGTCGTAGACCGCCACGTCGTCGGCGACCGCGGACACATCCGAGGCGGCCCGGGTGCCACCGCAGTAGGTGGACACCGACGGGGGCTGGCCCACCGCGGCCGAGGTGCCCGGCGTGCAGGCCGAACCGCCGTAACTCCAGGCGCCCTCCACGTAGGTGCCCGACTCCTCGATCAGTTCGGTGCCGCCCACCGCGGTCACCGTGGGCAGGCCCGAGGGCCAGAGGAAGTCGCTGCCGTTGAATTCGCTGTCGCCGGAGGAGGCGGTGATGGCCACGCCGGTGTGGTCCAGATCCGAGGCGATGGTGCCGTGCAGCATCGCGTCGTCACCGGGCAGGCCGTAGCTCATGCTGATCGAGGACGCGCCGTGCGCCACCGCGGTCTGCACCGCGTCGCCGAACGCCTGGGCGTAGCCGTCGTAGTCGATGGGCTGGCTGGGATCCGAGGGCTCGCTGGGAATGGCCGAGTCCGGGATCTGCACCTCGGTGATGTGGCAGGCCGGGCAGGCCGCCGAGGCCATGTCCACGTCCAGTGTGGTTTCCTCGGCGATCGCCTCGTCGATCGCCTTGTTCTCGTCGGTGGTCGCGGGCGGCAGGGCCGGTCCGCCGTGGTAGTCCATCTGCTGGAAGCAGCCGTTGGCCACCGTGCAGGCGGGCATGCCGTATTCACCGCGGTAGACGTTGAGGTCGGATTCGAGGGTGGTTTCCGCGCCGACGTCGATGATGGCGATGGTGCCGGAATGCGTGCCCACGGTGGGAATCTGGTGGGCCTTGCGCAGATCGGCCGGTCCCCAGCCCAGGGGCGCGGTGCTGGTCGCGGCGGATCTCTGCGGGCCGTTGGCGACCACCCGCTCCACCTGACAGCCCAGCCGGGCCAGGTTGCCTGCGCAGACCGGTTGCAACCCGGCGGCCTGGGGTGTCGTGGTGTTCGGTTCGATGGGGGCGGCGGAGGCGGCGGCCGGCCAGATCAGCGCGGAGCACGCCAGCAGTACGCCGACCGCAGGGGCCAAGCGAACGGACAACATCGTTGTTCCTTTCCCGATGCGCACGGTTTTGCGTTGGCAATTCGGCACCGTGCCTGCCTATCCTGATCGGCACCGGCCCGCGGCGTCCTCCACCGAGAGAATGGGTCGCCGCCGGTTTTCCTGGCCGTTCGTCTGAGGCATAAACCATCCAAAGTAGGTAGCGAAACAACGCGGCGAACTGTTTTCGCTGGCTGGCCGTTCACCACGATTTACCGGCGAGGCGGTACCTTCATCTGGTGAGTGGCGACGAACGTCCGGTGATCACGGTGTTCCTGGTCGACGACCACGAGGTGGTGCGGCGCGGGGTGGCCGAGCTGCTCGCCGGCGAGCCGGACCTGCGGGTGATCGGACAGGCGTCCTCGGCGACCGAGGCACTGGCCCGGATTCCCGCCCTGCAACCGGATGTCGCCGTGCTGGACATCCGGCTGCCCGATGGCAACGGGGTGGAACTGTGCCGGGATCTGCGGTCCAAACTGCCCGACCTGAACTGCCTGATGCTGACCTCGTTCACCGATGAACAGGCCATGCTGGACGCGATCCTGGCCGGCGCCGGTGGCTATGTCATCAAGGACATCAAGGGAATGGAGCTGGTCGACGCGGTGCGCACGGTCGGCGCCGGCCGGTCGCTGCTGGACAACCGGGCCGCGGCCGCGCTGATGTCCCGGCTGCGGGCCAGTGCGGCGACCCCCGCGCCGCTGGCCGGATTATCCGAGCAGGAACGCACGCTGCTGGACCTGATCGGCGAGGGGCTGACCAACCGGCAGATCGCCGAACGCATGTACCTGGCCGAAAAGACGGTGAAGAACTACGTGTCCCGGCTGCTGGCCAAACTCGGCATGGAGCGGCGGACCCAGGCCGCGGTGCTGGCCACCCAGTTGCGCGACGAGACCTTCCACCGCGAATAGACCGGCCGAACCGGGGAATTCCGGTCCGGCCGGTCGGCAATCACGAGGCGAGGATTTCGCGCAACCGCCGGGCCTGTACGACCAGTTGGCTCGATCCCTTCCGATCCGCGA
>DASZNF010000071.1:0-109507 GCA_035551355.1 Pseudonocardiaceae bacterium | reverse complement strand
GGTGAACAGCTGGTTGTACTGCTCCTGCGAGAGGAACTGCAATCCCGGCCGGGCGAGCTCGGTACGCATCAACAGGGCCATCACGCCGCCGACCATGAAGAAGCCGAACGACGTGGTCAGGTACATGATGCCCAGCATCTTCGGGTCCGTGGTGCGGAACATCCGCAGCAGATACGAACCCTTGACCGACTCCCGCGCCGGGTATGGGCGAGTAGCGATCGGCTGGGGCGCTACGGCCGTCACGGTGCCTCCTGCTCTGGTGTTACCTGTCCCAGCACCCGGTCGAACCGGCCGCGCATGGCATGTCTCCCATGGCGTTCGGCGCAACACGGAATGCTGCGCTTGGGATGGTAGACCGCCGATCGGGGATCGACCCGCCCGGGCCGGGCCCCGGAGCCGGTGTGATGTCCCACAGTGAGCAATGCGGTGACGCAGGTCACCCCCACTTCGGGGATGATCGTCATTGGAGTGGAGCAGCCTGCGCGGCCGATCAGCGGCGGTCATACCCTGGTGCCGCGCTTGGCCGGGCCGCCCGACCCGGTCGCGAAGCAGTCCAAGCCGCCCAAGCCGGCCGGCTCGGCCGAGAGGGAGAGATCTGACCGTGGGAATCACCATCCGCGGCACGGCGTCCGCCATGCTGCTCAGCGCGACCGTGCTCGGACTCGGGATCGGCCTGTCCGGCTGCGCCAACCATGAACAGGCGGCGGCGCCGGGCGCCGGGGACAGCGTGTCCTACGGCATGCCGCCCGCGACCACGAGCAACAGCGGGACGGGCGGCGAGACCATGGTCCCGGCCGCGCCGAGCCAGGCCGACAGCACGCACAACCAGGCCGACGTGACCTTCCTGGACGACGTGGTGCTGCTGCGCCAGCAGGCCGTGCAGCTGGCCACCCTGGGGCAGAGCACCGCGACCAACCCCAAGCTCAAGACCCTGTGCGGTCAGCTGGCGGCCAACGTGTACCCGGACGCCGCCACCCTGACCGGCTGGCTGTCCCAGTGGAACCAGCCCGCCCCGACGGCCCAGTCCGCCCAGGTCGACGGCCTGCTGACCAGCAGCGAGCTGAGCCAGCTGCAGGCCATGTCCGGCACCGGTTTCGACAGCAAGCTGGTGTCCGACCTGGTGGCCAACCACCAGGCGGTGCTCAGCGCGGCCAACACCGAGGTCACCTCGGGCAGCAACCCGCAGGCCAAGCAGGTGGCCACCAACCTGGTGACCGCCGAGACGGCCGCGGTGAGCCAGCTCAACGGCCTCGGCATCAGCTGACGCCGACGCGGCACGACTGACGCTGCCCGATTGACTGCCACGCGGCTCGCCTGACGGCCACGCGGCTTGCCGAAGCTGCGGGGCCGGCGTCCGCGCGGCTCGGGTGATGCCCGCACGGGTGGCTGATGCGCGCGCGGGTGGTTGATGCGCGTGCGGCTCGGCTCGCGCTGCCCGGCTGCTCTCGTGCGGCTCGGCTCGGCGGCGCGTGCGGCTCGGCTGCGCTTCGCTGGCCGGCGTCCGCGCTGAACCAAGCGCTACCAAGCGCCGCCCGGTCCGCTGCTTGGTTTTCGCCGGGCAGCGGGCCGTCCGGCGCTTGCTGGGCGCCGGGCATCGAGCGAGCCGTCCCCATTTTGCGGTAATCCGAATGTGGCGTTGGCCGGCCGGCTGTCACACTGCGGCATGCCCACCGCGACTTCCCTGCGCAACCGTTCCGAGGTCCGCGCGGCGTGCGCCGTGGCCGCCGAGTTCGGGCTCGGCCAGGTCAAGCCGGTGTTGCTGCGCGACCGGGCCAACCTGCTGGTGCACCTGTCCCCCGCGCCGGTGGTGGTGCGGGTGGCCACGGTGACCGCGTCGGTGCGCCCCGGGGTGTCGGCCAATCTGGCCCGGGATGTCGCCCTCGCCACATTCCTGGCCGAATCGGGCGCGCCCGCGGTCCCGCCCAGCGACCTGCTGCCCCCCGGGCCGCACGAGCGCGACGGCCACACCATGACGTTCTGGCGCTATCTGGAGCACGAGCCGGACCACCAGTTCGCCCCCGCCGAGTTCGCCGCCCTGCTGGCCGACCTGCACCCGGTGCTCGCCCGCTACCCCGGCGAACTCCCGTCCGCCCCGCCCATCGAGCCCCCGCTGCTGGCCGCCGTGCCGGCGACTCCCGAGCGCCGGGCCGAGCTGGTCGCCGAGGTCGGCGAGGTGCTGGCCGCACTGCGCACCGGGGAGCTGCCGGTGCAGCCGCTGCACGGCGACGCGCACCCGGGGAATGTGCTGTGGACGCGGGATGGCCCGGTGTGGAACGACTTCGAGGACGCGTGGTGCGGGCCGGTGGCCTGGGATCTGGCCTGCATGCTGGGGTCCGGGCGGTTGGACGGACGGGCGGCGCTGGCCGCGTATCCGGGGGCGCCGAGTGAGAGTGATCTCGGGGTTCCGTTGCGGGCGCGGCAATTGCAGGCGGAATTGTGGACGCTGCTGATGGCGGAGCGATTCCCGGCCGCGTGATTGTTCTTACGGGGAGCGGGTTTACTCTTTTTTCCGGCTCGGCTGGGCCCGGTCCGCTGCCGGGTCCCGTTGCGTTGCCGGCTGTTTCGGCTGCAGAATGCGGATCATTTCGTCCTGGCCGAACATCTGTGCGGCCTCGATGGCCGACGGCGTGCCAGCGGCCGGATCGGCCCCGCCGTCCACCAGAGCCCGCACGACCTCGGTCTCGCCCTTGAACACCGCCCCGGCGACCGGTGCCTGCCCCTTGTCGTTCAACCGGTCCGGATCGGCTCCGCGCTTCAGCAAGGCCCGCACCGTCTCCGCATGCCCGTGGTACGCGGCCAGCATGATCAGCGAATCACCGCTGTCATTGCTCAGATTCGGCGGCACGCCCGCATCCAGGTAGACCGCCAGGCTCGATGCATCACCAGCCCGGGCCATGTCGAACAGGCGGGTCGCCAGCTCGATCATGGCCTCGTCCGGCGGGGAGGAAATCCCGTCGGGATCGTCCGCCATCACGCGGCGGCGGCCGCCAGCAGCGCCCGGCGCGACTTCGCGGCCTGGTGCGCCCACAGGGCCAGCACGACCAGGATCGCCACGTCGACCGCGCCCATCAACCGCTCGACCAGACCGGTGGGCATCCCGGATGTCCCCGCCGAGTGGGTCATCCGGATGAGGAAGAAGGAGATCAGGAACGGCATGCAGCACGGCACGGACGCCAGCGACAGACCACCGCTGGTGAGCGCGAACCGGCGCCAGGACGGGTGCTTGCGATGCCGCCAGCCGATGACCAGTCCGGCCACCGGCAGGCTCGCGCACGCCGCCGCCGTGGAGTACAGGTGCACCGCGCCCCGGAAGGAGTCGGTGCCGTTGTTGGGATCCTTGGTGAACGTGGCGATGCCGATCAGGCACACGCACCACACCATCATCATGATCGACGCGGGCCGGCCCTGCAGCACGCCGTGCCACGCCATCTTCACCATGATGGCCACCGAACCGAGGCTTATGATGTCCAGCGCACTGTCGAACACCCACCCGTGGGTGGTCACGCCGTAATCACTGAGCATGCCGAAAACGGGGTTTACCCCGCCCCAGTCGGGCAGCAGATGCAACCCGACCATCATCACCATCGCGAGCGCGAACGCCCCCAGCGCGAACGGCACCAGCAATCTGTTTCCGATACCGGCAATCCGCCGAACCACCGGAAACCGCACAACCTGCGTGGCTTCCGGTACTTCGGCGGACGGTGCGGCCGCGATGACCTCCGCCTGCATCGACATCCTCCTGTCGCCGGTGTGCTCGTCTCGCTCAAGTGTTGATCGTCCAGTGACGCGCCGCCAGGCAGCACTCCCCCGCACTACTGGTAGGGCTGGCCCTACCTCCCTGAAGGTAAGGACGCTGAGACTACCGGAAGGTTGTTTCGACGGCGTGCACCCATTCAACGCGAAAACGCCGGAGAATGCCGGTGCTCGGCAAACAATCCGTAATGGACAGTTGATATCGACTGGTGAAGGTCGGGTCAATCCCGGCGGTCGGGATCGGCCGTCGACCGCCGGCGGCAACCGGCGAGGCGGATCAGCCGCCGGCGCTCGGCCGCCCGGCGCAGATCCCGGGCCCGGTAGCGCACCTGTGCCCGGATCAGGTCCAGTTCGTCACCCATGTCCAACTCCCTCCTCCGCTGTAGCGATATCACCATAGCTTTAGCAAGGAGTGTTTCACAAGAAGTCTTGTTAAAGAATCCTTGATTCACCCGGGACCGGCCAGCAACGCCAGGTAGAGGTCCATCCGGTCGGTGAATTCGCCCAGGTCGGCGCCGGTCAGCGCCTCGATCCGGCCGATCCGGTAGCGCAGCGTGTTGACGTGCAGGTGCAGCCGCCGCGCGGCCCGCGACCACGATCCGGAGCAGTCCAGGAACACCCGCAGTGAGGCCAGCAGGTCGGCGTCGTGCTCGGCGTCGTAGTCGACCACCGGCCCCAGCACCCGCCGGAACAACTCGGCTCGCAGTTCCTCCGGCGCCCCGGCCAGCAGCAACCGGTGCACCGCGACCTCCGCGCCCACCACCGCCGCACTGCGTCCCCGGCCCCCGGCCACCTCCAGGGCGTGCCCGGCCTCCTGCACCGCCGCCCGCAGCCGGGCCAGCGGCACCGCCGAGCTGATCCCGGTGGCCAGCCGCCACGGCCCGGCCGCCGGTTCCGCGGTGCGCAGCGCCGCGCCGGCCCGCTCGCCGAAGTCCGCATCGGACTCGCCGGTCGCGGTCAGCACCGCGTAGGCGCACTCGCCGACCACCCCCACCGGGCCGGCCCCGTCGAGCGCGGCCACCAGTTCGGCCAGCAGCTCGACCGCACCCGGTCCGGTCATGGCCAGCACCCGCAGCGACCGGTCCACCGCAACCCCGGCGGCTCGCGCGGTGGCGGTGATCTCCCCCGGCGGCGCGCCCCCGGCCACCGCGCGCAGCAGCGTGCCCACCGCCTGCCCGCCCAGCGTCCGCCGCTCCCGCTCGCGCGCCCGGTACACCCCGACCAGGTCGACCAGCTCCCCCGCCGGTTCCACCGGGCCGTCGGCAACCAGGAACCAGCGGGTCGGCGCGGGCCCGGCCGGATCGTCCACCGGCAGCACGGTCAGCCCGGCCGGCGCGTTGCGGCCGGTGAGGAAGGCCGCGGCCAGCGCGGCCCGACGACCCGAGGCCAGCGGCGGACCGGCCGCGGCCACCACCCGGCCCAGCGGGGTGAGCACCCAGCAAGCCGTGCCCGCCTCGCCCGCCACCAGCCGCAGCAACTGGGCCAGCTCGGCGCCCGCGGCCAGCGCGGCGATCAGCCTGCGCCCGCCCCCGGCCAGCCGTTCCCCGGCCAGCGCCAGCCCGACCCGGTCGATGATCACCGCGAACGACTCCTCCGGCCGCCCCTCCAGCAACGGCACCCCGGCCCGGGCGCACTCTCCGACCAGCGCCTCGGGCAACACCCCGGTGTCCGCGTCGCAGGCGATCAGCGCGGCCACCCCGGACCGGGCCAGCGCGGCCACGAACGGGCCGATGTCGGCCTCCGCGCGCAACCACAGCAACCCGGAGATGACCAGTTCACCGCCGGACAGGAAGCGCGCCGGATCGGCCAGTTCGGTGCCGTAGATTCGAGAGATCGGGCGGTCCAGCGCGTTCTCGCCGGCCCGCAGGGTCAGGCCCAGCTCGGCCATGTTCAGCACCGTGCGCACGGACACCATCGCGTGACCTCCCCCGTTTCACCCGGGACTACCGCCGGCGCCCTTGGATGATGCTACAAACGCGCGCTTCATACGGCGGTCCGTTTCGTGGCTTCGCCATCTGGCCCGCGCCCCGGGAGTCGGCTGTACTGACTCCTACCCGCTGCAGGAGGCGATCGAGTGGACTTCCTCCGGCCCCAGAGCTGGGCCGACGCCCTCGCGGCCAAGGCGGAGCACCCGGCCGCGGTGCCCATCGCGGGCGGCACCGATCTGATGGTCGAGCTGAACTTCGACCACCGCAGGCCGGACGCGCTGCTGGACCTCAACCCGGTGCGCGAGCTGGCCGGGTGGGACGTCGACGGCGACCACATCCGGATCGGCGCGGGCCTGCCCTACTCCCGGCTGATCGCCGAGCTCGGCGACCGGCTGCCCGGTCTGGCCATGGCCAGCCGCACGGTCGGCTCACCGCAGATCCGCAACCGGGGCACGGTCGGCGGCAACCTGGGCACCGCATCCCCCGCCGGGGACACCCATCCGGCTCTGCTGGCGTGCACGGCGCAGGTGGAGGCGGCCTCGGTGCGCGGGACCCGGCTGATCCCGATCGAGGACTTCTATCTCGGGGTCAAACGCAACGCGCTGGCCGGGGACGAGCTGATCGCCGCCGTGCACCTGCCGTCGGCCGACGGGCCGCAGCAGTTCGCCAAGGTGGGCACCAGAAACGCGATGGTGATCGCGGTGTGCGCGTTCGCGCTGCGACTGTCCCCGGGCCGCGAGTCGGTCGGCGCGGCACTCGGGTCGTCCGCGCCCACCCCGCGCAGCACCACCGCCGCGGTGGACTTCCTGACCGGCGAGCTGGCCGCGCACAACCTGTGGCACAGCCGCAATCCATTGCCGGAGAACATGATCAGCCGATTCGGCGAGCTGGTGGCCGGCGCGGCCGCGCCGATCGACGACGTGCGCGGCAGCGCGGCCTACCGCAGGCACGCGCTGGCCGTGCTGGCCCGCCGCACGCTGGGCTGGGCCTGGCAGGAGTACCGGAGGGACGGGGAGGCGGCATGCGCCTGAACGTGACGGTGAACGACGAACCGCGGGTCGCCGACGACGTGTGGGAGGGCGAGAGCCTGCTCTACGTGCTGCGCGAGCGACTCGGCCTCCCCGGCGCGAAGAACGCTTGTGAGCAAGGGGAATGCGGTTCCTGCACGGTGTATCTGGACGGCACGCCGGTGTGTGCGTGTCTGGTCGCGGCCGGGCAGGCGGAGGGGCGTGCGGTGCGCACCGTGGAGGGCCTGGCCGAAGGTGCACGGCTCGATCCAGTGCAGCAGGCGTTCCTGGAGACCGGCGCGGTGCAGTGCGGATTCTGCACGCCCGGACTGATCGTGGCCACCCATGAACTCGTGCACCGCACGGGAGTGCCCAGCGATCCGGAGATCCGCGAGGCGCTGGCCGGAAATCTGTGCCGCTGCACCGGATACGAGAAGATCATGGACGCGGTGCGACTGGCCGCGACCCGGATCGCGGAGGCGAAGGCATGAGCCGCACGGTCATCCAGGGCGCCCAGTTGACCACAATGGACAGTTCGGGCACCGAGTACGCCGACGGCCATCTGGTCATCGAGGACGGCCGGATCACCGGAATCGGCTCGGGACCGGCGAAGCAGCGGCCGGAGGATTCCATCGTGGACGGACGGGGCTGCCTGGTCACGCCGGGGCTGATCAACACCCATCACCACCTCTACCAGTGGGCGACCCGCGGCTACGCGCAGGACAACACCCTGTTCGAATGGCTGACCACGTTGTATCCGGTGTGGGGCCGGCTGGACGCGGAGATCACCCACGACGCGGCCGCGGCCGGGCTGGCCAAGCTGGCGCTCACCGGCGCCACCACGATCGCCGACCACCACTACGTGTTCCCGGCCGACGGCGGGGACCAGGTCGGGGCGCTGGTGGCCGCGGCCGAGCGGATCGGGGTCCGGCTGCACCTGGTGCGCGGCTCGATGGATCGCGGCGAGTCGGCCGGCGGGCTGCCGCCGGACCGCATCGTGGAGGACACCGAGGCCGCGCTGGCCGGCACCGAAGCGGCCATCGACAAACACCACGATCCCGCGCCGGAGGCCCGGCTGCGGATCGCGGTCGGCCCGTGCTCACCGTTCTCGGTCACCGAGGAACTGATGTCCGGCGCGGCGGATCTGGCCCGGCGCAAGGGCGTCCGGCTGCACACTCACCTGGCCGAGACAATGGACGAGCAGGATCAGTGCCGGCGCGAGTTCGGCTGCACGCCGGCCGAGTACGCCGACCGGCTGGGCTGGCTGGGCCCGGACGTGTGGCTGGCGCACGGCATCCACTTCGCGGACGCGGCCGTCGCCCGGCTCGGCGCGACCGGAACCGGGGTGGCGCACTGCCCGACCTCCAACGCCCGGCTGGGCGCGGGCATCGCCCGGGTGCGCGACCTGCTGGACGCGGGCGCGCCGGTCGGCCTTGGCGTGGACGGCGCGGCCTCCAACGAATCGGCCGGGCTGGCCGAGGAGCTGCACCAGGCCCTGCTGTTCGCCCGGCTGCGCGGCGGACCAAAAGCGTTGTCCGCCCGGCAGGCGTTGTGGCTGGGCACCATGGGCGGGGCGCGTTGTCTGGGCCGGGACGCGGAACTGGGTTCGCTGGAACCGGGCAAGCTGGCCGACCTGGCTGTCTGGCGAATGGACGGGTTGGACCAGGCGGGCATCACCGATCCCGTAGCGGCGCTGGTGTTCGGCTCACCCGCGCCGCTGGAACTGTTGCTGGTGGGCGGAAAGCGGGTGGCCGGGGGCGGCTCGCTGACCGGCGCGCGGACCGGCGAGCTGGCCGTCGCCCTGCGCCGCTCGGCCGCCCGGCTGACCGGGGAGGCGCGCCGATGACCACCGCTTCCCCTGACACCGCAACGGTTTCCGGCGGGGTGGGCAGCAGCCCGCAGCGGCCGGACGGCGCCCTGAAGACTCGCGGCGAGTTCGCCTACTCCTCGGATCTGTGGCATGAGGACATGATCTGGGGCGCCACCCTGCGCAGCCCGCACCCGTACGCGAGTATCCGCGGCATCGACCTGACCGAGGCGCTGAAGGTGCCCGGGGTGTACGCGGTGCTCACTCACGAGGACGTGCCAGGCACGAATCTCTACGGCCTTGAGCACACCGACCAGCCGGTGCTGGCCGAGAATGTCGTGCGCTACCAGGGGGAACCGGTCGCGGTGGTCGGCGCCGACCACCCGGAGACCGCGCGCCGCGCGCTGGCCCGGATCGTGGTCGACTACGCGGAACTGGACCCGCTGACCGACTCGGTGACCGCGGCCGAAGGCGGCGGCCCCCGGTTGCATCCGGGCGGCAATGTGGTGCGGCACGTGCCGATCCGCCGCGGCGATCCGGACGCACCAGCCGAGGTCGTGGTGTCGGCCGAGTACCAGGTGGGCATGCAGGATCAGGCGTTTCTCGGGCCGGAGTCCGGGCTGGCGGTGCCCGCCGAGGACGGCGGGATCGATCTTTTCGTTGCCACGCAATGGTTGCACGTGGACCAGCGCCAGGTGGCGCACGCGCTGGGGCTGCCGATCGAGAAGGTGCGGCTGACCCTGGCCGGGGTGGGCGGCGCGTTCGGCGGCCGGGAGGATCTGTCCATGCAGGTGCACGCCAGCCTGCTGGCGCTGCACACCGGCCGGCCGGTCAAGATGGTGTACAACCGTGAGGATTCGTTCTTCGGGCACGTGCACCGGCATCCGGCGGTGCTGCGCTACGAGCACGGCGCGACCCGGGACGGGAAACTGGTCTACGTCAAGGCGAAGATCTACCTGGACGGCGGCGCGTACGCGTCCAGCACGCCCGCGGTGGTGGCCAACGCCGCCACCCTCGGCGTCGGCCCGTATGACGTGCCGAACGTGGCCATCGACTGCTGGGGCGTGTACACCAACAATCCGCCGTGCGGGGCGATGCGCGGGTTCGGCGCGGTGCAGGCCGGATTCGCCTACGAGTCGCAGATGGACCGGCTGGCCACGGAACTGGGCATGGATCCGGTGGAACTGCGGATGCGCAACGCGATGGCGCAGGGCAGCGTGATGCCGACCGGCCAACTGGTCGACGCACCCGCGCCGGTAGCCGAACTACTTCGACTGGTGCAGGAAAAGCCGGTGCCCACAACGGATCCGGACTCCCTGGTGGACATCCGGCAGCTGCCCGGCGGGGTGTCCAACACCACGCACGGCGAGGGCGTGGTGCGGGGCATCGGTTATGCGGTCGGCATCAAGAACATCTGCTTTTCCGAGGGTTTCGACGACTACTCCACCGCGCGGCTGCGGTTGTCGGTGGTCGGCGGCGAGCCCACCGTGCTGGTGCACACCGCGGCGGCCGAGGTCGGTCAGGGGCTGGTCACCGTGCAGCAGCAGATCGTGCGCACCGAACTGGGCGTGCGGCAGGTGACCATCAACCCGGTGGACACCACGGTGGGCAATGGCGGTTCGTCCTCGGCGTCCCGGCAGACCTATGTCACCGGCGGCGCGGTGCGGGCCGCGTGCCTGGCCATCCGCAGCCGGGTGATCGCGCTGGCGGCTGAACGCTTCGGCTTGCCTCGTAAGGACATCGCGTTGCAGGACGGCAAACTCTCCTCGGCGTCGACCGGCGTGCTGGCCGAGTTGGCCGAACTGCTGGGCGGCGAGGCGATCGAGGAGACCGCGGAGTTCCGGCACCGGACCACCGAGCCGATCGATCCGGTGACCGGCCAGGGCAACGCGCACGTGCAGTACGGTTTCGCCGCGCACCGCGCGGTGGTGGACGTGGACACCGAGCTGGGGCTGGTGCGGGTGGTGGAGCTGGCCTGCGCGCAGGACGTGGGCAGGGCGATGAACCCCCAGGCGGTGCTCGGGCAGATCCACGGCGGTTCCGCGCAGGGGCTGGGTTTGGCGGTGATGGAGGAAATCCGGATCGAGGGCGGCCGGATCCGCAACCCGTCCTTCACCGACTACCTGATCCCCACCATCCTGGACATGCCGCCGATGCGCACCGACGTGCTGGAACTGGCCGACCCGCACGCGCCGTACGGCCTGCGCGGCGTCGGCGAGCCGCCGACCATCTCCTCGACTCCGGCGATCGTGGCCGCCATCCGCGCGGCCACCGGCCTGGCGCTGACCCGCGCCCCGGTCCGCCCGGAGCACCTGACCGGCACCGCCTGATTTCCCTTGTGGGACGGGGAAATCAGCCCGACTCGATACTGGGCCGCAGCTCCTTGGCCCGGGCGATCAGATCCTCGCCCAGTTCGCGCAGCTGACGACCGAGCCGGTCCAGGTCGTCGGCGCGCAGTTCTCCCTCGTCCAGGTTGCCGAGCAGGTGGAGGACCAGTGGCGCTATCGACTGGTTCGCCGCACTCAGCCGAGCCAACAGCTCCCGGTCCGCACGGAACACCGAACACACCTCCTCGCGATCCCGCGACTACTGCCTGCGATGAGACGCCCGGTCGCCCCGGATATGACGCGATTTCCCCAGCTCACCCGAACGAGTGATGGGGCCGAGGTGATCCAACGCCTCTTGGCGGGCGGGCCGGGAAGCCGTTCCCGGTTGGCCGGGAACTGTCGGCGGGCGGGGATAACGTCCGCCCATGAATCGCACCGACCGGCTGTACGCCCTGGTCGAGGAGTTACGAGCCACCGCGCCCCGGCCCCGCTCGGCGCGGGCGCTGGCGGAGCGGTTCGAGGTCAGTGCGCGCACCATCGAACGGGACATCCTGGCATTACAGGAGTCCGGGGTGCCGATCTACGCCGAAACCGGCCGGCTCGGCGGCTACACCATCGACCGAGGCGCCACCCTGCCGCCGCTGAACTTCACCGCGCCGGAGATGGCCGCCATCGCGGTGGCCCTGGCCCGCGCCGAAAACGGCCCGTTCGCCGCCGCTACCCACAGCGCGTTGCGCAAGGTCCAGGCGGTCGCGTCGGCCGCGCGCACCGAGGAAGCCGACGAGCTGATGGACCGCGTCCGGCTGGTCACCATGGGCAATCCGGCGTTGAGCGCATCGACCGCGCCGGTGCCGTTGGCCGTGCAGAACGCCATCACCGCGCGCCAGGTGCTGCGGCTGCGCTACCGCGACCGGACCGGCGCCGAGACCGAGCGCGAGGTCGAGCCGGTGGCGTTCATCGGCTCACCCACCCAGTGGTACCTGATGACCTGGTGCCGGATGCGCCAGGGGCCGAGGGTGTTCCGGATGGACCGGATTCGTTCCGTGGTGGCCACCGGCGAGCCCGCCCCGCACCGCTCCTACGCCGATCTCGACTTCGACATCCCCGACGCCGTGCTGCGCCGCCCCGATCTGGTCGGATAAATCCCCGGAAACACCGACAGGGGGTTGTCGCCAGCGCCGGACAGAGTGTGTTCCGACAGCACATTCGGTACGCACAAGGAGAAACTCATGTCGGACTACCCGGTGAACACGGTGACCTGGTTCGAGATCGGCGCGCCGGACCTGGCCGCCGCCAAGGCCTTCTACGGTGGCCTGTTCGACTGGAACTTCGCCCCCGACGGCCACTACACCCTGGTCACCGCCCCGGGCGCGGACCGCCCGCACGGTGGCATCTTCCCCACCGGCGACAACATCCCGCCCTACGCGGTGTTCGTGGTGCGGGTGGCCGATGTCGCGGCGACCGCCAAGCAGGCCGAGGAACTGGGCGGCAAGGTGGTCATCGCGCCCATGGCCGCAGGCGACGACATGACCGTCGCCTACCTGACCGACCCGGCCGGCAGCATGTTCGCCCTGTTCGGCCCGCAGGTCCAGTAGTTCGGTCGGGCACCGAGGAACGAGCCCGGCGGCCGGGACCAGTGATCGCGGTTCGGAACCGGCTGCCGGTTCCGGGCCGGATTGTTGCGCCGCGCCGCCGGATTGGCTCCAGCACAGCGTTTTCGGCCGGTCGGTCAGCTGCTCAGCGAGTCGATCAGGGCTTCTACCTGTGGTGGCAGGGTCGGGCGGGTGGCGATGAGGTCGGCGGCGGCCGACTCGTCCAGGCCGCAGTCGCGGACCAGAACGGATCGGGCGTGGCTGGCGGGCAACGTGGCGAACCAGTTCGCTGCCAACTGTTTCCGGCCGTCCTCGGGGAGCCGGCCGTACACGTGGAACCGGGCGATGCCGCCATCCGGGAAGACCTCCAGGCGGAGGTGGGTGACCGGGCGGTCGGTTCGCACTCGGACGCGGTGGTTGGTGTCGGGCTGCAAGCGGGTCTCGGGCAGTACCGGCCACCACGCGGCCTCGTCGGCGAGATCGGCGGACCGCGCGTCGATGCCGTGCACCCGGACCCGGTCCGGGGCGTTGCCCTTGTAGTGGGCGGTGTCGATTTCCAGGACTCGGGGCAGGGCCTGGGTGGCCAGGCGGATGACCGCCCAGTCGTGGCCGTTGTCGCGCCGGCGCGCGGATTCCCAGCCGTCGCCCATGTTTCGTGAGTTGCCGGGCTGCAGCATGTTGTTGGGCGGGGAGAAGAACCAGTTGCTGCAGCCGACCACGGCACCGCCGTTGGCCAGTGCGGCCAGGTCGAAGGGGAGGTCGGCCAGCCAGCGGGGGTCGGCGACGGCGGTGCCGTGAACCCGCAGCCGGGCCACGCCGCCGTCGGGGAAGATGCGGAGCCGGACGTGGGTGTAGCGGCTGGCATCCGCCACGGTGAAGACGTTTCGGGTGTTTCCGGCCAGTGGGGATTTGGGGACGATGGTTTCCCACGCCGCGTTGGCCAGGTCCACCGCTTCCGGGTAACCGGCCAGGCCGGTCCCCTCCACCTGCGCGAACGGCGGGTAGTTTCCGGCGAAGAACGCGGTGTCGACGACCACCGCACTGGGCACGCCGGGCACTCCCAGCCGGACGATGGCCCAGTCGTGGTCGCCCGCGTCGCGCCTGCGCCGCCGGGTTTCCCAGCCGTCGTACTCCTGGCCCTTGTTGGTGAACGTGTGCGGCCGGAACACCGGGTCTTCCGGTTTGATCAGGTTCTCCCTCTCTGCGAAGAACTCGTCGTTGGCGGCGATCACGCTGCCGCCCAGGCCCCGGCCGGCCAGGTCGGGCAACTGATTCCAGTCGGTCGGCTCGGTCATAGCCAGTCCTCCGCGATCTTCGTGCCGATCTCGGTCAGCAGGGCGTCGGCGTTGACGATGCTGCGTGCTGGGTCGGGTTGGGGTTGTCCACATCGCAGGCCAGTATCAGATCCGCATCGAGGACCCTGGAGTCCACTTCGGACCAATCCAGGAAATCCGGTAGCAGCAACGATCTTCCACCGGGCGGTAGGTCGTCTCCATTGCGGTCGTGTCGTTTGCCGCCGAGTGCCGCGACCAGACCGGCGCCGCCGTCGGTGCAGGCGCTGGTGGCGGCCAGGGGCGCGAGCAGGCCACCGGGCAACTGGGACAGACCACCGGCGGCGGCCGATTCGATCACCGCGACCGGGCCGCGCACGGCGATGGTGGCGTTGACATTTTCACCGGTGGGGCCGGTGGTGGGGACTTCGACGGGCGTGAATCCGGCGGCCAGGGCGGCGGACATGGTGCCGTCGCCGCCGTCGGCGACCGGGACGGTACGCAGGTCGGCATCCGGGTGGACGGCGTGGATTCCGTTGGCAAGCGCTTGCGCGACCTGCGCTCCGGTCAGCGAGCCCTTGAACTTGTCCGGGGCGAGAACCACCTGTCCCACACGGCCTCCTGTTGACACGGTGACGAGCCCGCTCGTACGGTCAACCCTAACGGAAAACTAGTTCCACATCGCAGAAAACAGGACGGCTCGGCGGTTTCCCGATGCCGCCGCCGAGCCGAGCCGGGCGACCGAACTCCTCGCGCATCGCTCCTGTTGCGACCTCACCTTCGCCACCGACGCAGGGAGCTGAGGAATGGCCATCACGTTGGGGCCCAACCAGTACGGCAAGGCGGAGACCCGGTTGGTCACGGTGCGCCGGGACGGCCCGGCCCATCGGCTGACCGATCTGAACGTGAGCGTGGCGCTTCGCGGCGACCTGGCCGCCTCCCATCTCACCGGCGACAACTCGCATGTGGTCACCACCGACACCCAGAAGAACACCGTGTACGCCTTTGCCAAACAGGCTCCGGTGGGCCAGATCGAGGAGTTCGCGCTGCGCCTGGGCCGACACTTCACCGGCGCGTTCGAGTTCATCAGCGACGCCCGGATCATGATCGAGCAGTACGGCTGGGAACGCATCGACGTGGTCGGGCAGCCGCATCCGCACGCGTTCCGGCGGGGCGCGGACGAGAAGCGGACCACCGCGGTGACCGTGGCCGGCAGCCGGGCCTGGGTGGTGTCCGGGCTGACCGATCTGATCGTGCTCAAGTCGGCCGGATCGGAATTCCACGGCTATCCCATGGATCCCTACACGACATTGCCGGAAACCAGTGACCGGATCCTGGCCACCGCGGTCACCGCCCGCTGGCGTTACTCCACACTGGACGTGGACTGGGCCGCGCGGTACGACTCGGTGCGGGCCGCACTGCTGGAAACCTTCGCCACCAAACACAGCCTTGCGTTGCAGCAGACGCTGTACGCGATGGGCGAGGCGGTGCTGGAACGGCATCCGGACATCGCCGAGATCCGGTTGTCACTGCCCAACAAACACCACTTCGAGGTCGACCTGACCGCGTTCGGGCTGATCAACGAGAACGAGGTGTTCCAGGCCGCCGACCGGCCCTACGGACTGATCGAGGGCATCGTGCGCCGGGACGACGCACCCGACCCCGGACTGGCCTGGCACACGCTGACCACGTTCTGAAACACGGCCCAAACCCGCAGGAAACCCAGGGCGGCAAGGATTCCGGCGATGGCACGCACACTGTTCTCCCGCGCGGACCGCGCCACCGACACCGACCGGCACCCGGTGGATCGGCCGCCGCCGCCGGCCCGGCTGCTGGTGCTGGGTTTCCAGCACGTACTCGTGATGTACACCGGCTGCGTCACCGTGCCGCTGGTGTTCGGCGCGGCGGCCAAGTTGTCCACCGCGACCATCGCGCTGCTGATCAACGCCGATCTGTTGGTCGCCGGGGTGATCACTGTGGTGCAGTCGCTGGGCGTCGGGAAGATCCTCGGGGTGCGGTTGCCGGTGGTGGCCGGGGCCACGTTCACCGCGGTGACCCCGATGATCCTGATCGCCGCGCGGTACGGGCTGTCCGCGGTGTACGGGTCGATGATCGCGGCCGGGGTGTTCGGGCTGCTCGTGGCCGTGCCCTTCGCCCGGGCCGTCCGGTTCTTCCCGCCGCTGGTGTCCGGGGTGGTGATCACCGTGGTCGGGCTGTCGCTGATCGGGGTGGCGGCCGGGCTGATCGCCGGGCAGGACAGCACCGCGCCGGACTACGCCGCTCCCAGGGATCTGGCCCTGGCCGGCGGAATCGTGCTGCTGATCGTGGTGCTGCACCGGCTGACCCGTGGATTCCTGGCCCAGATTTCCGTGCTACTGGGCCTGATCGTCGGCACCATCGTGGCGATTCCGTTGGGGCTCACCGATTTCTCGGCGGTCGGCCGCTCCGGCTGGTTCGGGATCACCGGGCCGCTGCACTTCGGTGCGCCGCAGTTTCCCATCGCCGCGGTGATTTCCATGTGCGTGGTGATGCTGGTGACCTTCACCGAGTCGACCGCGGATATGCTGGCCATCAGCGAGATGACCGGAAAACCGTTGACCCGAGGCGATCTGGCCCGGGGCATGGCCGCGGACGGGTTGTCCGGAGTGCTGGGCGGGCTGATGAACGCCTTCCTGGACACGGTGTTCGCGCAGAACGTGGGCCTGGTCGGGATGACCAGGGTGCGCAGCCGGTATGTCACCGCGGCCGCGGGCGGAATGCTGGTGGTTCTTGGACTGATACCGAAACTGGGTGCGGTGGTGGCCTCGCTGCCCGGGCCGGTGATCGGCGCGGCCGGGCTGGTCATGTTCGCCACCGTCACCACGGTCGGCATCACCACACTGAGCCGGGTTTCCTTCGAGGGCAACGGAAATCTGCTGATCATCGCGGTGGCCATCGGCATCGGCATGCTGCCGGTGGTGGCCCCGGAGATCTACCACCGGCTGCCGGCCTGGGCCCAGATCATCGCGGGCAGCGCGATCACCAGCGCCACTTTGGTGGCGTTCGGGCTGAACCTGGTGTTCAACCACACCAGGAGAAAACCGGCCGAGCCCCGGCCTACGGAAGACACATAGGCCGGGACGGCGGTGGTCAGTCGATCTTTTCGTAGGCGGGCAGGGTGAGGAAGTCGACGAAGTCCTCGTCCAGCGCGACCCGTTCGAACAGCTCGACCGCGGTGTCCAGCTGCCCGACCTTCTCCTCGGCCAGCTCGGCGCGAGTCTCGGCCAGCACCGAGCGCACCAGATCCGCGGTGACCCGCTGCCCGTTGTCCAGCACGGTGCCGTTGTGCACCCACTGCCACAGCTGGGAGCGGGAGATCTCGGCGGTGGCCGCGTCCTCCATCAGGTTGTGGATGGCGGCCGCGCCGTTGCCGCCCAGCCAGGAGGCCAGGTAGCGCACGCCGACGTCCACCGCGCCGCGCAGCCCGGCCTCGGTGGCCTTACCTGGTGTGGCCGCGATGTCCAGCAGCTGCTCGGCGGTGACCGACACCTCCGCGCGCAACCGGTCGAGCTGGTTGGGCTTGTCGCCGAGCACGCCGTCGAACATCTCACGGCAGATCGGCACCAGCCCGGGGTGGGCCACCCAGGAGCCGTCGAACCCGTCGTCGGCCTCGCGCTGCTTGTCCGCGCGGACCTTGGCCAGCGCCTGCTCGTTGACCTCCGGGTCCTTGCTGGGGATGAACGCGGCCATCCCGCCCATGGCGAACGCACGCCGGCGGTGGCAGGTGCGCACCAGCAGTTCGGTGTAGGCGCGCATGAACGGCGAGGTCATGCCCACGCCGTTGCGGTCGGGCAGCACGAACTTCTCGCCCGCGTCCCGGAACTTCTTGATCACGCTGAACAGGTAGTCCCAGCGGCCGGCGTTCAGGCCGGAGGCGTGCTCGCGCAGTTCGTAGAGGATCTCGTCCATCTCGAACGCGGCCGGGATGGTCTCGATCAGCACGGTGGCCCGCACCGCGCCCTGCTGGATGCCCAGTTTGTCCTGCGCGGACACGAAGATCTCGTTCCACAGCCGGGCTTCCAGGTGGCTTTCCATCTTGGGCAGGTAGAAGTACGGGCCGCTGCCCCGGGCCAGCAGCTCGGAGGCGTTGTGGAAGAAGTGCAGGCCGAAGTCGACCAGGGCGGCCACGACCGGGTCGCCGTCCACCTCGATGTGCCGTTCGTCCAGGTGCCAGCCGCGCGGGCGGACCACGATGGTGGCGTGCGGGCCGTCGTTGAGCGCGTAGCTCTTGCCTTCGGGCGAGGTGAAGGCGATCTCGCCGCGCACCGCGTCGTAGAGGTTGACCTGGCCGCCGATGACGTTGTGCCAGTGCGGGGTGTTGGCGTCCTCCAGATCGGCCAGCCACACGTTGGCCCCGGAGTTGAGCGCGTTGATGGTCATCTTGCGCTCGGTCGGCCCGGTGATCTCCACCCGCCGGTCGGTCAGGTCGGCCGGGGCCGGGGCGACCAGCCAGTCCCCCGCGCGCACCTCGGCCGTCTCCGCCAGGAAGTCGAGTTTCGGTTCCTGGGCCAGGCGTTCCCGGCGCGCGGCGCGCAGCGCGAGCAGCTCGTTGCGTCGGCCGGCGAACTCCCGATGCAGCTCGCCGACGAAGTCCAGTGCTTCCGGCGTGAGGATCTGGTCCCCGCGCTCGACCGGCTTGCCGAGCACCCTGATGCCGGACATGAAGTTCCACCCCATCACGTAACCGCTGGCATATTTCCTTATCGTGGAACTATACTTCCGAATGTGGTGGAGAGCAATCGCGCGTCGGGCGGAGGCGTGCAGTCCGTGGACCGCGCCTTCGAATTGCTGGAGTCACTCGCCGACGCGGGCGGCGAACTGGGACTGAGCCAGCTGGCCGACACCTGCGGGCTGCCGCTGCCCACCATCCACCGGCTGATGCGCACTCTGGTGGTGGGCGGTTACGTGCGCCAGCAGCCCAACCGCCGCTACGCGCTGGGTCCGCGATTGATCCGGCTGGGCGAGACGGCCGGGCGGGCGCTGGGCGCGGGCGCGCGGCCGTTCCTGGCCGGGCTGACCGACGCGGTGGGCGAGACGGCCAACATGGCGATCCTGGACGGCGATCAGGTGGTGTACGTGGCGCAGGTGCCCTCCCGGCACTCCATGCGCATGTTCACCGAGGTGGGCCGCCGGGTGGACGCGCACTGCACCGCGGTGGGCAAGGCAATCCTGGCCCGACTGCCCGAGGCCGATGCGAATCAGGTGATCACCCGGACCGAATTGCGCCCGGTCACCGAGCACACCATTACCACGATTGCCGAACTTCAGGACGAAATCGCGATTATTCGGAAACAGGGATATGCGATCGACGACGGCGAGCAGGAAATCGGTGTCCGGTGTATCGCGGTGGCTATTCCGGACGCGCCGACCGGCGCCGCGATTTCGATCAGCGGGCCCGCGGCCAGAATGTCGGTGCTCGATCTGAGCCAGGTTGTGCCACTCATGCAAACAGTCGCGATCAAACTCTCGGCCGAGCTGTCCACGGGCTGAACGTGCAGTTGGACGTGACGCGACACACACGGTAATTTTGAATCGTTTTCATATTACCTAGGTCCTCGTCATCGGTGTCCTTGGTCCGATGATTCATCCGTTCCAGTGAACGCAGAATCGTGTCGCACACTTGTAACCTGCCGACCATCCTGCCGCCATGAGTATGGTTTTCGCTGGACGGTGCTCCCCATCGTCGGCGGATTCCAATTTTCCCTAAGGAGACCTGATAATGGGCCATGACCGGCTGAGCGGCCTGGACACCGCGTTCCTCTGCCTGGACAGTCCGTCCGCGCCGATGAACCTGGGTGCGCTTGCGGTCTTCAGCCCGAGTCAACCCGTGCACCCGACCCGGCTGGTCGAACTCCTCCGCGATCGCGCCGCCCGCATTCCACGGCTGCGCAGACGCGCCCGGACCATGCTGATGCCGCTGGGCGCGGCGGCTTGGGAGACCGACCCGGACTTCGCCGTGCAACGCCATGTGTTCGCCCACCACCTGCGCCGGCCGCACGACGCCAACCAGCTCACCGACCGGGTGTCGGAACTGATGAGCACGCGGCTGGAGGTCAGCCGGCCGCTGTGGGAGCTGCACGTGATCACCGGGCTGGCCGGCGGCCGGTTCGCGGTACTGGCCAAGCTGCACCACGCGCTGGCCGACGGCGCGGGCGCGGTGGTCATCGGACTGTCCTTGATGGACGGTTTCACCCACCCGGAGATCGACGACGAGCCCGCCCCGCCGGTCAACCCGCTGGCCGGCATGACCGACGCCGCCCGGCTGGCGAAAAGCCTGTTCAACGACTCGGCCGGAGCCCTTTCCACCATCCCCGCACAAGCCCGCCGGGTGCGCGAATCGCTGGACATCGCCGCCGCCGTGGTGCGCGGTGCCCGCGCCCCGGAACCGGCCTCGCCGCTGCTGTCCGCGCCCTCCCGGGACCGCTCGCTGGCCACCCTGCGCATCAAGTTGTCCGAGATCAAGCGGGTCCGGGTGCGCTACGGCGGCACCACCAACGACGTGCTGCTGGCCATCCTGGCCGGAGCCCTGCGGGACTGGGTGATCGGCCGCGGCCAGGACGTGGACGGCCGGACGCTGCGCGCGCTGGTGCCGGTCAACCAGCGCTACCGCGCGGGCAATGCCGCAGGCGGCAATCAGCTGTCCGGTTACCTGTGTGAACTGCCCATCGCCGAGCCCGATCCGGTGCGCAGGCTGCGGGCCGTGCGTGCGGCCATGGACCGCAACAAGGAGTCCGGCCCGTTCCGCGGCGCGGGCGCGCTGCCGGTGCTGGCCGAGCGGGTGCCCGCCGCGCTGCACCGGCTGGCCACCCCGTTCTTCTCCGGCGGCGCGTCGCTGCTGTTCGACCTGGTGGCCACCAACGTGCAGCTGCCCAACATCCCGCTGGCCTTCGACGACGCCCCACTGCAGGAGATCTACCCGATGGTGCCGCTGGCCGCCGGGCACGCGCTGGCCGTCGCGTTCTGCGGCTACGCCGGTTCGGTCCACATCGGACTGAACGGCAACGCCGACGCGCTGCCCGACCTGCACACCATCGTCGAGGGCTTCCACGGCACCCTTGGCGACCTGCACCAGCTCACCGCCTGACCTCCTTTCTCGTGAGTGTTCTTACTCGTCAGAACGAGTAAGAACACTCACGAGGGGCTATTTCAGGAGGCCCAGTCGGTCAGGGTGGCTTCGGCCTGGAAGCGCAGCGCCGGGTCGGCGTAGCGGACGCCGGGGGCGGTGTAGAGGGCGTCCACCGAGGCCCGGACCACCGGGTAGCTGCGGGCCAGGGCCAGCACCTCGGTCTCACTCGCCGGCAGGGCCGCGGCGGCCAGCAACCGCGCCACCGTGCCCACGGTCGCCTCGTCCGGAACGGGTTTCGCGGTCATCACGAACTCCTCTCACGCGGCCACGGTCGCGGCGGCGATCTCGGGCACCCGCAGGTGCCAGTCGGTGTGCTGCTGGTAGGCGTGCCCGGCGCGCAGTGCGGTCAGCTCGCCGAACGCCGGCGCGGCCAGGGACACCGACAGCGGCAGGCCGACCGCGTTGAAGCCCATCGGCAGGGCCAGCACCGGGTTGCCAAGGCAGTCCCAGTACCCGGTGTGCACCTTGGTGAACATCTCCTCGATGTCCACGTTGCCCTCGGCGTCGGTCAGCTCGTCGTAGCGCGGCGCGGCCACCACCGCGGTCGGGCAGGCCACCAGGTCCACCTCGGCGAACAACTCGCCGATCGCGTGCTGGGCCACCCGCCGCACCCGCTGCGCCTGCACGTAGTCCGCACCGGACACCAGCGCGCCCCGGGCGATCATCGCCCTGGTCGCGGTGAAGTAGTCCGGCCACCGGGTCGCGGTGTCCGCGCGATGGTAGGCCAGCGCCTCGCAGGACATGGTGACCAGGTTGGCGGTGCGCATCTCGGTCCAGTACGGCAGTTCCACCTCGATCGGCTCGGCGCCCAGCGCGGCCAGTTGGGCCACCGCCGCGTCGAACGCGGTCAGTGCGGCCGGGTCGCTGTCGGCCGGGAAGTGCCCGGCGTGCACCACGCCGACGCGCAGCCCGGTCAGGTCGGCCGACCAACTGTCGGCGGCGAACTCGAACGGGGCGTCCACCGAGTCCGGGTCGCTGGCGTGCCGGCCGGCGATCACCGCCAGCACCTCGGCGCAGTCCCGGGCCGAGCGGGCCAGCGGGCCGATGTGGTCCAGGCTGTAGCCCAGCGGCACGCAGCCGGACTTGGGCACCCGGCCGAACGTGGGCATCAGGCCGGTCACCCCGCAGAACGCAGAGGGGATGCGGATGCTGCCCGCGGTGTCGGTGCCCAGCCCGGCCAGGAACATGCCGGCCGCGACCCCGCTGCCGGTGCCCGAGCTGGACCCGCCCGGCCAGGTATCGGTGTCCCACGGGTTGCGCGGCACCGGGAACGGCTTGCCGGTGTCGGGCATCCCGCAGGCGAACTCCATGGTGGTGGTCTTGCCGGTGAACACCGCGCCCGCCGCGCGCAGCCGGGCCACCGTGGGCGCGTCCTTCCCGGCGCCCCAGGACCGGTCCAGCACCAGGCTCTGCGCGGTGGTCGGCGCATCCTTGGTGGCGAGAATGTCCTTGATACCGAAGGGAATTCCGTGCAGCGGGCCGCGGTCGACGCCGGCCGCCAGCTCGGTGTCGGCGGTGGCCGCGGCCTGTCGCGCGGTGTCATCCATTCGGGCGAGATAACTGCCGATCCGGTCGTCGGCCGCCTCGGCGGTGGCGATCGCGGCCTCGGTCAGCGCGGCACTGGTGACCGTGCCGGCCCGCAGCGCGGCCGCCGCGTCGGACAGGGTGATGGGCAGGTCGGACATGGCGATGCTCCTTCGACAAAAGGGAAAAGGGTGGGTGAAACCGCCGGTCAGGGGCGGCGACGCCACGCCTTGGAGCGAAAAAGGAATCGGTCGGAGCGGTGCAGAATGACCGCGAAATCGAACGGCCGGCCGGTGGGATCGCTGATGACCTGTTCGATCGCCAATAGCGGGGTGTGTTCGGGAATCTCCAGCAGGCGCGCGGTCAGTTCGTCCGCGGCCATACCGCCAAGCAGGAATTCGGAATCTCCGAGTTCGATCCCGGCGTCGGCCAGCAGCGCGTACCAGTCGGACACGAATGGCGCGTCCACAAGCCGGTCGGCCTCCGGGAACAGCGCGTAGTTGGTGGCCACCACCATCGGCTCGTCCTCCAGCAGGCCGATGTACTCCAGCCGCAGGCAGGGCACGCCGGGCGCGACGCCCAGCCGGTTGGCCACGGTGGATGGCAGCGGGATCACCGAGCGGTCCAGCACCCGGGGCCGCATCCGCCGGTTGAGCACGCTGTCCAGGCCGGGTTCGGCCGCGCCGTGCGCCTCGTCCAGGTGGGTGGTGACGGTGTGCACCACGACGTGCGTGCCCACGCCCTGGGTGCGCTCGATCAGTCCCTCGTCGCGCAGCATGGCCAACGCGGCCCGCACGGTGGCCCGGCCCACGCCGTGGCTGAGCATCAGCTCACCCTCGCCGGGCAGCGCGCCGTCCGGAAAATCCAGACGCAGAATGGCGGCGCGCACCAGATCTCGCACGCGCCGCACATCGTGTTCCCGGGCGGGACCCGAGCGACGCGGCACGGCGGTCATTCGCTCCGACGCTAGGTTCGCCGGATTGCGACCCGGTGTCGAGAGGATCAGCACGCCGTTAAGCGGCGCCACGGCCACCATCAGGCCACCTCCGACACGGCCTCGGCGGGCCGGGGTTGGCCGGGCACCGCGGGCAGGCCGAGCATGGTCGCGGTAGGCCGCCAGGCGCTGGGCTTGCAGCTGTCCTTGCACGCGGCCTCCACCGAGCAGCACAGCGAGCAGATCGTGCCGCCGTGGTGCGGGCAGGTGGCCATGTCCGAGCGGTCGTAGCTGCCGCCGCACACGGTGCACGGCAGTTCCTGGCCCTCGGGCAGTTCGCTGACCCGGGCCAGGTACCAGCGGCCCCCGGTGGCCAGTGCGATGAGCGGGGGCAGGGCCAGGGCCACGACGAAGGAGAAGAACGGAGAGAACGTCGCCGCGTCGGCGCCGAACACGCCGTAGTAGGCCAGCATGGACACCACCCCGGCAAGCAGCATCGCGCCGAAGCCGACCGGGTTGATGTTGAACAGGTGGGCGCGGCGGAACTCGGTCTCGGCCGGGCGCAGCTTGAGCACGTGGCCGTTGAGCACGATGTCGGAGACCATCGCGGCGATCCAGGCGATGCCGATGTTGGCGTACCAGGCCAGCGCGGTGACGATGTGCGCGAAAATGTTGACCTCCATCAACACCAACGCCAGCGAGACCTGCAACACCACCCATACCGCGCGGCCGGGATGGCGGTGCAGCAACCGGGAGAAGAAGTTGGACCAGGACAGCGAACCCGAGTAGGTGTTCATAATGTTGATCTTGATCTGGGACAGCAGCACCAGGACCCCGGACAGGATCAGCGCCACCGTGTGATTGCCGGTCAGCCGCTCGTAGACGGTGGTGAACAGGTTCACCGGCACCCCGACCTGGGCCGGACCGAGCTTGGTGCCGGCGTAGCCGACCAACAGGGTGGAGGCGAAGAAGATGAGCACCGCGAACAGCGACATCCCGGGCCCGCCGAACAACACGGCCAGCCGCCAGCGCCGGGCCTTGCCGGCCTTCGGGTCGGGCATCAGCCGCAGGTAGTCGCCCTGCTCGCCGATCTGCGCGGCCAGCGACAGCTGCGCGGCGGCGATGGTGAACACGGCCAGCACGGACAGGCCGACCAGCCCCCCGCCGCCGCCCGCGGTCGGCGGATGCACCATGTGCTGCCCGGCGTTCGGCGCGGTGGCCGCGGACACCACGGCCAGCACGATCAGCGCCACCCACAGCGGCCAGGTCCACGCCTGGAACTTCGCGCTGAACGTCATGCCGTACAACGTCAGCGGGATCATCACCGCGGCCACGATCACATAGCTGAGGTGAATGTCCAGACCGGACAGCGCGGTCAGCGCCTGCGCCATGATGGCGCCCTCGTAGGCCAGGAAGATCAGCGTGTAGGTGGCGTACACCAGCGAGGTCAGCGTGGAACCGAGGTAGCCGAAGCCGGAGCCCCGGGTGAGCAGGTCGATATCGATGTGGTTGCGGGCGATGGCGAAGGCGATCACCAGCATCAGCGGCAGGGTGAGCACGGAGGCGACCAGGAAGCCCAGCAGCGCGTTGCCGAAGCCGAAGGCGTTGACGAACGCGGCGTCCAGCGCGTAGCCGGCCATGGCGGACAGGCCGACCAGGCAGCTGAGGAAAACCATCCACGGGGACCAGGTACGGAAGGCACTCGGCGTGTACCGCAGCGAGTAGTCCTCCATCTGCGGATTGTCGGAAAGACCCATCGGTATGTCCCTTCCTTGCGATGCGAAGGGACGCTACGAACCCGGCATTGCCTGTGGGTCAACGATTTCTTGCGCCCGGTTACGCCGCTGCCGCCACCGCACGCACCACGCTGACCTGTGCGAACACCAACCCGATCACTGGTTACGCCGGACCTGCCCGGCTCCCGCCGCAGGCGGGTCGCGCTGTGCCGTCAGTCGGTCACTCCCGGCCACCGGAAACTGTTGGCAACATGGTCGCCAACAGCTCGTCCAGCACCGCGTCCACCGCGGTGACGCTCTCGCCGAGCGCGAGCACAAGACAACCGGGGCCGGCCAACGGCATCCGGGCCCAGCGCAGCCCGGGTGCGTTGTGCGCCAACGACTTTCCCGGATCGACCCCGGCCCCGGCGACCAGCAGGCTGCCATACACCCGGTACCCGCCGGTGCCCGCCGGGCCGCACAGTTCGGCATCCGCGCCGTCCAGCAGCGATTCGTGGCGCAGCAGCGGCCGCTGGCCCACGGTCACCGCCAGCCCGCCCCGGTAGCGCCCGCCGGCCTGCCCGGCGCGGCCCAGCACCACCACCTCGCGCAGCGCCGCGAACGCCGTGTCGGCCAGCCGGACCTGTAGATCGCTGTGCAGGCAGGCGCCGTCGGTGAGCACCGTGGGCTGCGGCTGCCAGCACAGCCGTCCCCCGGCGGCCACGTCCAGTTCGACCCGCCAGCTCGCCGGCGTGCCGGCCACCCCGGGCTGCACCACGGTGGCGGCCACCGAGCAGACCCGCAGGCTGCGGCCCCCGGCCACCTCGGCGTGCAGGCTCAGCTCGTCGCCACCGAGCGGACCGCCCGCGGCGTGCACCAGGTGCACCCGGTCACCGCCGGTGGGCCGCAGCACCACCGGCGGCGCGTCCCGCCAGCGCATCCGGCCCGCACCCGCGGTCAAGGTGGCGGCAGCCCTCATGCCGGGGTGCGCGCGATGATCTCCTGGCGCACCCACTCGGTGACCGGTCGCACGCCGTCGGCGGCACGCAGGGAGATCAGCACGGTGGGGCGGGCGCCGCGCTGGGTCGCGGCGTCCCGGCGCATCACGTCCAGGTCGGCGCCGACCAGTTCGGCCAGGTCGATCTTGTTGATCACCAACAGATCCGAGCGGATCACGCCGGGGCCGCCCTTGCGCGGCACCTTGTCCCCGCCGGCCACGTCGACCACGAAGATCTGCTTGTCGATCAGGCCGTAGCTGAACGTGGCGGTGAGGTTGTCCCCGCCGCTTTCCACCAGCACCAGATCCGGGTCGTGCTGCCGTTCCAGCTCCTCGACCTCGTCGAGGTTGGCGGTGATGTCGTCCCGGATCGCGGTGTGCGGGCAGCAGCCGGTGCGCACCGCGCGAATCCGTTCGTCGGCCAGCACTCCGTTGCGGCGCAGGAAGTCCGCGTCCTCGGTGGTGTAGATGTCGTTGGTCACCACGGCCACCGACAGCTCACCGGACAACGCCCGGCACAGCGCGGCGACCAGCGCGGTCTTGCCGCCGCCAACCGGGCCGCCGATGCCGACGCGCAGCGCCCGGCCGCGATGCCGGTGGCCACCTTCGACCGCACCGCCACCCAGCGCGACCCCGCCTCGTTCGTCCTCACGATGCAAAGAGGTTCACCTCCATCTCGGCGTGCCGCACGGCCAGCAGCTCCGGCAGTGGAGCCGACGTCGCGGGCAGGATCGATGGGTCCGATGTGGACACCGCCAGTTCGGCCAGGCCGACCGAGGCCCCGGCGAGCCGGCCGGCCGACTCGGCCACCGCCCCGTGCACCGCAGCGACTTCGATGGGATCCAGGCCCAGCAACCGGATCGCGGCCGAACATGCGCCGCCGATCAGGTGGTGCACGGCCAGCGCGGCGGCATCCGCGGCGCCACCACCGCCGGCCGCGACCGCCGCGCCGAGCACCAGCAACTGGTGCGGGCGGCCCAGTTCGCGCAGCGCGGAGACCACCGGGCCGGGCCAGATCCGGGACACCGTGCGCAGCAGCGCCGCGCCCTGCGCCCGGGAGGCGTCGCGCAGCGCGGGCGCCGGAGTTCGCGCGGACAGTGCCTCGTCCCAGACCTGCCAGGAGCGGGCGCCCTGCTCGGCGAGCAGGGCGGCCACCGCGGCGAACCCGGCGGCCACCGGTCCCGCGGTGCGCAACCGACCGCGCAGGAACAGGTCCAGATCATCCACAGTGGACAGAAGGCCGTCGGTGACGGCCATCTCCACGCCGCCGGAGTGCGCGTGGCTGCCCGAGGGCAGCCGGGAGTCGGCCAGCAGCAGCACCGATAGCGGAATCATCCGCATCCCCCCACCGCGACAATCACGAAGGTGGTGGGCATCAGAACAGGAAGTAGCGTTGGGCCAACGGAAGTTCCTCGGCGGGCGCGGCCTCCACCAGCGCCCCGTCGATGTGCACGGCGAAGGTGTCCGGCGCGACCTCGATGCGCGGCAGCGCGTCGTTGAGCGGCAGATCGGCCTTGCCCAGGGACCGGGTGTTCTTGGCGCCCACCAGTTTCCGGCGCACGGCAAGGCGGTCGGCCAGCCCGTCCTCCAGCGCGGCGGGCGCGACGAAGTGCACCGAGGTGGCCGCCGGGGCCACGCCGTAGGCGCCGAACATCGGGCGTGGGAACACCGGCTGGGGCGTGGGAATCGAGGCGTTCGCATCGCCCATCGCGGCCCAGGCGATCATCCCGCCCTTCACCACGACCGCGGGCCGCACGCCGAAGAACGCGGGTTGCCACAACACCAGATCGGCCAGCTTGCCCACCTCGACCGAGCCGATCTCGTCGTCGAACCCGTGCGCGATGGCCGGCACGATGGTGTATTTGGCGACGTAACGGCGGGCCCGCAGGTTGTCCGCGCCGGTGTCGCCGGGCAGCGAACCACGGCGGCGCTTCATCACGTGCGCCGTCTGCCAGGTACGGATGATCACCTCGCCGATCCGGCCCATGGCCTGGGAATCCGAGGACACCATCGAGATCGCGCCCAGGTCCTGCAGGATGTCCTCGGCGGCGATGGTGGTGGGCCGGATGCGGCTCTCGGCGAAGGCCAGGTCCTCGGGCACCACCGGGTTGAGGTGGTGGCAGACCATCAACATGTCCAGGTGCTCGTCGACCGTGTTCACCGTGTGCGGGCGGGTCGGATTGGTGGAACTGGGCAGCACGTTGGGGTGGCCGGCCACGGTGATGATGTCCGGCGCGTGGCCGCCGCCCGCGCCCTCGGTGTGGTAGGTGTGGATGGTCCGGCCGGCGATGGCGGCCAGCGTGTCCTGCACGTACCCGGCCTCGTTGAGGGTGTCGGTGTGGATGGACACCTGCGCGCCGGACTCGTCGGCCACCCGCAGCGCGGCGTCGATCACCGCCGGGGTGGTGCCCCAGTCCTCGTGCAGTTTGAACCCGCACGCCCCGGCCAGCAGCTGCTCGCGCAGCGCGGCCTCGTTCGCGGTGTTTCCCTTGCCCAGCAAGCCGATGTTGACCGGCAGGCCGTCCATCGACTCCAGCATCCGGGCCAGGTACCAGGCGCCCGGGGTGACCGTGGTGGCCTTGGTGCCCTCGGCCGGGCCGGTGCCGCCGCCCAGCAGCGTGGTGATCCCGGCCGACAGCGCCTCGGGCACCAGCTGCGGGCAGATGAAGTGCACGTGCGCGTCGATTCCGCCCGCGGTGAGGATCATTCCGTTGCCGGACAACACTTCCGTGGACGGCCCGATGACCAGCGCCGGGTCCACGCCGTCCATCGTGTCCGGGTTGCCTGCCTTGCCGATGCCGGTGATCCGGCCGTCCCGCACCCCGATGTCGGCCTTGACGATCCCCCAGTGGTCCAGGACGACCGCGCCGGTGATCACCAGATCCGGCGCGCCGTCGGCCCTGCTGACCGTCGACTGGCCCATCGATTCGCGGATCACCTTGCCGCCGCCGAACACCACCTCGTCGGCCTGTTGCGGGCCGCGGCAGCGATCCTCGGTGACCTCGATGAACAGGTCGGTGTCGGCCAGCCGGATGCGGTCGCCGACGGTCGGGCCGTACAACTCGATGTAGTGCGCGCGGTCGATCTCGCTCATCGGCCGCCGTCCAGTTCGCCCGCGTGCTCGGGGCGCAGCCCGGGCACGATTCGCTTGCCGCGCAACGGAATCAGCTCGACCTCGCGGTCCACCCCGGGTTCGAAGCGCACCGAGGTGCCCGCGGGCACGGCCAGCCGGTGGCCCCAGGCGGCGTCCCGGTCGAAGGACAGCGCCGGGTTGGCCGCGGCGAAGTGGTAGTGCGAGCCGACCTGGATCGGCCGGTCACCGGTGTTCAGCACGGTCAACCGCACCCGCGCCACGTCCGGCGCGATCCACAGTGGACCGTCGCCGGGCACGATCTCGCCGGGAATCATGGTCATCCCCCGCCCTACTGGATCGGCTGGTGCACGGTGACCAGCTTGGTGCCGTCCGGGAAGGTGGCCTCGACCTGCACCGAGGTGATCATCTCGGGCACACCGTCCTGCACGTCGACGCGGGTGAGCACCTGCCGGCCCGCGGACATCAGCTCGGCCACGCCCCGGCCGTCCCGCGCGCCCTCCAGGATCCAACTGCTCAACAGCGCGACCGCCTCCGGATAGTTCAGCTTCAAGCCCCGGGCCCGGCGCTGCTCGGCCAATTGCGCGGCCACGTGCAGCAGCAGCTTCTCCTGCTCGTGTGGGGACAGCAGCACCGGCGGACCTCCTGATCGTGGGGCCTACGCAGCATCGTCGGCGACCTGTGTGACTGGAGTGTTTCAGCGAGGTTTCGGGTGACTCAATCGGGTCCGAGTCTGGTGGAGTCAACCGCGCCGCGCAAGACGGCTACGATCGCCCGGTCGGGGTCAACCCGTCGGTTGGCGGAAGGACCGGAAGTGGGCAGGACTCGTTACCCGGCAAGGAGAACCTTCCTGGCACTGGTGGTCATCGCGGCGCTACTGGCCGGTTGCGCCAGTCAGGTGACCGGTTCGGCCGTGCCGGTGGCGCACCCGAGCACCCCGGCCACGGCCGGTTGCGATCCGGCCACGCTGCCCGGCTGCCTGATGCCCGCGCCGTCCGGGTCGACCCAGTGGAGCCAGCCCTACGCGCCCAACGGCACCATCACCGTGCCGCAGTTCCTGGACCGGGTCTACTACGGGCAGTCCGCGAGTGAGCGCCAGCAGGTGACGGCCCAGCTGACCACGCAGGGCCTGCAGGCGCTGGCCCACCGCAGCTGGCACGCGAGCAACTCCGACGACGCCGACGTGGTGCTGCTGCGGTTCAGCGCGGACACCGGCGCGGCCAGCCGGACCGTGCAGATGGTGCACGCCTACGCCAGCGACCAGGACTACCAGCAGGTGTCCGCGCCCAGCCTGACCACGCAGGGAGTGAGCGTGTTCGCCTACCGCAAGCTGGACAGCCGGGGCGAGGTGGCCACCATCGGGTTCGGCGCGTTCGGCCCGGTGGCCATGGAGTTCTTCGTGTGGAGCCTGGCCACGGTCGACACCGGCGCCGTGACCGGCTGGATGAAGCAGGAAGCCACCCTGTTGGGTGGCCGGCGCTAGTGTCGCGGGGTCAGCCCGGGATGTCGCCGTCCAGCAGGGCCTGGCCGAGCGGGGTCAGGGTGTGGCGCATGGTGTTGCCCCGGCGCACGCTGCTGACCAGCCCGGCCTCCCGCAACACGGTGGCGTGCTTGCTGGCCGAGGCGGCCGAGGTGGCCGCCCATCGGGCCAGTTCGCTGGTGGATCGGGGCATCCGCAGGCCCCGCAGCACCCGGGCCCGGGTGTCGCCGAGCAGGGCGATCAGCCGGGCCAGGGCGGCCTCGTCGTCCGCCGCGCGCCGGGTGTACTCCAGCGGGTAGACCAGCACCGGCGGCAGCCGCTCGTCGATGAAGGTGACCGGAGTGCGCTGGCAGAAGTAGGACGGGATCAGCGTGATGCCCCGGCCGTCCAGATGCAGGTCGCGGTCCTTGGGATATTCGGTGTGCAGGATCGGCGCTTCCCACCACATCGGGCCGGGCAGTCCGGCCAGCAGGCCCTCCACCCCGCCGACGGACCAGTCCTGCGCGCGTAACGCCCGATCTGAGTCCACAGTGGACTGAATGCGGGTCCAGTACGGGGCGATCGCCGCCTCGAAGTAACCGGACAGCGCGGCCAGCAGTTCGCGCATGGCGGGCGCGTCGCCATCGGCCAGCGCGCGCACCCAGGCCGGCGGCCGGGCCGAGACGTCCAGCTCGGCCAGGTCGGTGCGCAACCGCGCGGCCGACGTCGTGGACACCACCTCCAGCGCGGTGGGCAGGTCCCCGGCGCCGGCGTTCGGGGTGAGGAAGTCGGCGAAATTGCCCTTCGGCGGCACCAGCAGGGTGAGCTGGCCGAGCTGGCGGCGCAACGTCTCGTCCAGGCCCGCCCGGGCGTGCTCGCGCCAGCCGGCCAGCCGGTCGGGCGAGCGCGGCTGTTGCAGTTTGTGCAGGCTCAGCACCAGTTCCCAGAGCGGATCGGGCTCGGCGGCGATAGTCGTGCGAGCCAGATCCTCGGCACTGAAATGCACTCTCAGTGTCACTGCGAAATCGTAGCGTTATGCTCCGTTGTGGTCACCCAGTCTTCACCGAACGGCGGTTTTTGCACCACCGGAATGGGCGAATCATCGACCCGGGGTGAACAGGAGGCCGCCATGGCTGGTCAGCTGTCCTCGATCGAGCACATCGTTGTGCTGATGCTGGAAAATCGATCTCTGGACCACATGCTGGGGTTCCTCTACACGGACGCGGGCAACATATCGCCCGCCGGTCAGCCGTACGAGGGGCTCACCGGAACCGAGTCCAACCCGGATTCCTCGGGCCGGCCGGTCACCGTGTTCCGCATCGAACCGGACACGCCCAACGCCTACTACCACCCGGGCGCCGATCCGGGCGAGGGCTACTCGGCCACCAACAGCCAGCTGTTCGGCAGCGCCACCGCGCCCAGCCCGCCGGTGGCCACGAACTCCGGTTTCGTCACCGACTTCGCCTACACCCTGGGGTGGGAGAAGAACGAGAAGCGGGTCATCGTGCCGGGCACCACGGCCAACGACATCATGGGCTGCTTCACCCCGGCCACGCTGCCGGTGCTGTCCGGGCTGGCCCGCGGCTTCGCCGTGTGCGATCACTGGTTCTCTTCCGCGCCAACGGAAACGCTGCCCAACCGGGCGTTCGCGCTGGCCGCCACCAGCCAGGGGCACATGGACGACAAGACGCACACGTTCACCTCGCCCTCGGTCTTCGGCACGCTGTCCGGGCACGCCGTGGACTGGGTGGTCTACGGCTACGACGCGACCCCGCTGACCAAGGGCAACTTCCCGGACATCTCCGGCGCGGCCGCATCGCACTTCGGCCGGTTCGCCGATTTCACCGCCGCCGCGAAGGCCGGCTCGTTACCCGGATTCGCTTTCCTGGAACCGAGTTGGGGCGCCGACGGCAACAGCCAGCACCCCAACTACAACGTGGCCCTCGGCGAACAACTCATCCACGACACCTACTACGCACTGCGCAATGGGCCGGCCTGGGCGTCCACCCTGCTGATCATCACCTACGACGAGCACGGCGGCTGCTACGACCACGTGGCCCCGCCGACCGGCGCCGTCAAGCCGGACAACACCGCGGGCGAGTTCGGCTTCGACTTCACCCGGTTCGGCCTGCGGGTGCCGACCGTGCTGGTGTCCCCGCTGATCGAGGCGGGCACGGTGTTCCGGGTTTCCGGCACGCCGCTTGACCACACCTCGATTCTGAAAACCCTCGAGACACGGTGGAATCTGCCCGCGCTGACCGCCCGGGACGCGGCCGCGCCCGACGTGTCGGCGGCGCTGACGCTGACCCAGCCGCGCACCGACGATCCGCTGGCCGGGGTCACCGTGCCGGTCGCGCCGGCACTGCCCGCGGTGGAGAACCAGGTCTCCCCCCTGGAAGAGGTGCAGGCCGAACTGTTGTCCCGGCAGGATCCGCCGGGCACCCCGGAACCGGCCCTGCACACCCCCGCCGAGTTCCGCGCCTACCTTTCCCGCCACACCGCCTGACCAGGCCGGTCGGTGACCTTCCCGGCGTCCACGGTCAGGTGCCGGGTGGTGTGCACCGCGTCGAGCATCCGGCGGTCGTGCGTGACCAGCAACAAGGTGCCGGTGTAGGAGGCCAGCGCCGATTCCAGTTGCTCGATCGCGGGCAGGTCCAGATGGTTGGTCGGCTCGTCGAGCACCAGCAGGTTCACCCCGCGGGCCTGCAACAGGGCCAGCGCGGCCCGGGTCCGCTCGCCCGGGGACAGCGACGCGGCCGGGCGCAGCACGTGCACGGCGGTCAGGCCGAACTTGGCCAGCAGGGTGCGCACCTCCGAGGCCGGCCAGTCCGGCACCTGCGCGCCGAACGCGTCCACCAGCTTGGGCTCACCGAGGAACAGTCCGCGGGCCTGGTCGATCTCGCCGATCTCCACGCCCGCGCCGAGGGTGGATTCCCCTTCGTCCAACGGAATCCGGCCCAGCAGCGCGCCCAGCAGCGTCGACTTGCCCGCCCCGTTGGCGCCGGTGATGGCCACCCGGTCGGCCCAGTCGATCTGCAGATCCACCGGCCCCAGGGTGAACTCCGCCCGGCGCACCATCGCGCCGCGCAGCACCGCGACGATCGACCCGGCCCGCCGCGCCTGCGCGATCTCCATCTGCAGTTCCCATTCCTTGCGCGGTTCCTCGACCGCGTCAAGGCGTTCGATCATCCGCGCGGTCTGCCGGGCCTTGGCCGCCTGCTTCTCGGTGGCCTCGGCCCGGAACTTGCGGCCCAGCTTGTCGTTGTCGCTGGATTTGCGCCGGGCGTTGCGCACGCCGTGCTCCAGCCAGTTGCGCTGCATCCGGGCCCGGGATTCCAGCCCGGCCCTGGTGTCGGCGAACTCCTCGTAGCGCTCGCGGGCGTGCCGCCGGTCCACCTCGCGCTCGGTCAGATAGGCCGCGTAGCCGCCGCCGTAGCTGCGCACCTGTTGCTGGGGCAGGTCCAGTTCGACGATCCGGTTCACCGTGCGGGTGAGGAACTCGCGGTCGTGGCTGACCAGCACGGTGCCGGCGCGCAGCCCGGACACGAAGCGCTCCAGCCGATCCAGCCCGTCCAGGTCCAGATCGTTGGTCGGCTCGTCAAGCAGGAAGACGTCGTAGCGGGACAACAGCAGCGAGGCCAGCCCGGCCCGGGCGGCCTGCCCGCCGGACAGGGTGGTCACGTGCTGATCGAGGCTGACGGTCAGGCCGAGATCGGCCACCACTTCCTCGGCCCGCTCGTCCAGGTCGGCGCCGCCCAGCGCCAGCCAGCGGTCCAGGGCGTCGGCATAGATCTCGTCGGCGCCGGGTTTCTCCTCGCCCAGCGCGGCGGCCGCGGTGTCCATGGCCTGCTGGGCGGCGGCGACTCCGGTGCGCCGGCCGAGGAAGGCGCGCACCGTCTCCCCGGCCCGGCGTTCCGGCTCCTGGGGCAGGTAACCGATGTTCGCGGTCGGCGGGCTGGCCGTGACCCGGCCGTGCTCGGCCGGCAGCAGCCCGGCCAGCAGCCGCAGCAGGGTGGACTTGCCGGCGCCGTTGACTCCGACCAGCCCGATCACATCGCCCGGGGCGACCACCAGTTCCAGTCCGGAGAACAGGGTGCGGTCGCCGTGCCCGGCGGCGAGGTCCTTGGCGATCAACGTGGCGCTCATCAGTGGGAAATGCTAACCGCCACGCAAAAACGGATTACCCGGCCAGGGCCTGCCACCAGCCGTCCACCGCGGGCGGATCGGCGACGTCCACGGTCTGGCCCGGCCGCGGCACGGCCAGGGTGACCCCGCGGGCCTTGCACTCCCGCCACACCCGGTCCACCGGTTCGGTCCAGCCGTGCATGGCCAGGTTGAAGGTGGCCCAGTGCACCGGGATGAGCAGGCTCGCGTTGACATCCAGCGCGGTGGCCACGCCCTCCTCCGGAGTCATGTGGATGTCGGCCCAGCCCGCGTTGTAGGCGCCGATCTGCACCAGCGCCACGTCGAACGGGCCGTAGGTCGCGCCGATCTCGGCGTAGCCGGAGAAGTAGCCGGAATCGCCGGAATAGAAGACTTTCCGGGTCGGCCCGGTGATCACCCAGGAAGCCCACAACGTGCCGTCCCGGCGGAACCCACGGCCGGAGAAGTGCTGCGCGGCGGTGGCGGTCAGCCGCAGCCCGGCCAGGTCCACCTGCTCGGACCAGTCCAGCTCGATGATCCGCTCCCCGGGCACCCGCCAGCGCTCCAGGTGCGCGCCGACGCCCAGCGGCACCACGAACGGCGCCGTCTGGGTGGCCAGCAGCGCCCGCACGGCGGGCAGGTCGAGGTGATCGTAGTGGTCGTGCGAGATGACGATGGCGTCCAGCTCGGGCAGGTCCTCGATGGCCACCGGGTTGGGGTGCAGCCGACGCGGACCGGCCACGGTGGACGGCGACACCCGCTCGCCCCACACCGGATCGAACAGCACTCGCGCACCGTCCACCTCGACCAGCGCCGAGGAGTGGCCGTACCAGGTGACCCGCAGATCCTCCGGGCCCGGCGGCGAGGAGTCCGGCGTGGCCAGTGGCACCGCGCCGGCCGGGCGGCGCTGCTCCTTGCCGAACAGGAACTCGCGCAGCATGTTCCCGGCCGGCGGCATGGTGCTGGTACCGGCCCTGGCGTTGTGAAACGCGCCGTCGGCGTACTGCGGGGACCGGCGCACCCGCTCGGCCCGCGCCCCGGACGGCCGGGCGCCCATCGCGGGCAGCACCTCTCGGGCCGTCCAGGCCAGCCCACCGGCCAGGCCCGCGCCCAGCAGCCCGGCAATTCCCGCGCGCAGCCCGCGCCGCCTCGCCTCAGCCATGTCGAACCCGCCCTCCGTTTTCCTGTCCAACGACGGCTGGATCAGTATTGGTTCCCGCTGAGGCGCTGGTCACGCCAATGTTCACCCAGGGCGGACCAGGCCAGTCTGGTAGGCGAACACCACGGCCTGTACCCGGTCGCGCAGGTCCAGTTTGTTCAGCACCCGGCCGACGTGGGTCTTCACGGTGGCCTCGGCCACGCACAGCAGCTCGGCGATCTCGGCGTTGGACAGACCGTTGGCCAGCTTGGTCAGCACCTCCAGCTCCCGCTCGGTCAGCCGGGCCAGCCGGTCGTCCCGGTCGGAGGCCGAGCGGCCGCCGGGATCGGGCAGCCGGTGGGCCATCGCGTCCAGCAGCCTGCGGGTCACGCTCGGCGCGACCACCGCGTCCCCGCTGGCCACCGCGCGGATCGCGGAGAGCAGATCCTCCGGCGGCACGTTCTTGAGCAGAAACCCGCTCGCGCCGACGCGCAGCGCGGCGAAGGCGTACTCGTCCAGATCGAAGGTGGTCAGGATGAGCACCCGGGACCGCCCGTGGTTGGCCACGATCCCTTTGGTGGCCTCGATTCCGTCCGTGCCGGGCATCCGCACGTCCATCACCACCACGTCCGGGTCCAGCTCGGCGGTCTGGCGCAGCGCGGCCGCGCCGTCGCCCGCCTCGCCCACCACCCGCATGTCCTCCTGGGACTCCAACACCAGCCGGAAACCCATGCGCAGCAACGGTTCGTCGTCCACCAGCAGGATGCGGACGGTCATGACGCCGCCCGGCCGCAGGTCAGCAGCGCCCGGACCTGCCAGCCACCGACCGGCCGCGGCCCGGCCTGCACCCAGCCGCCGAACACTGCGGCCCGCTCGCGCATCCCGGTCAGCCCGTGCCCGCCCGAGCGCGCCTCCGGAGCACCTCCGCCGTCGTCGGTCACCCGCAGGATGATGGTCGGCTCGGCGTAGTTCAGGATCACCCGGGCCCCGGTCGGATCCTTGGCGTGCTTGAGGATGTTGGTCAGCGACTCCTGCACCACCCGGTATACCGCCAGCTGCGCGGTGGGCGGCACGGCGAAGGGCAACCCCGACACGGTCAGCGTGGTCGGCAGCCCGGCCCCGCGCACCTGGGTCACCAGTTCCTCGATCTGGTCGATGCCCGGCTGCGGGGTGAACGGCCCGGCCTGGCCGGGCTGCTCACCGCCGCGCAGCACGCCGACCAGCCGCTGCATCTCGGTCAGCGCCACCCGGCCGGTGTCGGACACCTGTTTGGCCGCGGCCGCCGCCGCGTCCGGGTCCCGCTGGGCGGCGAACGCGGCCCCGTCGGCCAGCGCGATCATCACGGACAGATTGTGCGCCACGATGTCGTGCATCTCCCGGGCGATCCGGGTCCGCTCGGCCGCGGCGGCCAGCTGGGACTGCTGGTCGCGTTCCCGCTCGGCGCGCACCGCGCGATCCTCCAGCGAGGCCAGGTAGGCCCGGCGGGTGCGCATGTTCACGCCCAGCACGAAGGCCGCGGTGACCAGGCCGGTCAGGAACACCAGCGCGGCCAGCACCGACTCCAGGTCCCGGTTGGCCAGGTGCAGCGCGGCCCCGGCCGCCCCGACCTCGACCAGCCCGGCGCAGATCAGCGCCTGCCTGCGGGGGCAGTGCGCGGCCACGGTGTACAGCGCGATCAGCACCGCGGCATCGGCCAGCACCGCCCGGCCCAGCCACAACTGGGTCAGCCCGATCGCGAACAACCAGCCGAACACCGGCAGCGGGAAGCGCCTGCGCACCATCAGCGGGGCCAGCGCCGCGGCCTCCACCACGATGGCCAGCGCCACCAGGTGCGGCGCGGCCTTGTGCCCCCACAGACCGCCGATGACGGCGACCAGCGCCACGGTCAGCAGCACGTCGGCGGTCAGCGCGTGCCGCACCAGCCAGGCCCGCAGCCGGGCCACCCCCGGCCAGGCCGACGCCGCGCGACCGCGCCGAGCGAACTCGGCCGGTCCCGCGGCGGTCGGACTCCCGGAACTCACCGGGCCATTCTCCCCCGGTCTCACGCGTCCCGGCGCTTGAGCACCAGGATTCCCCCGGCGAACAACACCACCAGCCACACGCACACGGTCAGCACCGCAGGCCACAGCGCCAGCCCGGTCGGATCGGGCTGGATGGACGCGATCTGGCCGCCCGCGTTGCTGGGCAGGTAGGGCAGGATGTGCGGCTGCCAGGTGGTGGGCAGCAGCTCACCCAGCCCGGGCGCGATCAGGATCAGCCCGAACAACGCGGCCAGCGCGCCCGCGGTGTGCCGGATCAGCCAGCCCAGCGCGGACCCGATCAGCCCGATCACGGTCAGGTAGAACCCGATGCCGATGATCGCGCGCACCGCACCGGGGTAGGACAGCGACACCCCCAGGGAGTCGCTGTTCAGGATCGGCTGTGCGGCAAGGAATCCGATGAACGTGCTGATCGTGGTGACCACGAAGACGATCACGGCGAACACGATGACCTTGCCCCACACCACCGGCAGCCGCTTGGGCGCGGCAGCCAGGCTGGAACGGATCATCCCGGTGCCGTACTCCCCGGTCACCACCAGCACGCCGAGCACCCCGACGACCAGTTGCACCAGGAAGTAGGCGTGCAACGCGGTGTCCGCGGCGAAGAAGTCGCTCAGCTTGGCGCCACGGGCCTTGAGCCGCTCGTAGTTGCTGACCGCGGCCCAGGCGAACAGGCAGTCCAGCCCGATGGTGGCGATCACCGCCAGCACGACGCTGATCTGCGAGGAACGCAGCGACCAGAACTTCAGCCACTCCGAGCGCAGCACGCCCCACTGGGTGACCTTCAGGCCGGGCGGCAGCGCGTCGGGCTGGGCCTGCCGGGGCGGACCGGTCATGGTGTCGGTGGTCATCACGCGGCCCCTGCCAACTTGTCGGTGCGGTATTCCACGGCGTCCTGGGTCAGTTCCATGAACGCCTCCTCCAGGGAGGCCTGCACCGGGGTGAGTTCCTCCAATGGCAATGAGTTGTCGCAGGCGACCCGGCCGATCTCGGCCGAGCTGCGGCCACTGACCTCCAGCAGGCCGTGTTCGACGCTGGTCACACTCACCTCGGGGCCGACCAGCAGCTCACGCAGCCGGGTGGCTTCTGGGGTACGCACCCGGACCGCCTTGTGGGAGGCCATGTTGATGAAGTCGGCGACCGAGGTGTCCGCGATCAGCTTCCCCTTGCCGATCACGATCAGGTGCTCGGCGGTCAGGCTCATCTCGCTCATCAGGTGCGAGGAGACGAACACCGTGCGACCCTCGGCGGCCAGGCTGCGCAGCAGGTTGCGGATCCACAGGATGCCCTCCGGATCCAGCCCGTTGACCGGCTCGTCCAGGATCAGCGTGGCCGGGTCGCCCAGCAGCGCGGCGGCCACGCCAAGGCGCTGGCCCATGCCAAGGGAGAAGCTGCCGGCTCGCTTGCGCGCCACGTCCTGCAGGCCGACCAGGTGGATCACCTCTTCCACCCGGCTGCGCGGAATGCCGGTGGTCAGCGCCTGGGCCATCAGGTGGTGGTAGGCCGAGCGGCCGGTGTGCACCGCGCGGGCCTCCAGCAGCGCGCCGACCTCCCGTAGTGGCGCGCTGTGCTGGGCGTAGTGCTTTCCGTTGACCGTGACGTCACCCGAGGTGGGCGCGTCCAGGCCGAGGATGAGCCGCATCGTGGTGGACTTGCCCGCCCCGTTCGGCCCGAGGAACCCGGTGACCACCCCGGGTTTGACGGTGAAACTGATGTCGTCCACGGCCGCCTTGGGGCCGTAGCGTTTGGTCAGCGCACGTGCTTCGATCATCCCAACCTCGTTTCGCGAAATCCGATGCCGCGAAACGTAGGCCGATGACGGGCCGGGCGCGACCACCCACGGTCCGATCTTGTCGATCACCCGGTACGACCTCCGGCGCATGGAATACGCCGGAGGTCGTAGGCGCGGTTCAGCCGGCGGAGGACCAGACGTCGGTGATGGGCGTGGCCGAGGCGGCGCTGCCCAGCGAGGACAGGCCGTAGCCGTCCTCGATGGTGCGCAGGACGCTGTAGTGGGTGATGTGTTCGCTGTAGCCGCCCGCCGTGACGTTCGCGCCGACGAACAGGGTCGGGATCTGGTTGGACTCGCTGTAGTCGTCCTCGTCCCAGGTCACGATCAGCAGGCTGTTGTGGGTTTTGGCCCACTGCGCATAACCGTCGAGATTGTTCTTCAGCCAGGTGTCGCCCTGGGCGATGGTGCCGTCGTGCATGTCGTCCAGCAGGTTGGGAATCACGAAGGACACCGTGGGCAGCGTCGAGTAGTCGGTCGGGAAGTGGGCGAAGGTGCGGTTTTCCGCGGCCGGGATGTCGGAGAAATCGGTCCACGGCGCGTGCTTGCGGGCGTACTCGCCGGAGGCGCAACCCGTGTAGCCGTCGGAAGGCATGCTCTCCGAGTAGCCGGTGAACGAGTCCCCGGCGGTGGTCAGCTGGTTGCCCAGATTGTTCGCCGAGAACGTGTTCGGGCAGTTGTCGCTCGTGAGTCCCTGGGTCGATCCGGAGAACAGGGCGACGTAATTGGGCTGACTGGGATGGGTCACCGCGAATGAATTGGTGAAGGACGCGCCCTGACCGTCCAGTGAATTGATATAGGGCGCACTCGAACTGCCGACGATATCGCTGTACGAGTGATTCTCCTCCATGACGATCACGATGTGATCGAATTTCGGCACGGCGGTCGCGGCCGCCGCCGGCGCGGCGAGGGCCGCTCCGAACAGGACCGCGGCAGCGGCCACGAGAGACACGGAACGCGCTCGGAACATGAGAGTTCTCCTCACCGATCAGGGCTTCGCCGGCCACCGGTGAGCATGCCCGGCGGCGGCCTCGATCGCTCCCCGCAATCGGCTTTGACAATTGACTCTGATCATCAGGGAGAACACCCGCCGACGACCCGATGAGCAGTCGGCGGACAGCACGTGAACAGCGAACAGTTCTGTGAACCGTTAATCCTTTACCTCCGCATTACCGCTCTCATACCGTGTTTTTGACACCACTTCCGATCAATTTCCGATCGGTGCCGTCAAATTCGCAGGGGAGCCCACCATGTCCCGATTGTTCTCGCGCGCGCTGCCGGTCGCCGTCTCGGCCTGCGCGGCGCTCGCGCTGACCGGCGGACTGCCCGCGGCCGCCGCCACCTCGGCCACCACCACCGCGGTCACGCCCGCGGTGAGCTGCTCCACCTCCTACCTGCCGCTGCCCGACCCCAGCTGCACGCCCGGCGCGCTCAACCCGGACGTCACCCAGTCCACGATCGACTCCACCATCTGCGTGTCCGGCTGGACCGCGACGATCCGGCCGTCCACCTCCTACACCAACAAGCTCAAGACCGAGCAGATCGCCGAGTACGGCTACGCCGACACCAACCTGTCCGACTATGAGGAAGACCACTTCCTGCCGCTGGAGCTCGGCGGCGCGCCGAAGGACCCGAACAACCTGTGGCCGGAACCGCACGCAGGCGACGACAACTCCTACAGCAAGGACTCGGTGGAGAACGCGGTCAAGAAGGCGGTGTGCGCGGGCAAGGCCACGCTGTCGGCCGCGCAGCAGGCCATGCTGACGGACTGGACGACCGCCGAGTCGACGCTGGGCATCTGATCCGACCTGCGGTTTTCACCGGACACGCATCGTGTCGACGTGGTATCGATTCGGTGTGCATCCCGGTGACGGCTGCTGATGACCAGCCTCGACCCGCCGACCGTGCCGTTGGCCGCGATCGGGTTCGCGCCGGGAGCGCCGGTGTCCGGATCGGACACCGCGCCCCGGCGCTCCTGGCTGTCGGGTGACCTGGCCCGGGCGCTGGGCGTCGCGCTGGGCTGGCAGCTACTGCTCACCGTGCTCGGCGCGGTGCTGGAACGGTCGCTGACCCCGATCGGCCCGTGGCTCCCGCCGCAGCCGCTGGACCTGCTCACCCACACCTACCGCTGGGACGCCTCCTGGTACGCCGCCGTGCTGCACGACGGATACGTCATCGCCGCCCAGGCCCCCGCGTTCTACCCGCTGTTCCCAGCCCTGGTCTGGCTGGTCGAGCAGGCATCCTTCGGCCTGCTGCGGTTCGCCGGCGCCGGGCTGGTGGTGAACATCGTGGCCACCTGGTTCACCGTGGCCGCACTGGTGAAGATCGCCCGGCACTTCGTGCGCGGCCGGGGCGGGCCCTGGCTGGTGGTGGCCGCGCTGCTGGTCTCGGTCCCCGCGTTCTTCATGCACGTGCTCTACACCGAGGCCACCTTCGTCTGCCTCGGCGCCTGCGCCTACCTGTTCGCGCTGCGCCGCCGGTGGGCGTTGATGGGCCTGTGCCTGATCCCGCTGACCGCGACCCGGCTGCCCGCGGTGTTGTTCCTGGCCCTGTGTCTCCTGGAGTTCTGCCGGGCCAAGGGCTGGCGGCCGCGGGCGATCGTCAGCCGGCCGCTGCTGTGGTTCCCGGCCGGGGCGCTCGGGTTCGCGGGCTACGCACTGGCGCTGCGCGCGCTGACCGGCAATCCGTGGGCCATGTTCGCCGCCTACGGCACCACCCAGGAATGGGGAAAAAGCTTCTCCCCCAACATCTTCGCCACCCTCGGGCACGAGTTCGCGATCGACTGGGACGCGCTGACCGGCCGGATCCCACTGGACGATCTGGTCCTGGTCGACCACCTGCTGCCCATGGCCGCGCTGCTGTCCCTGCTGGCCGCGTCGGTCTACGTGCTGGTGGTGCTGGGCTCGGAAGGGGTGCCGCTGGGGGTGTTCGGGCTGCTGTCGTTCGTGTTGTATTCGGCCAACGGCACCCTGACCTCGGCCCACCGGTATGTGCTGCCCTGTCTGGTGATCTATCTCGCGGTGGTCCTGGCCGCCCAGCGCAGCCGGGTGCTGCGGGGTGTGAGCATCGTCTATTTCGCGGGCAGCGCGGTGCTGCAGGGCATGCTGTATCTGCTGTTCGTGCTCGGGGCGTGGGCGGGCTGAACCTCCCGGGACGCCCCGGATCCCGGGAAATATTGCGGCCCGGGGCGCCGGATGGTTACGCTCTCGCCGGGTTGAGCCACCAGCCCGTGTGGACCTGTATGCCGATCGGCGTCCTGGTCCGCCGCTGATGTCTGGTGTGCGCCCAGATCCGCTCCCGCTGGATTCTCGCCCACACCGGTCGGGCAGCGCGCGCACCCCGGACGTCCGGCCTGCCCGCCAGGAGCGCTGATGATCCCCGAACCACCGACCACCCCCGGACCGGACTCCGCCCGCGCCGCCGAGCCGGTCGTCGCGACGGACACCGAGCTGCACCTGACGGACACCGAGCTGCACCTGACGGTGAGCACGCCTCGCCCTGGAGTCACCGTGCTGCGCGTGGCCGGTGAGGTGGATCTGGTCACGGTGCCCCAATTGCGGGCCGCGGTCGGAAAGCAGCTTGACGCACCACTCCTGGTGCTGGATCTGTCCGAATTGGGCTTCCTCGGCTCGGTCGGCCTCGAGGTGCTGGTCGACGCGCGGGATCAGCTGGCCGCCCGCGGCGGCGCGTTGCGCCTGGTCACCGGAGGCGCCGTGGTGCGGCGGCCACTGGAGCTGACCGGACTGACCCGGCTGCTGGCCTGTTACGCCACACTCGTCGCGGCGCTGGAGTGACGACCAAGGTCGGCCCCACCGCTCGGCGGGCCGACCCCGAGTCTGCGAGACTGCCTGCGAATCGATCGGCTTGGGCGACGTGGGTGGTGGGTGGACGGCCAGCGGCGGGAGTTGCTGTGGCGCTCGGTGAGCGATCGGGTCACCGACGGGGCCACCAGCTGGGCGGGCGGCATCTGCCTGGTGTGCGTGGCTTCGCTGCCCGCGGTGGACGCCGCCGCGCTGACCCTGCGGGCGGACTCCCGAGCGCAGGAGCTGCTGGCCGCCAGCGACACCTGGGCAGCCGAGCTGGAGGAACTCCAGTACACCCTGGGCGAGGGCCCGGGCGAGGTCGCGGTCGACTCCGGGCAGCCGGTGCTGGTGCCCGATCTGACCGCCGAGGCCACCCGCTGGCCCGCGTTCACCTCCGCCGCCAGCGGCACGGGCGCCGGCGCGATGTTCGCGTTTCCGTTGCAGCTGGGCGGAATCCGGCTTGGCGTGCTGAACCTGTACCGGCACGCGCCGGGCGGGCTGTCGCATCGTGAGCTGACCGACGCGACCCTGCTGGCCGAACTGTCCCTGGCGGCGCTACTGGATCACCAGGAGCGCGCGGAATCCACCGAGCCCGGCCCGGACGGGGCGGCGCGCCCGTTCGGCGCCTCCTATCAGGACGTGCACATCGCGACCGGCGTGCTCGCCGCCGAACTGCGGATCAGCCTGGTCGACGCGTTCGCCCGGCTGCGCGCCCGCGCGTTCGCCGACGGGCGGGCGCTGCAGGCGGTGGCCCGGGACGTGCTCGACCGCCGAATCCGTTTCGACCAGCCGGCCGATTGAGGTAGATCCGGGCGACAACACAAGGATTCGCCCGCACCGCGCGCTGATGATCAGCGGATGCCTGGGACGGGATGCCCGAGGTGACCCCTGGGGCCTGCGGTGCGGTGTTCACCGGGGCAGTACTGACCGCGTCCGGCAAACGAGCACGTGAGCCCGAGCCCGGCGGAGCGGGCGCGGGCCGGGCATGATGGGGCGGATGAGGGTGATCGCGCTGTCCGACACGCACGCGCCGCGATACTGGAAGTCCTGCCCCGGCGCGGTGGCCCGGCTGCTGCGCGGCGCGGACCTCATCCTGCACGCCGGGGACGTGTGCGTGCCCGAGGTGCTCACCGAACTGGCCGGGTTCGCGCCGGTGCACGCGGTGCTGGGCAACAACGACGGCCCGGCGGTCGCGGACTGGGGCGCGCCGGAGACGCTGGAGCTGGACCTGGCCGGGCTGCGGGTGGCGATGATCCACGACAGCGGCGCCAAGCCCGGCCGGACCCGGCGGATGCGCCGCCGGTTTCCCGACGCCGACCTCGTGGTGTTCGGGCATTCGCACATTCCACTGGACGAGACCGGAGACGGAATTCGGATCTTCAATCCCGGCTCGCCGAGCGACAAGCGCAGGCAGCCGCACGGCACGGTGGGCGAGTTGCGGATCAGCCGGGGCAGAGTGACCTCGGCCCGGATCATCCCGGTCACCTGAAAACCCTGGCGCGGCAAGGCAAGGCGGCGAGGCGCGCACCCCCCTACAGCGCGCGCCCCGCCGCTCCGGCGTCCCCTGCGAAGGCCGGAGGTTTCGCTCTTGGCAATTGATACGGGGCAACGCCGCGAAAGGTTCGCGGTAATTTTCGCGACTCGGACGAACTAGCGCGATTCAGATTCCTGACCTCGGGTGATTCGATCACACTGGGACAAAATTACGCGAGAGGCCGGGCGAATTCAGCCGGATTCCTGTCGATTCGGCCGGACCGGCGCGGCGTTCGGCCGGTTACTTCTCGATTCGGTCGCGCCCGGCCGGATTCAGCACTGTTTGCCGCTGTTCACACAGGACACGATCTGGGCCTGCTCGGTGTCGGTCATCACGTCGATGAAGTCGGCGTGGTCGGTCAGCGGCGATCGCTGCTGCTCCGGGAAGGAGTCGATGGCGTACTGCGCACCCGATGGCACGTCGTAGGTCAGCGTGATGCGCAGCTGCGGCACCGGGAAGGTGGCGTGTGGGCAGCCGCCGTTGGCCGCGGGCAGCACCAGGTGGGTGCGGTGGTTGGCGCTGTCCAGCGAGGTGCCGTTCCAGCAGCTCGGGAAGTCGAAGACGCGCACCACCGAAGAACCGCTGGGGCACAGCGGATACAGGTCGGTGACGCGGTTGGCGTAACCGGTGCAGGTCCACTGTGGACTAATGAGCCCGGCGCCGTCGGTCAGCGCCTTGGGGTCGCCGATGGTGGCCCGCAGGAATTCCGGCATCGGCACGACCTGGCTGACCGGGCTGCCCACGAAGCGGATGTCCACGCTCGGGGTGAGGATGCGGCCGGTGTTGCCGTCCTGGCCGCCGCCCACCGCGTTCGCGTCCGAGCTCTGCTCCCCCAACACCCGCAGCACCGGCCAGTAGAAGGTCGATTTGTCGCCGTTGGCGCAGGTGGTGGCGGCCGCGGCCAGCGAGTCGTCGGTGGAGAAGGCGTTGGTGGACAGGTTGCCCACGTAGTCGTGCGTGTGGTGGGCGCCGCCGGGCAGCCGCGGATCGGCGATCACGTTGTCCGCGTTGCGATGCTGGCCGCCCGCGTTGGCGCCGCAGTGCTCGACGAGACTTCCGGTGGAGGCGTCGGAGTCCGGCGCGGCCGGGGCGGCGGCGGGCGCCACCGAGGTGATGTCCACGTACTGGCCGCCTGCGGGCGCGGCGGCGTGCACGTCGTGGTCGGCGTGCGCGGTCAACTGCACGACCAGGAAGCTGACCACCAGCACGCAGACCACCGCGGTGACCAGCACCGAGACGATGACCGGCGCCTGGCGGCGAAAACGACGTGCGACATCAGAGGAATTCGCGTCGGGCACGCGAACAATAGTGCCAGAAGGCACTTGACCCTTTGCGGAATCATCCCTCTTTTCACGGACCGGTCGCGACCAGGTCCACTCCACCGGCCGCGGTCACCTCGACCGCTTTGACCAGCGACGCGTCCAGATAGACCGACAGGGAAACCCCGTCGCTGGCGGGAACACGCCAACTTCCATCGGCCACCCGGGAGCCGTCGGTGCCCAGCACGGTCAGCCGGCAGCCGGTACCCGGGGGCAGGCCGGTCAGCGCCACCTCCAGCAGTGTGCCGGTGTCGGCCGCGGTCGCGGCCACCGCCAGCCGGGCCCCGGAGAAGAAGTCGCGCGCGGTGTAGGTGCCGCGCCAGGGCTGGCCCAGCGCCATCCGCTGCCCGGCGATCATGCCGATCCCGGCCGCGGTGAGCAGGCCGAGCAGGGCCACCGCGATCAGCGCGGCCAGCCGCCGCCGGGCGGCGCGGGCCGACTCCCGGCGCACCCGGTCGATCGTGCGCCGCAACAACCCGCCCCCGTCGCCGGGCGGGCCGTCCAGGAAGAACTCCTCGGGCATCACCGTGTGCACCTGACCACCTCCAACCACACCACGTACGGCGCGGGAAAACGGTGCAATCCCGATGGCGGCGCCGCGCCACCGGGACCAGCCCGTCCAGCGATCGGCGGGCTCAGTAGCCGCCGTAGGAACCACCGGAGGAGTAGCCGCCGCCCGAGGAGGTGGTCGGCTGTGCGCCGGTGGCCGCGCCGGGCAGCGCCTTGCCCCCGGCCGGGGTGATGGCGAACCAGGTCCCGCCGACGCCTTCACCGTTGATGTCGCCGGACCCGCTGTCCCCGGCGAACTCGTAGATCGGCCAGCCGTTGATGGTCAGCTGCCTGGCGCCGTCGGCCCGGGTCACCGTGCCCACCTTCCCGGCGTTCACGCCGGAGAGCCTTGGCGAGCCGGCCGGGGCCAGCACCGGCGGCCACTGCGCGGCGCAACTGCCCGAACAGTTGGACACAGCCGGATTCGCGGTGTCCTTGTCGAAGCGGTAGACGGTCCGGTTCTGGCCGTCCAGCACGATGGAGCCGATGGTGGCGTTGGTGCCTGCGGTCAGCGCGGAGCCCGCCGCCGACGCGGTCACCGGGGCGACCGAGGAGCCGGCCGCGGTGGACGAGCTGGTGGCCGCACCGGCCGATCCGCTGGTGGTGCCGGTGCCGGTGCAGGCGGCCAGCGCCACGGCGCCGGCTCCCAGCACCCCGGCCAGACCGATGGCACGGACGCGGTTCATGACAGATTCCTCCTGAATCGGGAAATGTATTTCCGGTCCGTTCGCATTCGGCGGCCCGGCACTGGACTACACGGACGCGCCGGGCAACCGGTTCACCCCGGCCCGGCCATGATCGGGAATACTTCGGCTCGCGCACTGGCGCGGTGAACCGTTTCGCCCGCGCATCCGTGTTGGTCGGGTCGGCGCCCGAGAGCGCCGACGTGGGAGAGGCAAACCCGCAGGGGTGAAGGGAGAACCCGGATGGCGGTCCTGCGGCCCCGCAGGCGGCAAGCCGACAGCGACGAGGCGCTGATCCGCGCGTTATACGAGGAGCACGGGCGGGCGCTGCTCGCCTATGCCACCAGGTTGACCGGCAACCGGGTCGCCGCCGAGGACATCGTGCAGGAAACCCTGGTCCGCGCGTGGAAGCACCCGGAAGTGCTGGTCAACGGGAAGGGCTCGATCCGGGCCTGGTTGTTCACCGTCACGCGCAACCTGGTCACCGATTCGGTGCGGGCCCGCAACGCGCGGCCGACCGAGGTCGCGGAGAACCCGGCGCACCAGCCGATCGAGGGCGACCACTCCGAGGCCGTGGTGGACAACATGGTCATCTTGGCGGCCTTGGACAAACTCTCCGGTCCGCACCGGGAAGTGTTGGTGGAGCTGTATTTCCACGGCCGCACCGTGACCGAGACGGCCAAAGCGCTCGGCATACCACCGGGAACGGTGAAATCCCGGTCCTATCACGCGTTGCGCGCGCTGCGGGACATCTTCGGCGGCCCGCAGGTCGCGTTGAAGGGGGTGGCCGGATGACCGCCCGGGACGAACACAAGATCGAGGCGCTGGGCGCGTACGTGCTCGGCGCGCTGGACGAGGACGAGGCACGAGAGCTGGACGAGCACGTGGCCGACTGCGCCGAATGCCGTGCCCAGCTCGCCGAGCTGACCGGAATGCGCGAGGCTCTCGGCGAGCTGCCGCCGGAAGCGTTCCTGGAGGGCCCGCCCGAGGGCGGCGACCTGCTGCTGCAGCGCACCCTGCGCCGGGTGCGCACCGAATCCAGTTCCACCTTCCTCAACCGGCGGGTGGTCGGCGTGGCGGCCGCGGTCGTCGCGGTGGCCCTCGCCCTGGGCGGCGGGGTGCTGCTGGGCCGGGGCAACGGCGGCGGCCAGGCCACCGCGCTGCCCACCCCGAGCACGGCGCCGCCCAGCAGCGCCACCGTGGTGCCCGGCACCCGGGTGGTGTCGGTGACCCAGGACGGCACGCGGCTGACCGCGACCATCACCCCGGCCGCGGGCTGGATCCGGGTGAACGCCTCGGTGACCGGTATCCCGCAGGGACAGCGGTGCAAGATCGTGGTGGTGTCCAAGTCGGGCGAGCAGGAGGTCGCGGGCAGCTGGGTGGTCTCGGCCAAGGCCGCGGCGGCCGGCACCAACCTGGACGGATCGGCGCTGATCGACCCGAGCCAGGTGGCGTCGATCATGGTGCAGAACTTCGACGGCCACACCTTCGTGTCGGCGAATCTGTAGCGCGGGGTGGCGGGGTGGCCGGCCGGAAATGTCCGGTCGGCCACCCCGCCCGTTTGCGCACCGGCTTCGGCCCGGCTGACAATGCCTGGTCAGCACAGTCAGCACCGAAGACGGGCGGATCAATGTCGATGCCCTCGCACGAGGATCTGACCGCGCCGCTGGCCCGGGCGGTGGCCGAGCTGGCCAAGGCCACCGGCCTGCCGGTCGCGTTCGGCGGACCGGTGTCCGCGGACGGCCGGGACCTGGTGATCGAGCACCTGGTGGGCACCAGCACCCAGTCGCTGGCGCGGCTGCGGGTGACCACCGGAGCAGGGCTGGGCGGCAAGGCGCTGGCGCTGGCCCGCCCGTCCACGGTGGCCGACTACCTGCGGGCCGAGGGCATCACGCACCGCTACGACCAGGCGGTCGCGCCGGAGCGGCTGTGCGCGGTGCTGGCGCTGCCGGTGCGGGTCGGCCAGGACACCCGCGCCGTGCTGTACGCGGCGGCCCGGCAACCCACCTCGCTCGGTGATCGCCGGCTGCGCGCGGCTGTCGAGGTGGTCGGCCGGTGCGCCCGGGATCTGTTGGTGGAACAGGAAATTCGCCGTCGGCTGCGCGACGATCCGGCGGCCGGACTGTCCGCCCGGGAGACCGAGGACCTGTCCGCGGAACTGGCCGCCATCGCCGGCACCATCACCGACCCGGCGGCCCGGGACAAACTGCTCGCGGTGTGCCGCCGGGTGCGGGCCCGCTCGGCGGACGCGGCCGACCGGCGCCCGGTGCCGGGCGGGCCTACCCTGACGCCACGAGAGGCCGAGCTGCTGGCGCACGTGGCGCGGGGCCGCACCAACGACGAGATCGCGGCGGCGCTGGGCCTGCTGCCCAACACGGTGAAGTCCTATCTGAAACACGCGATGCGCAAACTCGGTGCGGCCAACCGGATCCAGGCCCTCAACCGGGCCCGGGAGTGGGGGCTTCTGGACTGACCACCCACTTTGTGGGGTGGCGGGAGCGGGCGGTGATGGACACGATCGGTCCACGCGGGACCGCGAGTGGAAGGAGCGGCGGGTGTTCTATGACCTGGGCGTGCGGGACTTTCTGGACCGCGCGGAACTGGTGTACCCGGACCGGATCGCGGCAGTCGACGAGCCGGACCAGCCAGCCTCGTCCTGGGGCGCGCTGACCTACCGGGACATGGCGGCCAAGGCCCGGGCGATGGCGGCCGGGCTGGACACGCTTGGCGTGCCGGCCGGTGGCCGGGTGGCCATCATGTCGCACAACTCGGCGCGGCTGCTGACCTCGTTCTTCGGGGTGTCCGGCTGGGGCCGGGTGCTGGTGCCGATCAACTTCCGGCTGGCCGCGGCGGAAGTGAAGTACATCGTGGAGCACTCCGGCGCGGAAGTGCTGCTGATCGACCCGGATCTCAAGGGCATCCTGGACACGGTGCACGCCAAGCACACCTTCGTGCTCGGCGAGAGCGACGAGGAAGTGTTCGGCAGCACCGCGCAGCCGCGGCCGTGGGCCGGTGACGAGACGGCGACCGCGACGCTGAACTACACCTCCGGCACCACCGCGCGGCCCAAGGGCGTGCAGCTGACGCACCGCAACCTGTGGCTCAACGCGACCGTGTTCGGTCTGCACACCACGTTGTCCGACAACGACGTGCTGCTGCACACGCTGCCCATGTTCCACGCCAACGGCTGGGGCATGCCCTACGCGGTGACCGGCATGGGCGGCCGGCACATCGTGCTGCGCAAGGTCGACGGGGTCGAGATCCTGCGGCGGATAAAGGAACATGGCGTCACCATCCTGTGCGCCGCGCCCGCCGTGGTGACCGCGGCGCTGGACGCGGCGCAGGACTGGGACGGCGAGATCCCCGGCCGGGACACGGTGCGCCTGGTGGTGGCCGGTGCGCCGCCGCCCACCCGCACCATCGAGCGGGTGCGGGAGGAACTGGGCTGGGAGTTCATCCAGATCTACGGTCTGACCGAGACCTCGCCGCTGCTCACCATCAACCGGATGCGCTCGGAGTGGCAGGACCTGGACCCACACGAGCAGGCCAAGCTGCTCGGCCGGGCGGGCGCGCCCGCGCTGTCCACCCGGGTGTCCATCGACGACGACGGCGAGGTCCTCGTCCAGTCCAACACGAACCTCGAGGGCTACTGGGAAAATCCGGACGAGACCGCCCGGGTGCAGGAAGGCGGCTGGTTCCACACCGGAGACGGCGGCTCGTTCGAGGATGGATATCTGACGATCGCCGACCGCAAGAAGGACGTGATCATCTCCGGCGGCGAGAACGTGACCTCCATCGAGGTGGAGGACGCGCTGGCCTCGCACCCGGCGGTGCGCGAGGCCGCGGTGATCGGGATTCCGGACGAGAAGTGGGGTGAGCTGGTGACCGCGCTGGTGGTCACCAACGGCACCGAGGTGACGGCCGAGGAGCTGATCAAGCACTGCCGCGACTACCTGGCCGGGTACAAGTGCCCGAAGCGAGTGGACTTCATCGACGAGCTGCCGCGCACGGCGACCGGCAAGATCCAGAAGTTCAAGCTGCGGGAGCCGTTCTGGCAGGGCCGGGAGCGCAAGGTCAACTGAGTCCGAGGGGACCGGCCCGCGCCTCTGTGCGGGCCGGTCATGGTCAGACTTCGGTGTAGGTCGCGCCGGACTCGTCGGCCGGATGTCCGTGTGCGGTCAGGAAATAGTTGGGTCCACGTCGCTGGATCTCTTGTGGGGCAAGAAAATTCTCGGCGAGGTCGGCTCGCGCGAAGAAGGAGTTGGCGCCGGCCAGTTCGCAGTGCACCAGCCGGTAGCCCTTGCGCTCACCGAGCGCGACGAGCGCGCCGAGTGAGGCGCCGAAGAACCCGGTGCCCGACCACGGTGGTGTGGTTTCCGGTTGCACCAGACGGCTTTCCGGGTCCAGCCCGGCGTTGTACTCGATCACCAGCACGCGCGGCCGGTAGTTCTCCAGCGCCTGCCAGACCCAGTAGTCACCGCCGTCGATGTCGATGGATACGACGTCCGGTTCGGCGGGGACACCGGCCTGGGCGAAGAGGCTCTCGACTCGGTCCGGGGTGACCATGGCGTGCAGCGTTCGCACTCGCTGGTTCCACTGGTACTTCTGGTGCAGGAGATGGTTGTGCGCCCCGTCGGCCTCCATGAACAGTCCGTGCCAGCCCGCGATGTCGGCCAGCGCGACGCAGTTCCCCTCCCGCCCCGACTCGACCCCGAACTCCACGAACCAGCGCGACGGCGCGCCCACCCGGCGGAGAATTTCGGCCAGGACGCCGTCCTCACCGTTCTGCGAGCACAGCTGGAACTCGTACCCCGTCAACGCGAGTTCCTCGCCCGGCTCGCCCGGTTGCGCCCCGATCCGGCGCAGCCGACGGGCGTACTCCGGCAGCGCCGCGTAGATGGCGGTGCGGCGCCGGAGATCAGATTCGGTGAACACGGGCGCGACGGTAGCAGGGGGTGCGGGTCAAAACCCGGACGCACAGCGCCGCCGGCCGCGACAACCCCGGCCAATGAGCCCTCGCGTGCCTTTCACGGGTGGCGAATCCGGTTGCGCCCCGATGCTCCGCCTGATCAGCTGAACGCTGTGCAGGAAGTACTGACCGCAGCGGCGGACGCCTTCGGGGAGAAGCTTTCCGAGCCAATCGACCTGGGCGGCAGCAGCCGATCCACCGTGCTGCGCTGCCGCACCGGCTCCGGCACCACGGTCGTGGTCAAGGCGTATCGGGACGAACCGGAGGCATTGGCCTGCTTCACCGCAGAAGCAGCCGGGCTGGCGTTCGGCACGCTGGGTCCTCATTTGCTGGCCGTGGATGTGGCCACGCCGCTGATCGTGATGTCCGACCTGGGCACCGCGCCGAGCCTGGCCGACACACTGCTCGGCGACACACCGGACACCGCGCGCACCGCATTGCTGGCCTGGGCTTCCACGTACGGCGCGCTGGCCGCGGAGAGCATCGGGCGGCAACCCGAACTCAGCGCACTGCGCGCCCGGTATGACCGGGGCCGGCCGGATTGGGACGGCGCGGGCTGGATCACCGGGCGGATTGCGGCGCTGCCCGAGGTACTGGCCGCGCTCGGGGTGACCGGACCGGCCGGCCTCGACGAGGATCTGGCCGTCGTGGCGAGCCTGACCGACGATCGCCACCCCGTCTTCTCCCCCGGCGACATCTGCCCGGACAACAACGTGCTCACCGCGTCCGGTCCGCGAGTACTGGATTTCGAGGCATCGGGCTTTCACCCGGTGTTCCTGGACGCGGCCTACACCCGGATGCCATTTTCCACCTGCTGGTGCGTGTTCCGGCTGCCCGACGAACTGTCCGAGGCCACAGAACTGGCTTACCGCAAGGAAATCCTCTCCGGCTACCCCGAACTGGCTGACGACTCGCTGTGGCGGGACGGGGTGCTGCGCGCGGCCGCCGCGTGGACGCTGGACATCACGGTGCACCTCACCGGCCGGGTGCTGACCGAGGATCGGCCCATGCATTCGCGCCGCCGCCCGACCCCCTCGGCCAGGCAACTGCTGCGCCATCGCTGGCGCACCCTGCACGCAGAACTGACCACCGCCGACCGACTGCCCGCGCTGGCCGAACTGACCGACCGCCTGCTCACCGCGACCCATCACTGGCCGGTCGGCCAACTCCCCGGCTATCCGGCATTCCGTTCACTGGCAAAGGAAAGCCCATGAACGAACCGCAACCCGTACGGAAAAAGCCGTGACCGAACCACTACCCGGCGCCATCGAACTGCCGGATGGCGCCTGGATTCGCGGCCGCGCACTGCGCAGGCCAACGCCGCCCGGCCCGGTCCCGGCCTACGCGCTTTACCTTGGCTCGCCCCGATTCCAGCGCGCCCACGAACCCGAGCTGCCCTGGCCGCACGACTGGCTGGACTGGCCGGATTTCCGCCTGCCCCGCGACCCCGGCCACGCCATCGCCGCCATCCGCGCGCTGCACCGACGAGCCTTGTCCGGCGAACCGGTGGAAGTCGGCTGCGGCGGCGGGGTCGGGCGGACCGGGACGGCGCTGGCCTGCCTGGCCGTGCTCTCCGGACTCGCACCGGACGAGGCGATCGGCTTCGTCCGGGCGCGGCACCATCCGCGGGCCGTGGAGACCCGCGGTCAACGGCGGTGGATCGACCAGTTTCCGGTCAGTTAGGCCAACCAGCCGGATTGTTGGTCGACTCCCGGGAGATGCCCGAGCCGGTGTCCGGGAACCGGTCGTAGCGTTCGTGATACAGCGTGGCGAAGAAATAACACATTTCCTCGCACTCCGCGTCCAGCACGGCTAGTCGCGGGTTCCGCGCCACCGCCGCGTAGTAGTCCCGCCCGAGCGCCACGATGAACCCGCGCGCATACAGGAAACCGTCGTCCGAGCCATCCGTCACCGCCTGGATGTCGGCCCGGTCGATCTCGTAGAGCCGCCGCTCCACCACCCGGTCCAGATCGGTCAGCTCCTCGGCCGAGAAATTCTGGGTGGCCAGGGTCAGATTGTCCAGAAACACCTGCAGCAGCTCATCGATGATGCCCAGGTCCACCTCGCCGGCCTCCGGATCGCGCTCGGCGACCGCCTGCCGCGCCCGCCGGCCTTCCGGCCCGATCCGGGCCCACGCGTCCTCCACCAGATCCCAGAACCGCGCCTCGTCAGCCGCGGTGGGCAGCCGTTGACCACTCGGGTCGATCACAGTCACTCGCGAATCGTATTCGACTCACCGGTACCGAAATCTCCGGTTGCGCCCCAATACGGCAAAAGCGCTGCGCCACACCGCCAACAGGCGGCATCCGGCGGTGTCGCGACCCGCCCCGCACTTCTACGCTGCCTCGGTCGAAGCTACGGCGCGAAGCTGAGTGGTCGGGTGAGCAACGGGGTGGATACCGGCTGGGAAACCGTCTACCGGGACAACGCCGACTGGATCTACCGGTTGGTGTTCGCCAAGGTGGGCAACAAACCCGACGCGGAGGACCTGACCGCGGAGGTGTTCCTCGCCGCGTTCGGCTCCATGCGGACATCGGCCGAACCGCCGCAGATCCGGGCCTATCTGGCCGCCACCGCACGCACCGTGCTGGCCGGTCACTGGCGGCGCACGTTCGGCAGGCAGATCAACGAAATCGACCTGATCGCGCTGGCCGAACCCCGTGCGGACGACATCGCGGACACCGAGCGCACGGCCAAACGAGCCGACCTCATCATCGCCGAGTTACCCGAGCGCTACCGGCGCATTCTGCAGCTGCGTTTCCTGGACGCATACTCATTGAAGGAAGCCGCGGCGGAGCTGGGCGTGACGGTCGGCAATGCCAAGGTGCTCCAGCACCGGGCACTGCGCCTGGCCGCGCAGGCCGCGCACCGACTTCAGGAGGGATCGGCATGAACCGGGTGGACCGGTACTCGGAAGAACTCCTGGACCAGCGGCGCCCGCAGCCGTTCCGGGCCACCGAGGCCGAGGCGGCGCAGCTGCGCACCGCGATCGACCTGATCGCCGCGCGGCCGGGCGCCGCCGATCCGGATCCGGATTTCCTTGCCGCGCTGGAACAACGCCTGGCCGGCGCCGCGAGCGAGGCCCAATCCACGGACCCGGCCGACTCGGCTGATGAGCCCGCGTCGCTGCCGCGCCAGCCCCGGTTCGGGCGCAGACGGCTGGCCATCACCGCGGCGGTCGCCGCGGGCGCTGCAGCCGGGGCGGTCGCGGTCGACCGGCTGGTCGGCGCGACCGGCCAGAACGAGGAGGAGACCGAGCCGACTCAGGAGACGCTGCACCCGGACGGCGCGCAGTGGCAGACCGTGCTGGCCTCGGAGAATCTGCCCGAGGGCGGAGTCCACGAGTTCGATCTCGGCTCGGTGGCCGGTTTCGTGCAGCGCACCGCGACCGGGCTGCGCGCGGTGTCCGCGGTGTGCACCCACCAGGGCTGCCGTCTGCAGCTGCGCCCGGCCACCCATCAGCTGGCCTGCCCCTGCCACGACGCGGTGTTCGCGATGAGCGGGGAGATCGTGCACTACCAGCTCTCCGTCGAACTCGCACCGCTGCCGCTGATCGAGGTGCGCGAGTCCGAGGGCGCCGTCCAGGTCTTCGTCCCGCGCTGATCCACCGCGCCGAAATCCGTCGTCAAGAACGTGTAACCCGCCTCGCTATCTCTTCGCGAGGACGCCGGGGAGGGAGCGCATCCCACACGAGATGCGAAACACCGTTGGGGCACTTCGCGCCGGAGTGCCCCAACGGTGCCTGGGGGCCTCGATCACACCCATCGAAGTGTGGCTACCGCCAAGAAAAGCGGGCGTCGCGGCCGGTCCCAGCCGGCCGCGGCGCTCGCGCCGCTGTCCAGCTCACCGCCCGGCCAAACGGGCGGCGCCGCACGTCACAACCCTGCGCGCACCGTCTCAGCTGGCTAGTCTCGGGTCGTCCGGTCGTCTCATTCCTGCCGGGAGGAACCGTGGACCTGCCGTCGTTTCCCGACCGCGTCGAACCGGTCGCGCTGACCACCGTGCTGGACGGCCGGTGGGGCGAGCTGCGCGGCCTGGTGCGCGAGCAGCTGGCCGCCATCGCCGAGCCGGACGCCGCCGGGCTGAGCACCGAAGAACACCGCGCCCTGGTCGCCGACCAGCTGCGGGCGCTGTCCAAGACCGACGGCCCGCGTCTTGGCTTCGACCGCGAGTACGGCGGCGGGGGCGACATCGGCGGTTCGGTGGTGGCGTTCGAGATGCTCGGCTTCGGCGATCTGTCGCTGATGGTGAAGGCCGGCGTGCAGTGGGGGCTGTTCGGCGGCGCGGTGCAGTTGCTGGGCACCCGGCGCCACCACGAGAAGTACCTGGCCGACATCATGGATCTCACGCTGCCCGGCTGTTTCGCGATGACCGAGACCGGCCACGGCTCGGACGTGCAGCACCTGCGCACCACGGCGACCTACGACCCGGACACCCGGGAATTCGTGGTGCACACCCCGCATCCGGGCGCCCGCAAGGACTACATCGGCAACGCCGCACGGGACGGCCGGATGGCCGCGGTGTTCGCGCAGCTGATCACCCGGGGCGAGAACCATGGGGTGCACGCGCTGCTGGTGCCGATCCGGGACGCCGACGGCAATCCGCGTCCCCGAGTGTCCATTGAGGACTGTGGCCGCAAGGGTGGGCTGAACGGCGTGGACAACGGCCGGTTGTCCTTCGACCAGGTCCGGGTGCCGCGCGAGGCGTTGCTGGACCACTACGGTTCGGTCGCCGAGGACGGCACCTACGACAGCCCGATCGAGGGCGACGGCAAACGCTTCTTCACCATGCTGGGCACGTTGATCCGCGGCCGGATCAGCGTGGCCGGCAGCGCGGGCAGCGCCACCAAGCGGTCGCTGGCCATCGCGGTGCGCTACGCCGAATCCCGCCGCCAGTTCAACCGCCCGGACGACAAGCGCGAGGTGGTGCTGCTGGATTACCTGGCCCACCAGCGCGCCCTGCTGCCCGCGCTGGCCACCAGCTACGCGCTGCACTTCGCCCAGGAGGAACTGGTCGCCACCCTGCACGAGTTGCAGGGCGCCGAGAAACCGGACGAGACCCGCCAGCGGGAGCTGGAATCCCGCGCGGCCGGGATCAAGGCGGCCGCCACCTGGCACGCCACCGCGACCATCCAGACCTGCCGGGAAGCCTGCGGCGGCGCGGGTTACCTGGCCGAGAACCTGCTGCCCCAGCTCAAGGCGGACACCGATGTGTTCACCACATTCGAGGGCGACAACACGGTGCTGCTGCAGCTGGTGGCCAAGGGCCTGCTGACCAGCTACCGCGCCCACTTCCAGGACCTGGGCACGCTGGACACCGCGCGGTTCGTGGCCGAGCAGTTCGTCGGCGCAGTGATCGAGCGGACTGCGGCCCGCGCGGTGATCAACCGGCTGACCGCGACGCCGGGCAAGGACGGCGAGGACGCGCTCTACGACCGGGCCTGGCAGGTGCGCGCGTTCGAGGACCGCGAGGAGCACGTGCTGGACGGGCTGGCCCGCAGGCTGCGCCGGGCCGCCTCCGGGGACGCCGACCCGTTCGCGGTGTTCAACGACGCCCAAGACCACGTGCTGCGCGCCGGCCGGGTGCACACCGACCGGGTGGTGCTGGAGGCGTTCGTGGCGGCCATCGACCGGTGCGACGATCCGGCGGCCAGGGAACTGCTGGAGCGGGTGTGCGATCTGTACGTGCTGAGCAACATCGAGGCCGATCTGGCCTGGTTCCTCGGCCACAACCGGCTGACCCCGGCCCGGAGCAAGCAGGTCAACGGGGCGGTCAATGCCCTGTGCCAGCGGTTGCGCCCGCACGCCCGCACTCTGGTGGACGCCTTCGCGGTGCCGGAACGGTTCCTGGACGCGGCCATTCTGCGCGAGGAGCCGGACCGCCAGGACGCCCAGTGGGCCCACGACCAGACCCTGCTGTGACACCACATCCGGCCTCAGACCGGGGTGTCGTGTTCCGGGTCGCTGGGCGGCAGGGCGTGCGCCATCTCACGGAGTTCGTACGCGGTCTCGTCGGTCAGGCCGTACTCCGGTGACTGCACGTGCAGATCGACCTGGCTGGTCACCCACTTGAGGAATTCGGCGCGCGCGGCCTCGGCGTTGAACATGCTCAGCGCCTCGGCGACAGCCCACCAGGTGTCGGCCGCGCGGGCTCGCAGCAGGTGCGCCACCAGCAGCCAGCGGGTGGCCACCACCTCGGTCTCGAGCCTGGTCTGCACCGCGAGCTGGGTCCACAACTCCTCGGCGGGCGGGGCCTCGCCCGCGCGCAGGGCCTCGGCCTCGGACTCGGCGAGCCGGTCGAACCAGGCGAACAGTTCGCCCCGGGGCATCGGACCGATCTGGTCGGGCGAGCGGATGGGTGCTCCGGAAATGCCTTCGGTCATGTCGAACGATGATGCCGGTACCCGGGCCCGCCCGCTCGGTTGGCGCGGTCGGCGGCGAGCACGATGGCGTGGTGGCCCGGCAGTTCGGGGGCGCAGGCGGTTCGGCCCGCTGCCGGTCGAGCGGCGCACCTTCGTGATCGGCGCCGGCCGGACGATCGTCGAGGTGATCAAGAGCGAACTGCGTATGCAGTTGCACGCCGACCAGGCGCTGGCCGCGCTGCGGGCCCACTCACACGGCTGAATTCGCCATCTTTTCGCCGCACCGGTGATTACAACCGGGACTGCCCGGGTACGCCTAGTCTTGACTCGTTCCAGAAACTGGTCAGGGAGGCAGAATGACGGGCACCGAATTCGAGCCGACGACCACGGATGCCGGTATCCCGGTCGAAAGCGACGAACACTCACTGACCGTCGGCCCCGGCGGGCCGATCCTGTTGCAGGACAGCTATCTGATCGAACAGATGGCGCAGTTCAACCGCGAGCGGGTGCCCGAGCGGCAGCCGCACGCCAAGGGCAGCGGGGCGTTCGGCCGGTTCGAGGTGACCAACGACGTCAGCGCCTACACCAGGGCGGCGGTCTTCCAGCCGGGCACGACCACCCGCATGGTGGCCCGGTTCTCCACCGTGGCCGGTGAGCGGGGCAGCCCCGACACCTGGCGGGACCCGCGCGGTTTCGCGCTGAAGTTCTACACCACCGAGGGTGTCTACGACATGGTCGGCAACAACACCCCGGTGTTCTTCGTCAAGGACCCGATGAAGTTCCAGCACTTCATCCGCTCGCAGAAGCGCCGCGCCGACAACAACCTGCGCGACCACGACATGCAGTGGGACTTCTGGACGCTGTCCCCGGAGTCGGCCCACCAGGTGACCTGGCTGATGGGTGACCGCGGCATTCCGCGCACCTGGCGGCACATGAACGGGTACAGCTCGCACACCTACCTGTGGACCAACGCCAAGGACGAGAAGTTCTGGGTGAAGTACCACTTCAAGACCGACCAGGGCATCGAGTTCTTCACCCAGCACGAGGCCGACCAGATGGCCTCGGCCGACACCGACTACCACACCCGCGACCTGTTCGAGGCGATCGAGCGCGGCGACCATCCCAGTTGGACGCTGTACATGCAGATCATGCCGTTCGAGGACGCCAAGACCTACAAGTTCAACCCGTTCGACCTGACCAAGATCTGGTCGCACCAGGACTACCCGCTGATCGAGGTCGGCAGGATGACCCTGGACCGCAACCCGACCGACCACCACACCGAGATCGAGCAGGCCGCGTTCGAGCCGAACAACCTGGTGCCCGGCATCGGCCCGAGCCCGGACCGGATGCTGTTGGGCCGGTTGTTCTCCTACGCCGACGCGCACCGCTACCGCATCGGCGCGAACTACCGGCAGCTGCCGGTGAACGCGTCGGTCTCGCCCGTGCACAGCTACAGCAAGGACGGCGCGATGCGCTACACCAATGTGGCGGACCCGGTGTACGCGCCCAACTCCAAGGGCGGTCCGCGGGCGGACAGCACCCGGTACACCGCCCCGAGCTGGCACGCCGACGGTGATCTGGTCCGCACCGCCTACGTCTCGCACGAGCAGGACGACGACTGGGGCCAGGCCGGCACCATGGTCCGCGAGGTGCTCGACGACGCGGCCCGGGAACGGTTGGTGGACAACGTGGTCGGCCACCTGCTCAACGGGGTGAGCGAGCCGGTGCTGGCCCGGGCGTTCGAGTACTGGCGCAACGTGGACAAGGACCTGGGCGGCAAGATCGAGTCCGGTGTGCGGGAGAAGGCGAAGGAGTCCGACCCGAAGGCGGGCGAGCAGGGCAACCCGGCCCGCACGAGCATGCAGCAGAAAGCCTGACGTACCGACGCACAACCGTATGGCCCGACGCACAACCGCATGGCGCACACCGAATCCAGTGGTGCGCCATACGGTTGTCGGGTTACCGGGCCGCGACCATCCCGTGCGGATCGATGATGAACTTGCGGGCCACCCCGCTGTCGAACTCGGCGTAGCCGCGCGGCGCGTCGTCCAGCGAGATCACCGTGGCGTTCACCGCGTCGGCGATGTGCACCTTGTCCCGCAGGATCGCGTTCATCAGCCCGCGGTGGTATCGCATCACCGGGCACTGGCCGGTGGTGAACGAGTGCGATTTCGCCCAGCCCAGGCCGATCCGGATGGACAGCGAGCCCTCCTTGGCCGCGTCGTCCGCCGCGCCCGGGTCACCGGTGACGTACAGGCCGGGGATGCCCAGCTTGCCCGCCGCGCGGGTGATGCCCATGATCGAGTTGAGCACGGTGGCCGGGGCCTCGCCCGCGCCCGCGCCGTGCCCCCGGGCCTCGAAGCCCACCGCGTCCACCGCGGCGTCCACCTCGGGCACGCCCAGGATCTGCTCGACCTGGTCGGACAGTTCGGCGTCGGCGTTGAGATCCACGGTCTCGCACCCGAAACTGCGGGCCTGGGCCAGCCGGTCCTTGTTCATGTCCCCGACGATCACCACGGCCGCGCCGAGGAACTGCGCGGAGTGCGCCGCGGCCAGGCCCACCGGTCCCGCCCCGGCGACGTACACCGTGGAGCCGGAGGTGACCCCGGCGGTCACCGCGCCGTGGTAGCCGGTGGGGAAGATGTCCGAGAGCATGGTCAGGTCACGAATCTTGGCCATGGCCTGATCGCGGTCGGGGAACACCAGCAGGTTCCAGTCGGCGTAGGGCACCATCACGTACTCGGCCTGGCCGCCGACCCAGCCGCCCATGTCCACGTAGCCGTAGGCGGCGCCCGGCCGGGCCGGATTGACGTTCAGGCACACGCCGGTGTGCCCTTCCTTGCACATCCGGCAGCGCCCGCAGGCGATGTTGAACGGCACCGAGGCCACATCACCCACCTTCACGAACTCCACGTCCCGGCCGGTCTCCACGACCTCGCCGGTGATCTCGTGCCCGAGGACCAGGCCCGAGGGAGCGGTGGTGCGGCCGCGCACCATGTGCTGGTCGGAACCGCAGATGTTGGTGGAGACGACCTTGAGGATCACGCCATGTTCACATTTGCGGCCGATGTTGGCCGGGTGCACGCCCGGCCCGTCGTGCAGTTCCAGATCCGGATAGTCGATGGTGTGCACCTCGACCTTGCCGGGCCCAAGGTAAGTCACTGCCCTGTTGCCAGCCACGTTGCTGCCTCCTCTTCGTCGGTTCGGCTGCAGCCCTCCATGGTGAACCCCTCGGTCTGGCAACCAAGGAGGAATTGGTCCCCACTTTCCGGGATATCTGCCCAACGCTTGCCGGAATGACCGGCGCACAAGGTCAGCACAGCGCTAACGTGACGACGGTTGGTAGTGGAGGAGAAAGGGAACGCGTGATGGGCGGAGACCCGGCGACAATCGGCCGCGTCGGTACCCTCACCGTCGGTACCCGCGGGCCGGACGGGCCCGGTGAAGTCCTGATCAAGATTCGTGGTGGTTCCGAGACCTACCTGGCGTGGTCCGACGAACCGATGCCCAAGGGCACTGCCGTGCTGGTGGTGGAAACCCGAGGGGCGCGGGCGGTCAACGTGGTCAGATGGACCGAACCCTCCACCGCGCTGTTGGGGTTTTCTGACTAGGAGAAACACATGTTTGGCTACCACGTTCCCGCACCCGATCAAGCGATGCTGATCTCCGGTGGCCGGGGCAGCCGGGAGGGACTGCCGTTCCGGGTGGTCACCGGGCACGGCAAGTTCGTGTTCCCGTTCTTCCGCAAGGTCCGGTTCCTCACCCTCGCCATGTGCGAGGCGGAGGTCGCCGAGGCCTGCGTGACCCGCCAGGGCATCGCGCTGAACGTGCGCGCGGTGATCGCGTTCAAGGTGGGCAACGACGAGGAGAGCATCGTCAACGCGGGCCAGCGGTTCCTGTCCGACCAGGATCAGATGTCGGTGCTGACCGGCCGGATCTTCGCCGGTCACCTGCGCTCGATCGTCGGCTCGATGACCGTCGAGGAAATAGTGACCGAGCGGCAGAAGCTGGCCACCGAGGTGCTGGACGGGTCGAAGGAGGAGATGGCCAAGATCGGCCTGACCGTCGACTCGCTGCAGATCCAGTCCATCGACGATATGAAGCTGGGCTACATCGCGGCCATGGCCGCCCCGCACAACGCGACGATCCAGCAGAAGGCGCAGATCGCCCAGGCCCAGTCCAACCAGTTGGCCGCGCAGGCCGAGCAGGAGTCGCAGCGGCAGCAGGCCGAGTACGCCCGGCAGACCGCGGTCGTGCAGGCGCGGTACAAGGCCGAGGTGGACAAGGCACAGGCCGAGGCCAGCCAGTCCGGCCCGCTGGCTCAGGCCCAGGCGCAGCGCCAGGTCATCGCCATGCAGACCGAACTGGCCCAGCGCAACGCCGAGCTGCGCCAGCAGCAACTGGTCTCCGAGGTGGTCCGCCCGGCCGAGGCCGAGGCGGAGAAGGTGCGCATCCTGGCCGAGGCCGAGGCGCAGAAGATGCGTATCCAGGCCGCCGCGGCCGCGTCGAACAACCGGGTGGCACTGGACCAGGCGCTGATCGCGCAGCTGCCGCAGATCGTGCGAGAGGCCTCCCGCGGGCTGTCCGGCGCGAACGTCAACATCCTCAACGGTTCCGACGGTCTCGGCGAGCTGGCCGCGGGCCTGGTCGGCCAGGGTATGTCCATTTTGGACTCGGTGAAGAAGGGTCTGTCCGGCAACAACTCGGACGTCAAGCGCCCGAACCCGGACGAGGACGACACCGACGAGGACCAGCGTCCCGCTCTGGAGCGCTGAAGCCTTTTCCGCTGCGGCCCGTCGCACCCGGGGTTCACCGACCCCGCGCGGCGGGCCGCGCCCGGTTAGGGTCTTGAAATGAGCTGGGTTGGCGAGCTGGACCTCAGAATTCTGCGCCGGGTGGCCGGTCACCGGTCGGCGGCGCTCGACCGGACCATGCCCGCGCTGAGCCGGGCGGCCAACCACGGTGTGCTCTGGGAAGCGGTGGCCGCCGCGCTGGCGGCCACCGGCAACCGCCAGGCCCGGCGGGCCGCGCTGCGCGGACTGGTCGCGCTCGGCGTGGCCAGTGTCAGCGCCAATGTGCTGAGCAAACGGCTGGTCCGCCGGGTGCGCCCGGCCGCCGAGCTGGTTCCGCTGATCCGCCGCCCGCATCCGATCCCGATCACCACGTCCTTCCCCTCCGGGCATTCCGCGTCGGCGGCCGCGTTCGCCACCGCGGTCGCGCTGGAGGCGCCCGCCCTGGCCGTTCCGGTGGCCGCACTGGCCGGTGGCGTTGCCGTGTCCCGGGTGGTCACCGGCGCGCACTTCCCGACCGACGTGCTGGCCGGGGTGGCGCTGGGCGCCGGGGTGGCCACCGCGACGCAGATCTGGTGGCCGCGCCGCCCGCCCGGGCCGGCCGCGGCCGGTGAGCCGGACCGGCCCGCGCCGGCCTCGCCGACCGGGTCGGGCGCGGTGATCGTGGTGAACCCGGGCGCGGGCACCGCCGACGGCGTGCTGGACACGCTGCGCGCCGAATTACCCGACGCGGACATCGTGCGGTTGAGCGAGGACGACGATCCGGAGGAGGTACTGCGCGCGGCCGCGGGCCGGGCCAAGGTGCTGGGCATCGCCGGCGGCGACGGCACCATCAACACCGCCGCCCGGCACGCCGCGGCCCGCGACGTGCCGCTGCTGGTGGTGCCCGCGGGCACGCTCAACCATTTCGCGGGCGAGCTGGGCGTGGCGACGGTGTCCGACGCGGTGGCCGCGTTGCGGGCGGGCAGCGCGGTGCGGGTGGACCTGGGCCGGGCCGGGGACGAGATCTTCCTGAACACCTTCAGCGTCGGCCTGTATCCGGATCTGGTGCGGTTCCGGGAACGCTGGGAGCCCCGGGTGGGCAAGTGGCCGGCCATGCTGATCGGACTGCACCACACGCTGCGCCGCGGCCGTCCGCAGGAACTGCTGGTCGACGGCGAGCCGCGCACGCTGTGGATGGTGTTCGCGGGCAACGGCGAGTACCGGCCGCAGGGTTTCGCGCCGACCTTCCGGCCCCGGCTCGACGACGGCCGACTGGATCTGCGGATCTTCGACGCGACCGTGCGGTTCGCGGTGACCCGGCTGGTGCTCGGCGCACTGACCCGGACACTGCGCTACTCCCCCGCCTACCGGTTCGACCTCGTTCGCGGCCTGACCCTGCGCGCGCCCGACGGGGACACGCTGGATCTGTGCGTGGACGGGGAGCTCAGGCAGGGACCGGGCGAGATCGAGCTGCGCGTTGATCCGGCCGCGCTGCTGGTGTACCGGCCGGACTCGGGGAACTGAGTGAACCGCTTCCGCCCGCTGCTGGTCAGCGCCGTCGGCCTGCTCGTTTTCGGGGTTCTTGCCGTGCTGGTGGCGGTTCACTGGATATTTCTGTCCACTGTGGACTTCAAGGTGGACTCTGGCCTGCACACCGTCGCGGTGCGCGAGCACTGGCTGGTGGTCGCGGCCCGGGTCGTCTCCGACCTCGGCAGCCCGTTGTCCATGGATCTGGTGACCGCGGTGGCCTGCCTGGTCCTTCTCGTGCGGCGCCGGTTTCGCGTGGCGGTGCTGGTCGCGGCAGTCCGGTTCGGCGCGCTGGGCATCGAATCGCTGACCAAGGTGCTGCTGGCCCGGCCCCGCCCCAGCCTGCACCCGGTGCTGGCCACCGCCAGCGGCTACAGCTACCCGTCCGGGCACACCACCGGCACGGCCGCGGTGATCGGGGTGCTGCTGGTGTTGTGCCTGCCGCGCCCGGTGCGCGGACGCTGGGTCGCGGTGCTGGCCGCCGGGGTGTTGTTCGTGCTCGCGGTGGGCACCTCCCGGATGGTGCTGGGCGTGCACTACCCCAGTGATGTGCTGGGCGGGTTGTGCCTCGGCGGGGCCGGGGCCTGGTGTGGACGGGTGATGACTTTGGTCCCTACGGAGCCGGTCGAGGATGGCCTTGAATGATCGCCGAGAAGACACGGGAGGTGCGATGACCGGACGGGTGGCACGCGGCGACATCCTGGTGCACACCGCGGGTGAGGTGCTCGGATCGGCCCGCGAGTACGTGCGCAGGCAGGTGGCCGGGTTCGTGCGCCGGGTCCCCGAACAGGTGGCCTCGGTGCGGGTGCGGCTGACCGCCAACACCAAACCCACCATGCCCTGGCCGGCGCTGGCACAGGCCAACCTGACCGTGGCCGGGTGTCCGGTGCGGGCCCAGGTGGTGGCCGGTTTCTTCCACGAGGCGGCCGGGTTGCTGCGCCGCAGGCTGGCCGAGCAGGTGGCCCGGGTGGGCGATCCGGACCGGCTGCGGCCCTGGCCCGACCCGACCCGACCCACCGCGCCGGACCCGGCACCCAGACCGGCCGGGCAGCGCCGGATCGCCCGGCACAAGCAGTACGAGCCGGCCTGCTGCACGGTGGCCCAGGCAGCGCTGACCATGGACCTGATGGACTACGACTTCCATCTGTTCGTCGACGCCCGCACCGGCCAGGACAGCGTGCTCTACCGGGTCGGCCCAACCGGCTACCGGCTGGCCGGGTTGCGCACCCTGCCGCCGCCCCCGGCCCCGGACGGCCTGCCGCTGGCCATCGACGTGCATCCGGTGCCCAACCTGCCGCCGGCGGAGGTGGTGCCCCGGCTGGACGAGACCGGCCTGGCCTTCCGGTTCTTCCGCAACGCCGAGACCGGCCGCGGCGCGGTGCTCTACCGCCGCTACGACGGGCATTACGGCCTGCTGGAACCCACTTGACGGTCCACATAGGACCGAAGGCCGGTCTGGACGCGCGGCCGCCGCTGCGGTACACACGATTGGTGGTCAACCCGACCGGACGCCATTTCCTGCAGATCCCCGGCCCGACGAACGTGCCCGACTCGGTGTTGCGGGCCATGTCGGCCGCCACTATCGACCACCGCGGCCCGGAGTTCGCCGCGCTGGTCACCGAACTGCTGGACGCGCTGCCTGCGGTCTTCGGCGCGAGCGGGCCGGTGGTGATCTACCCGGGTTCGGGCACCGGCGCGTGGGAGGCGGCGCTGGTCAACACGCTGTCCCCGGGTGACCGGGTGCTGGCCTTCGAGACCGGCGAGTTCGCCGTGCTGTGGCGAAAAATGGCCGAAAGCCTTGGCCTGACGGTGGATTTCGTGCCCGGCGACTGGCGGCACGGAGTCGATCCGGCGCAGGTCGCCGAACGGCTGGCCGCCGACACCGAGCACCGGATCGCCGCGGTGTGCGTGGTGCACAACGAAACCTCCACCGGCGTGGCCAGCCGGATCCCGGAGATCCGGGCGGCCGTGAACGTGGCCGGGCATCCGGCGTTGCTGCTGGTGGACACGGTGTCCTCGGTGGGCTGCATGGACTACCGGCACGACGAGTGGGGCGTGGACGTGACCGTGGCCGGGTCGCAGAAGGGCCTGATGCTGCCGCCCGGTCTCGGGTTCAACGTGCTCAGCGAGAAGGCGCTGCGGGCCGCCCGCACCGCGACGCTGCCCCGCTCCTACTGGGACTGGCTTCCGGTGCTGCAGGCCAACCGCACCGGCCGCTTTCCCTACACCCCAGCGACGAACCTGCTGTTCGGGCTGCGCGAATCCCTGCGGCTGCTCAACGCCGAGGGCCTGCCCGCGGTGTTCGCCCGGCACGCCCGGCATGCCGCGGCCACCCGTGCCGCCGTCCGGGGCTGGGGCCTGGACGTGGTGTGCTCCGACGAGCGCGAGCACTCGGCCGCGCTGACCGCGGTGCTGCTGCCCGACGGGCACGACGCGGACAAGGTGCGGGAGATCATCCTGGAGCGGTTCGACATGTCGCTCGGTTCCGGCCTTGGCCGGTTGGCCGGGCGGGTGTTCCGGATCGGGCATCTGGGCCACTTCAACGATCTCACCCTGGCCGGCACGCTGTCCGGGGTGCAGCTCGGGCTGCAACTGGCCGGGGTGCCGATCGATCCGGGCGGGGTGACCGCCGCGCTGGACGTGCTGCGCGAACCGGTGCGGCCGTGAGCGCCGCGCCGGACATCGTGCATGCGGCAGCCCTCCTACGCGAGGCGGCGCGGTCGTGAGCGCGGGCGCCGATCTGGCCGCGCGGTTGCGGGCGGAACTGGACGGCGAGGTCGGCTTCGACGACTACACCCGGCAGCTGTTCGCCCGGGACGCCAGCATGTACACGATGCTGCCGCTGGGCGTGGTTTTTCCGCGCCACACCGAGGATGTCGCCACCGCGCTGCGGCTGGCCGCGGAACACGAGGCGCCGGTGCTGGCCCGCGGCGCAGGCACCAGCCTGGCCGGGCAGACCGTCGGTCCGGGCCTGGTCCTGGACTTTTCCCGGCACCTGCACCGGATTCAGTCCCTCGACCCAGAGGCGCGGACGGCGCTGGTCGAACCGGGCGTGGTGCAGGACCAGCTCAACCGGGCCGCGGCCGCGCACGGGCTGATGTTCGGCCCGGACACCTCGACCAGCAACCGGGCCACCATCGGCGGCATGCTGGGCAACAACTCGGCGGGCAGCGGCTCGATCCGCTATGGCATGACCATCGACCACGTGCGCGAACTGGACGTCCTGCTCTCCGACGCCGCCCCGGCCCACCTCGCACCGCTGACCGAACCCGATCCCGCCCAGCCCGGATTACTCGGGAAGATCCATCGGGAGCTGCCGAATCTGTTGCGGGACAACGCATCCGCGATCGCCACCGGCTTTCCGCCGTACTGGCGGCGGGCCGGCGGTTACCGGCTGGACCGGCTGGTCGGGGACGTGCCGTTCGATCTGGCCAGGTTCGTGGTCGGCGCGGAGGGCACCCTGGTGGTGGTGACCCGCGCGCTGGTCGGCCTGGTGCCCAAGCCGAAGCACACGGTGATCGCGGTCGGCCACTTCACCTCGACCGAGGCCGCGGTGGCCGCCACCGAGGACGCCCTGGCCTGCGACCCGTCCGGCGTCGAACTGATGGACCGCACGATACTCGAACTGTCCCGGCAGCGCACTGAATACGCGCCACTGTCGTCCATTTTGGATGGTGATCCGAGCGCGTTGTTGTTCGTCACCTTCACCGGCGACGACCAGGCCGAACTCGTCGGCCGGCTGGACCGGCTCACCGCGCTGTGGACCCGGCACCGGCACGGCTACCACACGTTGCGTGCGATCACGCCGGAGCAGCAGTCGGCGTTGTTGCGGGTGCGCAAGGCCAGCCTCGGCCTGCTGATGGCCGCGGGCGAGGGCACCCGCCGACCGCTGGCCTTCGTCGAGGACACCGCCGTCGATCCGGCGCGATTGCCCGAGTACACCCGGAAATTCGCCGCGATCCTGGACCGGCACGGGTTGTCCGCGGGCTTCTACGGTCATTGTTCGGTTGGCTGCCTGCACATCCGCCCGTTCGTCGACCTCACCGATCCGGCCCAGGTGGCCACGATGCGAGCGGTGGCCGGGGAAATCCGGGACCTGGTGACCGAGTACGGCGGCGCGAACTCCAGCGAACACGGGGATGGCCTGGCCCGCAGTGAGTTCAACCGGCAGATCTTCGGCGACCAGTTGTACGAGGCGATGCGATCGGTCAAGGCGTTGTTCGACCCGGCCAACCGGCTCAACCCGGGCAAGATCGTCGATTCTCCCGCCATGACCGAGAATCTGCGCGACCCCGCCCTGCCGCCGGCACCGCCGCTGACCACCCGGCTCGGTTTCGAGTTGAGCGGCGGGATGCGCGACGCCGCCGACCGGTGCATGAACATCGGCCTGTGCCGCAAACAGGATTCCGGCGTGATGTGCCCGTCGTACATGGCGACCCGGAAGGAGGAGGACTCGACTCGGGGCCGGGCGAATGCGTTGGTGGCCGCACTGTCCCAGCCCGATCCGAAGGCGGCTCTGGGCGGGGAGCGGTTGCACGAGATCCTCGACCTGTGCCTGATGTGCAAGGCCTGTCGAAGTGAATGCCCGCTGGGGGTGGACATGGCCGCGCTGAAGTCCGAGACCCTGGCCCATCGCCATGATCTCCATGGCATCCCGTTGCGCAGCAGGGTCTTCGGCGCGATCCGCGCTCTCAACCGGCTGGGCTCGGCCACCGCTCCGCTGTCCAACCTGCCGGGCCGGATTCCGCTGCTTCGGCTGTTGTTGCACCGTTTTCTCGGCATCACCACCCAGCGTCCGCTACCCCGGTTCGCGCGCGACGATCTGGTTTCCTGGTTCCAACGCCGGTCGCAGCCGGCCGGGGATCGCGGGGGCGTCGTCTTCCTGGCCGATTCGTTCGCCACCTACACCGAGCCCGAAATCGGGCAGGCGGCGATCGAACTGCTGGAGCGGGCCGGGTCGCGGGTCCGGCTCGCGGGGGCGGGGTGTTGCGGGCGGCCAGCGCTGTCCAAGGGGTTGCTGGACAAGGCTCGGGGTGAAGCTGAGGGTTTGGTGGCCGAGTTGGCCGGGACGGACGGACCGATCCTTGGGACTGAGCCTTCGTGTGTGCTGACTCTTCGCGACGAGTATCTCGCTCTTTTCCCGGAGGTTCCGGCGGTCGCCGAGATCGCCTCCCGGGTGCTGGAGTTGGAGAAGCTGCTCAGCGACGCCATCGACGCGGGCCGGCTGCGGCTGCAGGAGCATTCCTGGCTGCACGGAAGGGAAATCCTGTTTCACGGGCACTGCCACCAGAAGGCCGAGGTGGGGACGGCGGCGACCGTGGCGTTGCTGCGGCGGATTCCGGGGGTGCGGGTGACCGAGCTGGATGCGGGATGCTGTGGGATGGCGGGGTCGTTCGGCTTCGAGTCCGAGCACTATGAGACATCCATGGTGGTTGGTGAGGATCGGCTTTTTCCGGCAGTGCGGGGAAGCTCGGCCGACACGGTCATCGCCGCGACCGGCGTGTCGTGCCGTCAGCAGATCGCGCACGGCACCGGCCGGACCGCGTGGCATCCGGTCCGGTTGATCCGGTCCGTGCTGGCCTGAACCGGATTCCGGCGCGGCGGGACGGAAAGTCGTCCACCGGCGACGGAGATCCGTTTACCGCGTCGCCACTGATCACGGACCGTGGGCACCAGTCGCGCGGTCGCCGGGTCTACTGGGCCCGGTCGGTCGGGGCCGGTGCGCCAAGCAGGTCGTAGGTGCTGGTGCGGCCGGCGATCACCGCACCGGCCACCTCGCCGAGTTTGAGGTTGTGACTACGCGCGTAGCCGCGCAGGGCGGCGAACGCGCCCTCCATGTCGATCCCGAGGCGTTCGGCGACCAGGCCCTTGGCCTGCTCGATGACCACCCGGCTGTTGAGCGCGCCCTGCAACTGTTCGGTGAGAATCTCCCGCTGCCGGATCGAACGTTCCTGCAGCAACCCGATGGTGGCCACGTCGACCAGCGCCTGCGCGGTGCGCAGCGCGGTCACGCTCAACGCCCCCCGGCCGGTCCGGAACAGGTTGAGCGCGCCGATCACCTCGCTGCGCAGCCGCATCGGCAGGGCGTCCACCGCGGCGAACCCCGCCTCGGTCGCGGCCACGGCGAACCGCGGCCACCGGCCGCCCGCGGCACCCAGATCCGTGTGGCTGACCCGGATTCCGGTCGCGAACGCGTCCAGGCACGGCCCCTGGTCGTTCTGCAACTGGAACAACTCCAGCAGCCGGACCTGTTCGCTGGAGCTGGCCATGACCTGCAACTGGCCACGCTGGTCGGTCAGCAGCAGTCCGGCCGCATCCACTTCCAGCAGCGCGACGCAGCGAGCCACCAGCAGGTGCAGGAAGTCGATCACGTCGAAGTCGTCGACCAGGGTGTCCGCCAGTTCGACGAATGTTTCCAGCAGGCGTTCATCGCTCATCGCTGCCTCCTCCACTGCAGTAGCCAGCGTAGGGCCGTCCGGCCCGCGGCGCTTTTGTTCATGACGCCTCCTCCCCGGTGGGGTCGAATCGCAGCCGTCGGGCGACGACATCGGCAGCCAGTTCGGCCAACCGCTTCCGGTCGGCGAACGCCCGGGCGCGTAGCCGGGCGAATGCCTCGTCCATCCCCACGTCCAGCTGCGCGGAGATCATCCCGGTCGCCTGGTGCACCTGCGGGCTGTACAGCGGCCAGCCCTCGCGCGCCGGCTCATCGCTGCCGGAGGGCATCCCGGCTTGCTCATCCACCAGCAGTCGCAACGCCAAATCGGCGAAGGCCAACGAATCGGCCAGGATCGCCGGTGGGAGCTGGCCGGCGACGACCCGGTGCAGCGCGAGCACCCCGACCCGGATCGTGCCGACGACCAGGGGCAGTGCGAACAGGGCGCCCGCCCCGGCCTCCACGGCCAGCGGCGCGAACGCCGGCCACCGACGCTGGCTGGCCGGCCCATCAAGATCACCGGCCAATACCGGGCCGCCCGTCCGCTGAGCATCCACGCACGGCCCTTCCCCGACGGTGACGTGCAACTCCGCCAGCCGCTCGCCCAGCGCGTCGGTCGAACAGCGCAGTTCCGGCCATCCGGAGGTGTCCACGGTCAGCGCGACCCCGCTGACCGACAGCCGAGCCCCGGCGGTCTCGCAGATCAGCCGCACCGACACCGGCACTCCCAGGCTGACGGCACGCTCTCTGACCCAGACCCGCACCTGCGCGAGTCTGGTGTCACTGTCGCCGTAGCCGGTCACCGTCGCCGGTTCAGCGTGGCGCCGCGCGTAGGAGCGCGCCAACCGCGGCCAGGTGCCGCGGCACCTGGCCGTAGGGGTGCGACTGCCCGCATTGGCGGTAGCCGATGCCGCGCTCAGCACCGAAACCCCGCACGATCGGCTGCGCCCGCCGGAGATCGCGCCTTGGCATATCGGGAATCACGTGCCTTGGCATATTGGGAATCAACAGGGCCTTTTCCAGCCCGCGCAACCGAACCTCGCCGCGCCACACCGAGCGAATGCCGGACCGGTGCAGCTCCAGGCTTTCCAGCAGCAGCGGGAAGAACAGGAACGCCTGGAATTTCGCCATCCAGCGGGTCAGATCAGCGAAATCACTGCCGTGTGCTCGATCCACCCTGGAATCAGCCGAATCAGCGGCCGGGACCATTCCCGAACCTCCAGTGGTCGCGCCGGTGGCGCACCAGAGGTCCGGGGCGATGCCACGTCGCGTGCACCGCGACTGTGGTCCAGTGTAGCCCGGTGACCGGACGCCCCGGCGGCGCGCAACACTCACGTGGCGCGTCACCGGGGCCGGGTCCTGGTCGGCCCGCAGGCCGGCTGACCACCCGGTCGGTCAGCCGCCAGGCGGGCAGGCGCAACCCCGGTCGAGTGCGCCGGCCAACGTCGCCGCGCAGAACCGGGTTGCGATTCCGTCGTGTGCGCGCATCGGATGCGCGCACACGGAACACGCTTCGTCGACCACGATTTCGGTATCACACTTCATGGCGGAGGTATCCGACGCCACATCACCGATGACCATTTCGCTCCCTGATCGGCCGAGTCCACCGTAGAAATCATCGAACCGGAACCGAGCAGAATTCCGCACCGACCGGGGATCTCGGGTAGAACGCCGGTGCGAATCGCGGCCGCGCCGAACCGGTGGCAGTCGGACTATCGCACGTCCTCCTTGATGCCGTCGAGCGCCGCGAGCACCTTCACGGCCACATCGGTCAGGGTTTTTCCGGCCCCCGAGCTGATTTTCTCGGCGACCAGGGCGTGCTCGACGGTGCTCAGTCGCTGCTCGTAGGTCTGACTCATGGGAACTCCTCAGGGATTCGCACCGGCCGGGCAACCTCAGCGAGTGCCTCGCTGCACGGTTCAATATCGATCCGGCGTATCAGTGCGACCGTACACCTCGGCAGCGATCACCGAGTATTTCGGATTTTCCGGTCACGAACCCGCGGCCACGCGGTGTAGTGTCCGCGGTACCGAGAGCATTTCGCACGTCGGCGATCAAGTCGACGTCGTCCTCGGCACGCCGGTCGCCAGTCGACCGGGGACGGGAGTACCGACATGACGTCGGGTCCGCACCCTCACGCTTCCACCGCATCGACGACCGACGCCACTCGGCCGCATCCGCTGCTTCGGTTGCGGCTCAAGCCGAAAGCGCCACCGACTGGCTACGTCGACGGCGGCTGGTGGCCACGGTCCCGGGACCTGGTCGCGGAGCTGCCGGCGTTGGCCGAGGTGCTCGCCGTTCGGCTCGGCTCGGTCAGCAGGGTGGCGTTCGCCATCACCGGTTGGGACGCCGCGCCGCGGCGCGTCACGATCGACGGTCGCACCGTCCGGCTGGAGGGATTCCGCGCACAGGACGCGCACGTGGTCCATGTGTCCGGTCCGGACCGCCAGCGCATCAGCCTGCTGGTCGTGCCCCCGGACGCCACCGATGCCAGCGGCCACGGCGCGATCATGACGGCGTCCCGACGAGCCAATGCCGACACCCCGACCGAGATTCTCACCGGATCGGGCGCGCTTACTGCCGCGCTGGTTCCCGAACAACGGTCCACGTTGGACGATGAGAAGGACCGTTGGCAGGGCGAAGGCGGCCGGGTTAATGAACGGGCCTAGCTTACGGGCAGGCGCGGAAAATCACCGGGTTTCCCTACTCGGGCTGGTTGACCCGCCCGGCCAACGCAGTGCGTGAGGTCAGGCCCAGCTTGGCGTAGACGCTGGACAGGTGCGCCTGGACGGTCCGGGTGGACAGGAACAGTCGTGCCGCGACCTCGCGATTGCTGTGGCCCGCGGCGACCAGCAGCGCGATGGTGAGCTCCCGATCGGTCAACGCGTCCCGCACCCGCGGTCCGGCGCCCGCGCGGCGCGGGCCGGGTCTGCGGCGGGCCCTCGCGACCCGGCGGACGAAGTCTTCGGCACCGCAGGAGGCGAACACACCTTCCGCGGTCGCCAGCAGGCGGGTGGCCGGTTCGCCCGATCCGGCCGCGGCGTGGCATCGCCCGGCCAGTAGCAGCGCCCGGGCCTGGTCGACGCGGTCACCGATGGCGGCGAACTGTTCGGCGGCCTGTTCCGCCGCGACAGCGGCGCCGTCCGGGTCGAGAGGGCTGGCCGCCCAGGCCTCGGCCAACGCCGCGAACGCCCGCTTCCGAGGCAGGGCAAGGACATCGGCGATCATCCGGGCCTTGGCCGCCCACTCGGCCGCGGCCTCCTGATTGCCCGCGACGACTTCGGCTTCGGCCAGCAACTGGAACCAGCCCGCGCGGGAGGTGCTGTCCAGCCTCGGCAGGTTGTCGCCGCCCGCGTCGGCTACCAACTCGCGGGCACAGCCGGCGGAATCGCCGGACAGGTGGGTGGCCAGCGCGAGCATGCCCGCGGCGGTGGCCGCGAAGAAGCCTCGGCCGGCACCGGCCAGCTCGCGGGCTCGGGTGGCGAACTCCGTTGCGGCGTCGAGGTTTCCGAGCCAGGACTCGGTCCAGCTTCGCTGGCACAGCGCGGTCACCGCCAGCTCGTCGCTGCCGGTCAGCAACGCGCCGTCCACCGCGTCGGCCAGGCAGTCGGCGGCCCGGCCCAACCGTCCCATCGAGGTGTAAGCGGTGCCCAGTCCGGTGCGCAGATGCGGCACCAGCTGATCCTGGCCGGTCGCGGTGGCCACCAGCAGACCGCGCTCCAGATGCCGGGCCGCGTCGGCGAACCGGTCCAGGAACAGTTCCCACCAGCCCAGCCACAGCGCGGCCGCCAGCCGCCCGGCCAGTTGCGCGTCGGTGAGCTCGTCGGTCAACCGCACCGCCTCGGCCACCACCTCTGGTGCGGACGTGTCGACCCGGCCCTCGGCCAGGTCCCCACATCCGCGCACCGACAACGCGGCGACCACGAAGGCCGGATCGTCCTGGGCGTGCGCGGCGGTCAGCGCCTGCGCCGCCCATCGATCGGTGTCCTCGAACTCGCCACCCAGCACTCCGCCCACGGCCAGTTCGAACAGCAACAGCACCGCGGCCGGGCCAGGCCGGTCGGCCTGACCGTCCAATTCGGACAGCAGGAGTTCCCGCGCCCGTTCCGGATGTCCGAGCAGTCGGTCCAGCGTCGCGGCGGACGCGACGAGGGTGGCGTGCTCGACCGGTTCGTCGGCGGGGACCAGGTTCAGTGCCGCGCCAAGGGCTTCGCGGGCCTCGTGGCAGCGGCCCGCGGTGCTCAGGGCGCGGGCCCGCCAGGTCAGCAGTCGCAGGCGGCGGTCGCGTTGCGCGTCCGGAATCAGCCGTAGGGCAACGGACAACCAGTGCGCGCAGCCGGCCGGGGAGACCACCGCGCTGTCTTCGGCCGCCTGTAACAACACCGCGATGGCGGGTTCCTCGCCCGGTTGGGCGGCCTGGGCGACGTGGTGGGCCCGAATCGCGGCGGGGGCCTCGCGCTCGGTCAGGGCCTGCCAGGCGCGGCGGTGCGCGGTGGACAGCCAGCCGGGGTCGGCGGTGTCGTGCGCGGCCTGGCGCAGCATCGGATGGCGGTGCCGCATGCCGATCGTGTCGGCGTCGGTGCTCAGCAGATCCGCGTCGGCCAGCCGGTCCAGAGCGGCCACCACGGCAGGCCACGGAGCGGGCACCAGCTCGGACACCAGGTCCACATCGAACCGATCACCGGCGACCGCGGCGGCGGCCAGCACCAGCCGGTCGAACGCGGGTAACCGGTCCAGTTCGGCGGCGATGGCACCGACCAGCGCTGGCCCGTCGATCCGTTGCGGCGCAACGGTTTCCGAGTCGGAACGGGCGAGCAGCTGGAGGTAGAGCGGGTTGCCAGCGCCGGTTCGATACCACGATTCGAGGCGGAGGTCCTCGGTTGCCACGCCGAGGAGTTCGGCCGATTCGGACAGTGACAACGGGCTCAGCGGCAGATGGCGGGAATCGGCGGCGTGCAGGGCGTCGGCCAGGCGGACCGGCACCTGACGCGGGCGGTAGGCCAGAGCCAGCAGCAGTGGCGCGCGCGGCGGCCTGCGCACCAGCCGGGCCAGGAACTCCACGGTCGCCGGATCGGCCCAGTGCAGATCGTCAAGGCACAGCGCCAAACCCTGCCGTGGCGCCAGCACCTCGATCAGATCGCGCAGCGCACGGTGCAGCCGGAACCGTTCGGATTCCAGCAGGGCGGGCGGCGGGGTCACGGCGAAGTCGGCGAACACCAGGCCGAGCAGCGCGCACCGCTGCTCACCCAGCCTCGCCCGCACCCGTGGCGCGTCCTCGGCGACCCGGTCGGCCAGTGCGCCGGACAGCGCCGCGAACGGCGCCTCGGATTCGAACGCGGCCGCGGATCCGCGCAGCACAGCCATTCCACGCTCGGTGGCGCGGTCGGCCAGCCAGTCCAGCAGCCGGGTCTTGCCGATGCCCGGCTCACCCGACACGTGCACGATCCGCGCCCCCGCCGCGGGCGGCACGGTAACCAACTCGTCCATCGCCGAGCGCTCCGCAACTCGCCCAACCAACCGCTCGACCATCAGCCCAACCTCGCCCCAACGCTTCCCCTTACCCGGGAATCGCGCTTGCGCCCATGTACGTTTCTGTCCGATGGTCGGGAATTCGCTACTGAAACCCGCCTGAAACCACGTTGAATCCACTGCGCGGTCCGCTTCGCCCCATTGGGGGCAGGCGATGCCACCGTATGGCGGGAGCCGGATCGATCATCGACGTTGCCGTGGCGTGCTCGGCAATCGTTGTCCCACGCGCGGAACCCCTACGCTGAACGGCGGAAGGGAGAAACCAATGCCGGAACTGGACCCCGCGGAAATCCGGGTGATCGTGTGCGACATCTTCGGCACCACCGTGGACTGGCGCACCGGGGTCGCCGAGCAGGTCGCCGACCTCGCCGCCGCGCACGGCGCGCGGCTGGACGCGGGCGAGTTCGCCGATGCCTGGCGGGACCGCTATCTGCCCGCGATGCAGCGGGTCAACTCCGGCGAGCGGGAGTGGGCCTACCTGGACACGCTGCACCGCGAATCGCTGGACGCCCTGCTCACCGACCAGGGCGTGGCCGAGAAGTTCGACGAGCCGGGGCGGCGGGAACTGGTGCACACCTGGCACCGGCTGCCGGCCTGGCCGGACTCGGTGCCCGGCCTGTCCCGGCTGCGCGAGCGCTATCTGACGGTGGCGTTGTCCAACGGCGGCGTGGCGTTGCTGACCTCGCTGGTGAAGGCGGCCGGGCTGCCGTTCGACGGGATCTTCTCCGCCCAGCACGCCCGGGCCTACAAGCCCGTCGCCGCGCCGTACCACACGGTGGCGGAATTGCTGGATGTCGCGCCCGGGCAGATGTTGATGGTGGCCGCGCACCGCTGGGACATCGACGGCGCGCACGCGGCCGGGCTGCACACCGCGTTCCTGGAACGGCCGCGGGAGAAGGGACCGCTGCGCACCGCGGACAAGACCGCCGACACGACCAGCGATCTGTCTGTCACCAGTTTCGAGGAACTGGCCGGAAAACTGGGCTGCTGAGCCAAATCCTCAGCGCGCCAGCCACTGGTCGAACAGCAGGTTGCGGTGGGTCTCGCGGTAGGCGTAGAGCATCGCGGCCGGCACCTGCTTCTCCCAGCGGTGCGGACCGGCCAGCCGGAACCCCTGGTCCAGCGCCCAGCTGCCGTCCCCGCCGTCCTTGCGTAACAGCGTGCGCCCGTCCCGGCCCATCACGGGCACCGCGTAGTCCTCACCCCGGTAGGCCGCGCACACGCTGATCTCCACCAGCGCCGACCCGATCGCCGCGCCCTCGGTGCCGATGCCGGTGCGGAAGGCCGGATAACCGGTCGGCGGCAGGTCGTGCTCGGCGGTGTGCCTGCGCCAGTTGCTGGCCCACAGGGTGAAGCCGAAGGTGCGCCGCTGCCAGTGCCCGAACAGCAGATCGCGGTGCACCTGGTACCAGTTGGCCAACTCGGCGAAGTCGACCTGCTTGCGGTGCGTGCCGTCGGCCCCGCGGGCGAACCCGAGCCGGCGGGCGTCCGCATCGGCGCCGCCGAATTCCAGATCCACCCGGTGCCCGGCCAGGTCCGACACGGTGCACGGCAGGCCGCGGTGGGTGGCGTGGGTGCTCACCGAGATCAGCCGGTGGCAGTGCGGCGCGGGCAGCACCGCGCGCCAGGCGCCGGTGGCCGGATCGCGGCGGAACGCCGGATGATCCGGGGCGCCGTCACCGGTGAAGGCGAGCCGGACCGTGCCGTCCGGCTTGATGGAACTCGAGCGGAACGACCGCCCGTCGAGCATCGCCCACACCCCGTTGGGGAGGCCCGACAGCACGATCTGTCCTGGGTCTACCGCGGTCGCCGCCGTCACCCCCTTCGCAGGAACAGACTTCGCAGGAACAGAGCCGACTTTACTGTGCGAACCTCCGGTCCCGCTTTCTTGACGAGAGCCTGAGAACGACGGAGGTCAGCCGGAGATCCGCCGCCGTTTCGGGTGGCGTCCGATCGCCTTCGCCGCCGTGTCCGGTTCGGTGCTGGTCACCATGGGCATCGGCGGGTGGGCCACGCTCGGCCCACCGCCTCGAACGTCACCCCGGAGACGGTCACCACCGGCGCCCTGAAGCTGATGTCCGGCCAAGGGCACTGAGCAGGTCTTTTACCCGATCGGGGGATCTTCAGCGATGTGGGAGCGCGACCAGTTCCAGCACGTGCCAGGCGGCGCTGCCGGGCGAGGCGACCAGCCGCAGCTCCTCGTGTTGCGCCGTGCACCGCTCGCGCGCCTCGTACAGCGCGTGCACCCCGACACTGCCCAGCAGGGTGACGCCGGTGAGGTCCACGGTGCGGGAGATCGTGCCGGCGTGGGTGGCCGACCGCAGTTCGTCGCGCAGCGCGGCCACCGTGTCCGCGTCCACCGTGCCCCGCACCATCAGCGGCGCGTCCGACTCCTCGGACAGGGTGGCGGCCAGGAACGGCTCGGCCGCGGTGCTCGCGCCGGGCGCCGGATCGGTCATGCTGGTACGCACCGGCACCAGCCTGCGCGCTTGCTGAGTGATCAGCACCGTGGTGCCGGTGGGGCTGCGGTCGATGGTCAGCTCGTCGGCCAGCGCGGCGGCCATGATCAGCCCGAAGCCGCGGTGCCGGTTGCGCCCGGCGGTCGGCCAGCGGCCGCGGTCGGCCACCACCACGTGCACCTCGCCCCGGTCGGACACCGTGGCGTGCAGCTCGATCGACCCGGGGACGGTGTCGGCGTAGGCGTGTTCCACCGCGTTGGTGACCACCTCGTTGACCGCGTGCAACAACGCGAAGGTGGTCTCGGCGTCCAGCCGCAACTCGGCCAGCCAGCCCAGCATGGCGCGCCGCGCGCCGACTGGGGCGTCCAGCCGGGCGGCGAACTCCAGTTCCAGCGCGGGCAACGGAGGGTGCCTGCGCGCGGCCAGCACGGTGATGTCGTCGGCGTGCCCGCTGACCGCGGTCAGCGTGGTCACCAGCCGGGTGCACAGCACGTTGGCCTGCTGGCCGCGCCGGACGTCGTCCTCGGCGACCCGGGACAGCCCGGCGGTGGCCTCGGCGGCGACCTGGGCCAGGTCCGCCCGGCCGCGTTCCAGGCCGAGGCCGGGCCGTTCGACGATGCCGTCGGTGTAGAGCAGCAGCATCTCCTCGTCGGCCAGTTCGTCCAGCGCGGCCCGGTGCGGGGAGCCGGTGGCCAGCGGCCCGCCCCCGCTGGAGGCGAGGTAGTGGCTGTCCGCGCCGCCCGCGGCGATCACCAGCGGCGGCGGATGACCGGCTGTGCAGTACTCCAGCGTCCCGCTGCCCGGGTCGAGAACGGCCACGCACACGGTGGCCGCCCGCGCCCCGGCCAGGTCGGTGGCGAACCGGTCCAGATCGGTCACGGCCTCGGCCGGTCCGAGCCCGGCCCGCAGCCGCTCGCGCAGCACGGCCCGCAGCTGCCCCATGGTGGCCGCGGCGGTCACCCCGTGGCCGACCACATCGCCGACCGCCAGCGCCACGCTCCCGTCGGGCAGCGGGATGGCGTCGAACCAGTCGCCGCCCGCGGTGCCCTCGTCGTCGGCGAACAGGTAGCCCGCGCCCAGGTCCAGGGTGGGCAGCACGGGCACCGACGCGGGCAGCAACGCCTGTTGCAGCAACACCGGCGTGTCCGACGCGGGATGGGCGGGCCGGTCGGCGCGGCGGGTGCCGTTCTGGCGGGCGCGCACCGCGTCGGTGACGTCCACGGCCTGGATGTGCACGCCCTGGATGGCGCCGTGCTCGGTGTACATGGGCCGCAGCACCAGATCCAGGTACAGCGACAGCGTCGTGTCGTCCGGACCGGCCAGCTCCACCGGCCATTCCCGGCCGCGAAGCACCTCGCCGGTGGTGCGCACCTCGTCGATCCGCTCGAACAGCGGCGCGCCGAGCAGCTCCTGGGGGGTGGGGCGGATGGTGGTGGGATCGAACAACGTGGCCGGTCCGATTTCGTCGAGGGCGCGCGCGGTGCCCGCGATGGCCCGGCCGACCGGTTCTGGCCCGGAGCACACGCCCAGCATGGCCGCGGGCAGCGAGAAGCACACAACGGTGTCCGGGAGCGCGCTGTCCGTCCGTTCGTGGTCCGGCATCGGGGCCAGCCTCCGCTCGTTCCGGCCGCGTTCAGTCTGTCGTAGTAGTCGATACCCCGGGCGGTCACGCCGAATTGCCGGAGGTCGCTTTCGGGGTATGGATGCGTTCGGCCGTTCGCATACTGGGCTTACGAGAAGATTTCGGCGTCGTGGTCGCGGGACCAAATCCGGGCTCTCGTGCGTTTCACCAATCGGTGGCATCGTTGCCGCAGGTGGCGACGCTGCCGGTGAGCTGTACCCGACGCAGAAGGACGGATGACGATGACCCAGGGACTGCAGAAGGCGATCCTGGCGGGCGGCTGCTTCTGGGGTGTGCAGGAGCTGGTGCGCAAGCAGCCGGGTGTGGTGTCGACCCGGGTCGGTTACACCGGCGGGGACGTGCCCAACGCGACCTACCGCAACCACGGTTCGCACGCCGAGGCGCTGGAGATCACGTTCGACCCTGCCAAGACCTCCTACCGGGAGTTGCTGGAGTTCTTCTTCCAGATCCACGACCCGAGCACCCGCAACCGGCAGGGCAACGACATCGGCGCCAGCTACCGCTCGGCGATCTTCTACACCGACGAGCAGCAGCGGGCGGTGGCCGAGGACACCATCGCCGATGTGAACGCCTCGGGCCTGTGGCCGGGCAAGGTGGTGACCGAGGTGACCGCGGCGGGCCCGTTCTGGGAGGCCGAGCCGGAGCACCAGGACTACCTGCAGAAGTTCCCCGCCGGCTACACCTGCCACTATGTCCGGCCCGGCTGGCGGCTGCCGCGGCGCGAGTCGCACGTCACCGCCGACTGAGCACTCGAAACCGGCTGCCCGCACCCGATCCGGGTGCGGGCAGCCGGATCGGGTGCGGGCAGCTCACCTTCAGCCCACTGTGGGCTCTTTGGCCAGTGCCTGAATACCAGGACGCGGCACATCGATGATCCGCTCCGGCGCGGCATCGTGCCGCCCGTCCAGTTCCAGCAGGTGGCGGCCGACGACCAGACCGAGGCTGATCGCGCCGAACACCGCGAAGTCCGGTCGGCCCGCCGGCTGCGCGGGTGCCCGAATCGCCGTGTTTTCAGCACAACCGAACATCGGCCGGCGTTTCGCTTTCCGTACCGTCGGGGTTCGTTGCGATGGCTATCGGCGTCGCCGTCCGTGAGGTGGAGTGGAGCAGAACAGCCGGAAAACCATTCCAACCGGGCTCTGTGACATGCACCCTTCATCGCACGGCCGGCTCAACCAGCACCGCAGCCACCCGGCGGGCCCGGTCACTCCCCGGGCGGGCCAGCTCATCGTGCTGATCTGGTGGGATGGCGTCGAATTCCACGTCAGCTGTCGCGGCGAGATCGACATGGCCACCACCGACCAGCTGTACAGCGCGGTGATCAACGGCGTCACGGACAGCGACACCCGCTGCATCCGGATCGATCTGGCCGATGTCACCTTCCTGTCCGCGGCCGGTCTGCGCAGTCTGGTCCGTATCCAGGCCGCCGCGCAGGAGCACGGCAAGGCCCTGCAGTTGCTCCGGGTCCCGCCGCTGGCCCGGCGCCTGCTCGACATCGCCGGCCTCGACCGTCTCTGCCGCAGCGAATAACGAGCCGCCAGGCGGGCCGCTGGTCCTGCGTGGCGTGCCAGAACACCGAGATGAGCTCACGGGCCGAGCAGACCTACCAGGCCCGGTAGTCCACGTGGATTGTCAGCGGCCGGTCAGAGTGGTGGCGCGCTGGGCGCTGGTTGTTCGAGTGGCGGCTACCTGGTTGAGCGCTGTGCGGTCGGCTGCGGGCAACGCGGCGGCGGCCGCGCGGAGCAACGCCTCGGTGGTCGAACCGAGCCCGACCCGGTTGGCGCACTGGCCATCCGCGACGGCGATGGTGATCTCCAGTTTCTGGGTGGCCGCGGTCGCGGCGGCACCGGAATCGGTTCGATAGCGGGAAAGCAGCTGGCTCTTCGCGTCCTGCGGATTCGAGTAGGAGTAACCGGACTGCCGCATGCACGCGCTCCATCCGGTCATGGCAATGGCGTACGCCGATTCGGTGTGCACCTTGGTGAGCAGCTGGACGTAGTAGATCTGCGGAAGGTAGTAGACCCGGGTCGCCACGGTGTCGTTGCCGTAGATCCGGGTCCGCGCCTGGGCGACACAGCCCCGCGTGGCGAAGGTGAACGACTGGCCGCCCAGCGCCAGCGTGCCGTTGGTGTTGGCCGGACCGAACAACGCCGCATGGTATTCCTGTTGCCGCACAACGGGAAGCGTCCGGATGTACTCGTCGGTCGGGTCGGGTGCGGCAGTTCCGGACGCCTGGTCCTGCGCCTCTGCCAGTAGCCCGTAGCCGTTTCGGCTGCGCTCGGCCGGATCCGGCCGCCACTCCTCGTCCCGGCTGACCGGTGACGGGGTCGACGCGGGCAGGGTGAAACCGGCCGCGTCGATGCAGGAGTCGGTCAGCGTGTCCTCGGCCGACTGCAAGGATTGTTGCTGGACATAGTAATCGCCGGTCCGGGCGATCAGGTCGTCGGCGGCGGGGGTCAGCGAAACGGTGGCCGGGCCGGTCGGACCGCTCGCCGGCCGCTCCGAAGAGCAGCCGGCGAGGGTGAGGACCAGCGCGAGCGAGACCGCGACGACGCCGAACAGGGAACTGGGTCCACGCATCTGCTGTTCTCCTCGGTTTCTGGGGAAACGTGTTAACAGACCCAGTCGTTCGACTCGATGTTGTCGTTCCAGGAAACCCCCGAGATACCCGTCCCCAACTGGGTGAGGTTCGTGTAGCCGGTGCCACGGGCGACCGTGAAGCTCGGCGAACCGAAGTTGGTCAGGTACCACAGCCGTGCGGTGCAGGAGTTACCGTCGTTGTAGATCGACGACACGCAGTCGGCCCAGGAGCCGCCCGGGCAGCTGCTGTGCGAGAAGCCGAACCAGCTGGCGTTGGTGCCGGACAACTCGCCGGGACCGTCGTTGTAGTTGATGTTGTTCCAGAAACACACGTTTCCGGCCGAACACCCGGCCGGCGCGGCGGCCGGGGTGGCCGCGGGAACGACCGCGGGTGCGGAGTTCGACGGCACGGCCTTGGCGGCCGCGGGCGTGGCCGCCATGGCGGCCGGGGCGACCACACCGAACAGTAACGCGGCGGCCCCGATGATCAGTGCGATGCGTCGAATCAAGGATTTCGGCACAGGGATGTTCCTTTCAGGTTTGACCAACCTGTTTCTCACGAAAAATCGCGCGATCCGCCCGTAGATTCGGGCGTGCTTCCCCCTCCCTTTCCGGGATGGGAACCACACTAGCGAGTCGCAACGCCGTCGCCGCGAGCTTTCGACCCTGGACTAAACCACCTGATGAGCACCTGAATCTCCGCGCCGGCACTGGACCGAATGGAACACACGCCTGAGCCGCGCGACTCTTGCGCCCGAGATTCGTTGTCTGATAACGAATCTCGGGCGCAAGTTCGCGCGGCTGTACCAGTGCCGCCTGTGGTACTGGAGATTCAGAGCACGGAACCAGGGCGGCGCTTGCGCTGGGCGCGCTCGTCCGGCTCCACGTCGACCCGCTCCTTGTGCACCTCGCCGCCGACGGTCTGCTCCTCGGTCACCGTGTCGGTGCCCACCCGGACCCGTTCCACCGGAACGGTTTCCGTGCGCACCACCGGCTTCTCCTCGTGCAGCACCACTTCCTGCTCCGACTCACCCAACTTCGCCGGGTCGCCCCGCATTCGGCCCCGGTCGCGCTCGCCGATCGGCTCGCGCTCGATGCGGACCTCCTCGTGGCTCACCGGCACGGTCACCTGCTGCTGCTCGGTGACCACGTACCTGCGCAACCGCACCCGGCCGCTCTCCACCTGCTCGGTGCCCACGTTGAGCCGCTCCTCCGAGCGGATCATCTCGGCCTGCTCCTCGGCCGCACCCCGCCGGCCGCCGGACCGCGGTTGAGCCTGCTGCGGCCCGGGCCGTTGCCGCGCCTGCGCATCGGACCGCTGCTGCCCGGCTTGCCCGGCCGACCGCTGTTGCCCGGCCTGCGACTGAGCGCGGCCCTGATTCGGCCGCGGCGAGTCGACCGGCCCCCTGGTGCCGGGGACCTCGGGCCGCATCCCGTAGTGCCGGTAGAGTTCCGCACTGTCCTGTTCGGACAGATGGCCGTGCGGATCCATGTGCGGTGCGTCCTTGATCCGGTCCTTGTCGACGCCGACCTGGATGCCGTGCTCACCCATGTGCGCGCCCTGCAACGGAACCATGGTCTCGTGGTTGTTGAACAGCCCGGACTTCACCATGATCCAGGCCGGCTGCTGGGAATCCTCGCGCAGGTAAACCTCGCCCACCTTGCCGATCTTGTCGCCGGAGGGGTCGAACACCTCGGCATCGACCAGCGTCTGCGGGTTCATCACGTCAGCCATTGTCACGTCCTTCCCAGTGGAGTTGTTTCTGCCCTCCTCGGCGGATGCCGGGGCCGATCCCGACCATCACCCGATGCCGATGAGCCCGCAAAGCCACGACCGGACCAGCGCCGAGGTGATCGGACACAGAGGGTCACCGTCCGGCTGGGACAGTCACCGTCGTGCGGTCAGATCGTCTGGTTTGGACAGCGGCGCGCTGGGTAGGCGCCGGACCCCGGGCCACAAGCGTCGCCGCGGACGCCGGCGCCTCCCCGAACCAGGTGAAGTTGGCGAATCAGGCCAGGTCAGGCTCCGTCAGGGTGAGTTACGCCGATGGCATTCGGTCCCCGATGGGCGACGGCGAACCCGCTGGAAATCCCCTGATGTCCGCACAGGATGGTCACTTGGCGGCGAAGTAGTGGCCTTCATCGAGGTCGGCGATCAGGCCGGGGTGTTCGGGCCGCCAGTCCAGCAGTTCCCGGGTGCCGGTGTTGTCCATCGGGATGTTCATGGTGATGAACGGGAAGGTCGCGAAGTGCTCGGCGGCCTCGTCCGCGGTGATGCTCTTGGCCGGAATGCCCAGGTGACGGCCGATGGTCTCGGCGATCTCGCGCACGGTGATGCCGTTCTCGGTCGCGGCGAACAGTTGCGCGCCGGCCGGGGCCTGCTCCAGTGCCAGCCGGAAGAGGTGGGCGACGTCCAGGGTGTGCGCGGCGGGCCAGCGGTTGGCGCCCTCGTCGACGTAGGCGGACACACCGGTTTCCCGGGCGATGCCGATCAGCGTCGGGATGAAGCCATGCTTGTCGTTCGAGCTGTGCGTCACCGGCGGGACCGCCACCAGCATGGACCGGATGCCGCGATCGGCGAACGTCTCGATCTCGCGGGCGACCACGGACCGGGGGTTGGCGTCGATGGCCGCGTCCACGGCCTCGATGCCGGTGTGTTTGATGCCGATGCCGATGAACGTCTTGCCGGTGCCTGCCAACGCCTCGCCGAAGGAGCGGGCCACCGCCAGGTCGGCGTTGGCCGCGCCGGCGAAATCGGTGCGCATGACCTCGTGGTCGAACGCGAGGTGGATGACCGCGTCGGAGTCGGCGGCGGCCGTGCGCAGACCGGCCAGGTCGGCGCTGTCACCGCGGTGCACTTCGGCGCCGAGGGCTTTCACCGTGGCGGCCGAGTTGTCCGAGCGGGCCAGGCCGACGACCTCGTGCCCGGCCTGCACCAGTTCGGTGACCAGGGCCGAGCCGATGTGACCGCTGGCGCCGGTGACGAAGACACGCATGAGCACTCTCCAGTGACTGACCTGGGCGATTCGCGAACCAACCCAGGGTGATGGGACTTGGTCTCATCACTGTAGCAGAGCGATGAGACCAAGTCCCGTCACCGGAGAGTGCAGTTCGGCGAAGAGCGGTCAGCGGGTGGCCGGTAGGGCCGGGCTCGGGGCGCGCTCGGTGGGCACGGTCGCGGCCAGGTCGCTGCCCCGGGTCTCCGGGCCGAGCAGCGTTCCGGCCACGATCAGCACGCCGCCGACCACCAGCAGCACCGAGGCGGTGTAGCCGCGCGGGATCAGCTCGCCCAGCCAGTTCTGGTAGTAGGCGTAGAACGAGGTGATGATCAGCGGTGTGCTGTAGCCAAGGCCGAAACCGCTGCCCCGGGTCGCCGGCGGGAACCGCTCGCACAGGTAGGACGGGGTCACCGCGAAGATGCTGCCGCCGGACACCCGCACCACGAACGTGATGACCAGGATCGCCGGGAAACCGCTCCACCAGCCCGCGCCCAGCGACAGGAACGCGCCCGCGCACAGCACCGCCACGGCGATTCCGTTGTACACCAACGTCTTCCGGCGGCCGATGCGGTCGGAGAGCAATCCCACGAACGGGAACATCAGCGTGTGCAGTCCCTGCGCGATGACCAGCGCCGCGGTGACCTGGGTGGCGCTGATGTGGCCCTCCTGCTTGAGCGCGGTGGGCAACAGCCCCGAGGCCATGTTCGAGGCGAACCACACCCCGGCCATCAGGATGAACACCTGCGCGAAGTCCCGCCGGGACCGGCCCAGCACGATCTCCCGCAACGGGTTCTTGGCCTTGCGGGCCGACTTCCAGGTCTCCGACTCGTCGACCGACCGCGAGTAGTAGATCAGGAACACCACACACAGCACCGCGCCGAGGGCGAAGGGCAGCCGCCAGCCCCACACCGAATACGGCGCGTTCGGTCCGCCTGAGGGCGAGAACTGCAGCACCACGAAGGTCGCGGCGGCGATCACGCAGTTGGCCAGCGCCGAACCGGCGCCGACGATCCCGCCGTACCAGCCCCGCCGCTCCCGCGGCGACGCCTCCATGGCCAGCGGGGTCGCCCCGGTGTACTCCCCGCCAAGGAACACCCCGTCGACCAGGCGCAGCACGATGAGCAGCACCACGCTGGCCGTGCCCAGGGTGGCGTAGCCGGGCAGTGCGGCGATCAACGCGGTGCACACCGCGCACCCGCTGACCGACCACAGCGTCACCCGCCGCCGGCCCAGCCGGTCGGCGAACCAGCCGAAGATGGCGGAACCCAGTGGCCGGCCGAGCAGAGTGGCCACGAAGATCAGCGCCGAGGCGACCGCCCGGGTGTCGGCCGGCATGTCCTTGGGCAGGAAGTAGTCCATAGCCGGCACGAGCGCGACCGTGGGCAGGTAGACGTCGAACATGTCGACGAAGAAACCGAACGCGGCGCCGAACACGGCGCGTTTGGTCCGTCGGGGATCCGGAGCGGACATCGTCGTCTCCTTGCGCGGTGGGGGGAATCAGGCGCGGGTCTGCGGCGCGCGCCGGGCGACGAGGCCCAGCCGCTTGAGGGCGTACTTGTCCAGCTGGGTGAGCAAACCGTTGAGCACCAACGTCATCGCCACCAGCACGATCAGCCCGGCGAACTCGGTGGGCGCGTCCAGCGCCATGGCCGAGTTGAACAGCTCATGGCCGATGCCCTGAGACGAGGCGATGAACTCCCCGCCGATGACGCCGAGGATGGCCAGTGGCCCACCGGCCTTGAGCGCGGCGAAGAACGGCGAGGCCAGCGTCGGAATGGTGACATAGCACAGCACGTCCAGTTTGCGGCCGCCCATCACCTCGACCACCTGCACCAGTTCGCGTTCCCGTTGGCGCAGACCGAGATAGAGGTTGTAGAACACCACGAATGCCACGCCGGTGGCCGCGATGGTGATCTTCGACCAGGCGCCGATGCCGAAGAACAACAGGAACAACGGGGCCAGGGCGATCTTGGGAATCCCGTTGATGGCCGCGATCAACGGTTCCAGCACCCGGCCGGCGACCGGGAACGAGCCGAGCACCAGCCCCATCACCGTGCCCAGCGCGACGCCGATGCCGAAGCCCACCGCCACTTCCACGGTGGTGGCCCAGATGTCGGTCCAGCCGGAGGAACTGGTGAGCAGTTTGACCAGTGCGAGGGCCACCTCGGTCGGTTTGCTGATCGCGTAGTCCGGAATGACCGGACCGCTGATGAGCTGCCAGACCGCCAGCACGACGACGATCACGCCGATCCGCGCGGACACCACCTTGCCGCTGCCCCAGCCCGGTTTCCGGCGCGCTCGCGCGTTCGCCGCTTTCGCCTGCTTGCCGATGTTCTCGGTCGCTGTCACCATTGTCGGTTCTCCAGTTCATCCTGGCGTCATTGCGGCAGATACTGGTTGGTCCAATTGGCGGTGGAGATCTTCGTGCCCTTCGGCAGCGAACCTTCCTTGCCGGTGAAGTTCATGGTCGTGGTCCAGTCGGCGGTGCTCATCGCACCGGTCTGCGGCCAGTCGACCAGCCGGAGACTGGCCAGCAGCACCGGATCGGCCACCCCGGTCAGCGATTTCCGCAGAATGCTCAGTGCTTCGGTCTCGTGGGCCCGGGCGTAGGCGCTGCCCTGTTGCACCGCCGTGGCGAACCGGCGCACCAGGTCGGCGTTGGCATCGGCGTAGCTCTGCCGGACCACCACGACCTGGCCGTAGCCGCTGCGCGGGATCGACCAGTCCAGCACCGAGTCCGGCCCGGCCACCACCACCCCGTCCCCAGCGTGCTGGACCTCCAGCGGAATGGGCTCGGAGGTGACGAACCAGTCGATCTGGTTGTTGTTCAGCGCCGCCTTGTCCGCGGCCGGGCTGGGCAGCATCACATAGTTGACCTTGCCCGGGTCGGCCCCGAACTCACGCATGAAGATCCCGGCCTGGCCCTTGGTGTTGGCCGAACTGGCGCCACCGTTGGACCCCTCCAGCGCCTTGGCCACCGTCGCCGGCGGGGTCTGCGCGGTCAGCCCGTGCGCCTTGGCGAACCTGGCGCTCACGATCAGGCCGATGGGGTTGCCCATCCCGTCCATGTTCACCGCGATCTCGGGGATCTTGCGGCCGACCGCGGTGAGGAAGTCGGTGGGGCTGTCGTTGAGGAACTGCACGGAATCCGACTCGAGGGCGGCCGGGCCGATGGAGGCGGTCAGCGTCACGAACTTGACGTTCAGGCCCGCCGACCGGAAGAACCCCTTGGCCTGCGCCACGCGCATCGGAGTGTCGAAAATGTTGTTGCCGACGCCGACGGTCACGGTCGTCAGCCCGTCCGCGTCGGCCGAACCGCAGGCCACGACCAGTCCGGCGCACAGCGCCAGCACGATCGCGAGCACGCCGGTCCGGGATCCGAAGCGTCGTTGCCTCGTCACCATCTGGGTCACCACGCCTTCTGTGTCCCGAAGAAACGTTGCCAGAACTCGAAACGCTCGTCGTCGGCGACCGCGGTGGGCGCGTAGTGCGCGCCCAGTTCCATCACGGTCCGGCCGGTCGCCGAATAGGTCGGCCATTCCGGCAGCCCCGGTCCGTTGGGGTCGCCGGTGGCGATGAAGTTGGCCCAGTAGTCCGACATCGTGTCCGCGACCCGGCGATCCTCCTCCGTCCACTTCGGATCGTCCTGGTCGAGATTGCCGAACACGAAGTCGATCTCCGAGCCGTGCGCGGCCCGACGCGGTCCCCCGGATGCGGGCGCGGCGTAGGACCAGAAGTAGGTGTAGACCGGCCGGGTCGCGTGCCGGGTCCACTCGGTGCCCCACAGGTAGGTGGACATGCGGGCGTTGTCCCGCACCGACGCGGCCGCCGAGTGGGCCGCCGAGTCGTCGTCGGTGGCCGGGTAGAGCCGGAAGAATTCCGGTGCCAGGGAACCGAACTTGCGCTCGGCGGCGGCCACGAAGTCGGCGCGGGTCACGTACACCGGCGGCGCGCCCGGCCGGAACGAGGCCGCGCCGGCCCGGCGGTACTCGGCGAACGAGGCGTCCGGCACCGCGCCGCTCTCGTCGAGATTGTTGCCGGCCAGGTAGCAGACATCGTTCTGCTGCCCCAGTTCGTAGGTCTGGGCGTAGCCGTGCGGGAGCACATAGCCGTCCACGACCGGGCGGAACAGCGGCGGTTTGGCCGCGCTGAGGGTGTCCACCGCGTCGTCCACCCCGGCGTGCCCGTCCACCAGTTTCTGCCAGGGCAGAGTGCGCAGCCGGGTCGGCCCACCGCCGCCGTGTTCCCGGACGAACGCCTCCCCGGCCTGTTCGGCGTCGTCCAGCGTGCGGTAGGAGGTGGACAGGTAGCGCAGTTCGGGGTCTCCGGGGTGGCGGGCGTGGCTCTGCGCGATGGCCCGGTGGAACAGGCCGCGGGCCAGTGGTGACATGGCCAGGAAATTGACCGAACCTGCCCCGGCCGACTGGCCGGCGATGGTGACCCGGCCGGGATCGCCGCCGAACGCGGAAATGTTGCGCCGCACCCAGTCCAGCACGGACACGCAGTCCAGCAGGCCGTAGTTGCCGGAGGCCTGGTGGCCGGATTCCGCGCTCAGTTCCGGGGTGGCCAGAAAACCGAACGTGCCCAGCCGGTAGTTGAAGGTCACCACCACGACGCCCTTGCGGGCCAGGTTCTCCCCGTCGAACCGCGGGTTGGCGCCGGTGCCGGCGCGGAACCCGCCGCCGTAGATCCACACCAGCACCGGCAACCGCTGCTCGCCCGAGGTGGCCGGCGTCCACACGTTGAGGTGCAGGCAGTCCTCGGACAGCGGCAGGTCGATGCCCGCGGTGGCGGCGTCCTGCGGCGACTGCGGGCACATCGGCCCGAACCGCGCCGCCGAGCGCACCCCGGTCCACGGCGCGGCCGGAGCCGGCGCCCGCCAGCGCCGGTCGTCGACCGGCGGAGCCGCGTACGGGATGCCGCGGAACACGGTCACCGACCGGTCCCGGCCCGGAATGCCTTGCAGGAGACCGGTTTCGATTTCCACTGGACTGCGCATGAGATCCTTCCCCTCTGCGCCGGCCGCGCTCAGCGGTCCGGCTGCCCACCCGGGCCGTCGAGCAACAAGGCCCGCCGGGCGGACCCGACGTGATGTCGCATGGCGGCCACCGCGGCGGCCGGATTCCGGGTCACGATGCCCAGGAAGATCGCCTGATGTTCCTGCAGCGACCCGGATCGCGGGTGCCGCGCGGACAGGTTGCGGTACTGGCGCATCACCAGCGGGTACAGCAGGGTGTCGTAGGTCTGCGCCAGGGTCTGCTGGTGCGCGGCCTGTTTCACCTGCTGATGGAACCGGCGGTTGCGGTCGGAGTAGCCGCCCGGGTCGCCGCGGTCCTGCACCTGTTCCATCTCGGTCAGCGTCTGCCGCAGTTCGGCGATCTCGGCATCGGTCGCCCGCTCCGCGGCCTTGCCGGCCAGCGCGGACTCCAGCGTTTCCCGGGCCTCCAGGATGTCCGCCGCCTCCTCGACGGTGAAACTCCTGGTCCGCACCCCGCGATTGGCTTCACCGGTCACGTAGCCCTCCTGGGCCAGCCGGACCAGCACCGGCCGGATCGTGCCGCGCGACACGGTGAACATCCGAGTCAGATCGGCCTCGATCAACCGGGTGTTCGGCTCGAAACTGCCCGACAGCAGCAACGAGCGCAGCTCGGCATAGACCTGGCCGTACCGGGTCTCGTTGGCGTTGCCACTGCCGTTGCCGTTCTCGCTCATGTCCGCTCTCCGCGCTCGTCCGGCCGTCGCTTTACGCGGCCAAATCCGGGTAGAGCCGGCGCGCGGTGCCCGCGAAGATCTCCCGCCGCTCGGTCTCCGGCAACTCGGCCAGCACGCCCTCGGCCAGCGCGACCAGCTCGGGCAGCGACTGCTCCGCGGCCGGCAGGTTGGAGCCCCAGGCGATCCGGTTCGCGCCGAACGCGGCCAGCACCGGGTCCAGGAACGCCGCCGCCTCCTTTCCCTTGTCGTGCAGGGGTTCAAGGCTGCGGTGAGTCAGCTTCAGGTGCAAGCCCGGGTGCTCGGCCAGCTTCGCCACCTCGGTGCCCGCGTCCGAGGGCGAGGTCGCGATATCCGGGTAGGCCATGTGATCCAGCAGCACGTAGACCGAGGGGTACCGGCGCAGCAGCGCGTTGAGCTGCTCGGTCGCCGGGCCCAACCGCATCTGCAGGCAGACCGTGACACCCAGCTCGGTTGCCTTGGCCCAGAACGGAAAGGTCTCCGGCGCGGCGAACCACTCGCCCTGGGTGGGCACAGTGCTGCCGCTGGTGAACAGCCGCACCCCGGACAGCCCGCCCTTCCCGGCCACCGCGGCCAGGTTGTCCGCGGCGTCCGGCCGCAGCGGGTCCACGGTGCCCACCGCGATGAACTTCTCCGGCCGCGCCGCCGTGCTGTCCAGCACGTAGGAGTTGTCGTAGCCGTAGGCGGTGGTGGCCTGCACCAGCACGGACTGGCTGACTCCGGCCGAATCCATGGCCTCGGCCATGCCCTCCGCGGTCACCGGCCGGGTGCCGGCCCAGCCGGACTGCTTCCCGCCGATGGGCGCGCGCGGGTACTTGTGCTCGTCAGCGGAGATGACGTGGCAATGCGTGTCGACGATGTCCATGAATGCACCTTTCCCGCGCGAGGCGGCCGTTTCGGAGGTTCAGGCGTCCGGGTAGTCGCCCGCGGCGAACAACTTCTCCGGCTCACCGGGGAAGTTCGCGTCCAGCAGGCCCTGGTCCCGGGAGAACTTGACCAACGCGCGGAGACTGGCCTCGTTCGATCGCAGGCCATAGGGAATCGGATCGCCGCCGATCTGGCGTTCCTGCTTGGCCAGCCGAGGCAGTGCCGACCACTGCGGATCGGACTCGACCTGCCGGCGCTTGCTCTCGGCGAAAGCCTGGTACAGCACGGAAGGCAGGGTCGGCTCGGCGTCCACCAGCTCCTGCCGGATCGCGATCACCGAGTGCAGCGGGTACACGCCGGTGCGCAGGAACCAGTCCACGGCAAGGACTTCGTGGTCCGGGAACAGCGGATAGGGGCCGTCGGCGACGGCGGGCTGCTCCGTGGGGGCGGCCGCCCAGCCCGCGCGCGGCGCGCCGGCCCGGCCGGTGCCCGCGTTGCCGGTGAACGCGGCGTCGATGTCGCCCGCGGTCAGCAGCTCGCCCAGGGAGCGGCCGTCGGTCACCCGCTCGACGTTGGCCGGGGTGCGGCCCTCGATGTGGTCCTCGTCGTCCACCACCCAGGTGATCGAGTCGACGTCCACGTCGTACTCGTCGCGCAGGATGCCGCGCATCCACACACCGGTGGTGACCGTGTAGGCCCGCACACCGACCCGCTTGCCCTTCAGGTCGGCCGGCACCCGGATGCCCGAGGTGGCGCCGCACTGCACATCGCCGTGGTGGAAGCGCCGGTTGAGGAACACCGGGATGCCGGTGAGCTTCACCTCGGCCTGCAGCGCCATCAGGTAGGAGGTCGGGGCGAGCTCGCAGACGTCGAACTCCAGGTCCCGGATCATCCGCCGGTAGGCGCCGATGACCGGTTTGACCTCGACCGCCCGCACCTCGTGTCCCGGCACCGGGACCTGGCCGTCGAGCAGGGCGCGTCCGTGGGGGTAGTCCCCCAGGACCACGGAAAGCGTTGCCATGTCATGCCTTTCGCATCAGGAGCGGGTGGTCAGTCGAGGCGGTCCGGGTCGACGCCCAGCGCCGTGGCGGTCTGCCGCATCAGCTCGTCGAACTCGACCCGGCGGGGCAGCACGCCCTGCTCGTAGGCGTAGGTCGCGGCCTGGGTGACCGGCCCGCGCAGCGCCGCGAACCCGACCGGGTTCAGCTCGACGGGAGCCGGCGCCGGACCGGTGGCCGCGGCCGCCGCGCGCAGCGCGTCGTACACCGACAGCACCGCCTTGGACTGCTCCCGGGCAGCGGTCAGGCTCACCCCGACCACGTGGTTGATCGGCGCGAATCCCTTGGCCCGCGACCATTCCGCGGCGACCTCGTCGGGGTCGGCGATGGCGGTGCGGATCCGGTCGTCGGCGGGCAGCTCGTTGCCCATGATGCCGAAATCGACCTTGCCGTCCAGGAAATCCTTGGGCAGCTTGGTTCCCTCGGGCGCGCGCGTCACCCAGGCCGGGTCGGTGTACTCGTCGACGTGCCCGTCCTCGTAGGTCCGCCAGTCTACATCGGACAGTCTCACGGCGTACTGGTCGGTGATGAACCCGCGCACCCACACACCGGTGGTCTGGCTCCAGGACCGGACGCCGACACTGCGGCCCGGCAGGTCGGCCGCGGTCAGGTTCCCCATGGTGACCAGGGTCTGGTGCTGGAACCGGCCCAGCGTGGTGATCGGCAGCAGCGCCACCGGTTTGCCGTAGGCGGCGGCCTGCAGCAGAGTCACCACGGGTATCTCGCACACGTCGTAGGACTCGTCGTTCATGAACGCGCGGGAAGCCCTGTTCACCGGCTTCACCTCGACCCGCTCGGATTCGACCCCGGCCCGCACGGCCGCGGCCCCGGCCGCCGCCGCCAGGTCGTCACGTCCAAGGACGATCTTCATTCCCCTGCTCCTTTGCTGTGTCCCGCTCCGCGGTGGTGGCGCTCGTGGTGCTGCCGCAACAGGTCCGCGCCGTAGTCGTTGCCGTTGGGGGTGCGCACCACGGTGTGGATGTGCCGCCGGGTGGGCACCTCGTTGGCGTACATGACACCGGCCTGGTGCTCGAACTCGATGAGGATCACCGGGCTGTGCACGCGGTAGTAGAAAACCCCGTCTGCTTCGCCGATCCAGGCGAAGTACGTCCGGTCGGCGTGGGCCAGCACCTCTTCCCGGCGCACCTCGGCGTGGGCCTTGCCGGCCCGACCGACGTAGAGGTCGACCAGGTCCAGCGCGGTGGCGTACTGGGCTTCGGTCAGCTCGGTGAACGGCAGGCCCGCGTAGTCGAGTTCGAAGTTGTCCCGGAACGCGCCGGCGAACAGGTCCTCGGGCAGCCCGTCGCCGATGGTCGCGCGCTTTCGCTGGCCGGCATCGAAACCGCTGAACAGCCGCTGCCCCAACGCTTCTTCGCGGCGGAAGGCCTCGGTTCCGGCGAACTTCCCGCCCTCGGCGATGACCGGTTCGGCGCCCAGGAAGGTCGGCGTGAGCACCATCCGGTCGTCGACGAGAACGCAGTTGACGTTCACGTGGTGACCATCGAGCTGCCAGCCCCATGGCTTGCCGCGCTCGGGCTCGCCGTAGACGCTGAACCAGTAGAGCCATTCGTTGAGCAGATCGGTCTCGCCGCGCAGCTCGCCGATGGTGCGGTTGAGCTTCATCAGGTCGACGACCTGGCGGAAACCGGCGTCACTGAGACTGCGGCGCATGATCTCCAGGGCCAGTTCGCGTTGCCGTTCGGCCAGTTCCTCCAGGCACAGCCCGTGGCGCAGGAAGTAGCGGGCGCCATTGGCCCAGTGCCGCCAGGACACGTCGTGCATGGCGAACCGGCCCTCGGCCAGCTGCGCCGTGGACAGCGAACCCAAATAGTCCTCGCCCGCGCGGCGCAGCCCGTTGAAGTCCACCCCGGTCGCGGTCAACGGAAACAGACCCGGCTCGACTCCGTCCTTTATGGATATACCACGGAACGGCTCGGCCGCGGCGCGTACCCGCCACTCGATCTTGCCGAGCAGGTCCGGGGTCCACACCGTGGGCCGCCGGGTCGGGGCCGCGCCCCGGTCCCGCAGCTCGGCGCGTTCCTCGGCCTGCTCAGCCATCAAGGAACTCCGCCTCGCCCTCCGGCAACGCCTTCGCGCGCGGATACTGGCCTAAACGGACAGACGGCTCCGTCATGTTCACACGTCCTCCCCGTACTGGATGCGCCGATAGGGCACGCTGAGCACATCGCGGGTGATCCGGACGTCGATCACGGTGGGCCGCGGGTCGCGGAGGTACTCGGCCAGCGCGACCCGCAGTTCGCCCGGTGTGCGCACGGTCGCGCCACCGCCGCCCAGGGCCTTGGCCACCGACCCGAGCTCCGGGGTAGGGATCACCGCGAGCTCCGGGTCGAGGCCTTTAGCGCGGGATTTGTGGTACTCCGCGCCAAGTCCTTCGTCGTTCATGACCACGACCAGCACCGGCAGCGCGTACCGGCAGGCGGTCTCGAACTCCGACAGGTGCATCAGGAAACTGGCGTCGCCCTCGACCACGAACGTCGGTTTGCCGCCGTTGGCCACCACCTGGCCGATGGTGATCAGCGGGGCCTGGCCGATGGCGCCGAACATGCCGTAGTTGGAGGTGACCTCGCGGGACCGCTGGAACAGCATGGTGCCGAAGTCGGTCTGGTGCCCGCTGCCCAGCACCAGGTCGATCTCGCCGGGCAGTTCGGCGTCCAGCACCGCGATCGCCTCGCGCGGGTCGAGCAGGCCCCGCTCGCCCCGGTACTCGGTGGGGTCGATCAGCGGCGCGGACAGCCGGCTGTGCACCTCGGGGGTGTGGAAGCCCTCCAGCTGGACGCCGCGATTCTCCAGCGCCGAGGTCAGTTCGGTGACCGCGGTGACCGCGTCGGCCTGCAGATAGCAGTCGGCGACCTGACCGTTGCCCATCACCAGGTGCGGCGCGGTGTCGATCTGCACGTACTTGGCGTCCGGGAACAGATAGCCGCTCTCGATGGTGTAATGGTTCAGGCTCGCACCGACCGCGACCACACAATCGGCTTCCTGCAACAACTCCATGGCCAGTTTGCTGCCGAACAGCCCGGCGATGCCCACGTGGTACTCGGATTCCGCGCACAGCCAGTTCTTGGCCTGCAGGGTGGTGGCCAGCATGGCGCCGGTGCGCCGCTGCAACGCCAGGATCTGCTCTCCCGCCCCGGCCTTGCGGGCACCGCGGCCGGCGACGATCACCACCCGCTTGCTGGCGCCGATGATCTCGCACGCCTGCTCGATGAGCTGCGGGTCCGGCAGCAGTTTCGGGACACGGATCAGTTCGGTGGACGGGACGTAGGGCCCGACGTCCTCGAACTCCTGCTGCTGCACGTCGATCGGCGCGCTGATCATCACCGGCTTGGATTCGGTGCGAGCGAGGTAGAAGGCCCGCTGCACCACCTCCTCGGCCTGGTCGGCCCGGGAGAGGTGAACGAACTCGCACTCGATGGCCGCGGCGAAGCGCTTCTGGTCCAGGTACTGCACGGCGCTCTGGTCGCCCCAGGCGGTCTCGCCGCAGAAGGCCACCAGCGGGGTGCGGGCCCGGCTGGCCACGATCATCGAGGTGGCCAGCTGCGCGGTGCCCGGACCGCTGGTGGTGGTCACCACGCCCGGTTTCCCGGCGGCGCGGGCGAATCCGTCGGCCATGCCCAGTCCGGAGCCCTCGTGCCGCACCTCGTAGAGCCGCACTCCCTGGCCGGCGAGCGCGTTCATCCAGTGCATGTTGGCGTCGCCCATCATGCCGAACACGTCGGTGACGCCCTCGGCGGCGAACGCGTTGGCGAGCGCTTCGTAGACCTTCACTGCGCGAGCTCCTTCTGCTTTTCGTTGCCCAGCACGCGTTCCAGGCGCGGGAACACCCGCAGCGCGTTGCCGCCGTAGATCGCCTCCCGGTCCGCCTCGCCGATCGAGTCGATGGCATCCAGATAGGCCTTGGTGTCGTCGAACCGGTGCCCGGCCTCCGGGTCGATCCCGCGGACCGCGCCGATCATCTCGGAGGCGAACAGCACGTTGCGGGCCGGAATGAGATCGGTCAGCAGCTCCAGGCCGCGCTTGTGGTACACGCAGGTATCGAAGAAAACGTTGCGCAGCAACGCTTCTTCCAGCGGCGGCCGGCCCTGGTCGGCCATCATCCCCCGGTAGCGGCCCCAGTGGTAGGGCACCGCGCCGCCGCCGTGCGGCAGGATCAGCCGCAGCGTGGGGAAATCGGTGAACAGATCGGACTGGCACAGCTGCATGAACGCCGAGGTGTCGCCGTTGAGATAGTGCGCGCAGGTGCCCTGGATGGCCGGATTGCGCGACATCGCCACATGCACCATGGCCGGCACGTCCAGCTCCACCATCTTCTCGTAGAGCGGGTAGTAGATCCGGTCGGTCAGCGGCGGCGCCTGCCAGTAGCCGTCGGACGGGTCCGGATTCAGCAGGCAGCCGACGAAATCAAGCTCTTCCACGCAGCGCTGGAGTTCCGCGGCCGAGGCGTGGATGGCGGAGGCCAGCCCGTCACCGGGCGACTGCGGCAGCTGGCACACGCCGACGAACCGGCCCGGGAACAGCCGGCACACCCGGGCGATGAGGTCGTTGCTGACCCGCGACCAGTCCAGGCTGGTCCGTCCGTCGCCGTAGTGGTGGGCCATCTTTCCCGCGCCGGGGGAGAAAAGCGTGACATCGGTGCCGCGTTCGGTCTGCAGCTTCAGCTGACCGCCCTCGATGGCGGCGGCGATTTCCGCGTCCTCGATGTGCAGCTCGTCGGGCGACACCCGGGCGCCGGATTCCTCGAACGCCGTGATCTGGCGCTGGCGCCATTGCCCTAGCGCGGGCGGCGCGGTGGTGAAATGGCCGTGACAGTCGATAACCATGAACGGTCTCCCGGAGTCGGCGGGGTGGTCAGGAGCGGCCGGTGAGCTTGCGGCCCAGTTCCAGGCCGGGAAAGCTACGCACCGGCGCGGACATCAAGAACCGGTAGCCCTCGTCGAGCACCCGCTCGACGTTGCCCGCGGTGACATGCGGATGTCCGACCACGACGTCGTTCTCCTGGCAGATCCCCACGATCCGCTTGCGCGCCTCGATCATCAGCGGGTGCTCCAGTTGCCGGGGCACACCCAGTTCCTGGCTCAGATCGCCCTCGCCGATCAGCACCATCCCGATACCGGGCACCTGCGTGAGGATCGCGGGCAGATTCTCGATACCACGCTGATCCTCGATCATCAGCACCACCAGGATTTCGCCCGCCGGGTCCAGCGGCCACACATCGGCCTTCTGGTAGTACTCCTGGTTGGAGATGCCCCAGTAGCGCGCGGCCGCGGCCGGCGCGTCGCCGCGCACGCCCGCCGGTTCGAACCGGGGTTGGTCGGGCAGCCGCGGATACCGGCAGGCGGCGACCGCGTTGCGCGCCTCCTCGACCGTGGTGACGTGCGGCCAGACGACCCCGTACGCACCCAGATCGAGCGCCTGCTTGGCGTGCCACTGACCGAATTCCGCGCCGTTGACCGGAACCCGCACCAGCGGAGTGGGCGAGGCGGCCAGCGTGCCGCCCTCCACGATGCGCCGCCGGTCCAGCAGGTTCTGCAGGCAGCCCCGCAACGCCGTGGCGTCCCAGGCCTTGTGCTCGGCCTCGAACACCAGACCGTCGTAGTCGGTGGCCGCGAAGTCCGCGGCAGCAGCGGGTTCCGGGGCGACGAACGCCCCGAACGCGTGCCGGCCGGCCTCCAGCGCGCCGATGATGCTGTTGAGCCTGGTCATCCGACCCTCCCCGCCTGCTCGTTCTGTCGCTTGTGGACGATCTGTCGCAACCAGGCCCGCAACACCGCCCACCAGGTCTGCCGGGCCGACGGCACGACGATCGCCTCGGCCGCCTCCTCGCCCGCGCATTTGCGCACCAGTTCGGCCGAGAACTCCTTGGTCATCCGGGCCACCACCGCGCCGGCGCCGGATTCGATCACCGAGGCCAATTTGCCGGCCAGCTTGATCTCGCCGGACATCCGCACCCGCGAGCCACCGGCCTGCGCGTCCTCCACGACCCGGAAGGTCGCCTCGGCGCTGAACCGGGTGGCGCCCTGCCCGTCCCGGCCCCGCGCGGACAGCCGGCCCTCGTGCTCGGATTCGTTGAGAGTCAACGACAACCGGGCGCCGAACCGCACCCGCACCGCGCCGAACTTCACCACCAGCGTGCCGTCGAAGGAGCCGTCCTCGTGGGACTCGCCGAGTTCGGCGCCGCTGATGCAGGACACCACCTCGGCCGGATTGGAGACGACCTCCCATACCCGCCCGGGTGGGGCGGGTACGGCGATCCCTTCCTCGATCGTTATCACAGCTGTGACCTCGCTTGGCGTTCGTCGGTGGATCAGGCGGCGTCGGTCAGGTCGAGCTCCGCCTTGAACAGGCTCCACAAGTCGTTGTAGAGCTCGGAAAACTCGGGTGACTCGATCAACGAGCCGATGTCGCGCGGCCGGGCGAAGGGCACCGGCAGCACTTCCCGGACGGTGCCGGGCCCCTTGGACATCACCACGACCTCGTCGGCCAGATAGATGGCCTCGTTGAGGTCGTGCGTGACGAACACGAGCGTGCCGCGCTGTTGTTCCCACAGGTTCAGCAGATCCTGTTGCAGGCGCAGGCGGGTGATGGCGTCCAGCGGCCCGAACGGCTCGTCCATCAACACGATGGACGGGTCATAGATCAATGCGCGCGCGATGGACACCCGCTTCTGCATGCCGCCGGACAGTTCGCGCGGATAGTGGTCCTCGAACCCGGTCAGGCCGACCACCTTGATCCAGTGCGCGATCCGGTCCGCGCGTTCGGCCTTGGGCACGTTGCGGAACTTCAGCGCCAGCCCGATGTTGGCCCGGACGGACAGCCAGGGCAGCAGGTTGGCCTGCTGGGTGACGTAGGCGGCGGCGGAGTTGACCTCGGTGACCGGCTCGCCGTCGAAGTAGACCGCGCCCTCGGTCGGCCCGAGCAATCCCGCGGCCAGGTTCAGGATGGTGCTCTTGCCGCAGCCGCTGGGCCCGATCACCGCGACGAACTTGCGGTGCGCAACCCGCAGCGACACGTCGGCGATGGCCGGCCGGTGGCTGCCCGGGAAGTCCAGTGTGACGTTGTCGAACCTGAGGGCGTCGGTAGCGGAACCGGGCTCCGTGGTCGTCATCCGAGTCTCCCTTGACCGGGTGGGATGTCGGAACCGCGGGCCCGCCGACATCCGGATTGTCGTACAAACTGCTTCGCGACACTAACAGTGCAGCGTGTCGCGAAGCAAGAACTTCCTTGTCAGCGCACAGGTACTCAGCAGTGTCCGTTTTGCCGGAACACTGTTGTAATACAATCAGTTCAATCGGCGGCCGCGCAGGGTCGCCATGACGGCAGAGGTGATCAACTCGGGCCGTGACCTGGCCGATCGGCGGCCGCGGAGGCGCGGTCCGAGCGGTTCGACCCGCTCCCGCAGGACTGCGTCGACGACCCGGTTGACGGCCTCGGCCGCCCCTCCCACGCGCCGGGCAAGCCAGGTCTGCCGGCAACCCCGGCTTCCCAGCACAAAGGGCGGGAAGCCGTTGCCTGGCAACGGCTTCCCGCCCTCGTTCCGGCCTGCGCTCAGTGGCCTCGCGGAGCCGCCGACACCTGATAGGCGCCCGCCCGGGCGACGGTCAGGTAGATGTAGCTCCCGTCGGAATGGGCGCCGCTGATCCCCGGGGCCGGCATGAACGACGTGGCGTTCCACACCACCCGCCCGTTCACCACGACGACCGGCTTACCGCCGAAGGTCGGCACCGCGATCGTGCCGCTGGTGCCCGAGGGCGCGGTCACCGTCATCCCGAACCGCCCCGCCCCACTCTGCGAGTTCCACGACACTCCCACCGCACCATGCGGCGTCGGCGCCTGCCCCTGGGCCCAGCTCAGATCGCCCGGATGCGGCTGTACCACCCAGGTCGCGTACCCGGCGGTCACCGGCTGGATGCCGAGGACATAGCCGGACAACGCGGCGGTCGGCGTGGTCGACCAGCCGTGCGCCAGGCTGGTGGCCGAGCCGATGCCCGGGGTCCCGTCCCCGCTCGCCACGTTCTCCCACATGGTGGCGGTGTCGTCCGGGCCGGCGGAGATCATGTGCCCCCACTCGGTGGTCAGCAACGACTCGGCGTCCGCGGTGTCGTTGCTGGCCAGCCGCGCGTCCAGCTCGTAACCGCCGGAGTACGGGCTGATGATCGACGACCAGCCGGTGTCGGCGGTGTAGGGCACCGGCCCGTAGGGCGTGGTCCACAGCGCGGACTTCAGCTTGGCCAGAATCGAGGAGTCCGCACCGGTCGGCGCCACGCCGTACAGCACGGCCAGCGCGTTGGTGTCCTGCGCCACCCCGGTGGTCCGGCTGTCACTGATGTCGTACAACCCGGTCGCGCTGTTGAACAGGCGGGTGTTGATGGCGATCTTGAGCGCCGCCGCCTGCTGCCGGTAGGTCGACGCCTGCGCGCCCTGCCCGGCCGCGTCGGCCAGCTCGGCGCCGTCGAGCAATGCCTTGTAGTACAGGACGTTGTACTCGGTCACCTCGCCGGTCTTCGGACCGTCGTAGTAATCCCAGTCGCTGCCGTCATTGTTGTCGGTCACCAGCAGCCCGTTGGCGTCGACGGTGGAGGCGTTCCAGGCCAGTTCCCGTTCCAGCGTCGGCAATTCCTGCGTCACGAACGCGGTGTCGCCGGTGTAGAGGTAGTACGACCCGAGGCCGAGCACCCAGTACATCGAGTACGAGGCCGAGTAGGTGCCGGTGGTGCCCGGGGTCAACGGCCCGGTGTGCACCGGATCCTGCGGCGGCAGCGCGCCGGTGACGAACCCGCTGGTCAACTGGTAACTACCCAGCAGCTGCAACGAACCCTTGATGTAGTCCGCCGCGTCGGTCGAGTAGTAGGTGGTCGGCCCCTCCACGTTCATGTCCCCGACCCAGATGGCCCGGTCCCGCTTGGCCCCATCCACGATCGACGGCACCGTGTTCACGCCGGGAACATCCACGGTGGACAGATCGGCCGAAGTACTCAGGGCGTTCTCGTACAGACTGGCACCAGAGCCGTCCACCACACTCAGGTTCCGGAAGTCCGCCTCCTCGCCTGAATACTCCCGGAAACCCACCGTCCCACTGGAGTACGCGGTAGCGCCTGCCGGGAGGGAATTCGAGTCCAGAGTGGCGATCTTGTTGCCATCCAACGAAATCGCGATGCTCGGGCCGGTGACCGCGGTGGCCACGGTGTGCCAGGTATTCGGGGCGAGATCGGTCGTCAGTGGCACCATGCCGAGGATCGTGTAGTTGCCGTCGTGCACGGACAACTCCTGCAGCGTGTTCGGCGTGCCCGTGGTGTCGTTGTCGGCGTTGAGAATGAACAGATACCCGTCCGTCGCATCCTGCGCGCGAACCATCCATCCCGCCTGATTGGCCACGATCTTCGCGTCGAAGGTGTCCGTGTAATCGGTCCACGACGTGCCGGTGGTCAGCACCCCCGCGCCATCGTTGCCCGAGTTGCCGGCCGCGTCCATGACCCCATCGTGGATCTGCCAGTAACCCGGCAACGAACCGTCCGGAATCGAGTCCAGCTGCGCGGTGTAGGCGCCGTCGTACCAGATCTTGTTCAACTCATCGGAGCTGGACAGGAAGGAGCCGCGATAGGAAGACTGGTCCGCGATGTAGTTGACGCCCGCATCCGCCAGCGTCAGCGTGCCCGGCGAAGTCAGCGTGATCTCCTCGAACCGCTGCCCACCCTGCACAAAACTGTTGGTGATGGTCCCCGGCCCGGTGACCGAGTAACTGTCATAACGGGCGGAATCCCCTTCACCCCAGGGATTCCCGGCGTCGCCAGTAGCGGTCAGATACTGCTGGCCCTCGCTGTAGGCCGCGCGCAAGGTGGGCGACCCGGACTCGGTGGTCACGTCGAAGTAGGGCACACCGCCGATATCCTTGCCGTAGTCCAGAACAATGGTCGGCGCCGCTCCGCCGGCGACCATGCTCAGCGTCGTCCCACCGGAGCCCCCGCACACCAGATTCCGCGCCCCCGCAACGGTTCCCGAGGTACTCACCACCGACGTGGGACACACCTTCGCAGCGGCAGGCGCCTGCACATATCTCTGCCAGCCTCCGGAATACGGCGACGGCCCCGCAACGGCCGAGCCGGCCGGTAAGCCGACCGCGCACGCAACGGCGCAGGCCAGGACGACCACAAGGGGAGAAGAGTGACGACGAAGACGGCCAGGAAAGATCATTCGCGCTCCTCAGCGTCGAGGGAACGACCAACCACCCGATATGAAACGTTTTAATTGGTTCAAACCTGAGCGTAACGGTTGGTCGCACAGCGGGTCAACGCCCTGTCCGGAACCGGAAGCCAGAACCGGACGGGTCTGCATTCGGCCCCTACCACAAAACCGCGCCCGGTCATCCGTACTCTGCGCGAGGCGGTCGGCGAAGGAAACTTCAACTTCCTGACGGTCGCCGAATAGCACGGGCTGCCGCGTCAGCCACGAGCCAACCGGGGGGCTTCGCGGCGGATTCACCGTGATACGACCGGGGCAACCGCGGTGATGGAGAACAGACTCCAGCCGCATGGCCAACGCCTTGTCAGATCGCTCACATCCACTCGGGCGATCGCAAACGCGGCATCTCGACCCCCGTACGCTGCGGCTATGACCAGCCCGGCCCGCCGTACCCGTACGAGTGATTACAGAGAGCACTCGGACGAATACAATGGCGCCCCGGGAGCCGGGAGCCGGGAATGATGCCCGGGAGCCGGGAGCCGCTGCTCGCGCAGGATCTTCGACACTGGCTAACCATCGGCTTTGATCGGGTCGTGCTCGTGGTCAGCCGCACCGTGACCGCGCTGACCAGGCTGCTGGACATCGTCACCCTGATCGAAACCGACCACCGCGTCCAGATTGTGTTCACCACCGATCCCGCCAATGCCGCGGTGTTCCGGCGCGGTGTCGAGGCATTCCTGACCGAGCTGGACGGCGTGGTCGTGTCCTGGGACCAGGCGGTCGCCGGCCGCTTCGACCTGATCATCGCGGCCAGCGAGAACGACCGGCTGGAACAGCTCACCGGCCCGATCCTGCTGGTGCCGCACGGTATCGGCTTTCAGAAACACTATCCGGGCAGCCGCACGGTGGCCGGGATGAATCCCAACCGGCTGCTCCACAACGGCCGCGTGGTGCCCACCGCGATCGGCATCTCGCACATCGACCAGCATGCGCGACTGGCCTCGCGATGCCCACCAGCCGGACCCCGGGCCGCCCTGATCGGGGACCCCGCACTCGACCGGTTGCTGGCCAGCCGGTATTGCCGGTCGCTCTATCGAGCCGAGCTGGGTGGCACCGGTCGGACGCTGGTGCTGCTGGCGTCCACCTGGGGTCCCGAATCGCTGCTCGGGCGGTTTCCGCACCTGCCCGAACAGATCGCCACGGCACTGCCGGTCGACGACTACCGGGTGGCTGCGGTGCTGCATCCCGGTATCTCGGCCGCCCACGGCGCATGGCAGGTCCGGGCCTGGCTGGCCCGAGCCACCGCCGCCGGGGTGCGGGTGATCAGCCCGGATCGCTGGCAATCGGCGTTGATCGCCGCCGACTGCGTGGTGTCCGACCAGGGCTCCATCGCGTTGTACGCGGCCGCCCTGGACATCCCGCTGCTACTCACGCCCGGTGACTCCGGCCAGACGGTGCCCGATTCTCCGCTGGCCCTGCTGGCGGCGAAAGCCGCCCGGCTCGACGTCACAGGCGACCTGTGGCGCCAGCTCGGCGCCGCCGGCACCGCGTACCCGGACCAGAGCTGGCACGACCTCGCCCTGATGGCGGCCGGCCTGCCCGGAGAATCGGCCGCCGTCCTCCGGGCCCTGCTGTACCGGCTGCTGAACCTGCCCGAGCCCGACGAGGCAGCCGACTATCCCCCGGTCGCCCCGCCGCCCCGGACGGCCGAGCCGCCGGTGGCCCTGGTCGTCGGCGTCACCGAACACACCAATACTGAGCACGACGATGTTGTCCTGCACCGGTTTCCGGCCGCCGAGCACGGCCCGCCCAGGCCGGGCCTGGACTACCGGCACCTGGTGGTGGACGCCGCCAAGGGCTCCGTCCGGCAGCTCGCGGCGGCCTCCGTGCTGACCTGCCACAGCCCGGATGACTTCCCGGCGATCGCGGCGGAGCTGCTCGCCCAGTGGCCGGACGCGCGCCTGGTCGCCACGGTCCGCGACACGGCGACCTGTCTGGTGCACACCCGGCACGAACTCCTCGCCCTGACGGTCCCCGCTCCCCCAGCCGGATTCGACCCGCTGCTGCTGGCCTCGCTGGCGTTCGTGCGGGCCAGCCAGCGCCGGCCGCTGACCGGACAGCACAACCTCCGATGTGGCGACGAGGTCGTCACCGTCCAGGTGGGACGTCCCAGCTGAGCTTCTTCAGATACAGCTCCGCACGCGGATGTCCGATGTTGACGCAGTCCTGAGCCAGCGCACCCCAGCGCGAGCGGGCCTCGCCCACCCGGCCCTCGCGGAACTCGATCTCCGCTTCGAGATCGGCCAGTTCCTCCGCATACGTGGCGGCGTTGGCCGTGCCGGCGAGTGTGAGCGCCTGCGCCAGATCCGCCCGGGCGGCCGGGACGTTCCCCATGATCACCTGGACTTTTGCGCTCACCGCGTGCAGGCGGGACCGATTGCGGTGTTCGCTGTCCTCGGTGTTGGCGAGCGCCTCGGTCAGCCAGGTCAGCGCCGCCTCCGGCTGGCCTTCCTTCGCCAGCACATTGGCCAGCATCCGGGCGTGCAGCCCGAACGCCCGGCGGTGCCCGATGCGCCGGTCGATGCCCACCGCGCGCTCCAGCGCGTCGATCGCCGGCGTCCAGTTCGGCACCGACTGGTAGCCGGCCTGTTCTTCAGCCAGCCGGCCCTCGAATTCCCAGAGCGACGATTCCAGCCGCGGATCGTCGATGGTCCGAGCGGCCTGCCACGCGGCGTCCAGTTCGGCCCGTGCCCGGTCGAACTGGTGCAGCATCGCGTGGGCCCGCCCGCACAGCGCGTGCTGCCGGGCTGCCAAAGCCGCGGCGTCCGGCTGCTGTTCGGCCGCGCGGGCACCCCACTCGAACCCCTGCGCGCACACCCCGTACCAGCCCTGCCGGTGCAGCGACAGGATTTCCAAGCCCGCACACAACTGACCGGCCCGCTCGAACCGGCACCGCAGGAAAGCCCGCTCGGCCAGGGCAACCAGGTTCTCCGCCTCGGCGGCCAGCCACTCGATCCGGTCCTTGCCCAGATCCCACGGCCGGGTCGCCAACGGGGTGTAATACCGCATCCGCTCGCTGCCGTTAGCCAGATCGGCGGCGACCGCGTGTTCGGCGTAGAAGTCCAGCAGCCGGTCCAACGCCGACTCGACATCCGGCCTGTCCGGCAGGTCTTCGGCGTAACGCCGGACCGACCAGGACATCAGGTACCGGCCGGTCGGCAGGGCCTCGATCAGCCCGATCTCCCGCAACTCCTCGACGCTGGATCGCGCCACCGGCCGACCGAGCAGGGCAGCCGCGCTATCCACCGCGAAATCGCCACGCGGATGCGCGGCCAGCACCGGAAAATCCGCACGTGCCTGGCCGGACAACCGCGCGACCGTCCTGGCCAGCAACTCCCTGTGCGTGCTGGTGACCCCGTCCGCCGCGAACTCGGCTACCAGGCCCGCCACCGGCCGGTCTTCGCCCGCGCGGAAAGCCAGGATGCCGCCGAGCAGCTGAATCGCCCAGGGCTGCCGCCCGAATCGGGCCAACAGCTCGGTCGTGGCCGCCGGCTCGGCCGCCGGCAGTTCCGGCAGACGGCAATGCAGGGCCAGCATCTCGGTGGCGCCGGCATCGTCCAGCCCACCCAGTTCCCGCCAGGTGAACCGGCCGCGCAGCTCGGCAGTGAGCCGACGGGTGGTCACCAGGACCAGGGCATCGGGCCACCCCGGGGCCAGCGCGTCGACCTCCGCCGCACCCAGCACGTTGTCCAGCACCAGCAGGACCCGACGGTGCAGCCCCACGCTCAGATACTGCTGGCTCAGCTCCGGTTCCGCCCCGGCGATCGAGGCGATCCCCAACTGCCGCAACACATGCCGCTTCGCCTCGCCCAGCAACGGGAAGTCACCGTCGCGGAACAGATCCAGGTCGACCTGGCACTGATGAACCGGGAACACCCCGGACCGGTCCGCCGCCAGCTGGCGCACCAGCGCGGTCTTCCCGGACCCGGGCGGCCCGGCGTACACCCAGATGCCGCGCTCCGGCCCTTCGGTGCGGAGCGTGTCGCGATCGCAGAACGGCGTGGGCGGTGGATACATGCCCGCCGGACCCTCCGCTGTACCGCTGCTGGCCAACCGCGCGGCCAGTTCCCGCGCGACCTCGTCCGCCCATTCCGGGTCTTCCCGGGCACGCCGCACCAGAAAGTCGTTGAGCGCGGCAAGACCGGCGGGCAGGCCATCAGGCTCCTGGTCGGCCTTGTTCCGGATCAACCGCCAGAGCTGGCCCAGCCCCGTCAGACCGGCGCTGGCCGCGCTGGCCGTGACGGTCTTGGCGACCTCGCTCATCACGACATCCACCAGCACGGCCGCCCCCTCGCTCGATGGCCCACGATCATCGCACAGAGTAGCAACCGAGGGTCACTTCCGTGCTCACTGTCAGCAGGCCCCGACGAATCCGCAGCAGTTGCGGCGGCCCCTTGCCGAGTAGGTCGAGACGGTCGAGGGTCCCGGTCATCCTGGCGTCTGCGCGGGCTTGGCGGCGGGCGGCGGCTTGCCGTCGGTACCGCGGTCGTCCGCGTCGGTGGCGCGCACGATGCGCCGGCTGATCTCGCGCAGCTGCCGGGACTGGGCCTTGGTCAGTGGGTCGAAGACCAGGCGGCGGACCTCCTCGACATGGCCCGGCGCGGTCTCGGTGACCTTCGCCCGGCCCTGATCGGTCAGGATTGCCAGGGTGTAGCGGCCGTCCGCGGGATCGGGGGTACGGCGCATCCAACCGTGCTGCTCCATGCGGGCGACGACCTGGGACAGGCGTGACTGCGAGCCCTCGGCCCGCATCGCCA
>DASZNF010000070.1:0-43459 GCA_035551355.1 Pseudonocardiaceae bacterium | reverse complement strand
GGTGAACAGCTGGTTGTACTGCTCCTGCGAGAGGAACTGCAATCCCGGCCGGGCGAGCTCGGTACGCATCAACAGGGCCATCACGCCGCCGACCATGAAGAAGCCGAACGACGTGGTCAGGTACATGATGCCCAGCATCTTGGGATCCGTGGTGCGCAGCACGTTGACCAGTGCCGAGCCGATCGGCGCTCGACGTACCGGGATCGGCCGGGTGAGTGGCGGAGCGGCTTCCGTGACCATGCGTTCCCCGATTCCGTGCTTGTTTACCCGCAGCGCGGATACCCGGGCGGCCTGGGGTGAAACCCGGCCCACAACGGCTTGTGTGATGCACGGGCTTGTGTGATGCGCGCTGTGTGCGGTTTCGACCGGTGCCGGAGGGGTATCAGCGGAACATGAGCACAACCGAGGACGGGGCCGCCACGCACGGCCCGAGCGCGGTGCACGCGGGCCCGGCCCAGGCGCCCGCGGTGGTCGTGCTGGACCCGGCGGGCGAGTCCGGCCGTGGCACGCTGCCGGACACCTGGCGCTCGCTGGCCGACCGGCTGGCGGTGACCTGGTGCCGACTGCCCGTGGCCCGGCAGCACGCCGGGGTGGACGCCACGGCGCACCGGGAGCTTCCGCCGCACGGCGAGGTGCATCTGGTGGCCGGTGGCGCGGCCGCGCCGCTCGCGCTGGCGCTGGCCATGGACTGCCGAGCCACGATCCGCTCGGTGCTGCTGGTGGATCCGCCGCCCATCGACGAACACGACGTGCGGGTCATCTCGCGCGAATTCGACGACCGGAACGTGCCGGTCATGGCCATGGTGAGCGAGGAGTCCGGATCGGCCGGTCCGCCGCTGCCACTGGGACATCCGGAGGTGGCGGAAACCGTGCTTCGGACGGTGGCCCAGGCCGGAGCCCGGTCCGCCGCGCTCGGCCGGTCGACCGAGCCGCCCGCGCAGCGGTCGCTGCTGTTCGACGCGCTGGACGCGGTCCTGCGCGTCACCGTCGGCACGCTGTTCGGCCGCGGCAAAGCCGACTGATCGCGCGCGCCGTTACCCGGCCGCCGGCTACGGACTATCCATGGCCCTTCGCCGGTCCGTCCGCGTCTTCGACGGCCCGCTTGACCTCCGCTGCCACTTCCGGCCAGGGCTGATCGGTCGGATCGTGTCCCGGCGACGGCGTTTCGTCCACCAGCTGCCGGTCCGGATCGGCCGGCCGCTGAACGTTCGTGCGCCGGGGATTGGCTACCGTGCCAGGGTTTTCGTGTTGTTCGGCCATGCCATTGGACTGCCCGTGCCGACCGTGCCTGAATCCCGGGTGTTTCCATCGCCACACCAACGATTACCGGCCAGGGCCGGGCGATCCGGTCTGGACCAGGTGCGGTACGCGTCCTCGGCTCAGCGGCGCCGACCTTCACCACTCGGCGAAGCTGCCGTCCGGGTGGCGCCAGGTCGGGGTGCGCCACGGCGTGGCCAGTTCGTCGGCCCGGCGCACCGCGGCCTCGTCGATCCGCACCCCGAGGCCCGGCTCGGCGGGCAGCGTGACGTGACCGTCCGCGAACTCGAACACCGACTTGTCCAGCAGGTAGTCCAGCAGTTCGGCGCCCTGGTTGTAGTGGATGCCAAGGGATTGTTCCTGGATCAGGAAGTTGGGCGTGGCGAAGTCCACCTGCAGACAGGCGGCCAGGGCCAGCGGGCCCAGCGGGCAGTGCGGCGCGAGCGCGGCGTCGAAGGTCTCGGCCAGCGCGGCGATCCGGCGCACCTCGGAGATCCCGCCCGCGTGCGCGATGTCCGGCTGCACCACGGCCACCCCGGCCTGCAGCACCGGCAGGAAATCCCACCGCGAGTACAGCCGCTCCCCGGTGGCGATGGGCGTGGCCGAAGCGCCGACCAGCCGGTCGAGCGCGGCGTGATTGTTGCCGGGCAGCACCGGTTCCTCGACGAACAGCGGATGCAACGGCTCGACCAGAGGCAGCAGGCGGCGCGCGGCCGGGGCCGACACGCGGCCGTGGAAGTCCAGCGCGAAGTCCCGGTCCGGGCCGAGCACCTCGCGGGCGACGGTGGCCCGCTGCACCACCCCGGCGGTCTGCGCGGCCGTGGGCAGGTGACCGAGCGCGCCGCCGGCGTTCATCTTCACCGCGGTCAGCCCGGCGTCGACCTGCGCCGAGACCGCCTCGGCCACCGCGTGCGGATCGTCGCCGCCGACCCAGCCGTAGACCCGCACCCGCTCGCGCACCGGGCCGCCGAGCAGGTGGCAGACCGGCACGTCGTGGGTCTTGCCCGCGATGTCCCACAGGGCCTGGTCGATGCCGGACACCGCGGAGGACAGCACCGGTCCGCCCCGGTAGAAGCCGCCCTTGGTGAGCAGCTGCCAGTGGTCCTCGATGCGCAGCGGGTCGCGGCCGAGGAGTTGCTCGGCCAGCGCGGCGACCGCGGCCCGGACCACGTCGGCATGACCCTCCAAAGTGGACTCACCCCAGCCGGTCACCCCCTCGTCGGTGCCGATGCGCACGAACAGCCAGCGGGGCGCGACCTGGAAGGTGTCCACGGAAGTGATCTTCATGAGGGCTACCAATCATCCGATTAGTATGATTATTATGCGATGACCGGCGAGTGGACAAGGCGGAACGATGCAGCGATCGGGCGACCTGCACACACTGGTCCTCGATCACCTCGGCCCGGCCATCGTCGGCGGCGAGTACCCCGAGGGCAGCGTGCTGGACCTGGACGCGGTGGCCGCCCGGCTGGACGTTTCCCGGTCGGTGCTGCGCGAGGCGCTGCGGGTGCTGGCCAGCCTCGGGCTGATCGAGGCCCGGCACAAGGTCGGCACCCGGGTGCTGCCGCGCACCGAGTGGGATCTGTTGCACCCCAACGTGATCGCCTGGCGAGCGGCCGGCCCGGGCGAGAACGACCAGCTGCGCGATCTGCTGCAACTGCGCCGGGGCGTGGAACCACTGGCCGCCCGGCTGGTGGCGGGCCGGCTGGACGGCGCCGCACTGGACACCATGGCGCGCGCCTGCGCCGACCTGGAAACCGCTGCGGCGCACCAGGATCGCGCAGATTTCCTGCGGGCCGACGAGATCTTCCACGCGGCCATCCTGAGCAACTGCGGCAACGAACTGGTGGCCCGGTTCGAGCGGGTGGTGCTGGCCGCGCTGCGGGCCCGGCAGCGCGAGCCCCGCTCGGTGACCACCGAGTGGACCCCGGCCTCCCTGACCCTGCACCGGCGGCTGGTGTCGGCCTTGCGCTCGGCCACCGAGGCGGCGAACGCGGGCGAGAGCACCGGCCCGGCGGCGACCCGGGCGGAACGGATCGCCCGGCAACTGGTCGAGATGGCCACCACCGAGATGGGATGGGAACCGTGACCGAATCCGGCACAACCCGGCCGACACCCTTCGATCTGGCCGGGCGGCGAGCCCTGGTCACCGGCTCGACCCGGGGCATCGGCGCGGCCATCGCGGCCGGGCTGGCCCGGGCCGGGGCCGAGGTGGTGCTGCACGGCAGCACCCGCGACCGGGCCGAGACCGCCCGCACCGAACTGGCCGTCCGGCTGGCCGAGGAGGGCTTCGACGCGCGGCTGCACGCGATCGGCTTCGACATCACCGACCATCCCGGGATGCTGGACGCGGTGGACACCGTCCAGGACCGGATCGGCGGCATCGACATCCTGGTCAACAACGCGGGCATCCAGCGCCGCGCACCGCTGCTGGACCTGCCGGTGGACGCCTGGCAGGACGTGTTGTCGGCCAACTTGACCAGCGCTTTCGTGCTGGCCCAACGGATCGCCCGGGGCATGGTGGCACGCAAGCACGGCAAGATCGTCAATGTCTGCTCGGTGCAGAACAAGCTGGTGCGCGGCACCACCGCGCCCTACGCGGCGGCCAAGGGCGGGCTGGGCAACCTGGGCCAGGTGATGTGCGCCGAGTGGGCCGCCCACGGCATCCAGATCAACGGGCTGGCCCCGGGCTACATCCGCACCGACCTGAACACCGCGCTGCTCAACGATCCCGAACTGCACGACTGGGTGATCGGCCGGACCCCGGCCCGGCGCTGGGGCGAGCCGGAGGATCTGGCCGGCCCTGCGGTGTGGCTGGCCTCGCCCGCCTCGGATTTCGTCAACGGCCAGATCATCTACGTCGACGGCGGGATGACCGCGGTCATCTGATTCCCCAACCACGGAAGTGAATCCACAATGGACACTCAGTCGATCGAGGCACTGCGCGTGCACGGCGCGGACGACCTCCGGGTGGACGCCGAGCCCGCCCCGGCACGCGGGCCGGGCGATGCGGTGATCGGGGTGGAGTACGGCGGGATCTGCGGCTCGGACCTGCACTACTGGCGCGACGGCGCGGTCGGCGCGTCGGTGCTGCGCGCGCCGATGATCCTGGGCCACGAGGTGGTCGGCACCGTGCTGTCCACCCCGGACGACGCGGCGGTGGGCACCCGGGTCGTGCCGCATCCGGCGACCACCTGCGGGCGGTGCGAATGGTGCCAGGCCGGACAACGCAACCTGTGCGCCGACCTGCGTTACCTGGGCAGCGCGGCCCGCTTCCCGCACACCGACGGCGGCTTCGCCACCCGGATCGTGGTGCCCGCCGACCGGCTGATCCCGGTGCCCGCCGGTGTGGCCGCGCGGCGCGCGGTGCTGGCCGAACCGGCGGGCGTGGCCTGGCACGCGGTGAATCGAGCCTCGGCGGTGGGTGCGCGGCTGGCCGGGGCCCGGGTGCTGGTGGTCGGCGCCGGGCCGATCGGGCTGCTGGTGACCGCCGTGCTGCGGCATCGCGGCGCGCGCGAGATCACCGTGCTGGACACCCGCGCCCGGCCGCTGCGGGTGGCCGGGCAGGTCGGCGCGGACCGGGGACTGCCAGCCGCCGAGGCGAGCGGTCTTGGCGCGTTCGCCGATATCGCGTTCGAGTCCTCCGGCACACCGGCCGGGCTGGCCACCGCGCTGCACGGGGTGCGTCCGGGCGGCACCGTGGTCGCCGTGGGGCAGCAGCCGGGCGGCGATCTCGCGCTGCCGGCGTGGTTGTTCGTCACCCACGAACTGACCGTGACCGGCTCCCTGCGGCTGGACGCGGAAATCCCGGCCGCACTGGACTTCCTGGCCGATCCGGGAGTGGACGTGGACGCGATCGTCAGCCATGTCTACCCGCTGCGTGCGGCGCCGGCCGCGTTCACCGTGGCCGCCGACGCCGACACCTCCAGCAAGGTGCTGCTGGAATTCTGAGGTCCCCGCCGACGAGTACGCGCGGTCACGAGGGTTTCTCCGGTCGCGCCGGGGCGCGCAACCCGACCAGTCTGCGGGGCCGGCCGAGTCGTTTGGCCCGCACCCGGTCCACGGTGATCGCGATGCCCAGCACCGCACCCAGCACGATCTGCTGGTAGTACGGGCTGACGTTGAGCACGATCAGCGCGTCATTGATGATCACCAGCAGCACGCTGCCCGCCACCACGCCCACGATCCGGCCCTGGCCGCCGAGCAGGCTCACCCCACCGATCACCGCGGCGGCGATGGCGTCCAGTTCGTACCCGGAGGCCACACTGGGATCGCCGAGGCCGAGTCGTCCGGTGATCATGATGCCCACGATCCCGGCCAGCGCCGCGCTGGCCACGTAGGTCCACACGATGCGGCGCGAGGTGTTGATCCCGGCCAGCCGGGCCGCCTCGGCGTTGCCGCCCAGCGCATAGGTCTGCCGGCCAAGGTACATCCGTTCCAGGAAGAACCACGCGGCCAGGGCGACCACGATGAACACCAGGGTGGGCAACGGGATGCCGAGCACGGTCAGCCGGGACAGGTTCATGAAGCCCTGCCCGGAAATGGTGATCGGCACGCTCTGCGTGATCGCCTCGGCCACCCCGCGGGCCGCGGTGTAGGTGACCAGGGTGATGACGAACGGCGGCACGTTCAGCCGGGTCACGAACAGGCCATGGGCCAGGCCGACCGCCGCGCACAGCAGCACGGTGAGCAGGATGCACGGCAGCAGCGGCAATCCGGCGTGCACGAACAACCAGGCGCTGAACACCCCGGCCAGTGCGGCCAGCGCGCCCACCGACAGATCGATCCCGCCGGTGAGGATGACCAGGCTCTCGCCGACCGCGAGCACCCCGAACTCGGCCAGGTTGCGGCCCATCTCCTGCAGGTTGGCCAGATCGGCGAACCGGTTCTTGTCCAGCCACACCGCGATGAACACCACGACGCAGGCGATGATCACCCCGATCTCCGGGGTCTCGGCCAGTCTGCGGGTCCAGCGCGCGCCGGGATCGACCGTCTCGGGCGGGCGTGGGGTGCGCGGCGGAGTGTCCGCGTTCGTCGACGCTGTCATGATTGCCCCTCGTCCGTGCTCACCTGGGCTCGACCGTGGTGGCCCAGGTCATGATCAGTTCCTTGGTGAAGTCCGCGCGGTCCAATGTGGCCACCGCAAGACCACCGGCCATCACCACGATGCGATGGCAGATCCGCAGCAGCTCCTCCAGTTCCGAGGACGCGACGAGGACCCCGCAACCGTTGGCCGCCGCGTTCGCGATCAACCGGTAGATCTCCGCCTTGGCCCCGACGTCCACGCCCCGGGTGGGTTCGTCCAGCAGCAGCACCTCGGGCCGGGTGGCCATCGCCCGGCCGAAAATGGCCCGCTGCTGGTTGCCGCCGGACAGCGCCCGGATCGGCTGCTCGGCCGACCGGCAGCGCACCTGGGACAGCTCGATCAGCCGCCGCGCCTCCCGGCGTTCGGCCCGCGGGCTCAGGTAACCGCGGCGGGCCAGCCGGGGCAGCGCGGTGAGGGTGAGGTTCCACCGGATCGGCGCGTGCGGCAGCAGCGACTGCTGTTTGCGATCCTCGGCGACCAGCGTGACGCCGTGCGCGATGGCGGCCGAGGGCGAACCGGGCCGGAACGGTTCGCCGTGCAGGGTGAGGGTGCCGCCGGTGCGGGGCTGGGCCCCGAACACCGTGTGCAGCAACCGGCTGCGCCCGGACCCCATCAGGCCGGCCACCCCGACGATCTCCCCGGCGTGCAGCCGGAAATCCACCGGGCCGAGTCCGTCCGCGGTCAGCTCCCGCGCCTCCAGCACCACCGACTGATCCACTGTGGACAGTGTCGGATCCTCGTTGGCCAGTTCGGCGCCCACCATGGCACGGACCAGATCCTCCTCGGTGGCACCGGTTTTCGGCCGATCCGCGACGATCTCGCCGTTGCGCAGCACCACCAGCCGGCCGGCCACGTCCAGCACCTCGTCCAGCCGGTGCCCGACGAACACCACGCAGCCGCCCCGGTCGGCCGCCCGGTGGGCCAGGTCCAGCACCAGCCGCGCTTCCACCGGGCCCAATGCCGAAGTGGGCTCGTCCAGGATGAGCGCCAGCGGATCACGCGACCACGCCTTGGCGATCTCCACCAACTGCCGCTGGGCCACCGACAACGCGTCCAGCCGCTGCCTGCTGGAGAACGGCAGTCCCAGTTCGTCCAGCACCGCCTGGGCCTGCCGGTGCAGCGCCCGCCAGTCGACGACACCCCGCCGCGCGCCGGCCGGACGCCGGCCCAGCAACAGGTTCTCGCCGACCGACAACTGGCCCACCAGCGGGAATTCCTGCGACACCATGGCCACCCCGGCGGCCGCCGCCGAGGCGGGGTGCCCCGGGGCGACCGGGACACCCCCAACCTCGACGGTGCCGGTGGTGGGGGCGACGGTGCCGGCGACCACGCCCATCATGGTCGACTTGCCGGCCCCGTTCTCGCCCACCAGCGCCACGATCTCGCCGCGCCGCAACCGAAGTTCGGGCACGTGCAGCACTCGCGCGGAACCGTAGATCTTCTGCACGTCCCGCAGTGCGACCGCGACGCCCGCCGGTTCGCTGTCGGTCACGAGGAGCCGAGGCCGAAACTGGCCAGTTTGGCGTTGTAGGCGGCCAGGTTCGACGCGGTCACCAGCCCGATGCCCGAGGACAGGGTGTAGCCGTCGCTGTCCAGGTAGGGCTTGACCAGGGCCAGGGTCTGCTGCACGCCGAGCACCTTCATCGCGGCGAGCAGGTACTCGCTCATGTAGCCCTGCTGGTAGGGCTGCTGCAGAATCATCGCCTGCACCACCCCCTGCTTGAGCAGTTGCAGCGTCTTGGGTTCGGAGTCGTCGGCCAGCACCAGCACCTTGCCCGCCTGGCCGGCGGACTGCACGGCCTGCCCGGCGGACGGGCCGTCGTAGGAGTACACGCCGTAGAACGCCTTGATGTCCGGGTCGGCCTGCAACGCGCCGGAGGCGTTCTGCAGCGCCTTGTTGGCGTCGCCGTTGTCGTTGTACACCTGGAAAACGTTGATCTTCGTGCCCTTGATGGCGTCCCGGAAGCCCTGGATGCGCTGGGTGGCGTTGGTCGCGGTGAGCGAGCCGACCAGCACTCCCACGTCACCACCGTCCGGCAGCAGCTTGGCCATGGCCTTGCCCGCGTTGAATCCCGCGGTGTAGTTGGGCGTGCCGAGGTAGATCGGCACCGAGGACTGGTACTGCTGCATCGGCGAGTCGATGGCCAGCATGTTCACGTTGTGCGCAGCGGCCGAGGACACCACCCCGGACAGGGCCGATGGCTGGATGGCCGAGATGGAGAAACCGCTGATGCCCTGGGAGATCAGCGTGTTGACGATGGACAGCTGCTGGGTGATGTCCTCGGTGGGCGGTTCCTGGAAGGTGGATTTCACCCCGAGTTCGCTCGCCGCCTTCTGCGCGCCGGTCTTCGCGGCGTCCCAGTAGGCCGACACCACGTTCACCACCACCGCGTTGCTGACCGCGGACAGGTCCTTGCCGGCCAGCGCGGCCTTGATCTTGTCCCGTAGCTCGGCCAGTTTGGCATCGTTGAACGCGATCGAGCCCTGCAACGCGGCGGCCGCGCTGTTGGCCGGGGCGCTGGTGGGGCTAGCGCCGGAGGAGTTGGTGCTGCAGGCGCTGATCGCCAGCGCGGCGGCGAGGACGCTCGCGCCGAGGGTCTGCCGGACACGTCGTCGGGTCATGGTGGTTCTCCTGTCCTGGATGCCGGTGCGGGTCAGCGGAGGGTGAACGTGGTGTAGGAATCGGGCGCGACGGTCACGACGAGCTGGTTCCCGCCGATGGCCACCGTGGACGATCGCGGCACCACGAACGCGGGATCGGCGAAGGTGTTGGTGGCACTGGGATCCCCGCTCAGCGTGGTCACCGCGGCGGTGGCACTCGTCGGCCGGAAGCCGGACAGCGTGATCGTGTAGCGGCGCGGCACCGGCAGCGTGTTCACCACCCGCAGGGTGAGCGCGCCGTGGTCGGCACTGGTTTCGGCCAGCGCGTCCGCGGTGTAGCTCTCGCCACCGGAAACCGTTGCGGCCACGGCATTCGGCTGGTAGCTGCGCGCGTTGAGCTGTTCGACGTAGTAGGGCGGCTGGGCCCAGACCGCGCTCTGGTTGAAGAAGATCAGCCCCTGGTCCCACCCGTTGTCGTTCTGCCCGTCCACCTGGAAGGCGTTGGCCGAGCTGACCACGTCGACCCTGTCGCCCCGCCGGGACAACTGGTTGATGGCGTAGGCGTTGGCCAGGGCCCGTTGCATGGAATGGATGTTGGCGTTGAGCTCGAACACCACCACCCTGTAGTTCGCGCCCTGACCGAGCTGCCCCAGCCAGTACGCGTAGCTGTCCAGTGCCTTGACCTGGTGCAGCACGTCCGAGGTGACCGAGGTGTTGATGTGGATGTCGAAGTCGACCTCGGCGTGGTACTGCTTGGCCAGTGCGAGGATCTTCTGGTGCGCGGCCAGCGAGGTGATCCGCGGCGCCCCGGTGAAGTGGTACGGATCGGTGATCACGTCCTGGTAGGAGAAGTCACCGACGACGATGCGCATGCCCGGGTCCTTCTGCCAGATCACCGAGGCCAGTGCCTGGAACTTCTGCCAGTAGGTGTCGTCCACCGCCTCCTCGTTGCCCAGCTCCATCCGGTTGATGACGTAGGGCTGGGGATGCCCGTCGGCGGCGCGCTGCGCACCCCAGGTAGTGCTGACCGGCGCGAACAGGTAGTCCATCAGATCGGACATGTCCTGGGGCGTCTCGTCGATGTTCAGCGTGGGCACGGCCTGCACGCCCATCGCCTCGCCCAGGTTCAGGAAATCGAAGATGCCCCAGCCGGTCGACTCGTAGGGATACCAGGTGCCATCGGTCACCGGCCGGTTCTGCCGCGGCCCGATCATGGTCTTCCACCGGTAGCTGTCCGCGTTGATCGCGCTGCCGCCGAACCGCAGGGCCTGGACTCCTTCGCTCACCAGCTCGTCGGCCACATCCTTGCGTACCGGCAGATTCTTGTAGCGGCCCCAGGTTCCCGGTTCCAGGAAGGCATATCCGGCGTCCACCGAGCCTGGCGCGAGCAGTGCGATGGCGAACCGCGCGTGCGGGTCCGAGGCCTTCGGGGTCAGGTCGAAGGAGTAGGTCTGCCAGCCGGTGCCGCGCAGGACCAGCGTGGTGCTCGCGTAACTGGTGCCGCCACCGGCGTTCTGCACGGACAGCTGGACCCGCTCGCCGGGCGCGCCGCGCAGCGTCACCATACCGTCGTAGTCCTTGTGCGCCAGCACGTTCAGGCCCTCGTGGTTGAGCCCACTGTCGGCCACGCCCACCGTGCCGCCGCCGCCCTCGAAGGTGATGGTCTGGCTGCGATCGCCCTTGAACGGCGCGTTCGTGGTCGGCCCGAACGATCCGGTGGCCGTGCCCGTGGTGGCCGCGGTCCACATGTCGCTGACGCCCTGGGCGTCCGGCGGTTCCTGGAATGCCTCACCGAAGAGCATCTGGCTGTACAGGCCGCCGTAGATCTCGTGGTTGACGTCCTCCATGCCGGTGGCCGCGGTGGCCTGCGGCACGTGCGCGACGACATTTCCCGCGTCGACATCGATGGTCGAGCCCGCCGGCACGATCCGCCAGTTCTGCCCGGCCCGCCCGGTCACCTCGTCCCACAGCTGCGCCGGGGTGCCGTCGGTGAGCGACCCGCCCTGTGTGGACAGCAGGCGGTTTCCGTTGCCCTGATTGGCAATGGCGACCGTGCCGTCGCTCTGATCCTGGAGCTGCCAGTGCTGGTCGGGATAGGTGCTCAGGTAGTCCCACAGGTGCACCACGGCGCCGTTGCCCGAGCCACCGTTCACCGTGGACAACGACTTTCCGGTGTGGTCGTTGACGATCCGGTACCATCCCGCGCCCAGATCGGCGAAATGCCAGAGCTGATCCTCCGCCCCGGTGTACGCGGCCACGCTCATCGCCGGGTCGGCGGCGGTGTCGGTACCCGCGGCGGTCAGCGCCTCGTTGCTGCCCGCGGCGACGATCTCGTAGGACACCGCCGGATCGGGACTGGGCGGATCGGCGGCGTGCGCGGGCGGAATTCCCGCCACCGCACCGAAAACCGCCAGCAGGGAAACGACCACGGGCCAGGCCATCGATCTGGGGAACATGGCGACGTCCTTGTCTGTCCGGCACGAACGAACCCTCAGCCTGCGGTGCCGCCACCACGCCGTTGCGTATTTTGCAACGGCAGTAGCGGATCGCGCGACAATGATTCGATCGTCCGAACCTGCGTGTCAAGAAATCCGGTGTTTGTTGCACATAGTGCATACGCAGTTGCGGCTACTGGGTATCGTCGAGGCCAGGCATCGTGGGGACGGGAGCGCATCGTGTCGTCGAGAACGGTGGTGTGCGTCGGGGAGACCATGGCGCAGGTGGTGCCCGAGGGGGGCGCGTCGCTGGCTGCGGCGGACACGTTCGGCCTGCGCACCGCGGGCGCCGAATCCAACGTGGCACAGGGCCTGGCCCAGCTGGGAAACCGGGTGTACTGGATGAGCCGGCTCGGCCAGGATGCCCTGGGCGAGCGGATTCTGGCCGACCTGAGCGGTTCCGGCGTGGACGTCTCGCTGGTGCGCCGGATGCCCGGCGTACGCACCGGGCTGTTCCTCAAGGATCCCGGCGCGGACGGTTCGGTGGTCACCTACTACCGGGAACGCTCGGCCGCGTCCACACTGTCCATTATGGACATCGACATCGCGCTGCGGCCCGGGCCGGGCCTGATCCATCTCAGCGGGGTGACCCCGGCGTTGTCGGCCAGTTGCGCGGCGGCGGTGCGCTATGCGCTGCGGGCCGGCCGCGACCGGGGCGTGCGCACCTCGTTCGACGTGAACTACCGCCCGGTGCTGTGGCCCTCCCGGCGGCAGGCGGCCGAAGCGTTGCTGGCTCTGGCCGACGCGGCGGACGTGGTTTTCGTCGGCCTCGACGAGGCGCACCGGTTGTGGGGCGCGCGGACGGCGCCGGAGGTCCGCGCCCTGCTGCCCGCGCCGGACACGGTGATCGTCAAGGACGGCGGGCGGGACGCGACCTCGTTCAGTGCCACCGGATCGACCGTGGTGTCCGCGCTGCCGGTGGAGGTGGTCGAGCCGGTGGGCGCCGGGGACGCGTTCGCCGCCGGGTGGCTGCACGGGATGCTGCACGGCCTGTCCGAGCAGGTACGGTTGCGGCTGGGCCATCTGATGGCGTCGGTGGCATTGACCGCGCTGACCGACCACTTCGTGATTCCCACCGAGCCGGACCGATTCGTGACCGCGGCCGGCGCGGCGGACTGGCCGGTGCTGTCCGTGCGCGGTCCTGGATTGGAGTGAGCGCAACGTGTCCCAGTCGGTCCATCGGGCGGTGACGATCCTCGTCGCCTGCGCCGCGAACCCGCGCCGGCTCGGCGAACTGGCCGACGAACTGGCCGTGCACAAGTCGACCGCGCTGCGGTTGCTGCAGGCGCTTGAGGAACACGACTTCGTGCGACGCACCGAGGATGGCTTGTGGGCCATCGGTTTCGGCTTCACCGATGTCGCGTTCACCGCGCTGGACGGCATAGACGTGCGCGCGGCCGCGCATCCCTGGCTGCGGCGCATGGTCCGGGAACTGGGCCACACCCTGCATCTGGCCGAGCTGTCCGGCTCGGACGTGGTGTACGTGGACAAGATGGAGGGCCACGGCGCGGTGCGGATGAAGTCGCGGGTGGGCGCGGTGGCCCAGACGCACACCGCGAGCGTAGCCAAGGTGGTGCTCGCCTTCGCCCCGCCGGAACTGCGGGAGGCCGCGCTGGCCTCGGCGTCGTTCCAGAAGTTCACGCCGACCACGATCACCACGCCCGCCGCGCTGACCCGGGAGTTCGACGAGATCCGGGAACGCGGCTGGGCGGTGGACGACGGCGAGTTCGAGGACTACATCAACTGTGTCGCGGTGCCCATCCGCGGGCACACCGGCGCGGTGGTGGCCGGACTGTCGCTCACCGCGCTGCGCGCCATCGAGCCGCTGGCGGAGTTGAAGCAGCACATCCCCCGGCTCACCCACGCCGCAACCCAGATCTCCCGGGAACTGGGCTGGGACGGGCACAAGGGACTGGATTCGCAACCGGTGACGTAGGTCGCGACGAGAGCAAGGAATTCGCCCGCACACCGAGCCGGTTTCTCCGCCCGTGATCACGATCCGGCGCGGCGGCCGTTGCGCCAGACCGCGTGAATCCGGCCGGCCAGATCGTCGGTGCGCAGGTCGGTTCCGTTGAGCAGTACCAGATCCGCGCGCTTGCCCACCGCGAGTTCGCCGCGATCCCCGGCCAGCCCGAGCAAGCGCGCCGCCTCGATGGTCGCCGCCCGGAACGCGCTCTCCGCGCCCAGTCCGGCCTCGGCCAGATAGTGGATCTCGCGCAACGCCTCGGCATAGGGCCGGACCGGGTTGTCGGTGCCCATCGCGATCGGCACCCCGGCCGCCAGCGCCAGCCCGACCGACCGGCGGTGGGCCGGCGCCGCGTCTTCGGGCAGGTGCTCCGGATCGGCCTGGGTGGCCGACAAGGTGGGCACGTACCAGGCGCCCGCGGCCCGCATCGCGTCGACCGCGCGCTCGTCCAGCCAGATGCCGTGTTCGATGCTGCGCGCCCCGGCCCGGGCGGCCAGTTCGGCGGCGCGGGCCCCGTGCGCGTGCACCATGATCGACCGGTTGCCCTGCCGGGTGGCCTCCTCGACCAGCGCCCGCATCTCCTCAGCCGTCAACTGCACATCGCGGAACCCGCGACCGGCCATGACCGATCCGGTCGCGGTCACCTTGATCCAGTCGGCTCCGGCCCGCACCATGCGCCGCACCACGTCCCGCGCCCCGTCCGCGCCGGAGAACACCGGATCGGGCAGGCTGGGATCGCCGAAGTGATCCTCCGTTCCCAGCTGGGCCGACCAGTGGTCGCCGATGCCCCCGGTGGTGCACACCTGGCGCAGGCTGATCAGCACCTGCGGCCCCTCGATCCAGCCGCGCTCAACAGCCAGCCGGAGCCCGGCGTCGGCGCCCCACGCGTCCCGGATCGTGGTGATGCCCAGCCCCAGCAACGTGCGCAGCGCCGGAACCGCCGACAACGGCCGGACCGAGCGCGGCAGATCCTCCGTGCCGCCAATGGTTTCCCCGAGGCAGACATGGGTGTGGCAGTCGATGAAGCCCGGCACGAGCAGGCGGCCCGCGCAGTCCACCGCCTCGTCCCCGTCCAGCCCCGGGCCGACGCCGACGATCCGGTCCCCCTCGATCACCACGTCGGCGGTGGTGGACCTGCCGGAAACCACGTCCAGTACCGCACCGCCGGTGAACAGCACTCGTGTCATGCCGTCATTGTCGCGGAATTCCGGCTACTTCGGTTGCTCTCCGCTGGACAGCGTGCTCGACGAGCGCGATCACGCGCTCACCGTTGCGGGACAAGGATTGCTGCGCGATCTGGGCATCGATCCGTTGGCGCCGCAGGGAAATCGGCGAGTCCTCGCACGGAACTGCGTGGACTGGACCCAGCGCAGGCCGCATCTGGCCGGAGCGCTGCCCGCCGTCATCACCGGCCGGTTTCTCGAACTGGGCTCGCTGCCCCGGGGAACGGACGCGGCCTGCGGGTGGCCGACGACTACGACATCGGCTCGACGCCTGGCTGCCCAGCTGGGACCGCTCAGCGGCGGCGGGGTTTGCCGCGCCGGGGAGAGCGCTGCCGGACCGGAGCGGGGGTGCGCGCAGCGGCCGGGCGTTTCGGCTGGGCCGGGGCGGGCGTCCGGCCGCGGGTGCTGTTCGCCGTGCGGCCGCGGACGACCCCGATGAACTCCTCCATCAGCTCGCCGGTCTCGGCCACCGACGGCCAGACCAACGCGACCTGCGACTGGGTCACGTCCACCACCGGCCGCTGGATCAGGTCCTTGCGCTGGTGCAGCCGGGCCAGCGACTGCGGGACCAGCAGCAATCCGGCTTCGGCCGCGACCATGCCGATGGCGTGCGCGGTCGAGCCCGGCCGCTCGTCCGCGGGCCGGCCCGGCGGTGAGTCCCAGTCCAGCACGTCGTCGCGCGGGTGCAGCACGATCTCCTCGGCCAGGTCCTCGACGGTCACCTCGTCGGCCGCGGCCAGCCAGTGCTCCTTCGGCGCCACCACCACCGTGGTCTCGGTGTAGAGCGGGATGGCGTGCAGGCCGTCCCGGTCGATCGGCAGCCGCAGCAGCGCGGCGTCCACCGCCCCGTCCCGGACCAGGCCGACCACCTGCTCGTCGGTGGCCTGGATCAGGTCCAACCGCACTTCCGGCCGCCGCTCGGCCCAGGTGCGCTGCCACTTCGAGGGGGTGACGCCAAGGACGTAGCCGAGCCGGAAGGAAGCGTCAGGGTCCGAGCCGGTCATCGGCCCAGGTTAGCGGGCGCGCGGTGGGCCGCTACGCGGCGCTGGTTACCCTGGGCGCATGACGTCGCACAAGTCCTCCCAGACGATGAAGCCGGCGACCGCCGCGAAGAAGCTGGGTGTGTACCTCGAGGCCACGCCCGACGAGTTCCAGCAGGGCGTGGTCTCCCGCGACGAGCTCAACGCCCTGCAGGCCGACGCGCCCGACTGGCTGCGCGAGCTGCGTCGCAACGGTCCGCACCCGCGGCAGGTGGTGGCGGCGAAACTCGGCGTGTCCATCGGCGGCCTGGCCCGGGCCGGGATCACCGAGGCGCTGACCACCGAGCAGATCGACGCGATCAAGGCCGAGAACCCCGAGTGGCTGCGGCAGGAACGGGCCGTGATGGCCGAGTTCCGCCGGGAGACCGCGCGCCTGAAGGAATCCGCCAAGACCGGCTGAGCTCAGCCGTCCACCGTGGTCACTCGGGCACCTGGTCGATGCCGGGCTGCTCCGGGCCGTGCGGAATGTCGAAGGACTCCTCGCCGGTGCGCAGCAACCGCAGCACCACGCCGGCCACGTAGTCCGGGCTCTGTACCACCATGCCCGGCCGGGGCGAGGCGCCCAGTTTGAACACGCCGTCGGCGAACTCGGTCGCGGTGATCGAGGGCAGCAGCAGCGACACCGCGATGCCGTCGGCGGCCAGTTCCTCGCGGAACACCGCGCTGAGCATGTTGACCGCGGTCTTGCTGGCCGCGTAGGCGCCGTGGCCGACCGCGACCCGGCGGGTGGTGCCCGAGCTGATGTTCACGATCCGCCCGGCCCCCTGGGCCCGCATGGCCGGCAGCACCGCCTGGGTGACGGCGATCAGACTGGTCACGTTCAGCCGCAGAACCCGGTCGTACTCGGCCGGATCGACCTGGTCCAGCGGCCCGTTCAGGCTGGTGCCCGCATTGTTGACCAGCCCGTCGATCCGTTGGTGGCGCTCCAGCGTGGCGGTCATCAGGTCGCGCACGGCGGCCGGGTCGGTCACGTCGGTGGGCACGGCCAGCGCACCGCCGAGCTCGTCGCTCAGCGCGGCCAGCCGGTCGGCGCGGCGCGCGGCCAGCACCGGATGGGCCCCGGCGGCGTGCAGCCGGCGCGCGGTGGCCGCGCCGATGCCGGAGGACGCCCCGGTGACGATCACCGACTTGCCGGTCAGATCAATGAGATCGGTCATGATCCCACATTAACCACAAACGATCTCCGCCAACGGGCGGCACGGCAACCACCCGATCGTCTTCGCCCGAGCGCCGCACGGTAGCGCCTGCTGTACCCCGGTTCGGGTGGTCACGGGAATGACCTTGCCCGCAGCGACTGGTGAACTGTCTCCCATCGCAGCAAGCAACTCACCTTCCTCGAAGGGAAAACCCGTGAACACCGTCCACAGTGGAACAATCACGGTCCACCGGGCCGAACGCACCGGGCTGCGCGGCAGCATCGCCCGCCGCCCGCTCACCTGGTTCTTCGCCCTCGCCTTCCTGCTCAGCTGGACCGCCTGGCTGCCCTACATCCTGTCCGACAACGGCCTGGGCGTCTTACCGTTCACCTTTCCCGGCGGCCCGGGCTTCAATCAGCTGACCGGGGTGCTGCCCGGCGCTTATCTCGGCCCGATTCTGTCCGCGTTCCTGGTCACCGCGGCCGCCGACGGCCGCGCGGGACTGCGCCAGTGGACCGGCCGGCTGCTGCGGTTCAAGGTCAGCTGGCGCTGGTATCTCGCGGTGCTGATCAGCGTGCCTCTGCTGCTCACCGTGGCCACCGCGGCGCTGTCCGACCAGAACCCGGTGCTGCCCTCGATCACCGTGCTGGTCGCCTACCTGCCCGGCCTGGTCCTGCAACTGCTCACCACCGGCATTGCCGAGGAGCCCGGCTGGCGGGACTTCGCCCTGCCCCGGCTGCAGCGCCGGTTCGGGCCGCTGGTGGGCACGCTGATCCTGGGCCCGCTGTGGGGTTTGTGGCACCTGCCGCTGTTCTTCAGTTCATGGGGCAACTGGCCGCACGTCACCCCGCTCACCATCGTCGAGTTCATCGCCACCTGCGTCACGTTCAGCCTGGTGATGACCTGGGTGTTCAACCGCACCGGGGAAAGCCTGCCGCTGGCCATGCTGCTGCACACCAGCGTCAACACGTTCTTCTCGTTCGCCTGGTCGGAAATGTTCCCCTCCCTTGGCGTGCACGACACGGCGAACGCGTTCCTGCTCGCCTCCAGCCTGGTGGCGCTGGTCCTGCTGATCGCCACCCGTGGCCGCCTCGGTTACCGGCCGCCCGCCGAAATCGCCGGCTGACCCGCCCGGCCACTGACCGGTTTTCCTTGCCCAGCAGGGAAAACCGGTCAGTTGCGTCGGTCGGTGTCCTTGAGATAGTGCAGCACCGCGGTGACCCGGCGGTCGGCCCGATCGGTCGGGGCCAGATCGAGTTTGGCGAAGATGCTGCGAATGTGCTTGTGCACCGCGCCATCGGTGACCACCAGCCGTTCGGCGATGGCCGAGTTGCCCAGCCCCTCGGCCATCAACGCCAGCACATCCCGCTCCCGGGCACTCAGCCGGGCCAGCCGCTGGTCCGGCCGGGTGCGTACCATCAACTGGGCGACCACCTCCGGATCGATGGCGGTGCCGCCTTCGGCCACCCGGTGCAGCGCGTCCAGGAACTCTTCGACCCGCCCGACCCGTTCCTTGAGCAGATAACCCAGCCGGGCGCCGCCGTCGGTGAACAGCTCGGTGGCGAACGCCTGCTCCACGTAGGCCGACAGCACCAGCACAGCCAGCCCGGGCTGTCGCCTCCGCGCCTCCACCGCGGCGACGATGCCCTCGTCGGTATGCGTGGGCGGCATCCGGACGTCCACAATGGCCAGATCCGGGGTGTACTTTTCCACCGCGACCAGGAAATCATCCGCATCGGCCACGGTCGCCACCACGTCGATGGCCTCCGCGCGCAGCAACATCGCCAGACCCTCGCGCAACAGCAGGTCGTCCTCGGCGATCACGATCCGCATATCAGGATTACCATCCACATTCGGTCCTCATTGTCCACAAGGGACTTCCACGGTCAGCACCGTCGGCCCGCCAACGGGACTGACCAGTTCGAACGTTCCGTCGTGCGCCTCGACCCGGCGCCGGATGCCGATCAGCCCGGACCCGCCGTGCGCGTCCGCGCCGCCGTGGCCGTCGTCGGTGACGTCCACCCGCAACCGGCCCTCCCGTTGGCGCAGCCGCACGGTGGCCTGGTGCGCGCCACTGTGCTTGGCGATGTTGGTCAACGCCTCGGCGACCGCGAAGTACACCGTGGCCTCCACCGACGCGGCGTAGCGCTGGGTGATGTCGGCGTCGATCCGGCAGGTGACCGGGCAGTCGGCGGCCAGTCCGGTGAGCGCGTCGGGCAGGCTGCGCTCGGTCAGCACCGGCGGCAGGATACTGCGCACCACGCCGCGCAGTTCGGCCAGCGCGTGCTCGGCGGCGTCCTGCGCGCGGTCCAGGATTTCCCGCGCGTTGTCCGGATCGCGGGACAGCGCGCGACTGGCCGCGCCGATCAGCACGGTCACCGCAACCAACCGGTTCTGCGTGCCGTCGTGCAGCGAGCGTTCGATGCGCCGCAACTCCACCGCGTGCGCGTCCAGCGCGGCGGCGCGGGTGGCCTTCAGCTCGGCCACCCGCAGGGCCAGATCGGCACCCTGGTCGGGCACCAGAAGAAGTCGTCCCGGCCACGCCTGCAGCCAGGCCATCGGCGGCAGCACCAGGACCGTGACGACCAGCGAGAACAGGCCGAACAGGCAGATCAGGAAGGCCGAGGGCCAGTCGTGCGCGGCATAGAACTGCTGGGCCACGGTGTCGGCGTCGGGCGAGACGAACGTCCACCAGATCGGGAAACTCGCGTCGTGCACCACATCGACCGGCAGGGTCAGCGCCGCCGCGCCGAGCAGCAGCCCGAGCGGGGCGTGCACGACCAACCAGGCCAGTTCGCGCTGCACGTTCTTGTCGCGCAACGCATCCCGCAGCTTGCCCGGTACCGGCGGCGCCCCCAGGATTTCCGGCCCCCACCGGGACAATCGCGCCCGCTCCCGGTCGGCCACCGCCCGCGGCATCCGCAGCGCGGCCGGGGCCAGCGGCAGCCCGATCCCGATCAGGCACAGCAACGCGGTGATCAGCAGACAGACCAGCACACACGCGGCCAGCACCGCGGTGCCGAACCCGCCGACCAGATGATCCAGCGCGTCCAGCACGGCGCGGCCCCGGACGACCGGATGCCACCACGACAGCCCGCTCCGCCGCGATTTCACGGTGGTCATCCGCACCTCCTCCTGGCTGCGGAACGGTAATGCACGGAGGTGGACGATCACCAGTTCAGCGGCGAAAGAGTGGCGAAAGAGTACAGCCTGCACTACCTCCGGTGGGCCAGCCTGCACCACCTCGACTCGGCACACCACTGGATCGTCCGCGCGGCCGGAGATTTCTAGTCTTGGGGAACAACGACGACCACCCCGACCGAGGAGCACCCCATGGCCTCCAGAATTTCCCTGACCGACCAGCCCGCCATGGCCGACCAGCCCGCGCCGCCGTCCGGCCCGGAATCCGCGCGCCGTAACTGGACGCGTCCGGTGTTGTGGCTGCTGCTGGTGCTCGGCGCCACCGGCAGCGTGGTGTCCTCCGCGGCCGGGATGATCGCGGTCAACGTGGTGTGCGGCGTGCTCACCCTGGGCTTTGCCGCCGCGCTGGTGCGGCACCACTACCGGGCCCGCCGCCGATAAGATTGCCCGCCCGCGGCAATCGGCGCCGCGGGCGGAATCCGGGAACGTATCGGGAAAGTGAGACGTGATGCGGCGGTGGCCGCAGGAGGTCGACCCACGCGGCCGCCATCGCCAAGGACATCGAGTCCCGGCTGCGGAGTTCGTAGACCGCGAAGTCGGCACAGAATCAGGAAGGCTGTCGGCCGAGCCGGGGGCCTCGGCTGTTACCGTCGGGCGTGATCACATGCGTGGTGGAGTACACCGTCGACGCCGGCAAGCTGGACGCCTTCGAGCGGTTCGGCCGGGCCTGGATCGCGCTGGTCAATCGGCACGGCGGCACGCACCACGGCTACTTCCTGCCCAGTGAGGGCGCCAGCGACCGGGCACTGGCGCTGTTCTCCTTCCCCTCCCTGGCCGACTACGAGCAGTATCGAACCCTGTTCGGCGTCGATCCGGACTTCATCGCCGCCGACCGCATCCGGGACGAGAGCGGCTGCGTCCTGCGCTACGAGCGGACGTTCATGCGCCCGGTGCTGCACGGCGAACTGCCGGACTGAACCCGCTCCCCTTTTGCTCTGCAGTTTGCCTTGCGGTAAAACGGCTTTCCCAATTGCTTGCCGACAGGCAGACAGCTGCTCAGTCGGTTGCGTGCAGCGGCACGCCGGTCAGCGCGCGGCGGCGCAGCAGCGGGCAGACCCGGTAGCGGCCGTCGCCGTACTCGGTGGCCAGGTTGTCCAGCAGCGTGACCACCGAGCCCAGTCCCCATTCGTCGCCCCAGGCCAGCGGCCCGCTCGGGTAGTTCACGCCCAGGCGCATCGCGGTGTCGATGTCGGCCGGGCCGCCGACCTGCTGCCACAACGCGTCGGCCGCGCTGTTCACCAGCATGGCCACCGTCCGCGCGACCACCAGGCCGGGCACGTCGTCCACCCGGTGCGCGGTCAGCCCACCCGCGGCCAGCAACGCGGCCACCTCGGCCAGCGCCTCCGGAAACGCGCCATCCGACGCGGTCACGGCAATCCGGCTGCCGGCGGCCGGATCGCCCAGCCGGTCGACGAGCACCACGGGCCGACCCAGCCGCGCCGACCGCACCGTGGCCAACCGGCCATCGGTGACCGCGAGAACCACGCCGCTGGGCAGTTCCGCCATCCCGGACAGGGCCGGGTCCGCGTCGTCCGCGGGCGTCACGGTCACGCCGGTCCGGGTCAGGATTTCGCCCAGCTGAGCCGATTCGCCGTGCGCGATCACCTTGGCCGGGGCCGAGCCCGGCTCGATGGCCGGGGCGGCGGGCTTGTCCGCGCCCTCCGCGTAGTCGTACATGCCGCGCCCGGACTTGCGGCCCAGCCAGCCCGCGGCCACCAGTTCGCGCTGGGCCAGCGAGGGCGTGTAGCGCGGATCGTGGTGGTAGGACTGCCAGACCGAGCGGGTGACCGCCTCGTTGACGTCCTGTCCGATGAGGTCGGTCAGCTCGAAGGGCCCCATCCGGAAACCGCCGCCGTCGCGCAGCACCGCGTCGATCACCACCGGTTCGGCCGCGCACTCCTCGGCCAGCCGGAACGCCTCGGCGTAGAACGGCCGGGCGATGCGGTTGACCAGAAAACCCGGCGTGGCCCGGACATCGACCGGCGTCTTGCCCCAGGCGGCCGCGGTGTCCCGCACGGCGGCGGCCACGGCGGGCTCGGTGGCCAGGCCGGACACGATCTCCACCAACCGCATCAACGGCGCGGGGTTGAAGAAATGCATGCCAAGGAAGCGTTCCGGGCGACGCAGCCGGGCACCGATCTCGGTGATGGACAAGGAAGACGTGTTGCTGGCCAGCACGCAGTCCTCGGCGACCAGATCCTCCAGTTCGGCGAACACCGACCGCTTGGCCGCGAGGTCCTCCACGATGGCCTCGACCACCAGCCCGCACGGTTCGCCGCGCAGCTCGGTCAACGACGCCAACGGTTGCACCCGTTCGCTCGCGGCGGCCGCCTCGGCCTCGGTCAGCCGCCCCTTCTCGGTCAGCCGGCGCAGCCGGGCCCGGATGTCGGTGACCGCCGATCCGGCCCGGGCCGGTTCCGCGTCGATCACCAGGGTCTGGTGCCCGGCGGTGGCCGCGACCTGCGCGATGCCCGCGCCCATCGAGCCGCTGCCGACCACGCACACCGTCCGTGCCGGTTCGATCGCCGTCATCCTCGACCTCCTCGTCCGACCCGGGTCCGCCGCCGGATCACCTGGTGCTGCCGCGCAGTTGTTCGACCAGCGCCTCCAGCGCGGGCAGGGCATCGAGCAGGCGCTGCTGCTGTTTGGCCGGCAGCCCCTCGGTGGCGGCCGCGACGACCTTGCCGCGGGCGGCGCGGATGCGCGATTCCACCGTGCGGCCCTTCCGGGTCAAGGCGCTGATGGCCTGCCGCAGCCGGGTCATCGCCTCGTCGTCCACGTTCCCCCACCACCTTGCGATCATTGCCTGCTGGCAAGCAGGCGAGCATATCCTGTTCCACTGCCGCGACCCCGGAGCGGCGACCGAATTATAGGGACCTCGCCCGCAGTGTCCTGGATCGCATCGTCGATCGTCCACACTGGCCTGGCTCCGTTCCCGCGGCACCCGCTAGACTGGCGGCGGTCCTGGTTCGGGGAGATGTACGCGTCCTGGTGGGCGCCGCGGTCTTCAAAACCGTTGAGGCCGGGTATCTCGGCCTGGCGGGTTCGATTCCCGTCCATCTCCGCCAGACGCAAGCATTTCGCTTGTGCCACAGGCATCATCGCGCCCGCACCGACCGATCGAGGTGCCCTCCGGTGGCGATCACGTGCAGTTGCCGGCTCACATGAAGTTCCGGGTGTGCAGGACGCCCCGCAGCCGGGACAGGAACGACGGATCGGCCCGCACCAGGTGCGCGGTGTGCGCGACGCCGAGCGCCACGTGCCGGGCCTCGTCCCGCCCGGCCAGTTTGGTCACCGTCGCGGTCACCGGGTCGGGCACGTGCTCGTTCAGGAACTGCAGCAGGTCAACCAAAGTGCCCTCGCCGAGCACGGACAGCAGGAACGAGGCGAGGGTGAAAATCCGGTTCGTTGAGCAGAGATTGCAGCGAGGCCCGGCCGCCCGCGCCGGACACGCCGAGCTCGTCGCGGTGCAGCAGCGCGCGGCGGGTGAAGATGTCCACGTGCCGGGACTCGTCCGCGACCTGGCTGGCCAGCAGCTGCATCACCTCGCGATAGTGCGGTTCAGGTTGGCCAGCATCCGGGCCGGGATCATCAGCGCGGCGTGCTCGTTCTCCACCAGGTAGGTCATCACCTGCACCACCGCGTCCTCGATCTCGGCGGGCAGCGCCACGGTGGCCGACCAGTCGACCTCGGTGGCCGGCTCCCACTGACCGGCCGCCAATCGGCTCGGTGAGGTCCACCACCGCTCCTGACACGGCGAGCCGGCCGGACTCACCACGAGTCCGGCCGGCCCTATCGACTAACGCAGCTGCTCGAAGGTGTCCACCCCGTACGGCACCACAGGTGCCCCGGTTTTAAGCGCGGGCACGTTCAGAATGTTGCCCAGGCCGGGGAAGTTCTCCGGAATGTGCTGTCCCTGGACCGTCGTGCCACCGGGCGGCCCGGCATGTGTGGTGGCGTGCGCCTCGCCGACCTCCATCACGTACTTGCCCCCATGCTCGGCCTGACCTTGTTGCACCACCTGGGAAGCGTAGGTGTTGTACATGCCGGCTCGAGTGTGCAGCCCGGCCGCGTCCGGCCCCGGCCGCCGCGCCGGCCAGCCGCCGGTTCCCTGCACGTGCACGCCTTCGCGCTGGGCCGCGGTCAGCATGTCCCCGACGCCGCGGTTGTCCGGCGCGTTGACGAACTTCTGCAGATCGGGATGCATCTTCCCGGTCTGTAGATACTGGTTCACCATCTTCTGGTGCGTGTCGTCGCGCAGGCTCTCCGAATAGATCGTCTTGACTCCGGAGTCCTTCAGCGCCTTCATGTTGTCGGTCAGGAACGGGAACGCCTTGTTGCCCCCGTGGTCGCCCGCGATGATGACACCGTTGTGGCGCCGCAGTACCGCCTGCGCGCCCTCCAGTTTGTTGCTGGTGGACTGCAGATCATGGTCGGTCTGGTCCAGCATCGACTGCGGGCGCGTCGGATTCTTCGTGTGCAGCTCGTTGGCGTCCACGGCCAGCCGCTCGTCCCGCGCGTCCTGCTTCCTCCAGTAGGGCTTGGTCTTGTCGTCATGCCTGCCCATCTGCTCCAGAGCGTTCGCACTGGTGTTGGCGTGCTGAACATCCTGATGCGCCTCGGTCATGTGTGGGGTCTGCCGGAACATGTGCCGGGCCGCGTCCCGGTTCTCCTCGGCGATGGTCTGTGAGTCCTTCTTGAACGTCGCCCGTTCCTTCTTCGTGTTCACCTTGGCGTTGCTCGTTGCGACGTGGTTCCAAGAATCCTGATCATTGATCTGGTTCGGGGTCTTGTTCCTCTTGTTCGAGTCGCGCGGTCCACGCACGCGCAGCGACGGACCGGACGGGTTCTTGTGCAGCTCCGAGCGTCGGCACGGAGTCAGGCCCATGGGGTCGATCCAGCCGGTCGGGTTGGACACGTAGGCCCTCGGGTTCGGGCCGGGGGCCAGGCCGAGCGGGTCGTCGGACAGGTACCGGCCGTTGGCCGGATCGTAGTAGCGGTAACGGTTGTAGTGCAGGCCGGTTTCCTGGTCGTGGTAGTGGCCGGGGAAACGCAGCGGCGTGTCCGCACTACCCACCGTGGACACCGTGCTGTCCCACAGCGTTGCGTCCGCGTGCCAGGCGAAGTCGCCGCGCGGATCGACCAGTTCGGTCGGGGTGCCCACCAGATCGGTGACGATGGCGTAGAAGCCTCGGTCCACCCAGCCCTGCCTGTCGGTGACTCGCTCGGTCTGGCTGAGCACCCGGTCGGTGCCCGGCGCCCAGTCCCAGACCACGGCCCGGCTGCGGTCGTGCACCTGCTCGGCGACCTGGTCGCCGTCCCAGGTGAACAGCACCTCCTCGGCCACCCGGCCACTTTCGCCCATCCGCCGCTTGGCGATGCGACGGCCGATCGGGTCGTACTGGTAGGTCCAGCGACTGCCGTCCGGGGTGGTCACCGCGGTCAGCCGGTCGGCCGCATCCCATTCGTAGCGCCAGGTCTCGGTGCCCGCGCCGAGAACTCGTTGACGCAACACAGTTCTACCCTGCGCGTCGTGCGCGTAGCTGAACCCACCGGCGCGGGTGAGCAGCGTTCCGGTGTACTCCCGCTCGCCCAGTTCGTCCACCGCGGCCGGGCGCGGGCCGGCGAACTCGGACCGGGTGATGTTCCCGGCCGGATCGTAGGCGTAGCTCTCGGCCCACCGTTCCCCCCGCACCGCGGTGACCCGGCCCGCCTGGTCCAGTTCGTACTGCCGGCTGCCGCCATACGCCTCGTCGACCTCGCGCAGCTGCCCATCGTGCCGATAACCGTAGCGGCGCAACGGAAACCCGCGATCCGGCGAGTCGGCGGTCCACACCGACTGGGTGGCCAACCGGCTACCGGCGTCCCAGGTCTGGGCCAGCACCGCGTCCGCGCCGAACCGGCGTTCGGTCTCCCGCCCGGCCGCGTCGTGCGCGAACCGCATGGTCTGGCCGGCCGTGCGCAGCACCACCGGCCGCTCCTCGGCGTCGTACTCCCACGCGCTCTCCGCACCAGAGGGCGTACTCCGGCGCACCCGGCGACCGAGCTGGTCGTACCGCGAGCGCACCGTGCGGCCGTCGATCGTCTCGGCCACCACCTGACCGAGCGCGTTGTACTCCAGCACCAGTTCGGTGTGCGCGGTGCGCGCCCGCACCAACCGGTCGGCCGGATCATAGGCGTACTCGGTGAGTTCCTCACCGATCTGCTGGGCCACCAGCCTTCCGTTGGCATCCCAGCGGAAGTGGACCGTCTGGCCGGCGGCGTTGGTGCGTTCGATCAGTCGTCCGGCGGGGTCGTAGGCGTAGCGATGGGTACGCCCGTCGAAGTCGGTCTCCGAGACCAGCTGCCCGGCCGGATCGTAGGTGTAGCGCCAGGTTTGGCCGGTGGCGTTGGTGATCGAGGTCAGCCGCAGTTCAGTGTCGTAGGTGTAGCGCAGTTGGGCGCCGTCCGGAGCGGTTTCGGTGACCGGTAGATCGAACGCGGCGATGTCGGTGCTGCTCACCAGGCCGGTGGGGTCGATGCTCTGGCGGATGTTGCCTTCGCCGTCATAGATCCAGCGGTGCACCGCGCCATCGGGATCGGTTTGGGCCAAGGGCAATCCCTCGATCGTCCAGGCCTGCTTCGTCACCCCGCCCTGCGGATCGGTGATCGACCGGGCGCGGCCGAACCGGTCATAGTCGTACCGGGTCACCGCTCCCAGCGCGTCGGTCACCGCCGTGGGCAGACCGGCCGCCGTGGACTCGATCCGAGTGGTCGCGCCGAGGGCGTCGGTGATGGTGGCCAGGTGGCCGTGCTCGTCGTAGCCGAAGCTCGTCCGCGCGCCGAGCGGGTCGATCAGCGCGCTCAGTTCGCCGGTGTCGGCGTATTCGCGCCGCCATACCGCCCCGTCCGGATCGACCACCGTGACCGGCAGTCCGTCCTCGTATTCGACGACCGTGCGGGTGCCGTCGGGACTGGCGATCTCGGCCAGTTGGCCGTCCTCGGTGTAGCGGTAGCGGGTGGTCGCGCCGAGCGGATCGGTCTCGGCGAGCATCCGGTCGTAGCGGTCGTACTCCCAGCGCGTGGTGCGGCCCAGCGGATCGGTCTGGGCGATGACCTGCAACTGCTGATTGAGCTGGAAAATCGTGGTGGCGCCGAGGGAGTCGGTGGCGATGGTGCGCAGGTTGTCCCGGTCGTAGCCGTAGCTGTAGTTGAGATAACCGTCGGCGCCGGTGGAGCGGACACAGCGGTGCTCGGCGTCGTAGTCGTAGCGGTACCACATGCCGTTGCGGTCTTCCCAGCCGACGATCCGGTGTTCGGCGTCGTAGTCGAACCGCAGCGGCCACCCGGAGGAATTGATCACCTCGGTCAGGTTGCGCTGCTCGTCGTAGCGATAGCGCACCAACTCCAGATCCGGCTCATCCCCTTGCCGCCCAAGGGAAAACGCGGTGATGAGGCCGTTCTCGGTGGTCACCGCGATCCGGCTGCCCGCGGACTGCTCGATGCCGGTCAGCACGCCCCGCTCGTCCCGTTCGAACCAGATGCTGTGGTAGCGCGCGTCGACGATGCCGGTGATCGGGCGCTGGTTTCCGTCGAATGGCGCGAAGAACAGGATCTGGTCCGGCTTGGTGATGGCCAGGCTGCCGTCCTCCTGCACCGACAACGGCCAGCGCGGCCCCAGTTCGGGCAGCATGTCCACGTCCAGCACCGGGCGGGGATAGCGCAGCAACGTGCCGTCCTCGGCCGCGAAATGCACCCACTCGCCGTCGATCTCCACCCGCTGGTCCACAGTGGATGCCCAGGCCGGGCCGAACGACCAGCCCAGCCGGTAGGTGGACAGGTGTGTGCGGGACAACACCAGCGGCAACACACCGTCCAGCTCGACGTCGTCCTGGGTCAGCATCATCCGGCCGGTGGCCATGTCGATCGGGTCGCCGCAGTCTACCCGGTCCTTGGTCGGGGTGTCGTTCTCCGCCGGGTTCTTGTTGTGGTCGCCGATGGGCCGGTCCGGGTTCGTCGAGGACGGCTCGGTGTGACCGGCCTTTTTGCCGTCGCCGGAATCGCTGGCCGGCGGATGATGCGGTGCGTCATGGGAACCGCTGCCGTGCGGGGATTTCGGCGTGCCCTTGGGATCGTGGACGTCGCTGAACGACTTGGTCAGATCGGATTCGTTGTGCTCGTGCGCGGTGGCCGAGGTGTGCAGGCGTTTGCCCGCCGCGCCGGCGACCCGGCCGCCCTCGCTGAACACCTTGCCCGCCACCTCGGTGCCCTTGCCCAGCGCCTTGACCAGCACCGAGCCGACCCCGGACTTGTCCCGGCCGGCGTTCTTGGCCAGGCGCGAGCCGATGTCCTCCAGCTTGTCTCCGCCCGACGCCACCTGCGTGCCGAAATCGCTGAGCTGCGATCCGGAATTGTGCAGGTCGGAAGGCGTGATCTTGAAACCCCCAGGCATTCTGTCGTCCCCCATGTGTCCGGTTTACCTCTACTCGTGCAACGTTCACGGTACCCAGAACGGTTCACCGGTTCCGGAAAACGCCCATGTCGGCCGATGACCACCAGGTACTCCGAGCGCGGCGCACCGAGCGCCCCATCCGCGCCGTGGATGTCCAGCCCGTGGAACCGGACGTCCGGACGTTGACATTCGACACACCGGCCAGCCCATGATGACCGCGTGCCGAGAAATGTGCTGTCCGGAGCTCCGGCGGACCCGACCACCAGAAATGTTTCGGAATTCGACATAAACGTTTCGGACGCCGACCTTCTTTCCGCTCGACTGGTTCCGCTGCGGCGACCCGGACAGTGGGTGTCCGCGGCGATCGTCCTCGTGCTGCTGGCCATGCTGGCCCACACGTTGATCACCAACCCGCGGTTCCAGTGGCCCGTGGTGTGGAGCTTTTTCACCACGTCAGCCGTGCTGCACGGGCTGGGGCTGACGCTGTGGCTGACCGCCGCGGTGCTGGTGTGCGGCTACCTGCTCGGCATCGGCCTGGCCGTCATGCGACTGTCTCGGAATCCGATTCTCCGGTCGGTCAGTTTCGGTTACGTGTGGCTGATCCGGTCCGTGCCACCGTTGGTGCAACTGCTGTTCTGGTACGAGCTGGCCTCGTTGTATCCCCAGCTTTCCCTTGGCGTTCCGTTCGGCCCGGAATTCGTCACGGTGAAAACGGCGCATCTGTTCACCGGCCTGCTCGCCGCGTTCGTCGGCCTGACCCTGGACGTGGCCGCGTTCTCGGCGGAGATCGTGCGTGGTGGCATCCTGTCCGTGGACCGCGGGCAGACCGAGGCAGCCGAGGCGCTCGGCCTGCGTCCGAGCCGGATCTTCCGGCGAATCGTGCTGCCCCAGGCGATGCCCGCGATCATTCCGGCCTCGGGCAACATGCTGATCGGCATGCTGAAGGCGACCTCGATCGTCAGCGTCATCGCCGTGCAGGACCTGCTGTATTCGGTGCAGTTGATCTACAACCAGAACTTCCTGGTCATGCCGCTGCTGCTGGTGGCCACGATCTGGTACGTCGTGCTCACCACGCTGCTGTCGGTCGGCCAGTACTACATCGAGCGGCACTACGCCCGCGGCAGCCGTCGCACCCGGGAAAACCGGGGCCTGTGGACGATCGCGCGGTCGAACCTGCCGCTGTTCCGCGACCTGGCCGGTGTGTCATGACCGCGCTGGTGCGGATTCGCGGGCTGCGCAAGAGTTTCGGCGCCCACACCGTGCTGGACGGGGTGGATCTCGACATCGGCGAGGGCGAGGTTGCCGTGCTGCTCGGCCCGTCTGGAGCGGGCAAGAGCACGCTGCTGCGCTGCGTGAACCACCTGGAGAAGCCGGACGCCGGTTTCGTCGAGATCGACGGCGAGCTGATCGGCTACCGCTACGCCCGGCACCGGCTGCACGAGTTGCGACCCACCGCGATCACTCGGCAGCGGGCCCGGATCGGCATGGTGTTCCAGCAGTTCAACCTGTTCGGACACCGCACCGTGCTGGACAACATCATCGAGGGCCCGCTGGCGGCCCGCCTACTGTCCAAGAAGGAGTCCATCGCCCAGGCGCGGGACCTGCTGGACCGAGTCGGGCTGGGCGGTCGCGAGCAGACCTATCCGCGGCAGCTGTCCGGCGGCCAGCAACAACGGGTCGCCATCGCGCGGGCGCTGGCCATGCGGCCCCGGCTGATGCTGTTCGACGAGCCGACCAGCGCGCTGGACCCGGAACTGGTCGGCGAGGTGCTCGGCGTGATGAAAGACCTGGCTGTCAGCGGCATGACCATGCTCGTGGTCACCCACGAGATCGGCTTCGCCCGCGAGGTCGCCGACACCGTGGTGTTCCTGGACGGCGGCCGGATCGTCGAGTCCGGGCCACCGGCCGAGGTGCTCGCCAACCCCCGACAGGACAGGACCCGCACGTTCCTGTCCGCGGTGCTGTGACCCAACCGAAGGGAATCCTCGTGTCCCGATCACGTCTGCTCTGGTTGTCGCTGGTCGCCGTGGCGGCGGTGGCGACCGCGTGCGGCCCGGCCAGTGCCGCCGACCCGGCCGCGCCGTCCGGTTCCGCGAGCTATCCGACCCAGGACGTGGTGTCCGCCATCGGCGTCGACACCGCACTGCGGGCCGAACTCCCGGCGAACACCCGGACGCTCACCCTGGGCACCACGCGCCAACCGGGCACGTCCTCGCTGCCGCACGGCGGCACGGTGAACGGTCAGGACGTCGGTCTGGACGTGGACCTGCGCAATGCCGTCGGCAAGCTCCTCGGCATCGGCTGGACCGTGCAGAACGGCACGTTCGCCACAATCATTCCGGGCGTGCAGAACGGAAAGTACGACGTCGGCGAGGACAACTTCGGCGTCACGGCGGCCCGGGAGAAGGTGGTCGACTTCGCCACCTACCTGACCGACGGCCAGTCCTTCCTCGGCTCCGCGGGCAGTCAGCTGAGCAAGGTCACCAGCCTCACCGATCTGTGCGGCCTCACCGTGGCCACCAGCCCCGGTTCGACCTTCCAGCAGATCCTCACCGACGGCGCGAACAAATGCGCGGCGGCGGGCCGGAAACCCTATACCGTGCAACTGTTCTCCGACACCGCGCCGATCTGGCTGGGCCTGGCCAACGGAAAGGTGGATGTCTACTTCGGACCGACACTGAGCCTCCAGTACGACCAGACGCACGTGCCGAACACCCGGTTCCTCGGCCAGTTCAGCTCGACCCCGGTCGGTTTCGTGACCGGCAAGGGTTCCGCGTTGACCAAACCCCTCAGCGACGCGGTGAACGAACTGATCAGAAACGGTGACTACGCCCGGATTCTGACCAAGTGGGGCGTCACCAGCTCCGGCATCCAGCAGTCCGCGGTCAACCCGAAGCCGACCCTGTAGCGGCTGCGCGCCCTCATCCGCGAGCCCGTCACCATCGGGGTCCGCGACTACCCGTCGCATTGCGCCCGTTCCTGCTGCCGCACGAATGGCCGACCGAGCAGTACGAGCGGATCAAGGCGCTGCGCTCGGCTCACGACCAGTTGTTCCGAACCCTGGTCGAACCGGGCGCGGCCAGAAATAACCCGCGCCGGCCGCCCCGCGAGGAAGTACGTTTGGTCTTGCCGCCGAATGGGTAGACAGCGGCATTGCCGACCCGAAGGGCGGTTGATGCGGGTGCGGCCGGCACAGAGCCTGATCGTGGTCGGGGCCTCTGCCGGCGGAGTCGAGGCGCTTCGCGAACTCACCGCGGGACTGCCGATCGATCTGCCGGCGGCGGTGCTGGTCGTGCTGCACCTGCCGCCGGGCCGGGGCAGCGCCCTGGACGCCATCCTCGACCGGGTCGGCCCGCTGCCCGCGGTGACCGCGCGACACGGCGAGCGACTGCAGGCGGGCACCGTCTACACCGCCGTGCCCGACCAGCACCTGCTGGTGGAGGCCGATCGGATCGCGCTGTCCCACGGCGCGACCGAGAACGGCTACCGCCCCAGCGTCGACGCCCTGTTCCGGTCCGCGGCCATGGCGTGGGGCTCCCGGGTGATCGGGGTGGTGCTGTCCGGCACCCTCGGCGATGGCACGGTGGGCCTGCTGGCGATCAAGTCCCGAGGCGGGCTGGCCGTCGTGCAGGATCCACGGGACGCGCTGCACCGCGGAATGCCGGACAGCGCACTGGCCCAGGTCACGGTGGACCGGGTGCTGTCCGCGCAGAAGCTGGGTGGCGCGCTGGCCGATATGGCCCAGCCACCCGACCGTCCGTCCGGCGCGATCACCGAGCAGTCACCCCGGCAGCGGCCGGCCGAGGAGCAGAAGGCGCTGTGGGCCGCGCTGCGCGCGCTGGAGGAAAAGCGCAGGTTGGCCGACCAGATGAGCGACAACGCCCGGCGCAACGGGCTGTACGAACTTGCCCAGCGGTACGCCGACCAAGGTGTGGAGCAGGCGGAGGCGGCGGAGGTGCTGCGGGAAATGCTGCTCGGACCGGCGTCCGGATAAGCCACTGGGTATCGTGCGTTGGTGGACGACACTGCACAGACCACCAACGGGTTCGAAGAGATTCTGCGGTACCTGAAGGAAACTCGCGGATTCGACTTCACCGGATACAAGCGCAGCAGCCTGATGCGCCGGGTCGACCGCAGGTTGTCGCACGTCGGTGTGGAGGACTACACCGACTACCTCGACCTGCTGCAGGCCAATCCGGACGAGTTCGTGTCGCTGTTCAACACGATCCTGATCAACGTCACCGGGTTCTTCCGCGACCCGGACGCCTGGGAGTTCCTGCAGTCCGAGGTCATCTCCTCGCTGCTGGCCGAACGGGGGCCGGACGAGCCGCTGCGGGTGTGGAGCGCGGGCTGCGCCTCCGGCGAGGAGGCCTACAGCCTGGCCATCGCGCTGTCCGAGGTGCTCGGCGTGGACGAGTTCCGGCAGCGGGTGAAGATCTACGCCACCGACGTCGACGACGAGGCCCTGAACCAGGCCCGGCACGCCATCTACGGCGAGAAGGAGGTCCAGGCGCTGACCCCGGACCTGATCCGGCGCTACTTCGAGCCGGTCAGCGGCCGGTTCGCCTTCCGCAAGGACCTGCGCCGGTCGGTGATCTTCGGCCGCAACGATCTGGTGCAGGACGCCCCGATCTCCCGTATCGACCTGCTCGCCTGCCGCAACACGTTGATGTACTTCAACGCCGAGACCCAGACCAAGATTCTCGACAAGTTCCACTTCGCGTTGTCCCCGCGCGGTGCGCTGTTCCTGGGCAAGGCGGAAATGCTGCTCGGACACAGCCGGGTGTTCGACCCGATCGACCTCAAACGCCGGATGTTCCGCAAGGTCGCCAACACCCGCACCGACATCGCCTCGGTGTTCGGCCGGTCCGTGGTGCACGACCGGCGGGGCGAGATGGGGCAGATCGACGCGTTGCGCGCGTTGTCCTTCTCCGCGGGTCCGGTGGCCCAGGTGGTGCTGGTCAACGGCGACGTGGTGGCGCTGGCCAACGAACAGGCCCAGCACCTGTTCGGGCTGACCGAGCGGGACATCGGCCGGCCGCTGCGGGATCTGGAACTGTCCTACCGCCCGGTGGAGCTGCGCGGCTACATCGACCAGGCCCGCAGCGAAAGGAGATCCTTGCGCATCAAGGACATCGAGTGGCAACGTGGCCCCGGTGAGGTGCTCGCGCTCGAGGTGCACGTCAGTCCGCTGCTGTCCGACGAAACCCTCGTTGGAGTGTCCCTGGTGTTCCACGACGTGACCACGAACCGGCGGCTGCTGGCCGAGCTGAACCGCGCCAACCGGCAGCGCGAGTCCGCCTACGAGGAGCTGCAGTCCACCAACGAAGAACTCGAAACCACCAACGAGGAACTCCAGTCCACCAACGACGAGCTGCAGACCATCAACACCGAACTGCGCGAGCGCAGCAGCGAACTGGACGAGGTGAACGAGTTCTTCGGCTCGATCATGAGTTCCTGGCACGCCGGGGTCGCCGTGGTCGACCAGTCGATGCGCATCGTGGTGTGGAACACCGGGGCCGAGGGACTGTGGGGGCTGCGGCCGGAGGAGGCCGAGGGCGAGCACCTGCTCAACCTGGACATCGGTCTGCCGGTGGCCGAGCTGCGCCCGATCGTCCGGCCGGCGCTGGGTGATCCGGAGTACTGGACCGAGGTCACCATGACCGGGGTGAACCGGCGCGGTCGCACCATCTCGGTGCGGGTGGTGTGCAGTTCGCTGCGGGACCGGTCCAACACCCCGTCCGGGGCGATCCTGATCATGGAGCAGCTGGACACCGAGACCGGAACCGAGGCGAATCAGACGACCGGCTGATCAGACGACCGGCTGGCGACGCTCGCCCACCGGCAGCGTCGCCCACACCACCTTGCCCTCCGGCCACCGGGGCACGCTCCCCCAGGCCCGGGCCAGCTCGGCGACCAGACGCAGCCCGATCGCGGGCCGCCGGCCGGCGCTGAACTCGCGCAGCACCGCCTGCCGGGGCTCGTCGTCGTCGACCGCCACGGTCAGCAGTTCGCCGCGCAGCTCCAGGCGCAGGCGCAGGTCGCCGTGGGCGTGCAGGAGCGCGTTCTCCACCAGTTCGGTGACCACCGCGGAGGCATCCTCGATCACCTCGGGCAGCGCCCACCGCCCGCAGGTCTCCCGGATGAACCGCCGCGCGTCCCCGGATGTCCTGGAGGCCGGCACCAGGTCGACCTTGGCCAGCCTGCGGGCCGGCGGCTCGGCGAGGGCGGCCAGCGCCGTGGACACCGAGCCGAACACCGGCACGAACCGGTTGATCGCGCTGGACTGCCACACCGCCCGGCGTTCGTCGGCGACGACCACCAGCATGATCGGCACACCCGGCCACTCGCCGACCCGCATCCACGCGGCGGAGAACGCGGTCAGCAGCGGTTCGCCGGTGATGCGCAGTTCGGCCACGTCGACCACCAGCGCGGCCGGCTGGTCCATGGCGAACTTGACCAGGTCATCACTGAACCGCCGATAGGTGAGGGGATTTAGCTCGCCGACCGGTCGCAATATCGAACAATCCCGTAGGGTTTCCCGCTGCCAGCGGATCTGCTCCATCTTCGTCATGACCGAACCACCACTGGAAAACGCGGAAAATCGCGATCCGTGCGCATGTTGACACCAGGTTACCGAACGAAGTCGAACGCTTGCCAGGCCCCAAGTCGGGACCTGCCTCGGCAACAGGCATACCCCACGAGGGGGACCGGTCATGCGGGATCGAGGAAACAAACCGGGTTTCCTGGGCCGAGGCGGTCACCGTCGGTGCCCGACCCGACCGGATGGCCGATTACTGCGAACGCACTACGCCTGCCGTCCTGTCGGACCACCACCCTGGCCAGGACCAAGATTGGTATGGACATCGGGCCGACTCTCGATCAGGCTCGTCGGCGAATTTGTGTGACCGGCCGCGGTTCGGCCCGTCTCCGATCAGTGACGGCCTGATTCGGCGCGAAGGTGAGGGTGTGGTTGTGGTCGAGCAGATCGACGCGACTCGGCTGGATGTCTCGGCGGTGGCGGCCGCGCGGTCCGGGGACCGGCGGGCGCTGGACACCCTGGTGGAGGGGTACTTACCGCTGGTCTACAGCATCGTGGGTCGCGCGCTGCCGACTGCCGCGGACGTAGACGACGTGGTGCAGGAGACGATGGTCCGGGTGGTGCGCGGCATCGGCGATCTGCGGGAACCGCGCCGATTCCGGTCCTGGCTGGTCGCCATCGCCATGAACCAGATCCGGGAACACCGCAGGCAGGCGCACACCACCCTGACCGGACTGGCCGACCACGACCGGCCCGACCCGAACGCGGAGTTCGTCGACCGGGCACTGACCCGGCTGACCATGTCCCAGCAGCGCCAGGAAATCGAGCTGGCCGCGCGCTGGTTGCAGCGCGAGGACCGGGAACTGCTGTCGCTGTGGGCACTGGAGCGCGCCGGTCAGCTGACCCGGGCCGAACTGGCCAGCGCACTGGAGCTGTCCGCGCACCACGTGACGGTGCGGGTGAGCCGGATGAAGGAGCGGCTGGTCGCGGCCCGGCTGCTGGTGCGGGCGTTCTCGGCCGAACCGCGCTGCGCGAAGCTGGACAAGGAGGCTGAGGACTGGCCGGGTGAGCCGACTCCGTTGTGGCGCAAGCGATTGAGCCGACACGTCGGCGGCTGCCGGCGGTGCAGGCGGGCCGGCGCCGATCTGGTGCCGGCCGAGCACCTGCTGTCGGCCATGGCCATGCTGCCGATGCCCGCCGGATACGCCCAGCACATCGTCTCCGACCTGCATTACCTGGCCGGCCACGCAGAGACCGGGATGACCACCTCGGCCTACCCGACCACCGCCCTGCGCACCCACGGTGGGGCCCACGCCCTACGGACCGGGCCGAGACGCTTCGGGCTGCGGCACTTACCGGTGAAGTCGATCCTGTCGGCGGCCAGTGTGGTGGTGATCTGCGCGATGGCCCTGCTCATCGCCTTCCCGCACCTGCTGCCCGGCACCACCACCGACCACACCTCGGCCGCACCGAACACCCCGCTCCCCGGCGTCGGACTGCGCAACCCGAATCCGCAGCCGTCGGCCGGCATTCCGCCCAGCACCATCACGTCCGCGGCGCCGACCACCACGCCCAGCACCGCCCCCGGCCATTCGGCGCCGCCGCCCGCCCCGGTCACGACCACCACCACGACCGCGCCCCCGCCCTCCCCGGCCGAGCAGGTGCTCGCCCTGATGAACAAGGCCCGGGCCGCGGCCGGTCTGCCGGCCTACGTGATGGACGCCGATCTGGTGACCAGCGCGACCCGGCACAACCAGACCATGGCCAGTGGCTGCGGACTGTCCCACCAGTGCCCGAACGAGGCCGCCATCGGCGACCGGGAAACCGCGGCCGGGGTGCACTGGACCTCGGCCGGCGAGAACATCGGCGACGGCGGCCCGGTGTCCAACACCAACACCGCGATCGCGTCCATGGCCACCGGCCTGACCCAGGGCATGCTCAACGAGCAGCCGCCCGACGACGGGCACCGCAAGAACATCCTGAGCAGATCGTTCACCCGGGTCGGCATCGCAGTCGTGCGCGACTCCTCCGGCACCGTCTGGCTGACCCAGGACTTCGCCAACTGACCCGTTGCCCGCAACCCGGGCAACGGGTCGGCCGACCGGAAAATCAGGTCAGCACAGGGAAGCGATGGAGGACGTCCAGCCCCAGAACGCGCCGTACTCGGCCAGGTTTCCGGCGTCGTTGAGGTGCAGGTTGTCGGTGTACCAGGGCGAGGGGCTGGGCAGGTTGGCACTGCCCGCGTTCGGGATGTACTGGCGCATGTCCACCAGCGCGACACCTTCGGCGACCGCGGTGTTGTAGATCTGGGTGGCGTAGACCGGCCACTGGTTGGTCTCGGTGGAGGCCCACTGGTTGGGCGCCCACAACAACTGCGCGTAGATCGACAGCAGGATCGACGAGCCCGGCGCGGCCGACTTCACGTCGTCGATCACCGTTTTCAGATTGGCAGCGAAGGTCGCCGGGGCGAGCTGGGTGTAGAACTCGTTGGCGCCCAGGTCGATGATCACCAGGTTGGGCGCCTTGGTGGCGATGTCGGCCAGCGCGCCGGTCGTGTTGGGCCAGCGGCCGCCGGACAGGAAGTCCGAGGCCATGGCGCCGTTGTGGGCGTAGTTCTGCACCACCGTGCCCCAGCCGCCGGCCAGGCTCTGGCTGAACCGGTTGGTCCAGCCCCACGCGGTGGGTTCGTAGGTCTGCGCGTCGGTCGGGTAGCCGGTGGTGCCGTAGCCGGTTTCGGCCGAGGTGCCGATGATCGCCACGTCTTTCTGCGAGGTGCACCAGGAGGCGCCGGTGGCCGCCGCGGGGGTGGCCGCTTCGGAGGGCACCACAACGGCGGCGACGGCGCCGAGGGCGAGGGCGGCGGCGAGGACTAACCGCAAGGGACGGCGGATCATGGGGCGGGTGACTCCTTCGATGCGGTGACAGCCGGCGGACTCGATGTCGCGCCGGCCTGTGCGGTGAGCGAACCGGTGGTGGTGCGGGGGGTCAGCGTGCCGTCCGGGTTGACGGTGGCGTTCCAGGACAACGGGGTGATGCCCAGCGCGGTGGCGATCCCCTGCCAGTCCAGGGTGAAACCGCCGCCCGCCTGTTCGGCGAACTCGACGGCGGCGCCGGTGCCGGGGCTCTCGATGGTGATCACGCAGGCGCTGGTGAGGATGGCCGATCCGCCTGCGAGGGCCCGATCGGGGGTGCCCGCGGGATGGGTGTCCAGCAGGGTGCGCAGCCGGACCGGCGCGGTGGAGGCGTCGAAGGCGCGGATGCAGTCGACCGCGGTGGGCCGGGACGCCGTGGTTCTGGCCGCCGGTTCGGCCCGGATGGCCAGCAGGCAGCCGGTGACCGCGGCCGCGACGGCCAGCACGGCGCTGGTCAGCACCACCGGATGACGCAGGCGGAAACCGGTGCGCGGCCCGGCATCGGGCGAGTCGAGCGCGCCCGGCGGCCCGGGTACGCCCGGGGGCGCGGTTACGCCCGGCGGCCCGGGTATGCCCGGGGGCGCGGGTGCGTGCGGTGGCGCGGGTGTGCAGGGGTCGTCGACCATGGCCGCGGCTCACGGGTCCTTCGTGCTGGGTCCCGCCAGCCGTGATTGCGGACTGGCGAACAGGAATCGCCACCCGGACCCCCGGTGTTACCGATCTTCGGCCAAACGAGTCCGAACGGCGCATTCGCCGCGCCGCAAGCGGAACCACGGTTGGTCCGATCAGTCCTTGACCACGCGGTAGATCCCGTACACCACGCCGGGAATGTGCCCGAGCAGCCAGAGCAGGAACGTCCACAGCACGGTCAGCCGGGGGCCGTCCTTGATCAGCACCGCCAGCCAGGGCAACACCAGGCACAGCAGAACGAGCAGCACCTTCACCATTCGCGCCGCGCTCCTCCCACAAAGACAACGCGCCGGACAGGTCACCGTCGATTCTGCCGACTCCGACCAGCCTCGGCAATTCGGGGCGCGTCCGGCGAGCCTGGCCCGTCGCGAGCTGGCCGATTCCGCCGAGTTCGACCTGCCCCCGGCACGGCCGCCGCCGCGTGCCCGGCCCGCGCCGCGAGGAACTGGCCTTCCTCTCCGGAGTCAGCGCCCGCCACGACACGCCGGACCGCACGCGTCCACAGTGGACGATCCGGATGATCCGCGACTGATCGAGCCGGTCGGCGAACTGTCGGTGAAGAGCGAGGATTTCCGGCGGCTACACGACCCTAGATTCCTTCGCCGAGGCGTTCCAGCAGTGGCGCGGCGGCGCGCAGCGTGTCCAGTTCAGCGGCGGTGAACCGCTCATCCAGGGCGAGGGCGACCTGCCGGGCCCGGGCGTCGCGTCGCTGCCGCAACACCTCCCGCCCGGCGTCGTTCGCCGACAGGATGATCCGGCGCCGGTCGTGCGGATCGGCCTGGCGGGCAACGAAGTTCCGGCGCTCCAGCGCGGCCAGTGTGACCGCCATCGCCTGCGGGCTGATCTGCTCGGCCCGGGCCAGTTCGGCCGCGGTGGCCGGGCCGCCTCGATCCAAACGGGACAGTGCGGATCGTTCGGGCAGCGAGAGATCGGTCGGGGTGGCCAACTGCCGGAGCCGACGCGCGGTCAGCGCGATGCCGTCGTAGAGCACCGTGGCGAGATCGTCGACATTCGTACCGTGGACCATCCGCGAATCCTAGACGGGACCGACCAGGCGATCAACCTGGGTTGTCAATCTCAGTTAATCAGTCTAGCTTGTCGAATATGCCTACCGCGATGACCTTCGGCATCCACACCATCCCGACCGACGAGTCCATCCCGCCCGCGAAACTCGGCCGCGCGGTGGAGGAGCGCGGTTTCCACGCGCTGTTCCTGGCCGACCACAGTCACATTCCGGCCGACCGGGACACCAGCTATCCCCGCGGCGGCGAACTCCCCCGGCAGTATTTCCGGGCTCTCGACCCGTTCATCACCCTCGGCCTGATCGCCGGCACGACCGAGAAATTGTTACTGGGCACCGGAGTCGCACTGCTGGTGCAGCGGGATCCGATCCAGGCGGCCAAGGAGGTGGCCAGCCTGGATCACGTGTCCGGCGGCCGGGCAGTCTTCGGCATCGGCGCCGGGTGGAACCGTGAGGAGATGCGCAACCACGGCACCGACCCGCGGACCCGGGGCGCGTTGCTGGACGAGCGGATGGCCGCGATGATCGAGATCTGGACCAACGACGAGGCCGAATTCCACGGCGAGTTCGTCGACTTCGGCCCACTGAAGGCCTGGCCCAAACCAGTGCGACGACCGCACCCGCCGATCTTCGTCGGCGGCTCCAGCGCACGGGCGGTCCAGCGGGCCAAGCGGTTCGGCGGCTGGATGCCCAGCGCCAACGGCGTGGACACGCCGGACAAGGCAGCCGAACAACTGGCCGCCGTCGGCCCGGACACCCCGACCATCGTCAACGCCGTCACTCCGGACCCGGAACTCGTCGCGGCCTACCGGGCGGCCGGCGCCGCCGGGCTCACCTTCCACCTGCCGCACGTCGGCGAAACCGAGGCCCTGCACACCCTCGACCGCTTCGCCGAACTGATCGGCTGACGACGCTCACAGCTCGAACTGAGCCCGGCCGACCTGCTCGGCGTGCGGCGCGAGTTCAGCCCGCAACCGGTTGTGCCCGTCTTCCAGGTCGTATTGGCGATACGACTCGGCGTCGGTGAAGTCGGCCACGATCGCGAACGACCAGTTGCCCTCGCGCAGGCCGCGGCAGTGCACCGAAGTCACCGAGAGAAGGGAACTTGGACCCCAGCAGCCTTCCGCGCCTCCGGCAAATACTGCGCTTGCCGAAGACGAAAGGAGGCGCACGATGTCCATCAAGGACAGCGCGCCAAAGGCGGCGCCGGAGATTCCTTTGCAGCAGAACAAAGAAGCCTCGTCGCGCCAGCTGATCAGCCGACGCAACCCGACCGGCATGCAGGTGCTGGCCGTGCTGCGGATCGTGCTGGGCCTGACTTTCCTGTGGGCCTTCCTGGACAAGACGTTCGGGCTGGGCTACTCCACCACCGGCAAGCAGGCCTGGGTCAACGGCGGCTCGCCCACCAAGGGCTTCCTGGCCCACGTCGAAGTCGGGCCACTACAAGGAATGCTGCGGGACTGGGCCGGCACCGGCTGGGCCGACTGGCTGTTCATGCTCGGCCTGCTGGGCATCGGCCTCGCGCTGGTACTGGGCATCGGAATGCGGATCGCGGCCACCACCGGAGTGGTGCTGCTGGCGTCGATGTGGATCGCGGAATGGCCGCTGGCCCGGTTCACCTCGGCCGGCGCGGGCACCTTCTCCACCAACCCGATCATCGATTACCACCTCGTCTACGCCGTGGTCCTGATCGTGCTCGCGGCGTTCGCCGCCGGGAACACCTGGGGCTTCGGCCCGATGTGGACGAAACTGGATCTGATCCGCCGCCACCCATGGCTGCGGTGACCGGGAGGCGGGTGCGGTCCGGCACACACCGGACCGCACCCGCGTGAGATCAGGGCAGTGGCGCGCTCCACACCAGACGCGTGCCACCGCCCTGCGTTCGCGCGATGGCACAGTTGCCGCCCGCGTCGGCCGCCCGGGTGGCCAGGTTGTGCAGGCCGCTGCGGGCCACCGGGTCCGGGATGCCCACCCCGTCGTCGGTCACCTCGATCACCAGGTCGTCGCCCAGCGACACGGTGATCGCCAGTTCCCCGGCCCGCGCGTGACGCACCGCGTTGCTCACCGCCTCCCGCAGCACCGCCTCCGCGTGCTCGGCCAGCGCCTGCGGCACCACGTCCAACGGTCCGGACAGCCGGATCGTGGTGTGCAGCGAGGTTTCCTTGGTCAGTCCGGTGATGATCGCGTGCAGCCGGGCCCGCAGTCCGCCGCCGGTCCCGTCCTCGGTCTGCAGGTCGAAGATCGCGGTGCGGATCTCCTGGATCACTTCCTGCAACTGGTCGATGTGCTCGCGCACCCGGCCCGCCACCGCCGGTGATGTCGTCCGGCGCTGGGTGCTCTGCAGGCCCAGCCCGATCGCGAACAGTCGCTGGATCACGTGGTCGTGCAGGTCCCGGGCGATCCGGTCCCGGTCGGCCAGCACGTCCAGCTCCCGTTGCGCGGACTGGGCTTGCGCCCGTTGCAGGGCCAGCGCGGCCTGGTCGGCGAACGAGGACACCATCCGCAACTGCTGGTCGTCGAACTCCGGGGAGCCGGCCGCGCGCAACGCCAGCAGCACGCCCGCCGTGGATTCCCCAGCCCGCAACGGCAACGCCAGCGCCGGGCCGAAGCCGACGCCGAGCCCCACGGCCAGGTCGAACTCCAGACCGGCCACGCTGCGCGGCACGTGATCGCGGAACACCTCGCCGGAAGTCGAGCCGTGCACCGGAATCCGGCGATCGACCACCTCGTCGTCCAGTCCGGCCGCCACCGTCACCCGAAGCTCGGTCACCTCGGCGGGCGGCGCGTCCGGTTCGTCGGACAACGCGATCACCGCGTAGTTCGCGCCGGTCAGCTCCATGGCGCGGTGCGCGATCAGGTGCAGCACCTCGGCCGGATCGGTGCCGCCCAGCAGTTCCGCGGTGACCTCGCCGGACGCCTCCAGCCAACGCTGGCGACGCCGGGTCTCCTCGTAGAGGCGGGCGTTGTCGATGGCGATCCCGGCCGCGCCGGCCAGCGCCTCCAGCACCACCTCGTCGTCCTCGGTGAAGTGCGCGCCGCCGTTCTTCTCGGTCAGGTACAGCCGCCCGAACATCTCGCCGTGGGCCCGGACCGGCACCCCGAGGAAGGAATGCATGGGTGGATGGTTCGGCGGGAAGCCGACCGAACTGGGGTGATCGGAGATCTCGTCCAGCCGAAGCGGTTTGCCCTCCTCGATCACCACGCCCAGCACCCCGCGCCCGGCGGGCAGCCTGCCGATCAGCTCGCGGGTCTGCTCGTCGACGCCGACGTGCACGAAGCGGGACAGCATTCCGTTGGGCGCCAGCACACCCAGCGCGCCGTAGCGGGCGTCGACCAGATCGATCGCGGCCTGCACGATCCGCCGCAGCGTGGCATCCAGCTCCAGGCCGCCGGACACCGCGAGCACCGCTTCCAGCAGCCCGTCCATCCGGTCCCGGGTGACCGCGATCTCCTCGATGCGGCCCTGCATCTCGGTGAGCAGCTCCCGCAACCGCAGCTGAGACAGCGCGGTGATCATCCGGGGTAAGTCGCCTGCGTGTTCGCCCTCCGCGTCGTCCACACCGGAAGTGTGGCACGGACTCCGGCGAATTCCCGCGACAGCGACCTTTCTGCTACACAAGCAATCCCATCCCTCACCGACGGTGGATCGGTTGCTACACAGCGATGTCGTGCGGCCGGGCCTGCTCGTGCAGCTGGGTGGCCAGCACCGCGGCCTGGATGCGCCGCTCCATGCCGAGTTTGGCCAGCAGCCGGGACACGTAGTTCTTCACCGTCTTTTCGGCCAGGTACATGCGTTCGGCGATCTGCCGGTTGGTCAGCCCCTCGCCGATCAGGTCCAGCAGCGTGCGTTCCTGCTCGG
>DASZNF010000069.1:0-10266 GCA_035551355.1 Pseudonocardiaceae bacterium | reverse complement strand
ACCGCCTTGGGAAACTTCGCCCCATAGGCGGCATCGAACGCTTTCACCGCGTCCACGGCGTGCCGGCGGTCCTCGGCGTTCCAGATCTCGGATAGGGCTTTCTTCGCACCGGGGTGCGCCGACTTGGGCATGGCGGCGAGGACGTTAGCGATCTTGTGAAGCCGTAAAAGATCAACTTGTTGGCGTGTCAGCTTCTGCTCGGCTCGGACGCTGCGGCGAGAAGTTCGGCGGCGGTGCGGTAGCGGAGGGATGCCGGGGGCGGGAGGTATCCCTCGCGCTCCAGCAGCGGTCGGGTCTCGCGGACGACACCAGCGACGGCCGAGCGGCTCACGTCGCCGAGAGCATCGGCGAGAACGTCCAATGTGCACAGTTTCCTGCAATACAACACAGTGAGCAGAACGCGTTCGTTGTTGCTGATCTTCTGCGGGAAGACACCGCCACGGGCGCCCAGCTGGCGAAGACCACCGCGTCGCTGGTGGGCAAGTCGCTCGGCGTGAGCGGCCTGCCGAGCCGCGAGCCGCTCGGTCAGGTTGCGCAACTCGTTCCGGCTCATGCCGGTCAGGGCCGGAGCGGACAGTGTCTCGATGATCCCGGATCGAGCGGGGCGAAGATCGGTGTCCAGGAAATCGAGCAGGTCACGCCCGGTTCCGAAGCGAACTGATGCGATCCCAGGGTTGTGACTGTGGTCTTCGAGGATCTCGCGGGTTTCCCGGACAAGATCGCCGATACAGGCGCCGGTGACCTCCAGCAGGTCGGCCAGCACGTTCATCGAGCAGACCTGCCGCTGGTAGATCAGGGTGATCAGCAGGCGGGCGGGATCGTCGAACAGTGGCTTGCTGCCGCGGAGTTTTCCGGTGGCCCGGCGGGTTCGGCCGCCGCGCTGTTCGACGTAGCGCTGCTGCGCCCGGGCGGCTTGGGCCGACGCGAGCGCGGTGGCCAGGTGTTCCAGTTCGGTGCTGGTCATCCCGGTCAGGCGGGAGTCGGCCAGCCTGTCGAGCATGGCGTGGCGATGGCCGGCCGGACCGTCGTGCTCACCGACAGGTACCGCCTCGGCGATGGTGGCGGGTCGGGGATGCAGCGTGTAGTTCCAGCTGCCGTGTAAGGCGTGTCGCTGTAGCGGCAAGGCATCGAAACGTTCCCTGCTGATCGCGATGCCCGTGGGGTAGTCGCCGGTGTCCAGCACAGCCTCGACACACAGACCGCTGCGGGTGCGGGTCGAAGCGATCGTCTTGACGACCACCTCGTGGCTCGTCAGGGGACGACCCCGCCAGTTGAAGGTGATGTGGGAGAACAGCCGGTGCTCGATCTTGTTCCATTTCGATGTGCCAGGAGGGAAGTGGCAGACCGTGATCGCCAGTCCGGTCTCGGCTGCCAGGGCGGCCAGCTCACTTTTCCAGACTCGGTAGCGGTAGCTATTGGAACCACCCGCGTCCGCAGTGATCAGCAGGCGGGTGGCCTGCGGATAGTCGATGCTGCCGCGTGCTTTCCACCAGCGGCGGATCGACTCCACAGCGAACACGGCGGTGTCGTGATCGACGCCGACGTTGACCCAGCCGGTGTTGCGGGCGATGTCGTAGATCCCCTAGGGGATGGCCTGTTCCACGTCCGGGCCGGTGAAGAAGAAGTGATGGTCCTCCACCTCGACCGGCTCACCCTGGGGCCGCCACTCCCGCCCGGCCATCGGCAGCCGCCCCAAGTGTTCCCGCTTCTTGGTGTCCACGCTGATCACCGGCTCACCACCGGCCCGGTGATCGGTGGCTTGGTCGTTGATGTAGTGGAACTGCGCATCCCGATCCGGATGTTGCGCGCCTTCCAGTGTCTTGGCGTTGGCCTGCAAACTAAACCCGGCCGACTTCAAAAGCCGCCCTACGGTGGGAGCCGACACCGAGTATCCCTGCCGAGCTAACTGTTCTGCCAAGTGCCGCAACGATTTCGTCGTCCACCGCAGCGGCGATTCCGGATCACCCCGCTCATCTGGCTCGACCATCGCCAGCAGTGCGTCCAGCACCGCAGGCTCAACCGTTTCGACGGTCCTGCGTCCGCCGCCCGGCGCGCGCACCCGGCCCTTGGGTAACGGTTGTTCGCCAGCCTCCAACTCCGCGACCCCGCGACGCACCGTCGTCTCACTCATCCCGGCGACTCGAGCCGTCGCACGCACCCCACCGTGGCCCAGTAGCCGGGCCTCGACGGCTACCGCCATGCGTCGCTGGCGTTCGTTCAGATGCGGCAGCAGCACCGTGAACCGGTGGCTGAGCTGGGTCAACGCGTCTTCCAAGATCGACATACCATGTCAACGAGCACCAAGATCGAAAGCAACGCCTTGATCTTTTACGGCTTCTGAAGGTGTCACAACACTGTTATGGGCAAGTGGCGCGGTCGGAGCCGGGTGGCGACGGGAGGCGGGATGCGCTTCAGCGTACCCCGGTGCGCAGGCGGCACCCCCGGCGAACGACGGCGACCTGGCCCGGTGTCCGGCGCAGTAGGGCATGGCTGACCGAGCCGGTGACCAGCCGCGCCAGCGGGCCATGTCCCCGGCTGCCGACCACCAGGAGCTGGGCCTCGGCGCAGGCCTCGGCCAGTCGCTCCACCGGGTCACCGAACGACACGGTGACCGCCATCTGGACCCCGGGATAGCGGGCCGCGCACGTGGATACCGCGGGCGAGTGAAGCAGGTCATACGCCCACCGGTCGGGGTCGACATCCTCCCGGGGGCAGACGTGGTGCAGCTGGACTTCCACCTCGCGGCGGGCAGCCAGCTCGAAGGCGAATTCCATTGCCTGCATGGCCGCGCCACCGGCGTCCAGGCCGACCGCGATCGGCGCGTCGGGCCAGGCCGGCTGCGCGGTCACCGTCACCACCGGGCACGGCGCCTGACCGGCGACCGTGCCGCACACGGTGAGCCCGAGCCGATCCACCACCGTCCCGGCGCTGTCGTTACCCAGCACGACCATGGCCGCGGTCTCCGCCTGGGCCAGCAACAGACTCGCCGGAGTGCCCAGTTCGCTGCGCGCGCTGACCCGCACGTCCGGCTCCCACAGCTGCACCGCGTCAACTGCCGCGGCGAGGAGTTCGCCTGCCTCCAGCAGTGGGGCGGACCAGTCCTCGGGCGAGATCATCGAGTCCGCCCAGATCCCCGGGTGTGGACCCAGATGCGCGTGGACCACCTTCAACGGTCGACCGGCCAGCGCGGCCTGGTGTGCCGCCCAGGACAGCGCCACGTCGCTGCCCGGGCCGCCAGTGATCCCGACCACGACCGGTCTGACCGTGTCGCAACTGTTCCGTTCGGAGATCACCGGCCCGGAGCGAAGGCGATCGCGTGCACCGCCGTGCCGATCTGCGCCCACCGTGGATCGTCGGGCTGCGTGGGGAATCCGAGCAGCGGTGCGAGTCGCCGCCAGGCGCCCGGGTGCGCCCGCTGATAGGCGCGCAACATCCGGTAGATCTCGTCCTCGTCCGGAAAGCGGTGCGCCGGGTGTGGCCAGCGCTGGCCGCCGATGCGGATCTCCACGGCCGGGCCGGCGACCAGATTGCGGTACCAGTCCGGCTTTCCACCCCACGCGGCGATCACCACGACTTCTGGCCTGGTCGGGTCGTAGCGCACCACCTCGGCGACCACCTCGTGCCGTGCGCCGGTGTGCCGACCGCGGTGGGCGATGTAGACCAGCCGGTGTCCGGCCAGCCACCCGAGCCGGGCGCGGTAGAGCCACAAGGGCAACCGCAGCAGCAGCCGCAGTAGCCCGGTTGGCCTGTGGTCGGTCAACGCCATGCTGATTTCCCCTCGACCGCAAGCCCCGCCAAACCCCGCTCTATCCGCACCGGCCAAGTATTGCATAATGCAATCGTAGTGGGGTCGTGTGCCGGAGGGAAACAAGATGACGTCTGCGACAGTGCCCGCAGCGGACCTGCTGACGGTGCCGCCGATGGGCTGGAACTCATGGCACGCCTTCGGGTGTGCCGTCGACGAGGCCGGGATCCGGCAAATCGCCGATGCACTGGTGGACACCGGGCTGCGCGACGCCGGCTACACCTACGTGATCGTGGACGATGGCTGGTTCCACCCCGAGCGCGCCGAGGACGGGACACTGCGCCCACACCCGGACCGGTTCCCCAGCGGAATGCCCGCGCTGGCCGACCACCTGCACGCCCGGGGGCTCCGGCTGGGCCTGTACCAGACCCCCACCGACCGCACCTGCGCCCAGCGCGCCGGCGCCTACCCGGGATCAACCGGCAGCAAAGGGCACGAACGCCGCGACGCGCAGACCTTCGCAGCGTGGGGCGTGGACTACCTCAAGTACGACTGGTGCTGTCCCAACGGCACGCTCGCCGAGCAACAGGCCGCGTTCGCGCTGATGCGAGACGAACTCGCCGCCACGGGCCGTCCGATTGTGTACAGCATCAATCCCACCAGCCGTCGCACCGACAACACCAGCGCCTCGGCCGACTGGAGCGACGTGGCGAACCTGTGGCGCACCACCGACAACCTCGTCGCCACATGGAGTACCGGCAACCAGGACCGCCAGCCGCTGGGCGTGCTGGAGGTCCTCGACACCACCGCGCCACTGTCCGAGCGGGCGGCACCCGGCCGGTTCAACGATCCGGACATGCTGCAGGTCGGTGTACCCACCCCGGAGGGGCACCCGGAACTTTCCCTGCCGCAGGTGAGGGCCCACTTCGGGATGTGGGCGCTGCTGGCCGCGCCGTTGGTGCTGGGCGCCGACCTCCGCACGCTCCCGCAGCCGCTTCGCGCGGTACTGGCCCACCCCGCGATCATCGCGGTCAACCAGGATCCGCTGGCCCGCCCGGCGCGGCGGGTCCGCCACGAGGACGCGCACGACGTGTGGGTCAAGCCCCTGGTGGACGACACCATGGTGGTGGGCCTGCTCAACCGCACCGACCGCGCGCAGCGCATCACCGCCGATCGGGCCCGGCTCGGTCTGCTCGACGACGGCACCCCGCTGGCCGGGCACGATCTGTGGACCGGACAGCGCCGGCCGATCGCCGCGTCCCTCACCCAGGAGCTGGGAGCGCACGAACTCGGCCTGTTCCACGTCACCGTCGCCGACGACCTTGCCTAGCCGAACTCCGGCGTCGAAGATCACCTGGGTCGCGGGCGGCGCCCGGGTAAACACGCTGAGCGTGAACGCCAGGGTTGACCGGGCGTATCACCACCCGGCCGACAGCCATCGCGCTGCGCTGGTCACATGGCTTCTTTGATGCCGCGGCGGATCAGCCATACGTTGACCGGCCAGGCGGTGAAGAATCCGGCGATCATGCCGATCTGCATCAGGAACCAGTACACCGGGTCATCCGGGTGCAGGTGCGGGGAGGGAAGGACACGAAGTACATCAACGCCATCCACCCGAACAGGCCGATCTCGAACGCCGACAACGACAACACGTCCGCCTTCGCCGCCTCGACAAGTCCTTTCCGGACACCCAGACCGCGCATGGGAGCGATCGCGAAGTACTGGAATCCGATCCCCAGCAGCACCGCCAGCACATAGTCGCCGACATACTCGGCGCCCAGGGTCAGACCGGCAATGCTGACCCCCAGACCGAACACGGCGAACTCGGCGATGATGTCGCCCAGGGTGCAGCCCGCGCCGCAGTGCGACACGCCGACGGCGGTGGTGGCGTAACCGGGCTTGTCCGGTGGATCACCGTGCTCGTCCTGCCACCGTTGCGTTTTCGGGCGGCCCCACGCGCGGTAGGCGGCGATGGCGGCGGGTCCGAAGTACAGGGCGGTGACCGGCCACACGATCTCCATGACCTTCATGTGCTGCCGGTAGCCGCGACCGTAGATGTCGATCAGGATCAGCGCCGCGCTGGCGAACGCCACCCCCAGCGCCACCCAGGCCAGAATCGTCAACCAGGTCGCAGGCATCACCACGTCCTTCCTGCCCTCGGCCGGTACCCCTACCGGGTAACCGCAACTCGGCGCCTGAAACCCGCAATGACTCTCTGTTTGATCGACGGTGACTCATCTCACCTGATACCCGTACCCCCTGTAGGTATAAAGGAAGGCAGTTCCCCGTTCCCCCGATCCGGATTGGGTCGGCCGCGCGGGGAGCCAGTCGAGACACTGGGAGCGCACCATGCGCGGGTACACCGAGCACAAGGACGACTATCTGCGTCGGTTGCGGCGCATCGAGGGCCAGGTCCGGGGCCTGGAGCGGATGATCGAGCGGGACGAGTACTGCATCGACGTGCTCACCCAGGTCGCCGCGGCCACGAAGGCGCTGCAGGCCGTGTCGCTGGGCCTGTTGGACGAACACCTCGGCCACTGCGTCCGCGAGGCGATCGCCGAGGGCGGCGCCGACGCCGAGGCCAAGATCGCCGAGGCCAGTGCCGCGATCACCCGGCTGGTCCGCTCCTGACCAACCCATACCTGTCCGCGGTCATCCGTTCACCGCGGCGGCGTCACGAAAGGGATGAGCGATCATGGCTGACCCGACCAGCACCGCCACCACCTACACGGTGACCGGGATGACCTGCCAGCACTGCGTCGCCTCGGTCACCGAGGAGATCAGCGAGATCGACGACGTCCAGGCGGTGGACGTCGACCTGGACAGCGGGCGGGTCACCGTCACCAGCGCGGCGCCCGTGTCCGAGGAGGCCGTGCGCGCAGCGGTCACCGAGGCCGGCTACCAGCTCGCGAGCTGAGTACCTGAGCCAGCGCGGTGGTGGTCGGCGGTTTCCCCGCAGGTCAGCGCCCGACCACCACCCATTGGCCCGACACAGGCTGGAGGGGCCATGAGTTCCACATCCCACGTGCGCCCGGCATCGACCGGCGCAAGCCCACCCCCGAATGCGGGGAAAGCCGCGCACCAGGTCGAACTGACGCTGGGCGGGATGACCTGCGCCTCGTGCGCGAACCGCATCGAACGCAAGCTCAACAAGCTCGACGGGGTCACCGCCACCGTCAACTTCGCCACCGAGAAGGCCACCGTCACCTACCCCGAGGACCTGTCCCCGGACGAGCTGGTGACGACCGTCGAGGCCGCCGGCTACACCGCCACCCTTCCACCATCACCGGGCTCGCGAGACACGGACCGCGGCGCCGAGCCGAACGAGGACCATGACGCCGGGCAGGCGCTCGCGGGACTGCGGCAGCGGCTGCTGGTCTCGGTCGCGCTGGCCGTGCCGGTGATCCTGCTGGCCATGGTGCCCGCACTCCAGTTCCGCGACTGGCAGTGGCTTTCGCTCACCCTGGCCGCCCCGGTCATCGTGTGGGGCGCGTGGCCGTTCCACCGCGCGACCTGGACCAACCTGCGCCACCGCGCGGTCACCATGGACACCCTGATCTCCCTCGGGGTGACCGCGGCGTTCGGCTGGTCGTTGTACGCGCTGTTCTTCGGTCAGGCCGGGCAACCCGGCATGCACGACACCTTCGACCTGATCGCCCGAGGATCCGGGACCGGCAGCATCTACCTGGAAGTCGCCTCCGGAGTGACCGCGGCGATCCTGGCCGGTCGCTACTTCGAAGCGCGCGCCCGCCGCCGCTCCGGCGCCGCCCTGCGCGCCCTACTGGATCTGGGGGCCAAGGATGTCGCGGTCCTCCGGGACAGCACCGAAACCCGCATCCCGGTCCAGGAGTTGCGGGTCGGGGACCGGTTCGTGGTGCGGCCCGGGGAGAAGATCGCCACCGATGGTGTGGTCGAGGACGGCGCCTCGGCGGTGGACGCGAGCATGCTCACCGGCGAGTCCATTCCCGTCGAGGTCGGCGCCGGCGACACCGTGGTCGGCGCGACCGTCAACGCCGGAGGCCGACTGGTGGTGCGCGCCACCCGCGTCGGCGCGGACACCCAGTTGGCGCAGATGGCCAAGCTCGTGGCGGACGCGCAGAGCGGCAAAGCCGCCGTGCAACGCCTGGCCGACCGCGTGTCCGCGGTGTTCGTCCCGATCGTTATCGCCCTCGCGATCAGCACCTTGGTGGTCTGGCTGGCCGTCGGTGCCGGTGCGGCGGCGTTCACCGCCGCGGTCGCCGTGCTGATCATCGCCTGCCCCTGCGCTCTCGGGCTCGCGACACCGACCGCGCTGCTGGTGGGCACTGGGAGAGGCGCCCAGCTCGGGATTCTGATCAAGGGACCGGAGGTCCTGGAATCGACCCGCCGGGTGGACACCGTGGTGCTGGACAAGACCGGCACCGTCACCACCGGCCAGATGAGTCTGCACGCCATCCACACCGCCCTCGGCACCAACGAAGCGGGGCGCTGCGGCTGGCCGGTGCGGCCGAACACGCCTCCGAGCATCCCATCGCCCGCGCGATCGCCACCGCCGCCACCGACCGGATCGGCCCCCTGCCCGCGGTCACCGAGTTCACCAACATCGAGGGGCTGGGCGTGCAGGGCATCGTTGACGGGCACGCGGTCCTGGTCGGCCGGGTTCGCCTGCTCGCCGAGTGGAGTGTCACCCTGCCTGACGAACTCGCCCTGGCACACCGTGACGCCGAACAGGCCGGGTACACCCCGGTCGTGGTCGCCTGGGACGGCCAGGCGCGGGCGGTGCTGGTCGTGGCCGACATCGTGAAACCCACCTCGGCCGAAGCCATCAGCCGACTGCGGGCGCTGGGGTTGTCGCCGGTATTGCTCACCGGCGACAACACCGCCGCTGCGCGCACCGTCGCCACTCAGGTGGGCATCGAGGAGGTCATCGCCGAGGTACTGCCCGCCGGCAAGGTCGACGCCGTCCAGCAACTCCAGCGGCAGGGCCGGGTGGTGGCGATGGTCGGCGACGGGGTCAACGACGACGCCGCCCTCGCCCAGGCCGACCTCGGCCTGGCCATGGGCACCGGCACCGACGTCGCCATTGAAGCCAGCGACCTCACCCTGGTCCGCGGTGACCTGCGGGCCGCGGTGGACGCGATCCGGCTGGCCCGCCGCACCCTCGCGACGATCAAGGGCAACCTGTTCTGGGCGTTCGCCTACAACACCGCCGCCCTACCCCTGGCCGCCCTCGGACTGCTCAACCCGATGATCGCCGGAATCGCGATGGCGTTCTCCAGCGTGTTCGTCGTGTCCAACAGCCTGCGCCTACGCCGCTTCACCACCAGCATCCGGTGATCGATCACCGCACGAGTCCGGCCAGCACGTGTGGTGGCGCGGCTTGTGCGGCGGCGGTCCATCCGGGCGGGGACAGGGCGCCGACGTACCCCGTTGGGGCTTCCACACTGGACTGGCCGTTGCTGAGGAGCCGAATTACATCGTTGTACCGCAACGGGATTATCTGCGCGAGCGGGCCGCGAAAGGACCTCATGGCCGGTTCCCCGCCGCCTCGTACAGTCCACTCAGGACTTGACAGGCGGGTCGCGGCCTCGATCAGCAGACCGTGCACGAACGCCTGCGGCAGATTGCCCCGGAACTGGCCTTGGTCCACCGCGTACTCCTCGGCGAACAGCCGGGCCGGGCCGGGGCAGCCGCGGGTGCGCTCGAACCAGCGCAGCGCGGCCTCCCGCTCGCCCTGCTGGTCGGCGACCAGCGCGGCGATCAGCCCGCACACCAGGAACGCGCCCTCGGCCTGCCCGAGCGGCCGGTCGTCGAGCCGGAACCGGTAGACGTACCCCTCCTTGTCGAGCTGGGCGCGGACCGCGCGATAGGTGGCCACGCTCCGTGGATCCTCGGCCGGCACCGCGCCGCGCAGCGCGCCGAGCAGCAGGGCGGCGTCGACCCGGTCGTCCTCCGGTGCGCGCCGCCAGCGGCCGCAGGGATGCACGCCGTGACGCGACACGGCGGCCAGCAAGGCGTCGGCCTGGCCGCTGCACGCCCAGCCGAGGTCGCCGGGCGCGACGGCGGCGATGGCGCGCAGTCCGGCCACACAGGACAGCCGGGAGTGGGTCCACCGCCGGTCGTCCAGTTCCCACAGGCCGGCGTCGGGGTCGGGCCACCGCTGGGCGATCGCGTCGATGGCGGCCCGGGCGGCGCGCCAGCCGTCCGGGCCGAGCGCGTCGTGCCGCGCGGCGGCCGCGAACAACAGCAGGGCCTCGCCGAACCCGTCAAGTTGGAACTGCGTGCCGACGTGATTGCCCAGCACGTCGCTGCCGCCGGGATAGCCGGGCAGCGGCAGGCGGCGCTCGTCGGGGATCAGGTCGCCGGTCACCGTGTAGGCCGGCCGCAGCGACGGCCCGTCGGCCAGTAGCCGTTCGCTGACGAACCGGACGGCGTCGTGCAGCAGCGGGTGCGGACCGTCCGCGGCGATGGCCTGGCCGACCCAGCACTGGTCGCGAATCCAGGCGTAGCGGTAGTCGTAGCTGCGCACGGACTGGGTGCGT
>DASZNF010000068.1:0-68794 GCA_035551355.1 Pseudonocardiaceae bacterium | reverse complement strand
GAGCAGTTCCAGCCAGTCGTGCGCCGACTCGGCGGCGAAACCGGCCCAGGGTCCGGGGTCGTGGCTGAGGGAGAGCAGGAACGCTTCGTAGGTCAGCCGGACCATCGGTCGTTGCGCCGGGGCCGACAGCCAGGTCCAGAGCCGGTCAGCCAGCGCGTACAACCCACCGGAGCAGGTGTCCGGGTCGAGCGCGGCGGCTACCTGGGTGATCTGCTCATGGCGGGCTCGCGCGAGCAACTCACGCAGCAGGTTGTCCTTGCTGCCGAACAGGTAAAGCAATACCCGAGGACTCGTGCCCGTGGTCGCTGCCAGCGGGCGTAGCGAAAGCCCGATCAGCCCGTGTTGGAGCACGTAGCCGTAACAGGCGTCAAGGAGTTCGGCACGTCGTGGTGACGACGCCGACAGGTTGTCGACCATATCCGTCCTCCTGGTCGGCTGAGCGTCTTTGCCCGAGCACGACACCAGGCTACACTTCTACTGAAACAGTTGTTTCAGTAGAAGTGGGTTGATCGTGGCACCTGGTTTTGGAGACTTCTCCCTGACGGGCCGAAGCGCCCTGGTTACCGGGTCGGTCCGCGGACTGGGACTGGCGATGGCGCACGGTATGGCCAGGGCCGGGGCGCGGGTCGTGCTCAACGGACGCGACCCGGCGGCGCTGGAGGAGGCGGTGGCACGCTTGTGTGACGAGGGGCTCGATGTCACCGGCGCAGCGTTCGACGTCACCGACCTCGACGCGGCCAACGATGCGGTGACCGCGCTCGGCGATATCGACATACTGGTCAACAACGTCGGGCATCGAGACCGGCGCGGCGTCGACGCGCTGACACCCGAGGACCTGACCCGGATGCTCGACGTGCATGTGACCTCGGCGTACGCGCTGTGTCAGACGGTCGCTCGCGGCCTGACCGGCCGGGGGACGCCTGGGCGGATCATCAACGTGTCCTCCGTCATCGGGCAGCTCGGTCGCGTCGGCGACGTCGCCTACGCCACGGCCAAGGCTGGGCTCGACGGGCTCACCAGGGCCCTTGCCGCAGACCTCGGCCGCCACGGCATCACCGTCAACGCCGTGGCGCCGGGCACCTTCGCCACCGAGGTCAACGCCCACCTGGCCGACGACCCACAGTGGACGCGATGGCTGTCGTCCCGCACAGCTCTCGGCCGCTGGGGACGACCGGACGAGATCGCCGGGATCGTGACCTTCCTGGCCGGCGATGCCGCGTCGTTCATCACCGGCCAGACCCTTGCCGTCGACGGTGGCATGACCACGAAGTTCTGAGATCGAGCCGACTCCGCCACTTCTGCGCGACGGGCGGCGTTCCCCGGTCGGGACGGCGCCGCGATCGACTCCTGCGCCCAGCACCACCTCGCCATCACCGCCAGGCGAGACACCAGGGCCACTATCGTGCGTGGCGCGATTACGCCAGCACCGCCTTGGCGATGATGTTCTTCTGGATCTGGCTGGTGCCTTCGTAGATGCTCAACAACCTGGCGTCGCGTACGTAGCGCTCCAGCGGGTGGTCCTGCATGTAGCCGTGACCGCCCAGCACCTGGAGTGCGTTGTTGGTGACCTTCAGCGCGGTGTCCGCGGCGAACAACTTGGCCATTGAGGACAGTGTGGTGACCTCCTGTTCCGGGGCACCGCTGTCATGGGCGATCGCGCATTGGTAGACGAGACCGCGAGCCGCCTCGATCGCGGTGGCGTCTTCGGCGAGCATCCAGCGAATACCCTGGTAATCAGCCACCAACTGATCGCCGGTCACTCGTTCCTTGGCGTAACGGACCGCATAGTCGTGCGCGCATTGGGCGCCGCCGACCGCGATCCCGGCCACCGTCGGCCGGTTCAGGTGCAGGGCGTGCAGCGCGGCACGGAAGCCGCCGCCTTCCGGCCCGACCATCCGTCGGGCCGGGACACGGACGTCCTCCAGGAAGATCTCGTTGTTGGGCACGCCGTGCTGGCCCATTTTCTCGTTGTTGCGGGCGATGTGCCAGCCCGGCTGGTCGCAGTCGACCAGGAAGGCGCTGATCCCCCGAGAGCGCGGCTTGTCGTTGGTGCGCGCGAAGACCAACGCGTACCTGGCCAGGCTCCCCCACGTGATGAACTGCTTCTGGCCATTGATGATCCAGTCGGAACCGTCCTGCACCGCGCGGGTCTTCATCGTCACCGGATCGGACCCGGCGTCCGATTCGGTGATGGCGATGCAGGTGAGGGTGCGGCCCTTCGCCAGTTCCGGGAGGAACTCGTTCTTCAGCTCGTCGTCGCCGGTGTCCACGATGCCCTGCACGACGATGCCGGTCTGATTGGCCAGCTGGGCCAGCGCCATGGAGCCGGCTCGCGCCACCTCTTCACGGGCGATGCAGGCCGACAACAGATCACCGCCCGGACCGCCGTACCCCTCCGGCACGGCGAGCTGGATCAGGCCCATGTCGGCGAAAACCTCGCGCAGTTCCGCCGGGAACGTGCCGGTCCTGTCCAGCGCGTCGGCGATGGGCGCCACGTGCTGGGCGGCCATCTTGCGCACCGCGGCCCGGAACTGTTCGTGGTCGTCGTCGACCTTCATGGGAACTCTCCGATCTCTGTCACGACAGGAATCGCGGACGGGGTCTGGGGCATCGGCGAGTCCACCGAGTTGAGCGGGACACGCCGACGTCGAGCGCGTGGGAGCCGGGCTGACGACCGTCAGCTCTCCGTCAATGGTTGGGCCAATGGTGCATCCATCCTCGACCGGAGTCAAGCGTTGCCGGGACTGGAATGTAGGCCCGGTTCGAGCTACGGTTGCCTCATTGGTTGGGCCATTGACCCAGGTATCCACGCACGGTTCCCTCGACGGAAAGAGCCGGCCTACTCATGACCTCCACCGCCGCTGATGTCCGCACCGACGACCGGAATGTGTTGGCCGGACTGAAGGTTGCCGACTTCAGCACCCTCATGGCCGGTCCCTACTGCACTCGCCTGCTGGCCGATCTCGGTGCGGACGTGGTGAAGATCGAGTCGCCGATCGGCGACATGATTCGCACCGCCGCTCCGGTGCGCGATGGACGCAGCAGCTACTGGGCCTCGCTGAACGTCGGCAAGCGCAGTGTCGTGCTGGACATGAAGAATCCCGACGGCAAGGAGGCCGGTGCCGCGCTCATCGGCTGGGCGGATGTCGTCGTGGAGAACTTCCGGCCGGGGGTCATGGCCCGCTTCGGTCTTGACTATCCGAAGGTCAGCAGGGACCGCCCGGAACTGGTCTACTGCTCGCTGTCCGGCTATGGCCAGAGCGGGCCCTGGGTCGACCGGCCGGCCAACGCCCAGGTCATTCAGGCCACCTCGGGATACGACCTCGCGACGCTGTCCTTTCAGGCCGATGCGACCGCACCCCTGTCCACGGGGATCTTCCCGGCCGACGCGCTCGGTGGCGCCCTCGCGTTCGGCGCGGTGCTGGCCGCGGTGCGTGCGCGAGACACCACTGGCACCGGGCGGCACATCGATCTCGCGCTGCTCGACGGAGCCTTGTCGATGATGACCTACGAGGTGCAGAACGCCCAGTTCCCAGCGGGTTACGACCGCAGGGGTTACCCTCCGGCCCGCACGGCCGATGGCTGGGTGATGATCGCCGCGCTGAGCGATGTGCACGTCCGGCGGCTGTTCACCGCGATCGGGCGGCCGGAATGCGCCGATGATCCGCGGTTCGCCACCACGGTGGCCCGCTGGGCGCACACGACCGAGGTGCAGGCCATCGTCGAGGAGTGGACGAGCGTGCGGACGTCGGCCGAATGCGAGGCGGTGCTCAACCGGGCCGGCGTCGCGTCCTCCCGGTACTTCACGGTCGAGGAAGTGCTGGCCAGCGAACAGGTCCGGCATCGAGGCAGCACCATCGGCGCGGTGGACGGCAGCGGAACTTTCCAGATCGCGAACACTCCGTTCCAGCTGAGTGCTCCGGCGGGCATGTCCTCGGCGACCGGCGCGGCCGAGCCGCTTCGGGCGGCCGATCCCGGCGCACACACGCGGGAAGTCCTGGCCGCCGTGCTCGGCGCTGAGCAGGCCGCTGCCGCGCTGGCTTCGGGTGGCGCCTACGCGGCTCCCCTGGCGTGACGACCGGCCACCGCGCCGATCGTGCGACGATGGCGACGCAGCGCAACTGACCAGGAGAGGCACCCGACGCATGGCACCCCGGCTGGCCGCCCAGCGACAGAACCTCACCGCCGTCGAGACGACGACGGACGGATCGGCCGACGTCGTGTTCCGGCCGGCCCAGCCTCGACGTGCGTTCGACGAGATCATCAGCCAGGTCAAGGAGATGATCGACGACGGCAGACTGAAGCCGGGTGACCGGTTGCCGTCCGAACGGGCCCTGGCCGAGCAGTTCGCGGTCAGCCGCAACACCGTGCGCGAAGCCCTGCGCATGTTGGAGATCGCCGGACTGGTCCAGCTCAGGCGGGGCGCTACCGGCGGATCGTTCATCTCCTCGGGCAGCTCGTCGGTGGTCGCGGACGTCATGTCGAACGCGTTGCGCCTCACGGATTTCTCTCTGGCCGATGTCATCGAGATCCTGCGCGGACTCTCATCGCTGACCGTGGTCACCGCCTGCGAACGGATGACCGAGGAGCAGCTGGCCCGGCTGGAGGACAACGTCCGGCGCGCGGCCGAGTTGACCCGGGCCGGCGAGTGGAACGAGAAGCTGCGCGTCCATCTGGAGTTCCACACCATCTTGGCCGAGGCGACCGGCAATCCGATCCTCCTGCTGATCATGCGTTCCCTGCTCGACGTGGTCTACAACGTCGTGCTCAAGGTCGGCATCACGCACGACAACTCGATCGTCCGGTCCCGGCGCACCGTGCTGAAGGCGTTGCGGGCGCGCGATTCCGACACCGCCGTGCGCGAGCTGGCAAAGTACTTCACCAAGCTGCACAAGATGTGGCTCAATGGCGGTCCGGACAGCGATCGCATGTCCTGAGGATCGGTCGTCCCCGCGCCCTGTCCCGAAGAGTGATCAGAGCGCCCGAGCCGCACGGCCGGCGAGCAGTTCGGCGGCGCGTTCCTCGCCAAGGACTTCGGTCAGTACTTCCGTGCGACCTCGTGTCGCACCTTGTCATAGCGGGCGGCGCAGCCCGTCCAGCACGAGGGTGATGACATCGTCGGCCTCGGCCCGCCAACCGGGGCGGTCATGGGCCGCACCGATGCCGTGCAGCGCCATCAGCACGGCACCGGCGTCCACGTCGTCGCGAACGGCGCCGTCCTGCACGGCGGCGGCCACCAGGTCGGTGACAGCCTGCTCCAGCGCCCAGCTGCCCTCGGCGAGGGCACCCGAGCGATCGGCCATGAGCGTGGCCAGCGTCCGGGCCAGGCCCTCGTGGGCAGCTATGTGGTCGACCATGCCGCGTAGGAAGGTCGCCAAAGCCTCCGCCGCGGGCAGCGTGGCCTGTAGCTGGCGGGCGCGGTCGCACAGCGCGGCGACTTCTCCGTGGTAGACCGCCTCGGCCAGGGTCTCCCGGGTGGGGAAGTGGCGGTACAGCGTGCCGGTGCCCACCCCGGCCAGGCGGGCGAAGTCATCGAAGCGCAGGTCGAAGAAGTCCCCGGCGTCGAAGATCTCTCGTGCCTTGGCGATCAGGACATCGCGGTTGCGCTGGGCGTCGGCCCGCAGCGGCTTGTCGGCGGTCATGCGCTACCTCGCGTTGACAAATGGAGATGACCTCCATATTTTGGAAAGTGGAGATGACCTCCAATTCGATCGTACCCGACGAGGTGCAGCGTGAAGATCCTGATGTTCGGCCGAGGCGTGATCGCCACTGTCTACGGCTGGGCCCTGCAACAGGCGGGACATGACGTCGAGTTCTACGTCCGCCCGGGCCGCGCGGCGACGTATGGGGAGGCGGTGGACCTCGATCTGCTCGATACGCGGCGCCGGGTGTGGGGGCAGCGCGTCGTCCAGAAGTGGCCGGTGCGCTACCGCGAGGAGCTGGCGCCCGACCACGACTTCGACCTGATCGTGCTCAGCGTGCCGCACCACCGCCTCGCGGGCGCGACGGCCTTCCTGGCCTCGCGTGTCGGCCAGGCCACGGTGCTGATCTTCGGCAACATCTGGACCGAGCCGCTGGCCGCGATCGGTGCACTCCCGCTCGACCGGATCGCCTGGGGCTTTCCCCAGGCCGGTGGCGGTTTCGGCGCGGACGGCGTGCTCCACGGGGCACTGCTGCCGTCGGTCATCTTCGGCACCCTCGGCCAGCCCCCGACCGACCGGGAACGGGCCGTGCGCCAGGCATTTCGCACGGCCGGGCTCCGGATCAAGGAGCAACCTGACTTCCGCGGCTGGCTGTGGGTCCATTTCGTGTCGGATGCCGGCCTGTTCTCGCAGGGCCTGCGGCTGGGTTCCCTGTCCAAGCTGGCCGGGGCAACGGGCGACCTGCGCGAGGGGTTGCTGGCTGGCCGCGAGCTGCTGCCGCTCCTCAAGGCGCGCGGCCTCGACCTGCGACGTCACCGGGTCGGTGTGCTGCTGTTCCGGGCGCCCACCTGGCTGATGGCACCCGTGCTCGCCTGGCTGACTGCTCATGTCGCGCCCGCGCGCGTGAGCCTCACGGCGCACTCCGACCCCGACGCCGAGGAGCCGCGTGAGGTCTGCCGGGACACCCTGGCCGAAGCACGACGGTTGGGCATCTCGGTGCCGCGACTGGAAGCGGCGGAACCGAACTTTGCCCGTGACGGGACGGGACGAGTCTGAATTCACCGATGTTGTCGGTCCCGTTGGTCCATTGCGGCTCTCCCTGCGCGACGGCGGACCGGCATCAGTCCGTGAGGTGGATTGCCGCTTCAGGACAGCGCAGCGCTGCGGTCTGTGCGGCGCCGCGCTCGCCTTCCCCGGGGTTTTCCTGCAGCACCTGTGCTATCCCGTCGTCGTCGATCTCGAACAACGACGGCGCGGCGATTTCGCACTGCCCGTGGCCCATGCACCGGGCTACGTCGACGGTGACCTTCATGTTCGGTGTCCTCTCGTTGGTCAGAGTTCGTAGCCCCAGCCGGCGCCGACCTTGGCCCGCATGGCATCGCGGCCGGCATCGACCCAGGAGACGCCATCGGCCAGGCGCAGCGACACCGCACGGACCATGGTCAGGTTGGGGTCGGTCAGCGTCGGCGGCAGCACACCGTTGTCCCGCAGGCCGCGAGCAGCGTCGAGCAGGTAGCGCCGGGTCATGACGATGCCGGCATCGCTGGAGCACAGGTGTTCCTGAGTACGGTCCTGGATCGGGCCGAATCCGGTCTGGCAGGCGGAATCCTGTAGCCACAGGCCGGGGATCCCGGAGAAGTAGGTCTTTTCCAACTCGGCGTCGTAGAGGTAGTCGTTCTCCGGGGTGAATTTCGGCCAGTAACCGGCGAACGGCTGCCCGGGGTCCTCGCTGGTGAAGGCGTGTTCGCTGGGGTGTCCGCTCTCGCGGCCCTTGTTGCCCTGCTGGAAAACCTCCCGCATCCGGTCCGGGAGCGGGTCGGTCGGGTGGTAGGTGAACATGATGCAGAGGGTGTGCTCGTCGTCCATGGGCACCCAGGCGTGGCCGGACAGTTCGGGATGCTTGGTCTGCGGCGGGACGAGCGAGTAGAACGGCATCACGAACTGGTTGACCCGGTAATAGAGCTGACCGTCGGGAAGGTGCCGCCGGGCCGCGATGCTCACCCCGGAATCGCTGGGCACGCAGTCGAAAACCGGCCGCAGGTCGGCGGAGGCGAGGCTGCTGGCCATCCAGCCCTTGCCGTCCACCCGGCCGTGCAGGATCGGGGCGTGCGCGGAGTCGATCTCGCCTTCGAGGCACTGCAGCCAGTTGGCTTTCTGCACCCGAAACGACACGTGCAACTGTTCCTGGGGAACGAGGTTCCATTCCATCTCGGGCAGTTCGGGCGGTTCTTCCGCGGATCCGAGGTAGGCCCACAGGATGCCGTTGCGTTCCCGCACGCGGTAGGCCTTCAGCTGCACGCGGTCCTTGAAGCGGCTGCGTTCCGGTTCAGCCGGGGTGTCCACCACGCGCCCGTCGACGTTGTATTTCCAGCCGTGGTAGACGCAGCGCAGACCACATTCCTCGTTGCGGGCGAAGAACATCGGCGCTCCGCGGTGCGCGCAGACGTGGTCCACCAGTCCGAACCGGCCGTCGCTGTCGCGGAACGCGATCAGGTCCTCGCCGAGCAGGCGGATCCGTTTGGGGCGACCGTCGACCTCGAGATCGTCGGAAGGCAGGAAGGGCAGCCAGTACTCGCGAAACAGGCCGCCCATCAGGGTTCCGGGGCCGACGCTGGTGATTTCCTCGTTTTCCTCGTGAGTCAGCATGGGAGCTCCAATCGATATGGGGCCGGCGAGGTCAGGCCGGGCCAGCCGCGAGTTCGTCGGCGTCCTGGTCGAGCAGTGGCGTGAACCGAGTGAGGCCCAGCCGCTGAAGAGTCGAGGCGGTGACGTTGTGGACCAGCGGCGACCGGGGAACGGGCGGCTTCCTGCCCGCGCGCAACATCTCGATGATCAACTCGATGCGGCGGCGTTCGAGCATCGTCAGCGCGTCCTCGATGCTTTCCGACTCGGCGGTGGCGGCGGCCAGTTCGGGCAGCCGGACCCGGCGGACCCACACATCGGTCGCGGTTTCCAGCGCCTCGGATTCGATGCGGTACGGGATGTTGAGGTAGTCGGTCACCTTCATCGTGGCGGCCTCCGGTCGGTTCGTCGGGATCTCACGTTGATGGGCCGGGATCGGCGCCGAGCACCAGCAGGGAAGAGAAGTCGAAGGTGCCGACCTGCACCAGGCAGCTACGCGCCCCGGGGACCTGCCGGGCGTCCGCGCGGCCGGTGACCTGCAGGACGGCCTCGCGGAGGTGGCCCATGCCGTGCATCCGTCCCTCGCCGAGGCTGCCGCCGAACGTGTTGATCGGTAGCGGGCCGTCCGGCGCGGACTTGCCGTCGCGCACCCACCGCCAGGCGGTGCCGGGATCGCAGAATTCCAGTGCTTCCAACGTGTCCCACACCATCGTGGAGAACCCGTCGTAGATCTGGCACACATCGATCCGCTCGCGGGACAGTCCACTGTGGCCGAAAATGCTCGACGGTGGTTGACGCCAGCCGGTCCAGCCTCGGACGTAGGCGGGCGGCTGCGAGCCGGCGGTGGCCAGATCCCCCGCCGTCATGACGAAGGCGGCGGCCCCGCACACCGGCATATCGCAGTCGTACAGGCCCAGCGGGTCGGCGATCAGGCGCGCCGAGAGGTACTCCTGACAAGACAGCCGGCGCTCGCGCCAGATCGCCACCGGGTTGCGGGCGGCGTTCTGCCGGGCCAACGCCGGGACGGCGTAGAGATCCTCGCGGGTGGCGCCGGTTGCCTCCAGGTAGGCGCGGGCGCGGGCGGCGAAGCGGGCGCCGGCGGTGGTGAATCCGTACGGCGCGGTCCACTGGGCCCCGCCGTAGGCGTGCGTGGTGCGCACGGCGGCGTAGTCGCGCTCGGGCAGGTGATACAGCGCGCGTACCCCGAGGACTCGGCGGGCGGCGCCCGCGGTCAGGGCATGGGCGGCGCTGGCGACCATGTCCGGAGCGAACGCGCCGGCCAGATCGGCTCCCCAGCGCAACTCGTCGAGTCCGAGGGACTGGGCGAGCAGCCGCATGGACACCTCGTCGGCGCCGTCGGCGCGCAGGCCTCCGGCATTGGTCGCGGTCGGTGCGCCGACATATCCATCGATGTCGTCGACATCCAGTCCGGCATCGGCGATTGCCGCGCGCGCCGCGTCGAGCGCGAAGGCGACGATCCCGCGATTCGAGCGCCGCTCGATCGCCGACGTACCGACACCGACGATCGCCACCGGCGTGTTCATGCGCCCTCGACAGGGTTGAACTGGAGCAAGGTGAACGGTTCCCCGGCGGGCGATTCCAGGTCGACGAACACGACAGCGACCTCCTGGTGCAGTCGCGGACGACCATCAGGTGGCGAAGTCACCTGCGCGGTGATCGTGACCGTGTCCTCGCCGTCGATACCGGCCTCGCCGACCAGGAACGGCGGGGGCGTGCCGGGGAGTACGTCCACGTGGACGGTCGTCCAGCTGCGCAACCGGAGCGGGCCGGTCACCGACGCCCACTGCGCCGGGCGTCTGCTACCGCAGGATGGGCAGCAGGCCCTCGGTGGGTGGCACAGCCGTGTGCACCTGGCGCAGCGCTGGACGCGCAGTTCGTGCCGGGCTGCGGCGTCCCAGAAGGGCCGGGACAGCTCGTCGGCGACGGGCACCGGCCGGGCTGACACAACGCGGTCACTCATCGCGCTACCTCCGCAGTGTGGTCGGTGGAGCCGGTCATGAGCCTCCCAACGACGCGCCACAGGGTCATCGCCAGGAGTGTAACCGATGTGTCCGCCCTACGGATACTCCTAACCGCCTGGCGGACAGAATTGAGCCGATACCTCTACCCGGGAACCGACCGGCAAGCGATGAGATCAGTCCTGGCGGTAGCGCAGCGCGGGTGAGTTCTCGAAGCTCGCGCTGGACATCTGGGTGGCCAGCGCGAACAGTTCGCGGAGGAAGTCCTGAACATGCTCATCGGTGAACCGCGCGGTCGGCCCGGCGATGGACAGCGCGGCCAGGGTTTCGCCGTGACTGTCCACAACGGGCGCGGCCGCGACCGACTGCCCGTCCTCCCGTTCCCCATGGCTGACCGAGTAGCCGTCGCGCAACGCATCGGCGCGCCACTGCCGCAGCGTGGGCAGATGCGCCTCGCCCCACGGAGACAGCGCCGCGACGCGGGGCAGCAACGACTCGGGCGCGGCCGCGAGCAGGACCTTGGCCGGTGAACCGACCCAGAGTGGCTGTTCGGTGCCGATGTGCGGAACGTGGCGCAGGGCCTGCGGACTCTCCTCCGCGGCGATGCAGATCCGGTGCACATCCGAGCGGATGTACACACTCACGGTCTCGCCGGTGCGGTCGGCGATCTCCCGCATCGTCTCGCGGGTGCCCTCGGGCAGCTGCCAGCCCTGCGCGGCCAGTTCCGACCAGCGCAGCAACGTCGGTCCCGCGACGTAGGTGTTCCGGCCGCTGGCCCACAGCAGGCCGGCTTGCTGCAACGTCTCGAGCAGGCGCAACGCCGTGGTCCTGGGCAGGCCGGTCTCCTCGAGCACGATCTTGAGCGTCAGCGTCGGACGCGTGCTGCGCAGCAGCGAAAGGATGTCGAGTGCCCGTCGCGCCGCGCGGACGCCATTACTGGTCGCCGCTGGGCTTTCGGCATCGGTGCTCATGCGGCTCAGTCTGCCAGTGGGCCACCAAGCCTCGACACTTGACCGTCAGGCGGTTATGGTTATCCACCTGACGGACATCGGTTGGTGCATGCCGTCGGGACCGCATCGCGGTGAAGCGGAAGGCGGGATATGGATTCCACAACGGTGCGGACTCATGGCACCGCCCAATCGGAGCCCCAGGAAGCCCCGGGACTGCTGTCCGATTGCCGGGTCCTGGAACTGAGTCATTCCGCCGCGGCCGTAGCCGGGCGGACGCTGGCCGACCTCGGCGCGGAGGTCATCAAGATCGAACCGTCCGGTGGTGAGCGAGCGCGCCGGAGTGAACCCACGGTTCCGGCCGTCGACGACGAGCAAATCAGCCTGTTCTGGTTGGCCTACAACGTTTCCAAGAAGAGCGTCTGCCTCGATCTGAACGACCTGCGCGGCCGGGACCTGTTCGTCCGGCTTGCCAGGAGCGCCGACATCGTCGTCACCGACTTCCAGCGGCTGGACATCGACGAGAACGACGAACTCGCCGCACTCGCCCGGGCGGCGAATCCGCGTCTGGTATGGACCGAGATCTGGCCGTTCGGCCGCGGCGAGCCCCATGAACGCTGGCCAGCGGGAGATCTCGCCCTGCAGGCCCTCGGCGGCCACCTGCAGCTCAACGGAGACGCCGACCGGCGACCGGTGCGGCTCGGATTGCCGGTGGCGCTACTGCAAAGCGGCGCCGAGGCCGCCGCGGCCGCCATGATGGCCTACTACCACCGCCTGCGGACCGGCCAGGGCCAGCGCGTCGACATCTCCGCGCAGGAATGCATCACCTGGACCCTCCTGAACACGACGATGACCTGGCAACTGTTGCGGCGCGAGGAAGATCGCGGCGGGGACGTGCGCAAGGAACGCGCCAACAAGTTCTACACCCGCCTGGTCTGGAAATGCCGCGACGGCTACCTCACCTTCGGCCCGGTCGGCGGCGGAGGCGGGAAGGTCCGGGAACGGTCCTACGAAGCGCTGGTCCGGTGGATGACCGAGTGCGGCGTCCCCGATCCGCTGCTCACCGACCGGGACTGGAACGGACCAGGCCAGTTCGCGATCAGCCAGGAGGATTACGACGCGGTGACCCGGTTGATCGCCGAGTTCATCGCGGACCGGACCGTCCAGGAGATCATGGCGCGGGCCTTGCCCGAGGCCATTCTCATCGCGCCGATCAACGATGTCGGCCAGGTTCTGCACGATCCGCAACTCACCGCACGCGGCTTCTACTCGGACGTCGACGACACGTTCACCCAGACCAAACTGCGCTATCCGGCGCGCTGGGTGCACATGGACAGTTCGTCGCTGGTCGCGCCGACTCCGGCCCCGGCCGCAGGTGCCAACACCGCGGAACTGTTGGCAGAGCTCGACTCCGACATCCTCGAGTCCTCGGGAGCGAACGAGTGAGCCAGCCGAACTCCAGCCACACCGGCATTTTCGACGGACTGAAGGTCGCCGACTTCAGCTGGGCGGCGGCCGGACCCATTGCCACCAAACACCTGGCCGACAACGGCGCCACGGTGGTGAAGGTCGAGTCCGCCCGGCATCCCGACAGCATCCGGCTCGGCGGGCCGTTCGCCGGCGACGAGCCCGGGATCAACCGGAGCGGATTTTTCGCCGACTTCAACAGTTCCAAGCTCGGGCTCAGCGTCGACATGCGACACCCACGCGCCCGCGAGGTGATCGAGCCGCTGATCCAGTGGGCCGACGTGGTGGCCGAAAGCTTCCGGCCCGGCGTCATGGACCGGTGGGGGTTCGGCTATCAGCGGCTGCGGGAGCTCAATCCGCGGATCATCATGTTCTCCAGCTCGCTGTACGGGTCGGGCGGGCCCTACAGCGACCACCCCGGGTTCGGCATGCAGGGACAGGCCGTCGCCGGCATCCACGGCATGACCGGCTGGCCCGACCGCCCGCCGGCGATCCCCAAGGGCGCCTACAGCGACTCGGTCTCCCCCCGGTTCGGTGTCGCGGCACTGGTCGCCGCGCTCGTCCGCCGGGAACGAACCGGCCTGGGCGAGCACCTGGAGATGTCCCAGGTCGAGGCCACCGCCGGGCTGCTCGCCCCGGAACTGCTCGACCTGCAGATCACCGGCCACCTCACCGGCCGGCAGGGCAACGCCGATCCCACCGCGATCCTGCATGGCGTCTTTCCCTGCCGTGGCCACGATCGCTGGATCGCGATCGAGGTTCGCGACGAGCAGGCGTGGCAGCGCTGCGTCGACGTGCTGACCGCGGACCGGCCACGACCGGCGATTTTCGACTCGGCGCCGCAACGCCGCCCGCAGGATCGCGAGGAAATCGAGTCCTCGGTCGACACACTGACCGCCGAGAGAGACGCGTTCGAGCTGATGGCCGAACTCCGCCTGGCCGGTGTGGCGGCCGGAGTCGCGCTGCACGCGCCCGATCTGTTCGAGGACGAGGCGCTGCGCACCCGAAACCACTTCTGGCCGCTCGATCATCCCGAGATGGGCACGACCGCCTACAACGGGCCGGCCTACCGGTTCGAGGCAACCCCGCATGCACTCACCAAAGCGGCGCCGCTTCTGGGCGAGGACACCGAGCAGGTCCTGCGCGAGTTCCTGCATCTGTCCCCAGCCCGGATCCGCGAGCTCGCCGAATCAGGGTTGCTTTCCTGACCGGGTTTCGAGGCGGCTCCCCTCCCACATCGGATCTCATCAACCAATCACTATGGTTAGATCTATGTAAATGGTCTGACTAAAACTCTCAATGGCGAGGTGGGCGCGATGGTGACGGTGGGCATCTCCGATCAGGACCTGGTCCTCAACCCTGATCCGGAGGCCCGGCGCCGTCTGCTGGACCGGGTCGCCGACGGCGGGATCGAACACCTCACCGTGGGCGATCACCTGAGTTTCCACGGCGGCACCGGGTTCGACGGGATCGTGTCGGCCACCTCCGTGCTCGCCGCGCACGAGCGACTGTCGGTCACTATCGGCGTGTACCTGCTGGCGCTGCGCCATCCCCTGGCTGTGGCCCGGCAGATCTCCACGCTGTGCCAGTTGGCGCCGGGGCGGCTCACCCTGGGAGTGGGGGTCGGTGGCGAGGACCGGTCCGAGGTGAGCAACGCGGGGGTGGATCCGGCCACCCGAGGCCGTCGCCTGGACGAGGCGCTGACCGTGCTGTCCGCATTGTCCGAAGGTGACGCGGTCACCCACCACGGTGAGTTCTTCGATCTCGACGACGCCCGGGTCCTGCCGCCGCCGCTGCCGCGGGTGCCGATCATGGTGGGCGGACGTGGGGAGCCCGCAGTCCGACGCACCGCGCGATATGGCGACGGATGGCTGGGCATCTTCTGTTCCGCGCGCCGGTTCGCCGCCACCCGGCAGCAAATCTTGGACGCCGCCGCGGAGCTGGGCCGGCCGACGCCGTCGCGGTTCGGGGTGAACGTGTGGTGCGGTCTGGACGCCGACCCGGCGCGGGCCCGCGACCTGCTCGGGCAGCGGATGCAGGCGCTCTACCGGCTGCCTCCGGAGAAGTTCCAGCACATCGCCCCAGCGGGCACTCCGGCACAGGTGGCCGACTGGCTGGCCGCATTCGTCGAGGCGGGCGCCCAACACGTCACCGTGGTGCCGGTGGCGGACTCGACCGAGGCCGGGATCGACGCGGTCGCCGAGATCCGTGAGCGGCTGACCACCCCGGCCGGCTGAGGCGGGCCTCACCCCGCTCCCCCGCTTGATAACGATCGTTCCCACCCGTACGCTGCAAACGGTCAGGCCAAATAAGTTGGTCCGTCCACAGGTCGGACCCGGGCCGCATTCCGCACCGGAGGAGGACACAGAGGTCATGGACGACTTCACCGACGTGACGTACGAGGTCGACAACGGACTCGCCTGGATCACGATCAACCGTCCCGATCGGTACAACGCCTTCCGGGCCCGCACGGTCGACGAGCTGGTCTACGCGTTCAAGCGCGCCTGGGCCGACGACGGCGTCGGGGTCGTGGCGCTCACCGGCGCGGGCGAGAAGGCGTTCTGCGCCGGCGGAGACCAGAAGCAGCGGATGGAGACCGGCGACTACGGCCCCTCGGAGACCGGCCTGTTCGAGGTCGAGGCGCTGCACCGGGTGATCCGCGACATCCCCAAGCCGGTGATCGCCGCGGTCAACGGCATCGCCATCGGCGGCGGCCACGTGCTGCACGTGCTGGCCGATCTGTCCATCGCCGCCGACACCGCGACGTTCGGCCAGAACGGGCCCCGGGTCGGTTCCTTCGACGCCGGCCTCGGATCGAGCTACCTCGCCCGGGTGGTCGGCGAGAAGCGGGCCCGGGAGATCTGGTTCATGCTCCGCCGCCTCAGTGCCGAGGAAGCCCTGGACTGGGGTCTGGTCAACCGGGTGGTTCCCGCGGCCGAGTTGAAGGCCGAGGTCCGCAAGTGGGCGGACACGATGATGTCCTACTCCCCCACGGCGCTGCAGGTGCTCAAGCAGTCGTTCAACACCGACACCGAGCACATGATCAGCATCGGCAACATGGCCTACTCGACGCTGAAGATGTTCGGCGAGACCGCCGAGGCGAAGGAAGGCATCAACGCCTTCAACGAGAAGCGCCAGCCCAACTTCGCCGCCTACCGCGGCCACTGAGCCGGTCATGCGACTCACCGAGGACCAGCGCGGCTTCGCCGATGCGGTGTTCGCGTTCTGCCGCAGCGAATGCGGCACGCTCGCCCAGCGCGACGCGCTCACCGACGGCGGCCGGCTGTCCAACAGCCCGCAGCTGCTGGAAAAACTGGCCGGGCTGGGCTGGCTGGGCGTGTCGCTGCCCGAGCGGTTCGGCGGTGGCGGCGGCGGGTTCGTCGAGGAATGTGTGTTCCTGGAACAGACTTCCCGGGGCCTGGCGCCGATCACCGGCTACTCCACCGGCCTCACCGCCGCGCAGACCTACCTCAAGTGGGGCTCGGAGGAGCAGCAGCGCACCGTTGTCGGCAACCTGGCAGCCGGGAAGCTCGAGGCCATCGCGCTGTCCGAACCGGGCGCGGGGTCGGATCTGGGCGGTGTGCGGCTCAAGTCGGCCCGCGACGGCGAGGACTATGTCATCAACGGGCAGAAGACCTGGATCTCGGCCGCGCACGTGGCCGAACACCTGCTGGTGCTCACCCGGGAGGACGACTCCGGCGGCAAACACGAGGGCCTGACGCTGCTCATGGTGCCCACCGCCACGCCGGGCCTGGAGATCCGGGCCATCGACACGATGGAGGCGCACACCGTCAACGACGTGTTCTTCACCGACGTCCGGGTACCGGAATCGGCCGTCGTCGGCACGCCGCGCAACGGCTGGCGGCAGCTGATGCGTGGTCTCGGCGTGGAGCGGCTGATCATCGCGGCGATGAGCATCGGCTCGGCGCAGCGCGCGCTGGACGACGTGATCGACTACGTGGGCGAGCGGGAACAGTTCGGCCGGCGGATCGGCAGCTTCCAGGCGCTGCGCCACCGGATCGCCGATCTCGCGACCGACATCGAGTTGGGCCGGGCGTTCCTCTACGACTGCGCCGATCGCATCGACGCCGGGCAGGAAGCGTTGCTGGCGCGGGAGAGCGCGATGGCCAAGATGCGCTGCACCGAGATCGCCAAGCACACCACACTGGAGGCCATGCAGATGATGGGCGGTTACGGCTACGCCCGCGAGTACGGGATGGAAGGCCAGGTGCGCCGGGCGCTGGCGCCGCCGATCTATGGTGGCACCAACGAGATCCAGCGCGAGATCATCGCAAAGAGCTTGCTGGACAATGCTTTCTCGGGCAAGCGCGGCGAGGTGAGGTCGGCATGACCGAGCAGGCTCGCTCCCCGTTCGCCACGGATGTGCTGGCGGGCAAGCGAATTCTCATCACCGGCGGTGGCACCGGGCTGGGCCGGGGAGTGGCCGCGCATCTGGTCGCGCACGGCGCCGAGGTGCACCTGTGGGGTCGGCGGGAGGCGGTACTGGCCGAGGCCGCGGCGGAAGCGTCCGCATCCCGTCCCGGCACCGTGCACCCGCACACCGTCGACGTCCGCCAGTTTGACCAGGTGGATTCCGCGATGGAACGGATCTGGACCGAGCACGGCCCGTTGACCGGGGTGCTCAACAACGCCGCGGCCAACTTCATCGCGCAGACCAAGGATCTCAGCCCGCGTGCCTTCGAGGCGGTGACCTCGACGGTGATGAACGGTTCGTTCCACACCGCGCTGGCCGCGGGCCGCCGGTGGATCCGCGACGGGCTGCCCGGCAGCGTGCTGTCCACGTTGACCACGTGGGTGTGGACGGGTTCGGCGTTCGTGGTGCCCTCGGCCATGGCCAAGGCGGCGGTGCACTCGATGACCATGTCGCTGGCGGTGGAGTGGGCCAAGCACAAGATCCGGGTCAACGCGCTGGCACCGGGGCCGATTCCGACGGACTATGCGTGGGAGATGCTCAACCCGACCGAAAGCAGTTCGGTGGGCGCGACCCAGGTCGACCAGATTCCGGCCGGTCGGGCCGGGACGATCGAGGAACTGGCCAACCTCACCATGTTCCTGTTCTCCGACGCCTGCGACTACCTGACCGGGCAGACCATCGCCATGGACGGCGGGCAGATGCTGGCCGGACCGGGCACGTTCGCCGGGCTGACCTCGTTGTCCGACAACGACTGGGCGGAGATCCGGGAGCGCAGCAAGGCCGCCACCGCGACCAGCAAGGCGAGCCGGTCGGTCTGATCTGTTCCACCACAGGCAAAAAGCGGGTCCGCACTCGACAGTGCGGACCCGCTTTCGTTGTGCGATCAGCGAAGCGTGGGCTGGTAGGTGTAGGAACGGCTGCGGGTCAGGGCGAATTCGAAGATCCCGCTACCGGGGACCCCGTTCCAGGTGAACGCGGCCAGCCGGTCGGTGAGCGCGGAATCCAGTGTCCGCGGCGACACCGAGCCGTCCAGCGGGTACACGTCGTGCTCGATGTGGTCGCGACCGAGTTGCCTGCCGTGATGGCCGCCGTAGCCTGCGCCCGCCATATAGCCGCCGCGGGCGGAGGCGTCGGCGTCGACCTGGTAGACCGCGCCACTGGCGGTGCGCACCTCGACCCGGCCGGCGCGCAGGTCGCCGGTGTCGGTGAAGGTGAGGTCGTGCCGGACGTCGACGATGTCGTCGAGTTCGCCGGTGGTGTGCATGACCGCACCCTCCAGCAGCATCCGTTCGTGCTGCCGGGTTTCCACCAGCAGGAAGCCGATGCAGCGGTCCGGGAACTGCGCCTGGTACCAGAGGTGCAGGCCCTGTCCGCCGGCCATGGTGCGCACACCTCGCGAGCGGTCCCGCTGCCCGTACCAACCCGTGACGATGTGCTCCTTGCCGTCGATGCGCAGGGTGCCGTCGTAGCGGCCGGACTGAAACAGGTGGTCGAACGACGAGGGTGCGTCGCCGGTGTTGTCCACTCGCACCTCGCCCAGCCACGCGGGGGTGCGAGCTCGCCAGGTGACGTCCAGTTCCAGGCCGGTCGGGTTGGGCGCCAGCACGAGCCGCCACGCGGTCATCGGCTCGGAAACCTGCCAGGACAACGGGCTCACCGTGCCCTCGGCCCCGGACAGCCCCGACAACGCGGAAATCTCGGTGGAGAAACGCAGGTTGCGTTGCTCGGTCTCGGTGACCAGCACGACGAACCCGTCGGCCACATCGCGCGGCGGGTACAGGCCCAGCCCGAGGATCACCTCCGGCCCCGACGAGGAGGCCGGGTGCAGGTTGAACATGAACCGGTCGAAGAAGCGCTCGGGCATGTCCGGAGTGACTGTAGCGGCCAGTTCGTCGACGAAATTCTGTTCCATCAGCGCTCCTCCAGATCCGCTTGAGGCGGTGATTCCAGTCCGGCCGCGCGGTGTGCCGCGTCCACAAAGGACTCGACAAGGGCCGGATCGGCGTAGTAGGCATCGCCCACCCCGCGCACCGCCCGGCGGCGGCCGTATTCGTAGAGCACCGCGAGCTTCCACAGGGCCAGCGCGGTGTACCAGTCCAGGTTGGCCAGTTCGCGGCCGGTGCGCTGCTGGTAACGCTCGGCCAGTTCCTTGCGGCTGAGGTAACCCTCCTCCAGCAGCGCGGTGCCCAGCTCGCCGGTGGGCGTGTGCGGGCCGCCGGGTTCGGGTACCGAGGCGAGGAAGTAGCCCACGTCGAACAGCGGGTCGCCGATGGTGGCCAGTTCCCAGTCCAGCACGGCCGCGATCCGCCCGGGCGGTTGCGGGGCGAGGACCACATTGCCCAGCCGGTAGTCGTTGTGCACGATCGCCGCGCCCGATTCGGCGGGCACGTGCGCGGTCAGCCAGTCCTGGACGGGCGCGAAGTGCGGCGGTGGGTCGCCCCGCTCGTCGGCGACCAGCTTGGCCATCCGGCGCAGGTGCCGGGCGTTGAACCCCTCCGGCCGCCCCAGATCGGCCAGTCCGGCGGCCCGCCAGTCGACCTGGTGCAGATCGGCCAACGTGTCCGCCAGAGCCTCGCCGATCTCCCGGCGGGTGGCCGGGGTGTCCAGCGGGGCCGGCGTTTCGGTGGTGACGACCGGGCCGGCGACGAAGCTCATCAGGTAGCACGGCACATCGAGGATCTCCCCGGCCTGGGCGGTGGCCAGCACCTTGGCCACCGGCACGGGGGTGTCGTGCAGCGCGGTGATCAGTTTGGCCTCGCGCAGCATGTCGTGCGCGCCCGGCGGGGTCGGGGGTGGCGGCGGGCGACGGATCACGAACTGCCGCTCGCCGTCGGAGACCAGGAAGGTCAGGTTGGAGTGCCCGTCCCCGATCCGGCGGGTGGTCAGCTCGCCGTCGGCCAGGCCGCGCTCGCGCGCGAAGGCGGTGAGCGCGGCCAGGGTGTCCGGGGTCCAGTCCCAGGTCATCGTGGTCCTCGTCAGCGTCCGGTGAACCGCGGGGCGCGCTTGTCCTTGAACGCGGCCAGCGCCTCGGGCATGTCCTCGGTGCGCGACATCAGGGCCTGGCCGCGGTTTTCCAGTTCCAGCGCGGCGGCGTAGGAGGTGATCTCCTGGTTGCGCTGGATGGCCCGCTTGGACATGCGCACCCCGCCCGGCGAGTTGGTGGCGATCTGCCGAGCCATGGCCAGCGCCTCGTCGAACAGCTCCTCGGTGGCGTGCATCCGGTTGGCCAGCCCGATCCGCACGGCCTCCTCGGCGCCCACCAGCCGGCCGGTGAACCCGATCTCGGCCGCGCGGCCCGGCCCGACCAGGCGGGAGAGGTTGTAGGAGGTGCCCAGTTCCCCCATGGACAGGCCGACCTTGACGAACGCGGCGCTGAACTTCGCGGTCGGCGCGACCAGCCGGATGTCGGCGGCCAGGGCCAGCGCCAGGCCGCCGCCGGTGGCCGCGCCGTGCACGGCGGCGATCACCGGGAACGGCAGGTGCCGGATGGCCTGGATGCCGCCGGTCGCGGTCTCCTGGAACTTCAGGAACTCCCGCACCCCCATGCGGGTGATCACGTCGATCTCGTCGAGGTCGAACCCGGCGCAGAAGGCGCGCTGTCCGGCACCGGTGACGATCAACGCGCGGATTCCGCTGTCCCGCAACGCATAGGCGACGGTGTTGTACTCGGTGAACATGGCCACGGTCTGCGAGTTCATCCGGTCGGGCCGGTTCATCCGCAGCACGGCGATCCCGGGCTCGGCCAGTTCCAGGGCCAGGGTGTCCAGCGGCGGGATGTCGAGGTCGGTCACGGTGGTTCCTTCGCGTGTGCTGGTCATGGTGGTCACCGGCCCGTGAACACCGGCGGGCGCTTGTCCTTGAACGCGGCCAGCGCCTCGGGCATGTCGGAACCGCGGGTGAGCAGGGCCTGGCCGCGGTTCTCCAGTTCCAGCGCGGCGGCGTAGGACGAGACCTCCATGTTCGCCTGCAGGGCGCGTTTGGACAGTTGCACGCCGCCGGGCGAGTTGGCCACGATGGTCTTGGCCATGCTCAGTGCGTCGTCCAGCAGCGCGTCCTCGGCGCTGACCGCGTTCACCAAGCCGATCCGGCCCGCCTCCTCGGCGTCGACGAACCGGCCGGTGAAACAGATCTCGCTGGTCAGCGCCGGGCCGATGAGCCGGGTCAGCAGCCAGGACGCGCCCAGATCACCGGCGGACAGGCCGATGCGCACGAAGGCGGCATTGAACTTGGCGGTCACCCCGGCGATCCGGATGTCGGCGACCAGCGACAACGACAACCCGCCACCGGCGGCGGCGCCGTTCACCGCGGCGATCAGCGGCACCCGCATCGACCGGATGGCCAGCAGCGCGCGAGCGGCCCGCTCCTGCTGGTCAAGCATGCCCAGCGCGCCCAGGTTGGGCAGTGCGTCGGCGTCGGCCAGGTCGTAGCCGGCGCAGAACGCCTTTCCCGCACCGGTGAGCACCACCACGCGGGTGTCGTCGTCGGCGTTGAGGGCCAGCGCGACGTGTTCCAGTTCGTCGAACATGGTGTTGGTCATCGCGTTGTAGCGGTCGGGGCGGTTGAGAGTGACCACCACGACGCCGGGCGAGGGCTCCGCCAGCAGCAGCGTCTCGTACTTACTGTCCACGATGGTCACTTCTGGCTCCTCGCTGTCGGACCCTGGCTCAATTCTGTGGTCTGCACCGACTCGCTGATGACACCGGCGTCCAGCCAGGCGGTGATGTCCGGCTCGGGCACGCCCCAGTCGGCCAACGCGGTGCGGCTGTGTTCGCCCGGTATGGGTGGTGGCCGGTCCACGACCGCCGGGGTGCGGTCGAACCGGGGTGCGGGCACGGGTTGGGTGATTCCGTCGATGTCGGCGAACGACCCGCGGGCCACATTGTGCGGGGCCCGGGGGGCTTCGTGCACGTCCAGCACCGCGTGCAGGCACGGTTCCCGGCCCGCGGCCGCGGCCACCCACTCGTCGCGGGTGCGGGTGCGGATGCGGGCGGCGAAGATCTCCTTCAGCTCCGGCCAGCGCGCCTGGTCGTACTGCTCGGGCAGGTCGGCGGCGTCCAGGCCGAGCACGTCGAGCAGTTCGGCGTAGAAACGTGGTTCCAGCGGGCCGACGGCGATCCAGCGGTCGTCGGCGGTGCGGTAGCTGTCGTAGAACGGGGCGCCGCTGTCGACCAGGTTGGTGCCGCGTTCGGGGTGCCAGGCCCCGGTCTGGGCGAAGCCGTAGAACGCCGCGCCCAGCAGCGCCGTGCCGTCGCACATCGCGGCGTCGATCACCTGGCCGCGGCCGGAGGAGCGGGTTTCCCACAGCGCGGCCAGGACACCCAGCGCCAGCAGCATTCCGCCGCCGCCGAAGTCGCCGACCAGGCTCAGCGGCGGGGTGGGCGGGGCGCCTTTCCGTCCGATCAGCGACAGCACCCCGCTCTGCGCGAGGTAGCTGATGTCATGGCCGACGGCCTGAGCCAGTGGACCGTCCTGGCCGAACCCGGTCATCCGGCCGTACACCAGTCGCGGGTTACGGGCCAGGCACTCCTCGGGGCCCAGGCCCAGTCGTTCGCAGACACCAGGCCGGAATCCCTCGATCAACACCTCCGATTTGTCCACAAGGGACAGCACCACGTCCCGGCCGGCGGACGATTTGAGATCGACCGCCACCGAGCGGCGGCCGCGGTGCAGGACCTCTTTGCGGAAGTCGGCGTTCGGACCGACCAGGGTCGCGCCCTGGGTGCGGTCGACGCGCAGCACGTCGGCGCCGAGGTCGGCCAGCACCATGGCGCAGAACGGGCCCGGACCGATACTGCCGATCTCCACCACCCGCAGCCCGGCCAGCGGACCGGTGAACGAGGGTGACTCGGGGCGCGGCGTCATCGGCGACTCCTCGGTTTTCCTTGCGGCTCAGGCGAATTTCGGCTTGCGTTTGGCCACGAACGCGGCGATGCCCTCGGCCGCCTCACCGTGTTCGAAGAGGCTCTGTTCCTGCGCCGCCTCGACCGCGAAACCCTGGTCGATGGGCAGGTCGAACGCGGCGTCCACACTGCGCAGCACGGCCAGCTGCGCGGGCAGCGACGCCTTGGCCAGCGCTCCGGCCAGCTCCAGAGCCGCGTCCAGTGCGTCGCCGTCGGTGAGCCGGTCGACCAGGCCCATGGCCAGTGCCTCGGGAGCGGGCACCTGGCGACCGGTGAGCATGATGTCCAGCGCGCGTCCGCGGCCGACCAGCCGGGGCAGCCGCTGGGTGCCCCCGGCGCCGGGGATCAGGCCGAGGTTCACCTCGGGAAGCCCGAAGCGGGCCTTCGGCCCGGACACCCGCAGCGCGCAGGCCATGGCCAGTTCCAGGCCGCCGCCCAGGGCCAGGCCGTTCACCGCGGCCACGGAAAGAAACCCGGCCGCGGCCAGCCGGTCGTTGACCGCGCGCATCTTGTCGCCGTAGGCGGTGAAGGATTCCGCGTCGATGGTGCCCATGTGCTTGATGTCCGCACCGGCGGCGAAGAACCCGTCGATGGCCGAGCACAGCACCATCACCTTGACGTCACCGGCGCGCTCGGCCTCGTCGATCGCCGCGTGCAGACCGTCCAGAATGGGCAGTCCCAAGGCGTTGGCCGGTGGCCGGTCCAGCGTCACGACCATGATTCCGGCGTCGGCCATCCGCCGGGTTACGACCTCAGTCATCGATCCTCGCTCCCGTCCGTCAGGCCCGCCGGGGGAACCGGCGGAAATCGGGGGCCCGCTTGGCTTTGAACGCCTCCCGGCCTTCCTGGGCCTCTTCGGTGCCGTAGAACAACAGGTTCGCGTCGTGGGCCAGCGCCTGGATACCGGCGTAGCCGTCCTCGGCCGCGTGGAAACTGGCCTTGGTCAGTCGCAGCGCGAACGGCGACAGCGCCAGCATTTCCCGGCACCACCGCACGGTTTCCGCCTCCAGCTCGGCCAGCGGCACCACCGCGTTCACCAGGCCCATCTCCAGCGCCTGGGTCGCGTCGTACTGGCGGCACAGGAACCAGATCTCCTTGGCCTTGCGCGAACCGACCAGCTGGGTCAGCAGCGACGCACCGAACCCGCCGTCGAACGAGCCGACCCGCGGACCGACCTGCCCGAACCGGGCGTTGTCGGCGGCGATGGCCAGATCGCACACCAGTTGCAGGACCTGACCGCCGCCGATCGCCCAGCCCGCGACCATGGCCACGATCGGCTTGGGCGTGCGACGCATCTGGACGTGCAGGTCGGTGACGTGGAACCGGCCGGTGCTGTGCGCATCGGTCTGGTAACCGCTGTCCCCACGCACCCGTTGGTCCCCGCCGGAGCAGAACGCCCTCTCGCCCTGGCCGGTCAGCACGATCACCCCGACGCTCTCGTCCTCGCGGGCCACGGTCAGCGCGTGCGAGATCTCGATGAGGGTCTGCGGGCGGAAGGCGTTGTGCACCTCCGGCCGGTCGATGGTGATCTTGGCGATGCCGTCTCCGCTGAGCTCGTAGCGGATGTCGGTGTAGTCGCCGCTTGCGCGCCAGTCGACGGCGGTGTCGGCCGGGTCGGCCATGCGGAGTCTCCGTTTCTGGAAGTCGGTCGCGGGACGATGGTCAGGCCATGGTCAGGCCGCCGCTGACCGAGAGGGTCTGGCCGGTGACGAACCCGGCCGCGTCCGAGGCGAAGAACGCCACCGCCGGGCCGATGTCCTCCGGGGTGCCCAGCCGCTTCATCGGCACCGCGCGGGTCATCCCGCCGATGACCTTCTCCGCGTCGCCCGCGCCGTCGGCGAACTTGCGCAGCGCCGGGGTGTCGGTCGGTCCGGGGCACACGACGTTGGCCGTGATGCCCTTGGTGGCGACCTCGCGGGCGAGAGTCTTGGTGAAGGCGATGATGCCGCCCTTGGCTCCGGAGTAGACCGACTCCAGCGAGGAGCCGACCCGGCCGGCGTCCGAACCGATGTTGACCACCCGGCCGAAGCCACGCTCGATCATGCCGGGCACCACGGCCTTGATCACCCGCAGCGCGCCCTTGAAGTTCACGTCCAGGATGCGATCCCAGAACTCCTCGGTGGTCTTGACGAACGGCATGAAGTCGTCGAAGCCCGCGTTGTTGACCACGACCTCGACCGGACCGAGCCCGGCCTCGATGGTGCGCACCGCGGCAGCCACCGACTCGGTGTCGGTGACGTTGATCGGCACGGCGATCGCGGTGCCGCCGGCCGCGGTGATCTCCTTGGCCGTCTGCTCGGCGGTGTCCGGGTTCAGGTCGGCCACTGCGAGCCGGAAACCCTGCTCCGCCAACGCTTTGGCGATACCCCGGCCGATGCCCTGGGCTCCTCCGGTGACCATGGCGACCCGGTTGCTCATGCGACTACTCCCGTTCGGTGTGTGCGGATCAGCTGGCGGCGCTGGACCAGAGCACCGGTCCGGCGATGATCGAGTGACTGGTGAGCTTGCGGCCCAGCACGGCCTGCGCGGCGCGAGCGGCCTCGATGACCCGGTCGAGATCCAGGCCGGTGTCCACGCCCATCTCGTGGAACATGCCGACCAGGTCCTCGGTCGCGATGTTGCCGGTGGACCCGGCCGGCACCGGGCAGCCGCCGAGCTCGCCGAAGCTGGACTCGAAACTGGTGCACCCGGCATCGAGCGCGGCGTAGGCGTTGGCCAGGCCCTGGCCGCGAGTGTTGTGGAAATGCGCGGTCAGTTCCACCTCGGGTAGCCGGTCCAGCGCGGCGGTGAAGAACCGGTGCACGTAGGCGGGATTGGCCATGCCGGTGGTGTCCCCGAACCCGATCTCGGTGGCGCCGGCCTCGGCGAACCGCTCGGCCAGCTCCAGCACCCGGTCCATCGGCACCTGGCCCTCGAACGGGCAACCGAACGAGGTGGCCACGACCGCACAGAACTTCAGGCCCTCGGCGACGATCCGCTTGCCCATGACCCGCACGTCGGCCATGGTCTCCTCGACCGTGCGGTTGATGTTCTTGCGGTTGTGGGTCTGCGAGGCGCTGACGAACAACGTCGCATCGGAGAACAGTTCGCGCACCTTCAGTGCGTTGTCCAGGCCGCGGCTGTTGGGAATCAACACCATCCGCTCGACCTCGGCCGGCAAGTCGATGCCGCGCAACACTTCCACGCCGTCGGACAGCTGCGGGATGACGTCGGGCCGCACGAAGCTGGCCACCTCGATGCGGGTGTAGCCGGCCCGGCCCAGCGCGTTGATCAGCTCGATTTTGTCTTTGGTGGCAATGGTTTCCGGCTCGTTCTGGAAGCCGTCGCGCGGGCCGACCTCACGGATGTGCACCCGCCGCCGCTCCCCCGGTGTCCGGTTGTCCTGGCTCACCGTGTTTCCTCCTGTTCAGCGAGGCTGCGTTCCAGGTGCTCGCGGTGCGCGGGCGCGGCCACCGCGATCAGCCGCCGGGCCCGTTCGGCCACCGTGGCCCCGGCCAGATGGGCGACGCCGTGCTCGGTGACCACGGCGTCCACGTCGACCCGCGCGGTGGTCACCGCCTGGCCGCGCAATCCGGCCACGATGGTCGATTCGCCGCCGGATTCGGCCCGCAGCGCGATGATCGAGCGTGATCCGGTCAGCGAGGCGGCGCGGCTGAAGTCGACCTGGCCGCCGACCGCGCCGATGTGCACGCCCCGGCGCAGTTCCGCCCCGACCTGGCCGAGCAGGTCGACCTCGATCGCGGAGTTGATCGACACCAGCGACCCGAGGCTGGAGAGCACCGCGGGCGCGTGGGTGTAGCTGGCCGGGCGGAACTCCACCGGGAACTCCGCGAGCCGGTCGTAGAGGCTCGCGCTGCCCAGGGCCGCGCCGGTGATGACCAGGCCGCGGTCGATCTCCTTCTTGCTGCCGGTGAGCACGCCGCGCTCGATAAGGGTGAGCACACCGTCGGTGATCATGCCGGTGTGCATGCCCAGGTCGGTGTGCCCGGACAGTGCGTCCAGCACCGCGCCGGGCAGCGAGCCGACCCCGATCTGCACGGTGTCGCCATCCGCGACCAGCCCGGCGACGTGCCCGGCGATGGCCTGCTCGACCGCGTCCGGCGCGCGGGACGGTGCTTCACGCAGGGGCCGGTCGGTCTGGACGGTCGCGGCGAACGCGGACAGCGGCAGGCGGGGCGCGCCGGTGGTCGCGGGCATCCGGCGGTTGATCTCGGCGATCAGCGTGCGGGTGTGCAGCAGCGCGTCGGCGGCGTACTCCACGCCGATGCCCAGCGACACCAGCCCGTGCTCGTCGGGCGGGGACACCTGCACCAGCCCGACATCGCCGGGCAACTGCCCCTGGGCGAACATCCGGGGCAGCGCCGAATAGTGGCAGGGCACCACTTCCAGCTGCCCCTGCTTGCTGAGCCTGCGCAGCTCGCCCAGCCCGCCGTAGGACAGCACGGTCAGCGCGGCCGGCAGATTGGTGGACAGGCGTTCATTCCAGGTCAGGCCGCAGAACGCACGCACCGGCCCGATCTGCTCGACCTGGTCGAGCAGCGCGTTGACCAGGGGTTCGGGTTCGGCTCCGCCCTGGCCCCACCACACGCCGTCCCCGGCGCGGATGTGCTCGCGCAGGTCGATCATGCGTCGATCCGCTGGATGAGGGTCGCGGTGCCCAGGCCGCCGCCGCAGCACATGGTGACCAGGCCGATCTCGGCGCCCCGGCGCTCCATCTCGGCCAGCAGCGTGCCGAACAGCCGGGCGCCGGACGCGCCCACCGGGTGGCCCAGCGCGATCGCGCCGCCGTTGACGTTGACCCGGTCCAGGTCCGGCTTGAGTTCGCGTTCCCAGGCCAGCACGACCGAGCTGAAAGCCTCGTTGATCTCGACCAGGTCGATGTCGTTGATGGACATCTTGGCCCGGGACAACAATTTCCGGGTGGCCGGGATGGGGCCGGTGAGCATGATGATCGGATCCACGCCGACCGTGGTCTGGTCCAGGATCCGGGCCCGGGGCCGCAGGCCGTACTGCTCGGCCGCGTCCCGCGAGGCCAGCAGCACCCCGGCCGCGCCGTCGCTGATCGGCGAGGAGGAGCCCGCGGTGATCCGGCCGTTGTCCGGGCGGAACACCGTTTTCAGCCCGGACAGAGTGTCCACTGTGGTCTCAGGGCGGATGGTCTGGTCGCTGGCGCGGAGCGCGCCGTCCAGTTCCAGCGGGATCATCTCCCGATCGAACCGGCCCGCTGCCACGGCTTCGGCGGCCAACTGGTGTGAGCGGGCGGCGAAGGCGTCCAGCTCCGCCCGGGACAGGTCCCAGCGCTCGGCGATCAGCTCGGCGCTCTCGCCCTGGGGCACGAAGTCGTACAACGCGCGCAGCTCGGGTGGCCAGGGATCGCCGTAGAGCTTGGAGATCTCGGCCGGCGAGTTCATCGGGACGTGCCCCATGTGCTCCACGCCGCCGGCGATGACCAGCTCGTGGGTGCCGGTGCCGACCAGCGAGGCGGCCATCTCCACCGCGGTCTGGGCCGAGCCACACCGGCGGTCCAGCACGGTGGCCGGCACCTCGGGCGGGTAGCCGGCCTGCAACCAGGCGTTGCGGGCGATGTTGCGGGACTGCTCGCCGAACGGCGCGGTGCACCCGACGACCAGGTCCTCGATCACGGCCGGGTCGAGGCCGGTGGCGCCCAGCAGCGCCGAGTAGACCGCGGCGAGCATCGCGTTGGGGTGGGTGTCGCGGAACCAGCCGCGCTGCGGGTGCGATTTGCCCATCGGGGTGCGCAGGGCCTCGACGATGAGCGTCTCGCGGGCGTGCCGGGTGAACGGGGTGCTGATCTCGGCCATCAGATGACCGTCCCGCCGTCGACCGGCAGCACCTGGCCGGTGATGTAGGAGGCGGCGTCGGAGGCGAAGAACACGAAGCTGCCCGCGATCTCCTCCGGCTGCGCCCACCGTCCCAGCGGGATCCGGGCCAGGGTCATCGCCGCGAGTTTCTCGTTGCCGCGGATGTTCTCGGTCATCGCGGTCGCGGCCAGCGGCGCCAGGGCGTTGACGGTGATCTGCTTGCGGGCCAGTTCCTTGGCCAGTGACTTGGTCAGCCCGATCACGCCCGCTTTCGCGGCCCCGTAGTTGACCTGGCCGATGGTGCCGACCAGTCCGGCGGCCGACGTGACGTTGATGATCCGGCCGGTACCGTCGGTGGCCAGCAGCGGTTGCGCGGCCTGGCTGACGGTGAACGTGCCGCCCACGTGGATGCTCAGCACCCGGTCGAACTGCTCGGCGGTCATCTTCGGGAACATCGCCGGGGCGATGGCACCGGCGTTGTTGACCAGGATGTGCAGCGTGCCACCGGTCAGCGCGGCCGCCTGCCGCGCGGCTACACCGGCCTGGCCGGCGTCGCGCACGTCCAGGGCTGCGGATTCGGCCCGGCCGCCGGCCTGCTCGATCCGTTCGGCCACCGCGGCCGCGGCGTCCTTGTCGATATCGCTGACCAGCACCGCCGCACCGGCCGCGGCGTAGGCGGTGGCCACCGCCGCACCGATGCCGTTGCCCGCGCCGGTGACCAGCGCCGAGCGTCCCTCCAAGGTGAACATCAGTAGCTCCTGGGCAGGTTGAGCACGTGCGAGCCGAGGAAGTTGAGCACCATTTCCTGGCTCAGCGGTGCGATCTTGAGCAGCCGGGCTTCCCGGAAGTACCGCGCCACGTGGTACTCCTCGGAGTAGCCCATGCCGCCGTGGGTCTGCAGCGCCCGGTCGGCGGCCTGGAAACCGGCGTCGGCGCACAGGTATTTCGCCGTGTTGGCCTCGCGGGCGCAGGGTTTTCCGTTGTCGTAGAGCCAGGTTGCCTTGCGCAGCACCAGTTCCGCGGCGTCCAGCCGGGCCAGCGAGTCGGCCAGCGGAAACTGCAGGCCCTGGTTCATGCCGATCGGGCGGCCGAACACCTCGCGCTCGTTGCCGTAGCGCACCGCCCGGCGCAGCGCGGCCCGGCCCAGTCCCAGCGCTTCGGCGGCGACCAGCATCCGTTCCGGGTTGAGCCCGTCCAGGATGTACCTGAAGCCCTGACCCTCCTCGCCGATGCGGTGCGCGGCGGGCACCCGCAGGTCGTCGATGAACAGTTCGTTGGAGGAGACGGCATTGCGGCCCATCTTGCGGATCGGCCGGATGTCTACTTTGGACCGATCGAGGTCGGTCAGGAACAGGGTCAGGCCGTCGGTCTTCTTCTTGGCGTCCTCGAACTTGGTGGTCCGGGTCAGCAGCAGGACCTTCTCCGACTCCATGGCCTTGGAGATCCACACCTTGCGGCCGTTGATCACGTAGTCGTCGCCGTCGCGGCGGGCGAAGGTGGTGATCCGGGTGGTGTCCAGCCCCGCGCCCGGTTCGGTGACGCCGAAGCAGACGTGCAGGTCCCCGTTGACGATGCGGGGCAGGTTCTCCCGCTTGAGTTCCTCGGAGCCGTGCACGATCACCGGGTGCATGCCGAAGATCGACAGGTGCATGGAGCTGGCGGCGTTCATCCCACCACCGGAGGCCGACACCTCCTCCAGCAACAGCGCCGCCTCGGTGATGCCGAAGCCGTGCCCGCCGTACTCCTCGGGGGTGGTGATGCCCAGCCAGCCGCCGCGGGCGAACGCCTCGTAGAACTCGGTGGGAAATTCGTGCGCCTCGTCCTTGGCCAGCCAGTATTCGTCGTCGAACTTCGCGGCGAGTTCGGCAACGGCCTTGCGGATCGTCTGCTGATCCTCGGTGAGCTCGAAGTCCACGACCGCATCCATCCTTCCCGGTTTTGCCACGACCATACCAAATGGCCTGACCAAATAACTAGACCAGGGCGAGTCCGTCCGCGATCAGGTCGTTCCATTTCCCCGGCGCGCCGCACAGCTGTTCGTCGAGCTTGGCCCGCTTGTAGAACAGGTGCAGGTCGTGCTCCCAGGTGTAGCCGATGGCCCCGTGCAGGGTCAGCGCACTGTCCGCGTCCCGAACCCCCGCCGCGGTCACCTGCGCCTTGGCCGCCGCGGCATGCAGCAGAGCATCCGGATCAGCACCCGCCACCGACGCGGCGGCGAAGTACACCACCGACCGCGCGGCCTCGACGTCGACCAGCATCATCGCGGCGGCGTGCTTGACCGCCTGGAACGAACCGATCAGCACCCCGAACTGCTTGCGCTGCTTGCTGTACTCGACCGCGAGCTCAAGCATCCGGGCCGTCGCGCCGAGCGCGTCGGCGGCCACCAGCACCGCGGCGCGCGCCGCCGCGTCGCGCAGCACCTGCGTGCCGTCCACGGACAACGGTTCGGACGCGGCGGCGTCCAGGACCACATCCGCGATCGACCGGGTGCGGTCCAGCAGCCGCCGCCGGGTCCGCCGCACGCCGTCGTCCTGAGCATCCACCAGGCGCAACACGAGCTCGCCCCGCTCGCGTGCCGGAACCACGAACCGGCGCGCGGTGCCTCCGGCAAGCACGCGCGGCACGGCGCCGGTGATCGCACCGGACGCGTCGACCGTCAGGGGCGCCGCGGTGTCCGGAATCACGTCGGCGGGCACCAGCAACGCCACGGTCTCGCCGCCGAACGTCGCCGCCAGCAGATCGGCGCGGCCGGCCAGCGCCGGAACCGCCAGCACCGTGGCCAGCCAGGTGGCCGAGGGCGCGGCCGCGCGGGCCAGCTCCTCGGCGGTGAGCGCCAGTTCCACCAGGCCACCGCCCTGCCCGCGCAGCGATTCGGCTACGCCGACCCCCGCCCAGTCGTCGGCGACGAAGCGGGATTCGAAGGCCGAGACATCATCGGAGTCCAGCCAGCCGCGGATGATCGAGAGCGGCGCCACCCCGGCCAGCCAGTCCCGAAACGCCTCCTGGTAGGCATTCTGCTCATCGGACAGCTTCCAGTGCACGGTTCGCCTTCCCCTCCTGTTAGATTGGGTATGACCGAATAAACGCTGGGATAATTAGTGAAGTGACAGACCGAATGGAGCCGACCGTGACCGCACGGCAGCAGGTGCAGCTCTCCCCGGTGCAGGTCCCGAAGGCATCCGATGTGCTCGCCGAGGACATGCGCGAACGCATTCTGCGCGGTGAGTTCCCCGAGGGCACCGCGCTCCCGACCGAACGGGATTTGGTCACCCAGACCAACATGAGCCGCGCCACGGTCCGGGAAGCACTGCGCATCCTGGAAGTACAGGGACTGGTGCGGATCAAAACCGGTCGCTCGGGCGGCGCATTCGTGCAGCACCCCGATGGCGAATCCATTGCCAGTTCGGTCGACCTGCTCATCCGTGGCCGGCAGATCCGCCTGGCGGCGTTGCTGGAAACCCGTGAGGCCATCGAGCCCGCGTGCGCGCAGCTGGCCGCGAAATACCGCACCGAGGCCGACCTGGACACGCTGGAGCGGGCGAACGAGTCACTCTCCGACAAGTCCGGTTCCCTGGCCGCGTTCCTGCAGGCCAATGTGGACTGGCACGTCGGCGTGGCCGTCGCCAGCCACAACGAACTGCTCACCGGCTTCATGCTCGCGTTGTCCCGGGCCATCTACACCTCCACCGACAACCAGGGCTTCATCAACACGGACGTCCGGTTGACCACCGCCAAGGCGCACCGCTCGATCACCACGGCCATCCGCAACTCCGACGCCGACGCGGCCGTGCGGCGGATGAAGCGGCACGTGCACTCGTACGCCGAGGCGGTAGTCAAGTTCGAGGAACGCACCAAGATCGACCTGCCGGAGGGCTGAGTGCTCACCGCAACCCCTTGACCTGCAGGCGGATCTCGTCGACCGTCTCCGGGTTCTCCGCGCCGGACAGGTCCCCGGGATCGGCGTCCAGCACCGCGGCCCGCACCGCCCGGCGCAGGATCTTCGCCGAGCGAGTCTTGGGCAGCGCGGCCACCCGCACCACCTGGGCCGGCGCGAACGGCTTGCCCAGCTGCCCGGCCACCGAGGCGCGCAGCCGCGCCGCCACCTCCTCGTCGGTGTCGGCCAGACCGGCGCGGGCGACCCAGAACGCCCACACCGCCTCGCCCTTCTTCGGGTCGGGCACGCCGACCACCGCCGATTCGGCCACCGCCGCGTCCACGGCCAGCACCGACTCGATCTCGGCGGGCGCGACTCGCTTGCCCGCCACGTTCATCGCGTCGTCGGAGCGGCCGAGCACGAACCAGCCACCCTCGTCGTCGATCAGCGCATAATCGCCGTGCCGCCACATCCCCGGGAAGGTCGACCAGTAGGCCTCGCGGTAGCGGGCGTCGTCGCGCCACACGCCGCGGGTCATCGCCGGCCAGGGCTGCCGGCACACCAGCTCCCCCACCCTGCCGCGCAGCGGGGCCCCGGCGTCGTCGACCACGTCGACGTCCATGCCCAGCGCCGGGCCGCCCAGCGAGCAGCTACGGATGTCCTCCACCGGGTAGGGGCACAGGAACGAGCCGCCGACCTCGGTGCCACCGGAGAAGTTGATGACCGGCACCCGGCCGCCGAACATGTCCCGGGCCAGCCATTCGTAGGATTCCGGGTCCCACGGCTCGCCGGTCGAGCCGATCGTCCGCACCGAGGACAGGTCCTCCGTGGGCGGGGTGAGATCGGCCGCGCGCAGGGTCCGGATGAGCGTCGGGGACACCCCCAGCATGCTGATCCGGTGGCGCGCCACCAGTCGCCACAACCGGCCGTTGTCCGGCGTGTTCGGGGTGCCCTCGTAGAGCAGCAGCGTGCCGCCGCAGGCGTGCGTGCCGAACACCGACAACGGGCCCATGATCCAGCCCATGTCGGTGATCCAGCAGAACGTGCGGCCCGGGGTGATCTCGAAGCCGTAGGCGACCTCGCTGGCCGTCTTGAGCAGGAACCCGGCGTGAGTGTGCACCGCGCCCTTGGGTTTGCCGGTGGTACCCGAGGTGTAGGCCAACAGCAGCACGTCGTTGGCGGCAGTCGGCTCGACTCGGTCATCGGGTTGCCCGGCGCGCAACTCGTCCCACGACATCGTGGCAACCCCTGACGCGGCAACGGTTTCGCCGCTGCCGAGGTTGTCCACCACGACGACCAGGCGCACGCTTGGCGCGTCGGGCAACGCCTTGGCCAGCTGGTCGGCCAGACCGACCGGTTTGCCCCGGCGCACCGTGCCGTCGGCGGTGATCACCGCGGCCACGTCGGCGTCGCGCAGCCGCGCGGCGATGGCGCCGGGCGCGAACCCGGAGAACAGCGGCACCACCATCGCCCCGATGCTGGCCACCGCGTACATCGCCACCACGGCGGGCACGATCATCGGCAGGTAGATGGCCACCGCGTCGCCCTCGCCGATGCCGGCGGCCCGCAGCCCGGCCCGGGCCCGCGCCACCTCTTCGGCCAGCTGCGCGTAGGTCAACCGCTCCACCGCGCCGTCCTCGGACTCGCCGACCACCGCGACGTTCTCGGGCGTGGTCTTGGCCCACCGGGTCAGGCAGGCGTCGGCGATGTTGATGCCGCCGCCGACGAACCACTCGGGGTATTCGATGCCGCCGGAGAGGTCCACGGCCTGGCGGTAGGGCGTGCGGAACGGGATGCCCAGATCGGTGACCACGGTGTCCCAGAACGCGCCGATGCCGGCCACCGAGCGGGCCCGCAGTTCGTCGGCGGTGCTCACCCCCAGGGTGCGCATCAGCCGGGCGACGTTGGAGTGCTCCAGGTAGTCCGGCGAGGGGTGCCAGGTGTAGGTCATGTCAGCTCCTCGGCAGGCCGAGAATCCGCTCGGCGACGATGTTTCGCTGGATGAAGGTCGAGCCGCCGGCGATGGCGGTGCCGCGGGCCTGGTTGGCCAGCCGCAGCCAGCGCCGGGCCCCGGGATGGTCGTCGTCGAGGTCGAACTGGTCGGCCAGCGGTTCCAGGGACAGCCGGAAATCGGCGAGATCCTCCACCAGTGGGCAGAAGTAGAGCTTGCCGATGGAGGTGACCGGTCCGGGCGGGCCGTCGGCGGCCGCGCCGGTGATCACCCGCTGGCTGATCGCCCGGTGCACCAGCGCCCGGCCCCACAGATCGGCCAGTTCGCGGCGCACGTGCGGGTCGGCGCCCAGCGGCGCGCCCTCGGTGGTGTGCAGGCCGCGCACCTCGGCGATCAGGTCCTCGACGGCTTTGGTGGTGTTGACCCGGCCGGTGGCGATGGCCACCCGCTCGAAGGCCAGCGTGCCCATGGCGACCTTCCAGCCGCCGTCCACCGCGCCGACCACCGCGGCGTCGGGCAGGAACACGTCGTCCAGGAACACCTCGTTGAACTCGGCCTCGCCGAGCATGTGGGCCAGCGGCCGCACGGTGACGCCGGGGCTGTCCATGGGCAGCAGGAAGTAGGTGATGCCGCGGTGGCGTTCCCCGCCACCGGTGCGGGCCAGCAGGATGGCGTGCGCGGCCAGCTGGGCCCGGCTGGTCCAGATCTTCTGGCCCTGGATGCGCCAGCCGCCCTCGACCTTCCTCGCCCTGGTGCGCAGCGAGGCCAGGTCCGAGCCGGACTCCGGTTCGGAGAACAGCTGGCACCAGATCTCCTCGCCGGTGAGGATCGGCCGCAGGTAGCGGCTTTTCTGCTCGTCGGCGCCGAAGTGGGCGATGGTCGGCCCGGCGAAGTCCTCGCCGATGGTGTTGAGGCGGTCGGGGGCGCCGGCGCGGTCGCACTCCTCCCCGAAGACGGCCCGCAGCCGCTCATCCAGGCCCTGGCCGCCGTACTCGCGGGCCCAGGTCAGGCCGGCGTAACCGGCGTCGAACAGCAGCCGCTGCCACTGCCGCCAGAACGGCGCCTTCTCGGCCAGGTCGCTGGGCTCGGGCCAGGGCAGCCGCGGCAGGTTTTTGTCCAGCCAGGTCCGCAGCTCCTCCCGGAACCGCGCTTCCTCGGGCGTGTCGGCCAGGTCCATCGTCACCACCTCGTGAATATGGTTCGAACTGTAGTATAGGTCAGACCAAATAAGGAGACGGTATGGAAGATCTCATCGGCGTCGAGGTCGACCGGGTCGGCTTCGACGTGGAGCGCGGCAAGATCCTGGAGTTCGCCCGCGCCACCCACGCCCAGGACCCGGCACACCGCGACCCGGCCGCCGAGGGCGGCACCGGCGTGCTGGCCACCGCAACCCATGTCGTGGTCGCCGGGCAGCACCGCGACCAGGAGAAGTTCACCGCCGCGCTGGGCCTGGACCGCACCCGGGTCGTGGTCGGCTCGGTGGACTGGCACTACGCCCGTCCCCTGCGGGCCGGGGACACGCTGACCGGCATCCGCCGGGTCGTCGCCGACGAGACCCGGGAGGGCCGCCGGGGCGGCCGGATGCGGCTGGTGACCCTGGAGACCGAATTCACCGACCAGGACGGGGAAATCGCCGTGCGGCAACGGGAAGTCCTGATCGAGCGGGGCCAGGCGTGAGTGGCATCGAGGTCGGTCACCGGCCCGCGCCGCGCACCATCGGCCCGCTCACCCAGACCGACATCGTGCGCTTCGCCGGTGCGGGCGGGGATTTCAACCCGCTGCACCACGATCCCGACGCCGCCCGGGCGGCCGGGTTCGACCGGCCGATCGCGATGGGACAGTTCACCGCCGGTCTGCTCGCGGCCTGGCTGACCGACTGGTGCGGAGTGCAGAACCTGCGCGCCTATCACGTGCGTTTCACGTCGCCCCTGTCGATCGGCGACACCGTGGAACTGTCCGGCGAGGTCATCTCCGTCCAGCCGTCCGACGAGGGGCGCACCACCGAACTGGAACTGACCGCCCAGTGTCCGGACAGGACGGTTCTGTCCGGCCGGGCAACGGTGCTGCTGCCCGACTCCTGATCGTGAACCCGCGGGGCGCGCCGGTGCACGACGCGCCCCGCGCGGGCTCAGTCCTCCAGCTTGGCCGCGATGTCCGCCCGCAGCACGTGTTTCTGGATCTTCCCGGTCGCCGTCATGGGCAGCGCCTCGACGATCTCCACCCGCTCCGGCACCTTCTGGATGGCCAGACCCTGGCCCAGCAGGTACTCCCGCATCGCGTCGATGCCCATCGGCTCGGCGCCCTCGGCCGGCACCAGGTAGCAGCACACCCGCTCGCCCAGCTTCCGGTCGGGCATGCCGACCACCGCGACCGCGGCCACCGCCTCGTGCGCGACGAGCAGATCCTCCACCTGCCGCACGCTGATGTTCAGCCCGCCGCGAATGACGATGTCCTTCAGCCGCCCGGTGACCCGCACGTACCCGTCGGCGTCCATCACGCCCAGGTCGCCGGACCGGGAGAACCCGTCGGCGGTGAACATCGCCGCGGTCTCCTCGGGCTGGTTGATGTACTCGATCATGCTCATCGCACCGCGATACGAGATGTCGCCCTCGGTGCCGTGCGGCACCTCCTGGCCGTCGAGGTCGAGAATTCTTACCTCCTGGCCGGGCAGGGCGCGGCCGTCGGAGGTCAGTGAGCGGGCCGGGTCGTCGACGATCGTGCACATGGTGGTGGTGATGTTCTCGGTGCGCCCGTAGAGGCTCAGCACCTGCATCGCCGGGATCGCCACCCGCGCGGACTCCACCAGTGAGGCCGGGATCGGTGCGCCGGCACAGGTCCACACCCGCATGCTGCTGGCGTCGTGCGCGTCCGGGTCGTAGGCGTCCAGCAGCATCTGCAGGAAGGTGGACGCGGTGACCGAGATCGTGCAGCCGAACTTGGCGATCCGGGCCAGCCCCTCCTTGGGCTCCCAGGCCTCCTGCACGTGCGAGGCGCCGCCGTGGATCAGCGGCAGGATCACGCTGGTGACCAGGCCGGTGGTGTGGGTGATGGGCGAGGGCCCGAACTGGACGTCGTTGGCGGTGTAGCCGAAGCCCTTGCCCAGCAGGCGCGCACCGCAGGCCATGGTGTTGAACGTGTGCAGGCAGCCCTTGGGCCGGGACGTGGTGCCCGAGGAGAACACGATGACCCACGGGTCGTCCGGGCCGGTTCCGGGTCCGATCTCGGCGGCCGCGGTGTCGGCGTCCACGTCGGCCAGCAGTTCGGGGTAGGCCACCGTGCCCGCCGGGCGCTGCTCGGCGCGCAGCACCACGACCAGCTCCAGGCTTCCGGGACCGGCGGCGAGTTCGGTGAACATCGCGGCATGGTCGAACTTGCGGTACGTGCCCGCGGTGAACACCGCACGCACCTCGGCGCTGTCCAGGATGTAGCTGACCTCGTCGCGCCGGTAGATCGGCATGATCGGCACGATGATCGCGCCGATGCGCGACAGGGCCGTGGCGATCACCGCGAACTCGGTCCAGTTGGGCATCTGCACCGCGACCCGGTCACCGGCGGTGATGCCCCGGCGGACCAGGCCGGTGGCCAGCCGCAGCGATTCGTCACGCAGTTCGGCGAACGTGTAGGACGTGGTGGAGTCGGTGAAGAACACCTTGTCCGCGCGCTGCGCGGCCTGCTGCTCCAGCACGCCGAACAGCGTGTAGTCCCGCCACAGTCCCTGCGCGTAGTAGGTCTCGATCTGCTCGGTCGAGAACCGGTCGTGCACTGTCGCCAATGACATGAGTACCTACCCCGTTGACCGCGTCCGGGAGGACGCCGTCGCAGACGTCACCCTTTTGGCCGTCAGAGTAATTAGGTCTGACCAAATAAGCAATGGTCATCATCAGACCCAAACGATCAGCGGCGCTGCCACACCGGGTCACGCTTCTCCCGGAACGCGGCCACTCCCTCACGCAGGTCCTCGGTGGTGAAGGCCAGCGCCAGCTGGCCGCGCAGGTGCTCCAGCGCGTCGGGCAGAGCCATGTCCCGGGTGGCGTCCAGCGCGTCCTTGCCCAACCGCATGAGCAACGGCGACCGGCCGGCGATCCGGCCCGCCCACCGGTCGATTTCCGCGTCGAATTCGGCCGCGGGCGCCACCCGGTTGACGATGTGCAGCTCCAGCGCCTGCTGCGCGGAGATCAGCTCGCCGGTCATCATCAGCTCGTTGGCCTTGGCCCGCGGCACGCTGCGGTAGATGAGCGCGGAGATCATGAACGGGAACACCCCGACGTTGATCTCCGGGCAGCCGAACCGAATCCCCTCCCGGGCCACGATCAGATCGCAAGCCAGGGCCAGGCCGAACGCGCCGGCCAGCACGTCCCCGTTGGCCGCGCACAACGAGGGCTTACCCAGCCCGCCCAGCAGCCGGTACAGCCGGGGAAACCGGTCCAGTCCGGCGTATTTGGCCACCACCGGCTCGTCCCCGGCGAACGCCTTGAGGTTGCCGCCGCTGGAGAACACCTTCCGGTCGGTGGAGGTGAGCACCACCAGCCGCACCGCGTCGTCGGCCCTGGCCTGCTCCAGGCGCTCGATCAGCTCGTCCAGCAGCGCGTCGGTCAGCGCGTTGCGGGTGGCCGGATCGTCCAGCGCGATCGTGGCCACGCCCCGCTCGTCGACCTGGTAGCGCACGAATGTCATCGCATCTCCTGAGAATTGTCACTGGTGCAGCAGCACGAGCTTGCCGAAGCCCGCGCCGGATTCGAGTCGTTCGTGCGCGGCCGCGGCTTCGGGCAGCCCGAAGGTGCGGTCGATCACCGGTGGTGGCGCCCGGTGCTCGGCCAGGAAACCCAGCAACGCGGCCATGTCCGATGGACTGCCCAGGGTGGTGCCGATCAGCTCGTACTGTCCGAAGTAGAACGTCCGCACGTCCAGCCGCGCCTGGTTCGCGGCGGACGCGCCGAGCACCACACACCGCCCGCCCGGCCGCAGGCACCGCACGGATTCCGCCCAGCGCCCCACCGAATCCAGCACCAGATCGAAACCCCGCCCACCGGGAGTCAGCTCGCGGGCCGCGTCGGTCCAGTCCGCGGCAGAGTGGTCCACCCCCGCGGTCGCGCCCAGCTCCCGGGCCGCGTCGATCTTCGACGGCGACGCCGAGGTGACCACCACCCGCGCGCCCGCAGCCGCGGCCAGGCTGACCGCCATGGTGGCCACGCCCCCGCTGGCCCCCAGCACCAGCACCCACTCGTCGCGGGACAACCGTCCCCGCGAAAACAGCGCGCGATACGTGGTGACCCCGGTCAGCGACAGCGACGCGGCCTGGGCCAGATCCAGTCCGGACGGTCGGGGCAGCACGCACTCGGCGGGCACCGCGACCAGTTCGGCGTAGGTGCCGGGCCGGTGGTCGCCGAGGATCTCGAATTCCGGCCCGGGCGCGGCCGCCCGCTCACCCCAGAACAGCGAGGGCAGCACGATCACTGGCTCACCGGTGTCGACCCGGGTGCCGGCCCCGTCCGCGCCGGGCACGTGCGGCAGCGGCGAACCGTACTGGCCGCGCCGGACCAGCACGTCGTGCCAGTTCAGCGCACTGGCGGCCAGCCGCACCACCACCCAGCCGGGCGGGGCCACCGGGTCGGGGTGCGAACCGAACCGCAGCACCGACGGCCCGCCGAACTCCCGCAGCACCACGGCCTCCATGACCCACCTCCCGTGCCGGTGACGCGTGTCGGCCGAGCGTAACCCAAAAGGTCAGTCCTAAAAAATTTTCAACCTTTCGCGTGAACGATCGTTCACGCCGGTGCTATCGTGACCGGGTGGATCGAACCCGCCAGATCCTCGACACCGCCGCAGAAGCCTTCTACGACAAGGGCTTCCACGCGGTCGGCGTGGACGAGCTCGGTACCCGGGCGGGCCTGTCCGGCCCGGCGATCTACCGCACCTTCTCCAGCAAGCACGAGATCCTCGCGACCCTGCTCAACGAGGCCATGGACGGACTGCTGGCCGCGGCCGTGCCGGTGCACGAGGATCCCCGCACGGATCTGGACCGCGCGCTGCGCCACCACGTGGACTTCGCGCTGCACGCCCGCCACCTGGTCAACCTCTACCAGCGCGAGGTGCGCTCCCTGCCCGAGCCGTGGAAGACCCCGTTCGACCAGCGCCGGGCCGAGTACACCGCCCGCTGGGAGACGCTGATCTCCCGGCGTGTGCCGGCGCTGGACCCGGGCAGTGTGGCCGCGTTGACCCAGTCCTGCCTCGGCGTGGTCTTCTCGGTGTCCTACTGGCCCGGCCACGCCCTGTCCGCGGCCGACGCGGCCGGCGTGGTCCACCGGATGATCATCAGCGGCGTCGCCGCGTTCGACACCCCCGGATGACCGGAGTTCGGCAACCCCGGATGACCGGAGTTCAGCGACCGGACCGGAAGTCCCACATGCCCGCCGCGATCCGCCGGTACTGCAACTCGTCCGACCCCTCGGTGATGCGGTACCGCCGGTGGTGGCGGTAGATGTGCTCGAACGGCACGTGCCGGCTGTAGCCGACGCCGCCGTGGATCTGCATCGCGCGGTCGGCCGCGGCACAGGCCAGCCGGTTGCCGCGCACGTTGACCATGGCCACCTTGTCGCTGACCGAGGTCTTACCACCCTGGTCCATCAGCCACGCGGTCTTGGCGATGGCACTGCGCACCAGTTCGGCTTCGGTCTGCAGTTCCACCAGCTGCCACTGGATGCCCTGGTGATCGCGCAGCGCGGTGCCGAACACGTGCCGCGCCTGCGTGTAGACCACGCTGCGGTCGATGCAGAACTGCGCGGCACCCAGCGAGGACGCGGCCTGCCGGATGCGGTTCTCGTGCACGAACAACTGCGCGCAGTCCAGTCCGCGCCCGACCTCGCCCAGCACCGCCGAGGCGGGCACCCGCACGTTGTCCAGCACCACCTCGGCGTGATCGCTGGGCATGTTGAACGTCCAGTGGTAGTAGGGGATCTCGAAGCCCGGCGCGTTGGTGGGCACCAGGAACGCGGTGATGCCCGCGGCTTTGCCCGGCTCGCCGGAGGTCCGGGCGAACACCAGGTCCACCTCGGCCACGTCGACCACGCTGTTGAACCGTTTCGCACCGGTGATGATCCAGTCGTCCCCGTCGCGGGTGGCCCGGGTCTCCAGCCAGGTCGCGTCGCTGCCGTGCTCGGGTTCGGTCAGCCCGAACGCCATCTCGATTTCCCCGGACACCAACGGTTCCAGGTACTGCTCACGTTGCCCGGGCGTGCCGTATTCGTGCAGCACCAAGGCCAGCGGCAGGTTGGCCACCACGGACGCCTCGTGACTGAGCTCGGCGTGCAGACCGGGTCCACGGTGGGCCAGGTGCTCACGGATGACAGCCATGGCCAGATTGCTCCCGGCCTGCCCGCCCAGCGCTTCGGGCAACGGGTACCGGTAGAAACCGGCCTGGTCGGCCAGCCGGCGGGCGGTGCGCATGACCTCGCGCCAGCGCTTCGTCGGAATGCCGCCGCGGTCCACGTCGGTGCGGGCGAACTCGCGCCGATGGTCGAACAGGTCGGGGTTGTCCCGCTCGATGGGCACGATCTGGCTGTCGATGAACGCGTCGAGTTCGGTGAGGAACCGTGCGACGTCCTCGGGGATCGACCAGTCCATGTGCTGCCTCCTGCTCCCGCCGGTCACCGCTCACCCTGTTCCGGCCGACGCCCGGCCGGCCAACGTCGGCTGCGGCGGCACTGTGGAGTTCTCCAGTACGGCTCGTCAGCGGAGTTCTCCAGTACGGCTCTTCAGCGGTCGAGTGCGGCGTGCCCGGCGGCCAGCACCTCGTCCAGGTGCCTGGCGGCGACCACCAGCTTGGGGTCGGGCACCGGGCGCTTGCGGTCACGCTTGATGATGGCCGCGGTGGTGGCGGCCGTCTTGTAGAACGACAACGCGAGAAACCAGGGCAGCTCGGCGGTTTCGGCGGTCACCCCGGCCGCGCTCGCCCCATCCTCGCGCCGAGCCTGGACGTACTCGGACAGCAACTCGGCGCGTCCGGGCAGCCCGGCCCCGGCTGCGATGTCGTCGGCCGAGCGGTGTTCGTGGAACACGTGGGCGGGCGCGGTGTGCATGAGCAGCCAGGCCAGGTCGGTGCGCGGATCGCCGACCGACCAGATCTCCCAGTCGATGATCCCGGTCAGTTCGCTGTCCACGAACAGCATGTTGGCCAGGCGGTAGTCCCCGTGCAGCAGGCGGGGGCCGGCGTCGCCGGGGACGCGCTCGGCCAGCCGATCGCGCAGCAACTGGTGGCCGGGCGCGAGATCCGCGTCGACGGTGTCGAACAGCCGCGCCCACCGGTCCAGCTCTTCGGCCACCGGCATCACCGGCTGTTCCGTCAAGCCCAGCCCGGCCGGGGTGTCCCGATGCATCCGGGCCAGAACCCTTGCGGCGCAGCGCATCCGAATCGCGGCGATCTCGGGTGCCGGAGGGGACGAATCGTGGTCGAGCGCCGGTTCGTAGGACTGGCCCGGGCACAGCTGCATCGCGAACAGCGGCGGATCACCGTCGTCGGTGAACAACACCGCCGGCGTCGGCACGCCATCCAGCCCGGCCAGACGGCGCAGCAGCCGGGCCTGGCGCAGCACGTCGCGGTTGCGCACCGGAGCCAGGCCGGGCGGCGCGATCTTGAGCACCAGCGGGCTCGGCGCAGCGCCGTCGGCCTGCAACTCCGCCGCGTAGGTCAGGCTGGACACCCCACCCTCCAACCGGCGCAAACCCGTGATCCGCGCTCCCGGCCAGGTGTGACTCGCGACCGCGGCGGCCCGGCCGGCCAGCTGCTTCTCGTCGAGTTCCCGCACTCCGCCACGGTGCGCGGGAACCAACCCCGCCGCAACGATCGGGGACCGCGGACCTGGAGAAGTCCACAGCGGGCCGCGGCGCCGCGCTGGAACGGCCGGGGCGGGCGTGACTAGATCGAGGGATGACGGCCAGCGTATGGGAGCAACGGTTCCGACTGGACGGTCGGGTCGCGGTGGTGACCGGCGCCTCCAGCGGCCTCGGGGTGGCGATCGCGACCGGGATGGCCGCCGCGGGTGCGGACGTGGTGATCGGCGCCCGCCGGGCCGAGCTACTCGAAAACACCCGGGAATCCGTGCTGGCCCTTGGCCGCCGCTGCGTCGCGGTGCCCACCGACATCACCGACGTCGAGGACTGCGACCGGCTCATCGCCGCCGCGATGGCCGAGTTCGGCCGGGTCGACGTGCTGGTCAACAACGCCGGAATCGGCGGCGAGTACCACCCCGCCACCCAGGACCCACCCGAGCACTTCCGCCACGTCGTCGAGGTCAACCTGCTCGGCGCGTACTGGATGACCCAGGCCGCCGGCCGGGTGATGCGGCCGGGCTCGGCGGTGGTGAACATCTCCAGTGTCATGGCGGTGACCACGGCCAAGATGCCCGCCGCCGGATACAGCGCGGCCAAGGCGGGCGTGCTGGGCCTGACCCGCGACCTGGCCGCGCAGTGGGGCGGCCAGGGCATCCGGGTCAACGCGATCCTGCCCGGGGTGTTCCGCACCGAAGCCACCGCCAACTACAGCCCCAACTATCAGCGCAAGATCATCGACGCACGGATTCCCCTTGGCCGCCTCGGCGACCCGGACGAGGTGGCCGGCACCGTCGTGTTCCTGGCCACCGACGCGGCGGGCTACATCACCGGCGCGAGCATCCCGGTCGACGGCGGCGTGCTTTTGTTGTGAGGCTGTCAGTCCCTGATCCGCACCACCACTTTGCCCCGCGCCGCGCGACTGTCCACAATGGGCATGGCTTTCGGTGCGTCGTCGAAGTCCAGCACGTCGCCGACCACCGGCCGCACCGCGCCACGGGCCGCCGCATCCTCCAGCGCGTCGGCCAGTTCGGTGGCGAACTCCGGGTGACGGCGCACCCACGGGTCCAGCGCCACTCCCATGATTGTCAAGTCCCGCAACAACAAGCGGTTCACCCGTACCTCGGGAATGCGGCCCGCGGCGAATCCGACCACCATCAGCCGCCCACCGACATCCAGCGACCGCAGGGAATCCACGAACCGATCGCCCCCGACCGGATCGACCACCACGTCGACACCCGGTCCGCCGGTCAGCTCACGCACCCGCTGCGGCCACGGTTGAGCCACCCGAAGCACTTCATTCGCGCCGCATTCCCTTGCCACCAAGGCTTTCTCGTCGGTGGACACCACCGCGATGCACGGCCTGGCCCGGCCCCGCAGCAGATCCAGCGCGGCGGTGCCCACGCCGCCCGCCGCGCCGTGCACCAGCACCGACTCGCCGTCGGCGAATCCGGCCCGGCGCAGGGTGAACCAGGCGGTCGCGTAGTTGAGGTAGTAGGCCGCGCCCTCGACCCAGCTCATGGTGTCCGGGATGCGCACGGTGTAGGCCGGGATGGCCAGCACGCGTTCGGCGATCGCGCCGAAGACGGTCATCCCGGCCACCCGGTCGCCCACCGCGAACCGGCTGTCCGCGGGCGCTTCCCGCACCACTCCGGCGAATTCGCCGCCGCTGACGTAGGGGGCGGGCACGCCGTGCTGATAGGCGCCCCGGCTCTGCAACACATCCGGGAAGGCCACGGCGGCGGCGCGCACCTCGACCAGCAGCCGCTGCCCGTCGGCCCAGGGATGCGCGCCCTCCGGCTCGGGCACGTCGGTGAGCACCCCGGCGCCGGGCCCGGTGGTGGCCGGGATGACCAGAGCGCGCATCAGGACTTCACGAAGCCGGCGGTGACCGACCGGGTGTTGAGCGCGTCGCCGCCGTCCACGGTCAACGCCTGCCCGGTGACCATCGCGGCCCGGGGCGAGGCGAAGAACGCGACCGCGTCGGCGATGTCGGCCGGTTCGGCGAAGCCACCGGGCATGCTGCGCCGCCATGCCGCCACGATGTCCTCGGGCATGGACAGCACGCCGGTGGAGGCGGTCATCCCGGGCAGCACGGCGTTGGCGGTGATGCCGTGCCCGATGTTCTCCGCGGCCACGGTCCTCATCATGCCCAGCAGCCCGGCTTTGGTTGTGCTGTAGGAGATCTGGCCGGGCAGACCCTGGGTGCCCGCGGTGCTGGAGATGACCACGATCCGGCCGTAGCCACGCTCCCGCATACCGGTCAGGCAGGCCTGCAGCACCCGGAACGTGCCGGTGAGGTTGACGTTCAGGTCGCGTTGCCATTTGGCCAGGTCGAACCGGTGTGCCGAGCCGAACATCGTAGTGAGGGCGGCATTGCCGATGTAGACGTCGATCGGGCCGAAGTCGGGCAGTTCGTCGGCGGTGATGTCGGCCTGCCAGGTGCAGCCCGGTTCCCGGTCCAGGGTGACCACGTCCATCCCGTCCTCGGCCAGCCGCTTGGCGATGGCCGCGCCGATCCCGCCCGCGCGGGCCGCACCGGTGACCAGGGCACGATGGGTCATGCGATCTCCTTGCCGGGCTTGATGATCGAGGTGTCCACTGTGGATAACACGGAATGTCCGCGCAACCGCAGGACGAGCAGGGCGGTCTGCACGGACAGCTGGTCGTTGGGCACGTTCGCCACGTCCAGGCCGGTCAGGTCGTGCACCCGGGACAGCCGCAGCCGCACGGTGTTCTCGTGCACGCCCAGCAGTCCGGCCGACTCCCGCACGCTGCGCCCGGTGTGGAAGTAGCTGACCAGGGTGCGCACCAGTTCCGCGGTGCCGGGCGCGCCGGTCAGCAGCGAGCCGAGCACGTCCTGGGCGAACGCGCGGACCGCGCCGACCTCGCCGTGGGCCAGAAAAAGTCGCGCCGGGCCGAGATCGTCCACGGCGACCACCCGGGTCTGCGGGCCGCCGAACCGGCTCACGCACAGCGCGGTCTCCCGGGCCTCCCGGTAGGCCCGGCGCAGCTGGTCGGGGCGGGCCACCGTGGACAGGCCGGCCACGCAGCCAGGTTCGGCCAGCGCCTCGGCCACGGCGTGCCGGACCCGGTCGACGAACGCCGCCGGGCCGCCGCCGATCGGTGACTCGATGACCAGCACCACACCTTCCGAGCCGCGCACCGGCAGCACTTCGCAGCCCAGTGCGCCGGCGACTCGCCGGACCAGCCCGTCGGTGTCCAGCCCGCCCTCTGCGTCGGTGACGAAGGCCAGCAGCCGGTCGGCGGTCAGGTCGACGCCGAGGTATTCCGCGCTGGCCCGCAGGTCGGTGTCGCCCGCTGTGCCCCGGACCAGCTGCCGGGTGAGGCTGGCCCGGGCATTCCAGGCGACCCGCGCGATCCGCCGCTGGGTCAGGTACTCGGTGGCCAGGTAGCTCACCGCGCGGCGCAGGACGTAGTGGGTGTGTTCGGAGAACGGGGTGGGGTGCTCGGCGAGCACGAGCCAACCGAACCGCTCGTCGGCCCGGGCCACCGGCGCCAGCAGATGCCGACGGGCCAGGCCCTGTTCGCGCAGCGCGGGGACGAGCACCGGTTCGCCGCCGGGTGGGTCGAGGGCTTCCCGCAATCGACTCGGGCGGGCAACGGGCGGGACGGACGCGCTGCGGGCGACCACCCGGTCGTCCGGGTCGAACAGGTGGCACGGGTTGCCGGTCAGTTCGTGCACCAGGCGCACCAGCGGGGCCAGTCCACCGCCGGCTTCGGCCACCGCGGACAGTCGCAGTTCCACGGCGTAGCGCGCGGCGAGCACGTCGGGCGGCAGCACGGAGGGCTCGGCCTGCGGCGGTGTGGTGCCCCAGCGGGCCGTCCGCGCCATCGCCGTCCGGGTCGTCACTCGCCTCATCCGCTCACGAGACTCCGCCAACCCGCCCGACATTAATATGGCCTGACCAAAAAAACAATACGATCCTTGGACTAGAATAGGGGTGCCGATCAGCGAGGAGGCGGTGATGGTGGACAACGAGGTCGCACCCAGCCGGACCGAGCCCGGGCGAGGCCTGCGCCCCGCACACCGCCCGCCCCAGGCGATCGAGGCGATCCTGCGGCAGTCCCGCGACGCATTGGACGTCGCCGCGACCCTCACCGCCCACCCCGAGCTGGCGCCGCCGCGCTCGGTCCCCGACCTGCGCGCCGCGGACGCCGCCGCCCGGATGGCCGAGCGATGGGTCGCCGAACGCCTGGACCAGCTGATCGCCGCCAACCACGACCCGGCCCGCGAGCAACTGCGTGCGGTGCTGGCCCAGCTCGGTTCGATCCGGGCCGCGATCCGCGAAGCCCGGCTGCACGCCCGTTCCCGCGCGTTGACCAACCTGCACCGATCGCTGGGCCGGCTGCGGGTGGCGACCTCGGTGGCCGAACTGGCCGAGTGGGTGCCGATCGAGATCAACCGGCTGGGCTACAACCGCGCGCTGTTCTCCCGGTTGCGCGGCTCCCAGTGGCGGGCCCGGGGCGCGTTCGCCTATGCCGACCCGAGCCTGGCCGAGGCGCTGATCGAGATCGGCAACGCGGTGCCCGGCCAGCTGGGCCGGGAGCTGCCCGAGACCGAGGTCGTCCGCGGTCGCACCGCCGTGCTGGTGGACGACGCCCAGCACAACCCACACGTGCACCACCGGCTGATCAACCTGGCCAACACCAAGGACTACGTGGTCGCCCCGTTGATCGGGCGCGGCTCGGTGATCGGCCTGCTGCACGCCGACCAGCAGGTCGAGACCGACCGGGTGGACGAGTACGACCGGGAGTTGCTCGGCCTGTTCGCCGAGGGCCTGGGCTGCGTGTTCGAGCGGGTCACCTACTACGAGCAACTGGCCGCGCTGCGCGATCGGCTGCGCGAGGACGCCCGCTCGGTCGGGGACCTGATCGACGGCTTCCTCGACGGCGACGCACTGTCCCCGGCCCGCTCCCCCGCGGGCGCCGGGCTGGTGCCGGTAGCCGGCCCGCTGGCCGAGCTGACCCGTCGCGAGTGCGACGTGTTGCGCCACCTCGCCGAGGGCCAGACCAACACCCAGATCGCGGCCACCCTCTACGTCTCCCCCGGCACGGTCAAGACCCACGTCAAGAACCTGCTGCGCAAGCTCGGCGCGGCCAACCGGGCCGAGGCCGTCGCCCGCTACCACGCGCTGACCCGCCGCGAACCGTCTCCGTAGGACGGTCCGGCCCGTCTCCCGAACGGGGTGAGGCGGGAGAGGACGGGGGGAGAAATCTCTTCCCACCGGGTGATGCCGGCCACGCCCGTCTGGTCCAAGGATTGGACCAGAACGCGCGATGACGCCGTCACCCGGAGGGAACATGACCACCACGCAACCCACCCAGACCAGCCCGATCCCGGAGGCGATCGCCCGGCAGGTGGTGCTGCCCGAAGGCCACCGCGACGACACGCCGCTGTTCGAGGCCTACCGCTGGCTGCGGGAGAAAAATCCGCTCGGGGTGGCCACTGTGGACGGTTACGATCCGGTCTGGCTGGTCAGCAAGCACGCCGACATCATGGAAATCGAGCGCCAGCCGCAGATCTTCACCAGCGGCGGCGGCCAGGACAAGGGCTCGCACAACCCGATCCTGCAGAACCAGGCCGGCGACGCCTTCACCCAGCAGCTCACCGGCGGCAGCCTGCGCATCCTGGACACCCTGACCTACCTCGACCCGCCCGAGCACACCGAGATCAAGGACATCGCCAACGACTGGTTCCGGCCGGCCAACCTCAAGAAGTGGGAGGAGGTCATCCGCAACCTCGCCCGCGGGGCGCTGGACAAGTACCTGCGCCCGGGCGTCAACGACATCGACCTGGTCCAGGACTTCGCGCTGTACTACCCGCTGCACGTGATCATGAGCCTGTTCGGGGTGCCCGAGGACGACGAGCCCCGGATGATGGCGCTGACCCAGGAGTTCTTCGGCACCGCCGACCCGGACGCCCAGCGCGAGGACGTCGAGCCGCTCACCCCGGAGGCCGCGGCCCAGCAGTGGTCGGCCGCGATCAACGACTTCTACGCCTACTTCGACGAACTGGTCGAGGACCGGCGGGCCCAGCCGCGCGACGATCTGGCCACCATCATCGCGCTGGCCAAGAACGCCGAGGGCGAGTACTACCCGAAGACCTTCGCCTACGGCTGGTTCATCGCCATCGCCACGGCCGGCCACGACACCACCTCCAGCACCATGGCCGGCACACTGGAAGCCCTGGCCCAGCACCCCGAGCAGCTGGCCCAGGTGAAGGAGAACCCGGCGCTGATCCCGGATCTGGTCAACGAGGGCCTGCGCTGGGTGTCCCCGGTCAAGCAGTTCACCCGCCGCGCCACCCAGGACTACACGTTGCGGGGCCAGGAAATCCACACCGGCGACCGGTTCATGCTGCTCTACCAGTCGGCCAACCGGGACACCGACGTGTTCGACGAGCCCGATGCCTTCCGCCTGGACCGCAAGCCCAACCGGCACATCGCCTTCGGCTACGGGCCGCACATGTGCGTTGGCCAGCACCTGGCCAAACTGGAGATGCGCATCATGTTCGAGGAACTGTTGCCGCGCCTGAAGAGTGTGACGGTCACCGGTGAGCGCAAGCCGGTGCAGACCAACTTCGTCGGCGGCCTGCGCAAGCTGCCCGTCCGCCTGGAGCTGGAGTGACCGAGGCCGCGGCGAGCGGGCGGGTGGTGGTGGTCGGCGGTGGCCACGCCGGAACGGCCCTGGTGGCGTCGCTGCGCCAGCACGGCCACCACGGCCCCATCACCCTGTTCGGCGACGAGCTGGACCACCCCTACCACCGCCCGCCGCTGTCCAAGAAGTTCGCCGACGGCCCGCTGGAGCAGTGGCTGCGCCCGCCGGAGTTCTACCGGGAGCAGGACATCACGCTGCGGCTGGGCGAGCCGGTCATCCGGATCGACCGCGGCGCCCGGCGGGTGCACACCGCCACCGGAGAGGCCTGTGACTACGACCATCTGGTGCTGGCCACCGGCGCCCGGCCCCGGGCCCTGCCGGTGCCGGGCGCGGAGCTGGCCGGGGTGCTGACCCTGCGGACCTTGGGCGACGCCCGGATTCTGCGCAAGTGTGTCACCGAGCGGCGTGCGCTGGTGATCATCGGCGGCGGCTACATCGGGCTGGAGGTGGCCGCGGTGGCCCGGGCCAATGGGGTGGCGGTCACCATCGTGGAACGCGAGTCGCGGGTGCTGGCCCGGATGGGCAGCCCGCGGTTGTCGGAAATTCTGGCCAAGCATCACCGCGGCAACGGCGTCTCGATCGTCACCGGCGCGCAGGTTTCCGCGCTCACCGGCGCCGACAACGAGGTGCGGCAAGCGGTTCTGGACGATGGATCCATTGTGGACTGTTCGGCCGTGCTGGTCGGGGTCGGCGCGCTGCCCCGCGACGAGCTGGCCGTGGCCGCCGGGCTGCACTGCGACCAGGGCGTGGTGGTCGATCACACCGCGCGCACCAGCGACCCGCACATCCTGGCCGTCGGCGACCTGACCCGCCGCCCGGTGGCGCTGACCAACGCCATGGTCCGGCTGGAAAGCATCCCCAGCGCGACCGAACAGGCCGGCCAGGCCGCGGCCACCATCCTCGGGCACCCCGGACCAGCTCCCGAGGTCCCCTGGTTCTGGTCGGACCAGTTCGACCTGAAACTCAAGATCGCCGGACTGATCCCGGCCCGGCCCCGCACGGTGCTGCGCGGCGACCCGGCGGCGGGCCGGTTCGCCCTGTTCCACCAGGACACCGTCCGCCACGGCGGCGGGATCGTCGCGGTGGAGACCGCCAACTCGCCGGCCGAGTTCATGGCCGGCAAGCGGCTCGTCGCATCGGGCCGCCCGGTGGATCCCGAGAAACTCGCCGATCCGGAGGTCCCGTTGCGGGATCTCCTCGGCGCCTGACCACGGAGCACGAGCATGCCCACAGTCACCTACACGCTGCCCGACGGCACCGCCCACGACATCGACGTCCCGAGTGGACAGAGCGTGATGGACGGTTCGGTGCGCAACAACCTGCCGGGCATCGTCGCCGAGTGCGGCGGCAGCTGCTCCTGCGCGACCTGTCATGTGTTCGTGCAGTCCGGCCTGGACCAGTTCGACGAGCCGTCCGATGAAGAACGCGAACTGCTGGAGTTCGCCGAGGGCGCCCAGCCGCACTCCCGACTGTCCTGCCAGCTCATCGTGCGCCCGGACTGCGCCGGAGTTCTGGTCGACGTCCCCGGCACCAACGGCTGACCCACTCGCCTCCCCGCCCTGAACAAAGGAGTTCCGATGGACATCACCGCGGCGGTGGCCACCGAGATCGGTGGCCCGTTCACCGTGCGGACCGTGACGCTGGATCCACCCGCACCGGACGAGATCCTGGTCCGCATCGCCGGAGTGGGCCTGTGCCACACCGATCTGGCCGCCAAGGACGGCCACCTGCCCTTCCCGGTGCCCGGCGTGTTCGGCCACGAGGGCAGCGGCGAAGTGGTCGAGGTCGGTTCGGCCGTGACCAAGGTGGCGCCGGGCGACAAGGTCGCGCTCAGCTTCGACAGTTGTGGCCACTGTGGACAGTGCAAGACCGGGGCACCCGCCTATTGCCACGAGTTCATGGCCCACAACTTCGGCGGCGCCCGGCCCGACGGCAGCAGCGCCCTGCACGCCGACGGTCAGCCGCTGGGCTCGGCGTTCTTCGGCCAGTCCTCGTTCGCCACGCACGCCCTGGCCCACGAGCGCAACGTGGTCAAGGTGGGCGAGGACGCGCCGCTGGCCATCCTCGGCCCGCTGGGCTGCGGTGTGCAGACCGGGGCGGGCGCGGTGCTCAACTCGCTCAACTGCCCACCCGGCTCCTCCCTGCTGGTGCTGGGCGGCGGTTCGGTCGGGCTGTCGGCGGTGCTGGCCGGGATGGTGCGCGAACTGAGCGAGATCATCGTGGTCGAGCCGCACACCGGCCGCCGCGATCTCGCCCTTGCGCTGGGCGCCACGCACGCGCTGGACCCGGCCGACGGCCCGCTGTCGGAGCAGGTCCGGGCCATTCTGCCCGACGGCGCCGACCACGCCATCGACACCACCGGCGTGGTGTCCGTGCTGGAGGAGGCCATGCTTTCCCTGGCCCACCGCGGAAAGCTCGGCATCATCGGGGTGCCCGCCGATCCGAACACGGCGCTGCCGGTCAACCTGATCCAGGCCCAGGTCCTCGGCGTCACCATCACCGGGATCGTCGAGGGCGACAGCGATCCGGACGTGTTCATCCCGCACCTGCTGGAACTGCACCGGGCCGGCCGGTTCCCGTTCGACAAGCTGATCACCACCCGCCCCTTCGCCGAGATCAACGAGGCCGTCGCCGCCCAGCACCGGGGCGAGGCGGTCAAGATCGTGCTGGTGCACGAGTGAGCCGGAGAGAGCCGACCATGACCACACTGGACTATGACCAGCTCTACCTGGCCGGAGCATGGACCGCCCCGGCCACGGACGAGCGCATCACCGTACGCTCGGCCGGCACCGAGGAAGTCCTGGGCGCCGTGCCGGAGGCCGCCACCGGCGATGTGGACACCGCGGTGGCCGCCGCGCGCACCGCGTTCGACGACCCGGACGGCTGGCCCCGCTGGACCCCGGCCCGCCGCGCCGAGGCGCTGGAACGCTTCGCGGTCGCGCTGGAGAAGCGGGGCGCGGAGACCGCGCGGCGGGTGACCGTGCAGAACGGCATGCCGATCAGCCTGGCCCATCAGTTCGAGGCCGGATTCCCGGCGGTGCTGCTGCGCTACTACGCCGGCATGGTCGCCGACACCCCGCAGGAGGAGACCCGGCCGGGCATGCTCGGCGGGAGTTCCCGGGTGATCCGTGAACCGGTCGGCGTGGTGGCGGCGATCGTGCCGTGGAACGTGCCCCAGGCGATCACCTTCCTCAAGCTGGCTCCCGCGCTGGCCTCGGGTTGCACCGTGGTGCTCAAGCCCGCGCCGGAGACGGTCCTGGACGCGATGCTGATGTGCGAGGCGGCCATCGAGGCCGAACTGCCCGCGGGCGTGCTCAACGTGGTGCCCGGCGGCCGGGAACTGGGCGCGTATCTGGTGTCGCACCCGGGCGTGGACAAGGTGTCGTTCACCGGGTCCACCGCGGCCGGCCGGGTGATCGCGCAGACCTGCGGTTCGTTGCTGCGGCCGGTCACCCTGGAGCTGGGCGGAAAGTCGGCGGCGATCGTGCTGGACGACGCCGACCTGCGGGCCAACATCGAGAGCTTCTTCGCCGCCACCCTGCTCAACAACGGCCAGATCTGCTGGCTCAACACCCGCATCCTCGCCCCGCGATCCCGCTACGGCGAGGTGGTCGACGCCATCACCGACCTGGCCGCCTCCCTCACCGTCGGCGACCCGCTGGAGGCCGAGACTCAGGTCGGCCCGCTGGTGTCCGCGCGGCAACGCGACCGGGTGGAGTCCTACATCGCCAAGGGACTGGGCGAAGGCGCCCGCCTCACCGCCGGCGGCAAACGCCCCGCGGGGCTGGACCAGGGCTGGTACGTCGAGCCCACGGTGTTCGCCGACGTGGACAACAACCACACCATCGCCCAGGAGGAGATCTTCGGACCGGTGCTGTCGGTGATTCCCTATGGCAGCGAAGCAGAAGCGGTCCAGATCGCCAACGCCAGCAGCTACGGCCTCGGCGGCACGGTGTGGACCTCCGACCCCGGCCGCGGGGAGGCGGTGGCCCGCCGGGTCAGCTCGGGCACCATCGGGATCAACGCCTACGCCAACGATCCCACCGCGCCGTTCGGCGGCATCAAGTCCAGCGGCATCGGCCGCGAGCTGGGCCCGGAGGGCCTGCACAGCTACCAGTTGTTCAAGACCATCTACCTGGATCCCTCGGCCTGAACGATGCGGGGGGTGGTGGACGAGAACGAACTTCGTCAACCAACCCCGGCGCTCAGCTGGGGCGAACACCGATCGACGATCCGAGATGGACTTTCCCCGCCCCGGTCCCGTCGCAGTCCGCGCACGAGTGCTCCGACCCGGTGTGGTTGTGGGGGAACAATTCCCGGTCGGTGTCCGCGTCCCGATCGGACGGTGACCGGCCGGATGACTCCACGGCGAGCAGGGCCGCTCCGTACGCGCCGGTGATCTGCGGATACGCGGGCACCGTCACGTTCAGGTCCAGAGCCTTGGCCAGATAACGGACGGCGGCTGGGTTCTGCGCGACCCCACCGGTCATGACCACCGGCGCGTGCCGCCCGACCTGCGCCACCAGCGCCAGGGTCCGGCCGGCGATGGCGCGATGCACCGAGGCCGCGATGTCCGCTTCCGGAAGTCCCTCGGCGAGCATGGAGACGATCTCGGTCTCGGCGAAGGTCGCGCACATGCTGCTGACTTCCAGGTCCTGGCGGCCGCGCAGGGCGAGGTCACCGAGGGTGCCGATATCGCATTCCAGGGCCCGGGCCAGCACGTCGTAGAACCGGCCGGTGCCGCTGGCGCACCGGTCGTTCATCGCGAACTCGTCGACCAGGCCGTCGGCGTCGACGGTGATCGCCTTGCTGTCCTGGCCACCGATGTCGATGATCAACCGAACCCCGGGACACAGTGCCGCAGTACCCAGGGCGTGGCAGGTGATCTCGGTGTAGGTCTGGTGGCGGCCGGGCACCAGTTTGCGTCCGTACCCGGTGGACACGGTCGCGGTCAGGTCGTGCTCGGCGATCCCGGCTTCGCCCAGCGCCGCGTCGATGGCCCGCTGCATGCCCTTTCGGCTCACCGCGCCCATCTGCACGACGCTGGTCCCGGTCATCGCGCCGGTGCCGTCCACGACGACGGCCTTCGCGGTGGTCGAACCCAGGTCGACGCCGAGGTAGTGCCCGGTCATGCGATTCCGGTGAACTCCGCGGGCAGCGACCCGCGTCGACGGCGCACGTCGATCGCCTCGAGCATCGCCACCAACCGGCCTTCCAGCAGACCGTCCTTGTAGAAGGACGCGTCGGCCACATCGCCCTCGAAGAAGATGGACGGGATGCCCAGCTTGTCCCGGGCCGACTTGGCCAGCAGCCGCTGCGGTCCGGTGAACGCCCGGCAGGTGCGGGTGGAGTGGAAGACCAGACCGTCCAGGTCGTACTCTTCGCAGTCCCGCAAGGTCAGGTACTCCAGCGTTTTCGCGCCGTGGTTGGTCGGGCACAGCAGATAATGCTGGGCCATGCCGAGAATCGGGTCGGTGGTGTCGATCAGCTGGGGCTCCTGCCAGAACGCGTTCTGGATGTAGCGCCCGGCCAGCACCGCCACGCCGTACTCGGCGAACTTCCTTGACAGGAAGCCGAGTTTGTTCCAATTCATGATGCCGTCGAAGTACAGCCGGTACCGTTCGTCCTTGACCGCGGAGATCCCGTTGTCGATGCGATGCTGGATCTCGTCGCGCACCGCCGCGAAATAGTCCACCAGGGCCTGGTCGCCGGGCAGGAAGTTGATCGGGGCGACACTGGCGATCCAGTCCCAGAAGGTTGCCGGTGCGGGTTTCGCCTTGCACAGGTCCAATCCCTCGCGCCGCAGTTCGGCCGCGCGCTTGATGTAGGTCATGCTCTCCGACAGCGCGTCGTAGTCGAACGGCCGCCCGGTCTGCTGTTCGAGGAACCCGATGAGGGTCCGCAGTTGTTCGGCGACGAATTTCGACGCGTCCTCCCACTCCTCCCCGGTGAGGTAGCCCGCATCGGGTTTGTTGCCCCACAGGAACGGGTGGGAGATGTTGAAGATCGGCAGTTTCTTGCCGAAGACCCGGTAGGAGATGCCGTCCCACTGCTGTCCGGTGCTGCACCCGGCGTAGTTGTTGACGAAGAAGTCCGGAGCGGGCAGCTTCGCGGCCAGGACCTCCTGATCGTGCGCGCCCACGACCCCGGTCTGATCGCCTTCGGTGCCCTGCAGGGTCAGCACCGAGCAGCCCAGATGGGTGCGTGAATAGGAGCAGAGTTCGGCGTTGTAGCCGTATTCGGCGCCGGCCAGCTGCGCCGGTCCCTCCAGCCGCTGCGCGGCCAGCCGGGCCGCGAACGCCTCGCCGTGGCACCAGGCCAGCCCGGCCGCCTGGAACATCGGGTTGAGGGCGCCGCCGTTGTACCAGACGATCTGCTTGCCCTGTTCCCGCGCGGTGAACAGGTCTTCCCAGTAGTCGGAGATGAGCTGACCACCGACCCGGGTGATCCCGAGCCGGTTGCTCTTGTCCTCGGCGGGCTTCTCGACGGTGTCCAGCATGGCGAGTCGTCTCCTGTCGATCGGGTGTCAGGCGTGCGCAGGCCGGCGCCGGCGGGCACGTTCCACCAGCGCTTCGATCCGCGTCCGGAAGGATTCGAGCGGAATGCCCTCGTGTTCGGTCTCGATCTGCAGCTGCGGGATGTTCGCTTCGTCGAGCCGTTTGCGCAGTTCCGGGTAATAGAGCATGTGTGGTTCGCAGAACTTCGGCATCAGGTGAATGACGGCTTCCGCACCGCTCCCCTGGACGGCCCGCAGGAGATAGCCGTCCCAGTCGGCGTCCTGCTGAACCCTGGTCGGGCACGGGATCGTGACGTTGCGCCGCGCGTACCACTCGCCGAGCGCCGCCAGCGGGTCGCCGGTTTCGGCGACGTCCGTGGATGCATAGCGACGACCGTGGTAGAGGTCGTCGTCGACGACCAGCGTCCCGCTGTCCTCGATCACGTCGAGCAGCTCGCGTCGCGGCGCATGGCACAGATGCCCGGACAGGTGCACTCGCACCCGGTCGTCCCGTTCGGAACTGCGTTGTCCGGCCACGGCTTCGGCCAGCAGGGCGTGGTGTTCGCCGGGGTCCATCACCATGCTCGAGGTGATGATGTCCTGCAGTTCGACCGGGCCGAACGCGGCGTTGCCCGCACTGCGTTCGTCGAGCAACCGCCGGATGAGCCGACGATCGGTGTTGTAGGCGGCGATACTGCGCCGCAGCGCATCCGACTCGACGGCCTTGCCGGTGAACACCTCCAGTTCGGCCCGGATCCGTCGCATCATCTCGGCGACCCGGGTGGACGCCCAGGAGTCGTTCATCGACGAGTTGAACATGCCGAGGAACACGGTCGTGTCGGGCTTCGACGAGCGCACGATGTCGGCCGCGCCGATCAGCTGGATGCAGTGGTCGGCGGAGAACAGGGCGTCGTAGACCTCGAACCGTCCGGTCGCGACCTGGTCGGCGAGGTTTCGGGTGTAGCCGCAGTAGAACTCGGCCAGCAGCGCGCGGCCCTCGGTGACCGGCTGCTGGTCGTCCTGGACGATCACCGGCAGCGCGCCCACCGCAAGGGCCAGCTCGCGGGGGAAATTCATCGGCAGGATCGCCAGTACCGGCCGGTCGGGATGGTCCGACCGCCACCGCTGGATGTAGGCGCGAGGATCGCGGGCGACCTCGACCAGCTTCGCCATGGCTGCGCTCGACGCATCGGTCATCGGTGGCGATTCCTCTCCTCGACGTCATCCAATACTCTACGCTCAGCGTGACAGGATCTCAACATAAGTAAAGTGTCCAACGGTGAACAGGAGTCCACGATGCCGCCGATCGTCAACCGCTACACCCAGCTCACGGGTATCGAGCACCCGATCGTCCAGGAGGGGCTCGGCCCCTTTCGCACACCCAAACTCGCGGCCGCCGTTTCGAATGCCGGTGGGCTCGGCACTGTGTCGATGCCGGGAATGCCGGAGGACATCGCGGCGGGCGCACGGACGTTCCGGGACCACATCGAGGAGTGCGCCTCGCTCACCGATCGTCCCTTCGCCGTGAACATCCCGGTCGGAGTGGACAGCAACGGTGACGTACTTCCGTTCACCGACATCTATATCCGCACCGCGCTGCAGGCCCGAGAGGCCGATTCGGCCATCGAACGACGGCTGCGTGTGCTGACCACGTCGGCCGGTTTCCCCGGCGACTACATCGGCCTGGTCAAGGACGCCGGCCTGGTCCACCAGCACAAGGTCGGCGCCACCAGGCAAGCCGTGAAGGCGGCCGATGCCGGGGTCGACGTGGTGATCGCGGCGGGCTTCGAGATGGGTGGGCACGCGCCGAGCAAGGCGGTGCACAGTTTCGTGCTGGTGCCCAACGTGACCGAGACGGTGGACGTGCCGGTGCTGCTCACCGGTGGGGCGAGGGACGGACGCGGACTGGCTGCCGCACTGGCCCTCGGCGCCGAAGGGGTGGCGATGGGCACCCGATTCATCACCAGCACCGCCAACTCCGACTGGCACCCGGCGTACATCCAAGCCCTCCTGGACGCACGGGAAGGAGACGATGTGGCGTTCGACGGCGTGTACGGTCCGTGCCGTGGGCTGCGCAACGCGGCTGCCCGGCAACTGCTCGACGGCACCGCAGGACACGATGGGCCGAGCGCGGACCCGGTCGAGCTGATCCGGTGGAAGATCGAGTCCATGCAGCGGGCCCAGACCGAGGGCGACACCGAACACAGCCTGGTGATGACCGGCCAGGTCGCCGCAGCGATCACCGACGTGGTGGACGTCGCGGAGTTCGTGCCCCGGATGGCGGCCGAGGCGGCCGACATCCTGCGATCGCTGGCAGCGCGCCTTCCATCCGCTGCGGGCGGCGCTTGATCCTCAGTGCGGGCCGTGGTGGTGCGCGGAGGCGACGATGCAGAGTTTGCCGGCTTCGTCGGCTGCCGTCACCCGCGTCACCGCCAGCCTGCGGCCACAGCTGGTGACCTCGGCGCGAAACGTGGCGAGGTCACCCTGGCGCAACGGACGCAAATAGCTGACGTTCAACGAGGCCGGCAACAGGTTCTCGGCCACCGAGCCGACCGCACGGTGGGCCAGGAACTCGGTCAGCCAGAGAGTGATTCCGCCGTGCAGTGTCCGTAGCGGGTTGACCAGGTCTTCGTCGATGGGTAGTGAAAGCCAGGCACGCCCGTCGACGGCCGCCGCGCCGGCCAGGAGGTTATCGGCCAGTTCGGTGACCGAACGGCAGGCGCCGAGGTAGGGAGTGTGGTCGGTGTCGCGGGTCGGGCCGGCCTCGACGTACCGGCCCCACTGGCGGCACCGGGCGACCGCCTCGCCGTCGGCCGCGAACACCGCTCCCTCGGCCAGTCCGGTTCCCGGAGCTGCGTGGACGACGCGTCCCTCGGCGGTCATCCGGGTTCCGTCGGAAGGCAGCGGGCGAAGGAAATCGAGCGAGATCTCGGTGCTGACCGACCACCAGCCGACGGGCGCCTCCGCGATGAGCGCGTACCCGAGCACGTTGTCGGCCAGCACGCCGATCGCGGCCGCATTCGGCGGTCCGCTCGACCAGGGGCCGCTGGACATGAAGCCACGGCACCCGGCGTCGGCGGCGACCACTCCGTCAACGGCGAACATGGTCTCGGGCCCGCCGGGGAGATTGGCGTGCCGGTCGTGACTCGACGTCACAGTGTCCATTCAGGTTTCTCCATACCGGGCGGCCGGTGGATCAGGCCGTGTTGAGTTCGGCGAATCGGCTCCGCACGATCGGCGTCCACTGGGCTCGCAACACCTCTATCCGCCGGGCCACGCGTCGGCCGATCCAGTCGGGCAGGATGGCTTCGGGCAACTGGGGGTCCACCCGGGGGAACTCCTGCCACTCGCTGATCATGCGGATGTGCGTGTACAGGGTTTCGTCCGCGGTCAGCGGGCGCAGGCCGTCGATCGACTCCCACACCGACTGGTACCGGGACCGCAGGGCCGCCAGGTCCCAGCCGCGCGCCACGATCTCCTGCTGCGGGAGCCCGACGCCGGCGAGATTGCCGGTGAAGGCGATCGTGTGCTGCTTGAGCTCAAGCTGCTCGAGGAGGCTGCCGACCTCGTCGGATCGTTCGACATGCGGCGTAAGCCACAGCCCCGGTGCCGGGTTGCCGAAACCGGCCCAGGTCAGGCCCGCGTAGAGCGGTCGGCGAGCCCGGCGCAGCGCCTGCGGGATGATCACCCACAGGGTCAGCCACGTACCGTCCCAGCTGGTGAACGGATCACTCAACGAGTAGACGCGATGGGAACCGGTTTCGAAGATGTGGACGAGTTTGCCGGTGAGCGTCCACCGCACCTCGCGCCCCTGACGTTCCGCGGTGATCCAGCCGGAGGCCGACGCGCGGGCGATCGCCTGCCGGGCCGCCTGCTGTTCGATTCCCAGGCCCTGGAAGATCCGGACCAGGGTCGAGGTCCACACCGGTTGTCCGGCCGGCCACACCAGCTCGCCCAGGATGGTGATGAGCAGCGACCGCGCGCTGCCGTGGGTCAGCGACGCGTCGGCGGACTCGCGTGGCGCGATCTCCAGCGCCCCGGGGGTCGGCATCCGCGTCTCCTGGTGGTCGGTGTTCGGCACGTCGAAAAGGGTATCGAACCTCCTCGTCAATCTACATTGAACGTAACTAGGGCTTGCGTCGCGTCGTACTATTTTTGAACAGACCGTTTGCTTGGTCAGACCAAATCTGTACACTGCGGTGACCGGAGTCACATCGATACAAAGGAGTAGCGAGATGTCCGACGCCCGGCTTCTGGAGACGTCGTACTGGCCGGCCGAGCCGGGAGAGGTGTACGACAGCACGCTGTGCGACACGCTTCGGCACGCCGCCGCGACCGTGCCGGACCGCTTGGCGCTGGTCGACTGCGGGCCGGACCCCGACACCCGGCAAAGCTGGACCTACGCCGAATTGCTGGCCGACGCCGAACGCGTCGCACGTGCGCTGCTGGCCACGTTCGCCCCCGGCGACCGTATCGCCGTCTGGGCGCCCAACAGTGCGAAGTGGATCGTCCTGCAACACGGTGTCGCCCTGGCCGGCATGGTGCTGGTCGCGCTCAATCCGGCCTACCGCGCCCGGGAGATGAGCTTCGTGCTCCGGCAGTCGGCAGCGGCAGGGCTGTTCTGTCCGGAGCACCACCGCGGTTTCGCCATGCGCGCCCTGATCGACGAGATCCGCGGTGCGACCCCCGAGCTGCGAAAGATCGTCACGTTCGGCGACTGGGACGAGTTCCTCGACACCGAAGACCCGGATCGCGAACTGCCCGCGGTCGCCCCCGAGGACGTGATCCAGATCCAGTACACCTCTGGAACGACTGGATTTCCCAAGGGAGCGATGCTGCACCACAAGGGTCTGGTGAACGAAGCCCGGCACGTCGCCGAACGCGCCGGCATGAGCGACGGCGGCGTATATGTCAACGCAATGCCGATGTACCACATCGGCGGCGGCGCGGTCACCTCGTTCGGAGCCTGGGCCAAACGGGGCACGTTCGTGATCCTGCCCGGCTTCGACCCGGCGCTCCTCCTCGAAGCCTTCGAGACCTATCGCGGCACGCACACCCTGGTCGTTCCGACCATGTTGATCGCGATGCTCGACCATCCCGACCGCGCACGGCGCGATCTGAGCAGCGTACAGACGATTCTGAGCGGAGCGGCCTCGGTGCCGGCCTCGTTGGTCCGCAAGACCCAGAAGCTGCTCGACTGCCAGTTCAGCATCCTTTTCGGACAGACCGAAGCACACGGAGTGGTCAGCCAGACGCGGGTGACCGACGCCCCCGACGACCAGGCCGAGACGGTCGGCCGGCCGTTGCCGCAACTCGAGGTCAAGATCGCCGATCCGACCACGGGTGAGCCGGTCGCGCTGGAGCAGACCGGCGAGATCTGCTGCCGCGGCTACCAGAACATGCTCGGCTACTTCCGGATGGAGGCCGAGACCGCCTCGGCGATCGACGCCGCCGGATGGCTGCACATGGGCGACCTCGGCTCGATGGACGAACGCGGGTTCATCAGTATCCGCGGCCGGATGAAGGACATGATCATCCGCGGTGGGCTCAACATCTACCCCGCCGAGATCGAGGCCGCGCTCGGCGACCACCCGGCCATCGAGTACGCCGCGGTGATCGGCGTGCCCGATCCGACCTGGGGGGAGCAGATCGGCGCCGTCGTCACCCTTCGGGCGGGTTTCGCACGTCCCTCCCTTGAGGACCTGACCGCCTACCTGCGGTCCGAGATCGCGCCCCACAAGACGCCGGTCTACTGGGCGTTCGTCGACGAGATGCCGGCCACGCCCAGCGGGAAGATCCAGAAGTTCGTGCTGCACAGGCGATTCGAGGAGGGCACGCTCACCTTCGACGAGATCCGCAGCTCGAGCACCACAGCGGAAACGGAACCGATCGCGCGGTGACAGGAAGCCCGGCGGCGGGCAGGCACCCGGCTCGCCCGCCGCCGAATCCTCATGTCACTCGGCGGCCGCCGCGGTACGGATGTCGGTAACGAACTCGTACCCGGCGAGCGCGGAACGCAATGTCTCGATCAGCTGCTGCCGATCCCCGTCCAGCGCCTCGACGGTCACGACCGCCACCGGCCGCAAACCGGAGTTGTCCACGCTGACCTGGTGAGCCGCGGCGCCGTCCAGCACCGCGTCGGCCACCGCGCCGACAACTCGCTCGATCGCCTTCCTGCGCAACACCGGCTTGGCTATCTTCCCGACCGGTGTCAGGGGCAGGCGATCGAGCACGATGATCTCGACCGGCACCGAAGCCCGCTCATGAGTCCTTTCCCGGCAGAACTCGATCAGTTCCGCGGAGCCGGCCGTCATACCCTCGTTGAGTTGCACGAAAACGATGGGCAGCTCACCTTTGACCGGATCCGGCCGACCGACCGCGGCGGCCAGGTGCACGGCCGGGTGTGCGGCGATGGTCTCCTCGATCGGCGCCGGATCGATGTTGTGCCCACCACGGATGATCAGATCCTTGGCGCGTCCGAAGATCCAGACATAGCCGTCCTCGTCGACCGTGCCGAGATCCCCGGTACTCGCCCAGCACCGGCCCTCGTCCAAGCCGTGGACGAACAGCTCGCGGTCCTGCTCCGGATCGAGGTAGCCGGAGGTGACCGTCTCCGTGCCGAACACCAGAAGCCCTCGCTCGCCCACCGCGCACTCGCGGACGACGGTATTGGTCTCGTCGACCTCGACCGCCTTCACGCGGACGAACGGGAGGGGTAGGCCGGCGGAGCCCACGCGCGGCTCGCGATCTCCGCCAGGATGCCCGGTCATGGTGCCGTGCACCTCGGTCATGCCCCAGTTCTCCCGGAGCCAGATGCCGAACCGTTCATGGAACGCGCGCACCAGAGTCGGCGGCACCGTGCTGCCACCACAGTGGAAGTCGGTGATGCTGTGCCCCTCGGACGTGGTGCCGGGAACGGCGAGCAGCGCCGCGGCGGTCGTGGGCGTCGCCAGCAGTGACGTCATGCGATAGCGCCGCGCGATGTCCCAGAAGTTCTCCACGACCCCTTTGTCGCGGAACCCGTCGGGGGTCAGGGTGAGCAGGGTCTGTCCATAGAGGAAGGTGCGCAGTCCAAGCGAAAGGGTTCCACCGCAATGAAAGTTCGGCATGCCGTGCCCGACCACACCATCGGGTTCCGCGCCCATCAGCGCTCCGACGTTCCAGGCCACGGACAACTGGCCGCGATGAGTCATCCGCACCAGTTTCGGCACCCCGGTGGTCCCGCCGGTAGGCATCAGCATGGTCTCGGCCTCCGGATCGGTCGACGGGGTGAAGACGAACCGGCCAGCCGGGTACGCGGCGATCGCCGCACCGAAGTCGTCGTCCGCACGGGTCGAGTCGACCAGCAATACCCGCCGCACCGTCGGCGCCGCCGCCCGGATGGCGGCGATGCGTTCCTCGCCCGCGGCGCCGAACTGGCGCGCCGAGGTCACCAGCACGGTCGCTCGCGTCGCGGTCAGAATGGCTGCCACCGCGTGCGGTTCGAGGTAGGGGTTGATCGGAACCGCCACGCCCGCGGTGGCCGCTGCCCAGGTCGCGATCATGCCCTCCGGCACCATGGGCAGCAGCAGACCCACCGAACTCGGTGCGCCGCCGGCGGCGTCCCGGAACAGGTTCGCCGACCGTTCGATCGCCGCGACCAGCTCGCGATAGGTCAGCGTCCGAGGCGGGTCCCCGGGCCGGTGCGAGGCGAGCTGGATGATCGCGGTCTTGTCCGGATGTTCGGCCGAGGCGGCCCGGATGGCCTGGTACACGGTGATACCCGCGCGCAGCCACTCGGGTCGGTGCTCCTCGATCCCACGCATGTCCGCCGGTGATCGCAACCGTGCCCGGGCAATCCGCGCCTCCCCCGGCGCGGCACCGGGAAGCCACAGCGAACTCGCGACGTCTCCTGCTGGATCGGCCTGAGAGGCCGGGAAGTCGAAGTGTTCCACGGGATTCGCGTCTCCTCGATCACCGTCGTTGGCTTCGGACGCACACACACCGGGCGACAGTAACAAAGGACTGACCAAATAAGAAGGTCCAGCCACGGCAACCCGGACGCAATACACAAAATGCGACTCAGTATTGCGCAGCGTATAATGACAGCCTATGATCAGTTTTGGCCTGACCAAAACTCCGCTGATCCGACGAGAACGAGGACACCACCATGGACAAGGACAGCCACCCGACGCCGCGCGCCGACGAGGGCTTCGACTTCTCCGGCAGCGGGGTGCTCATCGCGGGCGGCACCTCCGGCGTGGGCCTGGCGACCGCCGTCGCGTTCGCCCGGTCCGGCTGCCGTCGGCTGATGCTGTTGGGCCGCGACGAGCAACGGGGCAAGCGCGCCGTCGATCACCTGCTGTCCGAGGTCCCTGGCGCGCAGGCGGAGTTCCTGCCCGCCGACGCCAACGACCCAGCCGCAGCCGCCACCGCCGTAGCCGAAACGCACCGGCGGCTCGGCGGTATCGACGTGTTGGTCAATTCCGTGGTCGCGCCCTACCAGCCGACACTGCTGCACGAGATCCCCCTTGCCGAAGTCCGGGACATCTTCACCCAGCAGGCGGTCGGACCACTGTTGATGAGCCGCTCCGTCCTGCCGTTCCTGCGCGAGCAACGATCCGGCACGATCATCAATATCGCCTCCGACGCGGCGAAGGTGCCCACCCCCGGGGAAACCTGTCTCGGCGCGGCCATGGCGGCGATCGTCACGTTCTCCCGCACCCTGGCCCTGGAAGCCAAACGCGATGGCGTGCGGGTCAACGTCATCACCCCCTCACTGATCGTCGACACCGGCTCCTACGACCGCGCCATGTCCCAACCATTCAGCAAGAAGATCTTCGACCGGATCACCGGTCAGGCCCATCTCGGCCTGACCGAACCAGCCGACCTGGCCAACCTCACCCTGTTCCTGGCCTCCCCGCTCGCCCGCCTGATCACCGGACAGGTCATCAGCGTCAACGGCGGAATCTCGATCGCCTGACCGACTTCGCCGTACACCCAGCTCGATCACGAACGCGGCGTACCGGCGTGTCAAGGTCACGGTGTCGACGTGGAAGAAGTCGACGGCGAACAGCGCCAGCCGAGGCCGGTCCGCTTACGCGTTCGTGGATCTTGTGGCGTCGTCGCGTGTGGGGACGCCAGGGTGGACCGGCGCGTCGGCGGCAATATCCAGGGCGTGGAGGATGGCCCTGCGACCTGCCCCCAGACGGACCGCGTTGGCCAGATGCAGCCGCAGGCCGGGCAGATAGCGGTGCGTGGGCGTGGCGTCGGTTGCCATCGACATGAGTTCCTTGGTGCGCCCGCGCACGGCGCCGGTACGCCAGGGCACCGCGCAGTAGGCGAAGAACGCCTCGTATGCCTCCGGCGACAGGCGCAGCAGGGAGTCCAGGAAGCCGGGCACTTCGCGCTCGAAGTCGACCCAGTACGGGTCGGCGCCCTGCAGCCGCGCACGCAGGGCGGTGCGGTCGGTGTCCAGCGGACCGTCTGGGGTGCGGCCCCGCTCGCGCAGCGCCGCGGCGACCCGGTGCGAGCCCTCCATCAGGGTGTGCACCCCGAGTCCGGAGACCACGACGAGGGTCTCGTGCACCTGAGCGGGCGTGGCCCCGGTGTCCAGAGCGGCGTGGATGGCGTCGTCGATGCCGGGACCGTCCAGCGAGGTGACCGCGGCGTTGACGGCCAGCTGGATCAGCCTGGCGTCGAGCGGGTCGAGTTCGGCACCGTCGGGAACCCTCGCCAGCAGGTGGTGAGCTTCTTCGCGTGCGCGGGCGAGGGAGACCGGGGCAGGGTGGGGCCGGCCGGGCTGGGTCGTCATTGGACGGGTACCTCCGTCAGGCCGGCGAGCCGGGCGCGCAACTCACGTTTGTTGATCTTCGTGGCGGACGTCGGCCATTCCCCCGGTGCGACGAAATACACAGCGTGGGGGATCTTGTAGCGGGCGACCCGGCCGGCGAAGAACTCGATCAGCTCCGCCTCGGTGGCCAGGTGGCCGGACTTGAGTTCGACGAACGCGACCGGGACCTCGTCCAGTCGTGGGTCCGGGCGGCCGACCACCTCGACCCACTCCACAGCCGGGTGCCGGGCCAGGAACGACTCGATCTCGACCGCGGCGACGTTCTCGCCGCCGACCTGGAGCATGTCCTTGAGCCGGCCGTGGAAGGCGACCTGGCCTTCGGGGGTGAAGCTGTAGAGGTCGCCGGTGTGCAGCCAGCCCTCGGCATCCAGCGATTCAGCGGTCTTGGCGGGGTCCTTGTGGTAGCCCTCCATCACGTTGTAGCCGCGGACCAGGATCTCGCCGATCACCCCGGGCCCGAGGTCGTGCCCGGTGTCGACGTCGATGATCCTGATCCGCACGCCGGGGCAGGCCTGCCCCTGGGCGGTCGCCCGCAGTTCGGTGGAGTCGGCGCGGTTGCTGATGGCGTAGATGCCCGCGGTCTCGGTCATGCCGCAGGCGGCGACCAGTTCACAGCCGGGCAGCGCGGCTTGCACGCGTTCGAGCAGCACGCTCGGTCCGATGAGAAACATCGACCGCAGCGTGGCCAGCGCCGCCGAATCCCAGTCCGGGTGGTCCAGCAGCGGTTGCATGATGGCCGGGAACCACGGGAAGGCGACGGTGGCGCGTTCGGCGGCGAGCAGCCGCAGCGCACGGCCGGGTTCGAAGTGCCGGTCGGTGAGGAAGGTGCCGCCGGCGCCGATGGACCCGAGGAAGGAGGCCAGCGCGGCGATGTGGAACAGCGGTCCGGGCGCCCAGGTGACGTCGTGGCCGCCGGTGCCCAGCCGGTATCGGGCCCGTTCCACCGGGCCGCGGGTGATCGCCTCGTGGGAGAGCATGCAGCCTTTCGGGCTGGCCGTGGTGCCGGAGGTGTAGAGCATGGCGCCGATGTCGCGGACCCGCACGTGGCCGCGGGCGCGCTCGATCGCCTGGTCCTCGACCTGGTCGGCGAGTTCGTCGAGCCGGTGGCGGTCCAGGCAGCCGGGCCGGTTGTCGCCGGCGAGCAGCACGACCGAGCGCAGGCGGGGCGCCTCGGCCAGCCGCAGGCTGGTCGGGTCGGTGGCGTCGGCCAGCGAGGGCAGCCCGGCCCGCAGGATGTCGGTGAAGTCGACGTACTGGCCGGGTTCGGCGGTGGTCAGCACGGCGACCAGGTCGCCGTTGTCCACGATGTAGCCCAGCTCGGTCGCCCGGTGCCGGGCGTTGAGCGGCACGATGACCGCGCCGAGAAAGGCGATCCCGAAGAAGCCCTCGACGTATTCGACGGAGTTGCTGGCCAGCAGGCCCACCCGGTCCCCCTGCCGCACGCCCAGCGCGTGCAGCCCACGTGCGACCCGGCGGGCTCGGCGTTCGAGCTCGGCGTAGCGGTAGCGGGCGTCGGGCAGGATCAGCGCGTCGCGGTCGGGGTATTGCCGGGCGGAGCGCACCAGCAGGTCGGCGATGGTGGACACTTCGGTGGTGAAGCCGGACTCCGGCCGGGGGTCGGGGGTCATGAGGGTCTCCTGACTTCGCGCCGCGCTGCGGGAATGGAAACGGTGTCGGTTCGAGTGCTTGTCGAGTAAACGCCGGGGGTGGACCGTGCGCGATTTGCCGCAAAACCGGTGGTACTGTCCGGTACATGGCTTCTCCCGCGCGCCGTCCACCGGCGGTCTCCGGGAGTGGGCTCTCCCGGCGCCGTCGCAGCGCCCAGGTCGAGGGCAGCGCCGTTTACCAGGCGAAGCGCAGCGAACTGCTGCAGATCGCGGGCGACGTGTTCAAGGAGAAGGGCTTCGAGGCCGCCACCCTCAATGACATCGCCGTCCGATTCGGCACGGACCGCGCCGCGATCTACTACTACTTCGCCGGCAAGGACGAGCTGTTCCAGGAAGTCTTCCAGGCCACCGCGAAAAAGGTCCTCGAGGAGAACCTCGCCGAGGCCGGTCGTATCGCCGACCTGGACATCACCGCTCACGAGAAGCTCCGAAGGCTGATCGAGTTGCAGATCACCTCCTACGAGGCGAACTATCCCTACGTCTACGTCTATATCCAGGAGGACATGGGGAAGGTGGCGTTCCAGTCCACGCCGTGGGCGAAGGACATGGTCCGCAAGACCCGCCGTTTCGAGTCCATCGTCACCGATGTCATCACCACTGGAATCCGCAATGGAGAGTTCCGGGACGATCTCGTCGTTCCGTTGGTGGTGAAGACT
>DASZNF010000067.1:0-20615 GCA_035551355.1 Pseudonocardiaceae bacterium | reverse complement strand
CGCCACCTACCAGGTGATCACCCGGCGGACCAAGGGCGAGTACCGGCACCTGGACCTGTTCGACTCCCGGGACTGGGGCCTGATCGTCTACGACGAGGTGCACCTGCTGCCCGCGCCGGTGTTCCGGATGACCGCGGACCTGCAGTCCCGGCGGCGGCTGGGGCTGACCGCCACCCTGGTGCGCGAGGACGGCCGGGAGGGCGACGTGTTCTCGCTGATCGGCCCGAAGCGTTACGACGTGCCGTGGCGGGACATCGAGCAGCAGGGCTGGATCGCGCCCGCGGAGTGCACCGAGGTACGGGTCACCATGACCGACGCCGAGCGGCTGGGCTATGCCACCGCGGAGGCCGAGGAGCGGTACCGGCTGTGCTCCACCGCGCACACCAAACTGCCGGTGGTCAAGGCCATCCTGGACCGGCACCCGGGCGAGCCCGCGCTGGTCATCGGGGCTTACCTGGACCAGCTGGACGAGCTGGGCCGGGAGCTGGACGCGCCGATCGTGCAGGGCTCGACCCGCAACGCCGAGCGGGAGAAACTGTTCGACCAGTTCCGGCGGGGCGAGCTGCGCACCCTGGTGGTGTCCAAGGTCGCCAACTTCTCCATCGACCTGCCCGAGGCGTCGGTGGCCATCCAGGTGTCCGGCACGTTCGGCTCGCGGCAGGAGGAGGCGCAGCGGCTGGGCCGGTTGCTGCGGCCCAAGACCGACGGCCGCCAGGCGCACTTCTACTCGGTGGTGTCCCGGGACACCCTGGACACCGACTACGCCGCGCACCGGCAGCGGTTCCTGGCCGAACAGGGCTACGCGTACACGATCATGGACGCCGACGACCTGCTCGGCCCGGCGCTGCCCGAGGTCGAGTGACCGTCCCAGGCTGATGACAGTGCGGGTCGGCACGTCCGGGTGGAACTACCCCGAGTGGCGGGGTGCGTTCTACCCGGACGGGCTGGTCCACCGCCGGGAGCTGGCCTATCTGGCCGAGCGGCTGAACTCGGTGGAGCTCAACGGCTCGTTCTACTCGTTGCAGCGGCCGTCGAGCTACCGACGATGGGCTGCGGACACCCCGCCGGATTTCCGGTTCGCGGTCAAGGGCGGGCGGTATCTGACACACCTGAAGCGGCTGGTTGATTTCCAGGACGGGCTGGCCAACTTCTTCGCCTCCGGGGTGCTCGCGCTGGGCGCCAGGTTGGGGCCGGTGCTCTGGCAGTTCCCGGCCAACCTGACCTTCGACGCCGATCGCCTGGACCGTTTTCTGGCCGCGTTGCCTTACCGCACGACGGAAGCCGTTGACGTGGCTCGGCGGCACACGGACAAGCTGGCCGAAGATCGCGTGTATCTGGAGACCGACGCGGACCGGGAGATCCGGCACGCGATCGAGCCCCGGCACGACAGTTTCGGCTCGCCCGAGGCCCTGGCCGTGCTGCGCGCGCACAATGTGGCCATGGTCGCCGCCGACACCGCCGGGACCTGGCCCTACTTCGAGGAACTGACCGCGGACTTCGGTTACGTCCGGCTGCACGGCCACACCGAGCTCTACCACTCCGACTATGCCGAGACGGAGCTCTCGGCCTGGGCGGACAAGATCCGCTCCTGGGACCGGGACACCTACGTCTACTTCGACAACACCGACGCCGGCCACGCCCCCGGCAACGCGCTGACGCTGGCCGAGATGCTCAGCGACCGCTGAGTTCGGCCAGGACGGCGTCGGTGAAGGCGGGCCAGGCTTCCCTGGCCCAGTCGCCGAAGTCCCGGTCGGTCAGTGCCACACACGCCGCCCGCGCTCCCGGATCGACCCACAGGAAGGTGCCGGACTGGCCGAAGTGGCCGAAGGTCTCCGGCGAGGAGTCGGCGCCGGTCCAGTGCGGGCTCTTGTGGTCGCGCAGCTCGAAACCGAGCCCCCAGTCGTTGGGCTTCTGGTGGCCCAGCCCGGGCAGCACGCCGTTCAGTCCGGGGAAGGCCACGGTGGTCGCTTCGGCCAGCGTTCGCGGGTCGACCAGCGTGGGCGCCTGCAACTCGGCGGCGAAGCGCACCAGGTCGGCGCAACTGGCCGACGCGCCCGAACCGGCCGAGCCGGTCAGCGTGGCGCTCGTCATGCCCAGCGGCTGGCAAACGCCCTCGGCCAGGTACTTGCCGAACGGGATGCCGGTCGCCTCGGCCACCGTGTCGGCCAGCACCTCGAAGCCGGCGCTGGAGTACAGCCGCCGGGTGCCCGGCTGGGCCACCACCTTGTGCTCGCTGAACGCCAGCCCGGAGGTGTGCGCGGCCAGGTGCCGCACGGTCGAGCCCGGCGGCCCGGCCGGCTGGTCCCACTCGATCGCGCCCTCCTCGACCGCGACCAACGTGGCGTACGCCACCAGCAGCTTGGTCACCGAGGCCAGCGGGAACGCCCGCTCGGCGTCCCCGGCCCGGCCGGCCACCGTGCCGTCCGCCGCGACCACCGCCGCGGCCGCGTTGTCCACCGGCCAGTCCTCGATCATCCGCAGGCTGCGCATGGCCTCGACCCTATCCACCTGGTGATAATGGCCGGGATGGACATCATGGCGAGCGCGCGGGTCTACGCCGTGCCGATGCGCAACCGGTTCCGGGGCATCACCGTTCGCGAGGGTCTGTTACTCCGCGGCCCGGCCGGCTGGGGCGAGTTCAGTCCGTTCCTGGACTACACCGACCCGGAGTGCGCGCCCTGGCTGGCCGCCGCGCTGGAGTCGGCCGCCGAGGGCTGGCCGTCGCCGGTGCGCGAGCGGATTCCGGTCAACTGCACGGTTCCGGTCGTCTCTCCCGAGCGCGCGCGCGAGCTGGCCGCCGAGTCCGGCTGCGCCACGGCCAAGGTGAAGGTGGCCGATCCGGGCATGAGCCTGGCGCTGGACTGCGAGCGGGTGGCCGCGGTGCGCGACGCGCTCGGGCCTTCGGGCCGGGTGCGGGTGGACGCCAACGCCGCGTGGGACGCCGACACCGCGATCACCGCGATCCGCGAGCTGGACCGGGCCGCGGGCGGACTGGAGTACGTGGAGCAGCCGTGTGCCGGGCTGGACGAGCTGGCCGCGGTGCGCCGGGCGGTGGATGTGCCGATCGCCGCGGACGAGTCGATCCGCCGGGCCGAGGATCCGATGCGGGTCGCGGTGGCCGGGGCGGCCGACATCGCGGTGCTCAAGGTGGCTCCGCTGGGCGGGGTGCGCCGCGCCTTGGCCGTGGCCGAAGCGTGCGGGCTGCCCTGCGTGGTGTCCTCGGCGGTGGAGACCAGTGTGGGGCTGGCCGCCGGGCTGGCGCTGGCCGCCGCGCTGCCCGAACTGGACCACGCCTGCGGGCTGGGCACGCTGTCCCTGCTGACCGCCGACGTGTCCGCGCACCCGCTCAAGCCGGAACGGGGCTGGCTGCCGGTGCCGCGCCGCGCGCCCGACCCGGAGCCGTGGCTGCTGGACGCGGTGGACGCCGACCCGGCGACCCGGGAGCGCTGGCTGAACCGGCTGGGCCGGGTCGCCGGCCACCTGCACTGACAACCATAGGAGCATCCGGTGGCCGGGGCCGGTCAGGCGCGCTGACGTTGCTGGGCCTCGGCGATCAGCTCGCACACGGTGTGCGCGTCGGAAACGCCGACCAATCGTTCGGACCGGCCGAATCGGATGTTTCCGACCCCGTTTCGCCCGATCCGGCACATCGGCGCACCGAGTTCGCTCAGATACCGAAATCGGTTTGTTTTCCGGCCGAGCACATTCGAGTCGACAATGATTCGCCGGTTGGTCACGGTGTAGCGGGCCGATCGCGTCGCGTACTGCCGCATGATCAACCGGCCCAGGATCAGGTACAGCCCGACCAGCGCGAAGAATCCGCGCCACACCCCGATCAGCTCGCCCGCGGTCGCCCGCAGCGCCTCGATCTCGTTGAACGCGGCCTCGGCCACGCACAACAACCCCAGCGGCAGGAACAGCCAATCGCGGAAGTCGAACAGCGGAAAGCGGATGGGCGCACCGCTCCACAGCACTCGCTCAGCGGGAAACAGTTGGCCCGCGCCCAGGCTCATGCCCGCAGATTACCCAGACCGCCTATGCCGCCGCGCGCGCGTGCTTCCCCTGGCCCCGATCGACCAGGGGAAACACACGCCCGGTTATCCCGGAATGCGCGGTTTATTTCGTTTTATCGGCGCAGCCTGCGCACCACGATGAACAGCACGATCAGCACGACCACCGCCGGGATCACCCGCTTGGCCAGCGACGGACCGGCGTAGCCGAGCAGGTCGATGGCCTCGGTCTCGGGTTCGGCGGCGGCGTGCCGTCCGGAGTCCACCACGGTCAGCGGCGGCGGACCGGCCGGCGTGGCCACGGTCGGGGCATCGGCCGCGGCCGCCTGCGGAGACGGGGCGGCGGTGAGTTTCTCCGCGGCCTTCTCCGTGGCGTCCCCGGCGCTGGCCGTGGTCTCCGTCTTCGGCTTGGCCGCCGGGCGGGTGGCCCTGCGGCGCGCGGCCGGCCGCGGCGCGGGCTCCTCGGCGTCATCCGATCCCGAGCCGGCCGATCCCGAGCCGTTGGACTCGGCGTCCCTGGCCGGGGTGGCGCGCCTCGCGGGCGCGACCGAAACGGACTTTCCGGTCACCGAGGTCAGCTTGGCGTCCCCGGACTTCCCGGCCGCCGAATCCTGCGCCGGAGCCAGCTTGCCGGACAGGCAGTTGGCGAAGGTGTCCAGGATCTTGCCGCCCACCTCGATGATCATGCCCCGGCCGAACTGGGCCGGTTTGCCGGTGATGGCCAGGTCGGTGGATACCGTGGCCGAAGTGGAAGCACCCTCGCCGGTCAGTTTCACGGTGACCGTGGCCGCCGCGGTGCCATTGCCCCGGGAGTCCTTCCCGGAGGCCTTGATCACCACTTGGCGAGCCGCCTCGTCGGTCTCGATGAACTCACCGGATCCCTTGTACAGCAGGGAAATCGGCCCGAGCTTCACCTTCACCGACCCAGCGAAACTATTGCCTTCGACCGAACTGAGGGTTGCTCCCGGCATGCAGGGTGCGACCCGTTCCGGGTCGATCAGCGCCGCCCAGACAGTCTCCGGCGACGCGGGAACGGTGAACCGATGCTCAAGTTGCACGGGCCGATCTCCTCTCTGCCGTCCAGTTTCCTAGCAGTGTCAACCGCCCAGTTCAACCACCCGCCGCGGCCAGCACGGCCCGCGAGGTCAGCACCCTGGCCAGGTGCTTGCGGAAGTCCGCGTCGGCGTTGCCGTCGCTGGTCGGGCTGGTGCCCTCGGCGGCGTGCCCGGCCGCGGCCCGGATGGCCTCGGCGGTGGCCGGCTGCCCGACCAGCGCCTCCTCCACCGCGGTGGCCCGCACCGGGGTGGCGGCCACGTTGGTCAGACCGACCCTGGCTTCGGCGATCCGGCCGCCGTCGGTCCGGATCGCCGCGGCCACCGCCACAATCGACCAGGCCTGGGCCACCCGGTTGAACTTCTCGTAGTGCGCGCCCCACCCGGTGTGCTTGGGCACCCGCACCTCGACCAGCAGCTCGTCGGCGGCCAGCGCGGTGGTGAAGAAGTCCACGAAGAACTCCGCCGCGGGCACGGTGCGCCGCCCGTCCGGCCCGGCCAGCACCATTTCCGCGCCCAGCGCCAGCGCGGGCGCGAGCAGGTCCCCGGCCGGGTCGGCGTGCGCGAGCGCGCCGCCGAAGGTGCCCCGGTGCCGGATCTGCGGATCGCCCACCGTGTCGGTGGCCAGCGCGACCAGCGCGGCGTGCTCGCGCACCAGCGGATCGCGCTGCACGTCGTAGTGCGTGGTCATGGCGCCGATCGCCAGCGTGTCGCCGTCCTCGCGCACCCCGCGCAGTTCGCCGATCCGGCCCAGGTCGATCACCTTGGTCGGCTCGGCCAGCCGCATGCGCAGCACCGGCAGCAGGCTCTGCCCGCCGCCGAGCACCTTGGCGTCCTCGCCGGCCTCGCTCAGCAGCCGCACCGCTTCGTCCACAGTGGATGGTGCCGCGTAGTCGAAGTTGCCCGGGATCATCGTGCCGCTCCGTTCTGGATGGCCCGCCACACCCGCATCGGCGTGCACGGCATCTCCACATCGGTCACCCCGAGATGGCGGATCGCGTCCACCACCGCGTTGACCACCGCCGGGGTGGAGGCGATGGTGCCTGCCTCACCGACTCCCTTGACCCCCAACGGATTCGTCGTGGACGGGGTCTCGGTGCGGTCGGTGGTGAAGCTGGGCAGATCGGCCGCGGAGGGCAGCGTGTAGTCGGCGAAGGTGGCGGTGGTCAGCGTGCCGCCCTCGTCGTGCACCGCCTCCTCGAACAGTGCCTGGGCGATGCCCTGGGCCAGTCCGCCGTGCACCTGGCCGTCCACGATCAGCGGGTTGACCACGGTGCCCACGTCGTCCACGCACACGTAGGCCCGGATGCGCACCTGCCCGGTCTCGGTGTCCACCTCGGTCGCGCACAGGTGGGTGCCGTGCGGGAAGGAGAAGTTCTCCGGGTCGTAGGTGGCCTCGGAGTCCAGCGAGGGCTCCATCCCGTCGGGCAGGTCGTGCGCGGCGAACACGGCCAGCGCCACGTCCTGGATGCTGGTGGCGCTCTCCGTGCCGCGCACGGTGAACTTGCCCTCGGCGAACTCCAGGTCGTCCTCGGCGCACTCCATCAGGTGCGCGGCAACGGTTTTGGCCTTGCCGATCACCTTGTCCGCGGCGCCGAGCACGGCGATGGCGCCCACGGTCAGCGACCGCGAGCCGTAGGTGTCCATGCCCTTGGGCGAAGACTGGGTGTCGCCGTGGATGACCTCGATGTCCTCGAACGGCACGCCCAGTTTGTCGGCCACGACCTGGCTCCACGCCGTTTCGTGGCCCTGGCCGTGCGCCGAGGACCCGGTGACCACCTCGACTTTGCCGGTGGGCAGCATCCGGATGGCCGCGTGCTCCCAGCCGCCCGCGCCGTAGGACAGCGAGCCGAGCACCCGGGAGGGCGCCAGGCCGCACATCTCGGTAAACGTGGAGATGCCGAGACCCAGTTGCACCGGGTCGCCGGCGTCGCGGCGGCGTTTCTGCTCGGCCCGCAGCCCTGCGTAGTCGAACAGCGCGGTGGCCTTGGCGGTGGCCGCCTCGTAGTTGCCCGAGTCGTAGGTCAGCCCGGCCACCGTGGTGAACGGGAACTCCTCGTGGGCGATCCAGTTCTTGCGGCGCACGTCCATCGGGTCCATCCCGAGTTCGGCGGCCAGCTCGTCCATCATCCGCTCGATGCCGAAGGTGGCCTCCGGCCGGCCGGCGCCGCGATAGGCGTCGGTGGGCGTCTTGTTGGTGAACACGTTGGTGCAGGAGAAGTGATAGGCCGGGAACTTGTAGATGGAGTTGAACATGAACGCGCCCAGGATCGGCACGCCCGGGGTGACCAGCCGCAGATAGGCGCCCATGTCGGCGAGCAGCTCCACCTTCAGCCCGGTGACCGTGCCGTCCCGCTTGGCCGACAGGGTCAGGTGCTGGATCTGGTCCCGGCCGTGGTGCGCGGCCAGCAGGCTGTCGGTGCGCGACTCGGTGTACTTCACCGGCCGCCCGGTGCGCTGCGCCACCAGCACGGCGATGACTTCCTCCGGGGTGACCTGGAGTTTGCCGCCGAACCCCCCGCCCACGTCCGGGGCGATCACCCGGATCTTCTGCTCGGGCAGACCAAGGGTCATGGCCAGCATCAGCCGCAGGATGTGCGGGATCTGCGTGGCCGACCACATGGTCAGCTGCTCGCCGGTCGGGTCGACCACCACCGAGCGCGGCTCCATGAACGCCGGGATCAGCCGCTGCTGCCGGAAAGTGCGGCGCACCAACACTTCCGCGTCGCTGATCGCCGACTCCACGTCCCCGCCGCTGCCGGCTTCGGCCGAGTCGAACGTCCACACGGCACTGACGTTGGTGCCCAGGTCCGGGTGGGCCAGTTCGGCCCCGTCCTTGACCGCCTCGGCCATGTCCAGCACGACCGGCAGGTCCTCGTAGTCCACGTCGATGGCCTGCAACGCGTCGTCGGCGGCGTAGGCGTCCCGGGCCACCACCACGGCCACCGCCTCACCGGCGAAGTTGACCGTGTCCACCGCCAGCGAGGGCGCGTTGGGAGCCTTCATGTCCGGGGTGATCGGCCAGGCGCAGGGCAGACTTCCCTGGGCGTCGGCGATGTCGGCGCCGGTGAGCACGTCCAGCACGTTGGGCATCGTGCGGGCGGCCTCGGTGTCGATCCGGGTGATCCGGGCGTGCGCCACCGGGCTGCGCAGGATGGCCAGGTGCAGCATGCCGGGCAGCGCGAGATTGTCGGTCCACCGGGTGCGGCCGGTGATCAGCCGCGCGTCTTCCTTACGGGCGCGGGCCCGGCCGATCTCCGGTTCGGCGGTCGCGGTCATCACTCACCTCCCACGGCGTGCGGGGCGCGGGCGTCGGCGATCCGCTCGGCTTCGGGTCCGGCGCCCGGGCTCATCCGGGCGGCCGCGTCGCGCACCGCGCGCACGATGTTCTGGTATCCGGTGCAGCGGCAGAGGTTTCCCTCCAGTCCGTGCCGCACCGCGGCCTCGTCCGGATCGGGATCGTCGGCCAGCAGGTCGATCGACTGCATGATCATGCCGGGTGTGCAGAAGCCGCACTGCAACGCGTGATTGTCGTGGAAGGCCTGCTGCACCGGATGCAGCTGACCGTTCCGGGCCAGCCCTTCCACGGTGGTGATCTCCGCGCCGTCGGCCTGGACGGCCAGCATGCTGCAGGACTTCACGCTGTGGCCGTTGACATGCACGGTGCAGGCGCCGCAGTTGCTGGTGTCGCAACCGACCACCGTGCCTACCTTGCCGAGCTTTTCCCGGAGGTGGTGGACGAGCAGCGTGCGGGGTTCGACGTCATCGGTGTAGGCGGTTCCGTCGACTGTGACGGTGATACGCATGGAACCTCCCGGTTCGGACTTACGGGCGGTGTGAGCGGGCTCACCGCAGTAAGGCTGCTCCCCCGCATCGGGTCCGACAACCCCAACTGGAACACGTTCGTGTTGATCACCGCGAATGCGGATTGACATCCGAGTGCCGGTCCGCATCAGCGGAAACGTGCCGGCCCGGTTCAGTGATCTCGGACTGCAGACAGGCCAGTCGACGTAGCTGGAGGAACTTGTGCGGGGCGGGCGGGAAGTAGTGCCACCGGCCCGCGTCGGCCCGGGTGCCGAGAATCCGGAACTCGGCGAGCCCTTCCTCGCCGCGCCCGCCGAAGGTCAGCGTGGTGGCCACCATCGCCCGATCGTGTTGGGCGTAGTGGCTGTCCCTGCCGGCCAGTTCGAGCCAGCCCGCGCGCACCGTGTCGGCCGCGGCCTGCATCCGGGGCTCGGCGAACATGCTCGGGCTGCCCTCCTGGGCCCAGTACTCGAACGCGGCCACCAGCGGCAGCACGGCCAGCACCGGCGCTTTTTCCCCGGCCTGCCAAGCGAATTCGAACATCTTCTCGTGCGAGCCCAGCCACTTGGCACACCAGTAGGACAGCGCCCGGTCGTGCCCGGCGCGGTGCGTCGGCGCCCGGTTGACCAACTCGGTCCACACCTGTTCGAAGGCGATGGCGTCCCACTGCAGGCCCTTGGCCACGGCCAGCAGGGTGGCCCACGGAGTCGGGTCGGCCGGCGCCAGCGCGACCGCGGCCCGGCAGGCCTGCACCGCCTCCTCCAGGATGCGGAAGAACGTGGCGAACTGTTCGGAGGACACGTGTTCGGCGCGTTCGGTGCTGCGCACCTGCCAGGCCAGGGTGACCAGCGAGTCGGCGTGCACCACGGCCGCGTCCGGCGATTTCGGCTCAGCCGCGCGCCATTCCCGCAGCCAGCCGTCCTCGTTCGCCGCGATGGTGGCCAGGGCACGCACCCAGATCGCGCGCGACTCCCAGTTCTGGCCGATCCGGTGCAGCGTCCGGGCGGCGGGCCGCCAGTCCCCGCGCAGGGCCGCGGCCCGCACCGCGGCCTCCTCGGCGCCGACCACCGGGTCGGCGGTCACCACGTCGTCGGGGACCAGCCCGTGCCGCTCCGGTCTGGCTCGGTGCAACGGATCCGAGGTGTGCGCGGTGTCGTCCGGACTGCCCGTGGCGGCGACGATCGCGGCCGCCTCGGCGAGTCTTCGGGCGGCGCGCCGGCTACCGAATGCCATGGGGGTGCGGTCCTTTCCGGACGGGCGTGGCCGATTCGCGCGCGGTGGGCCGCACGGACAACCGGGCCCCGGCCTCCTCGAGCAGGGTGCGCAGGCCGACCAGGTCACCGCCGTCGGCGACCGCGGAATCCAGCAACGGGGCCAGCCAGTCGTGGAAGGGCTGGTCCACCACGAGTTCGGCCGGGGGCGCCCAGGACAGCGGCCAGCGGGCTGCGCCGATGTCGGTCAGCAGCACCAGGGCCAGGCCGCCGAGCTGGCGGCGCACGGCGCTGCGGGCCAACTCCCGGCGGGCTCTCGGTCCCGCGCCGGGCGCGGTGCCCGCGAACGGGGCGCCCAGTTCGGTCAGCCGGTCGGCGGCCAGCAGATCGAGCACCTGTTGCGGGGTCCCGGTTGCGCCGGTCAGCGCGGCCGCCGAGTCCAGCAGCGGGGTGACCGTGCGCAGCAGTTCGGCCCGCATCGCGGCGTGCGCGAAATCCGGCCATTCCAGCAGCACCGGTTCGCCCGGTCCGGCCGCCCAGTCGGCGAGCACGGCCAGGAAGGCGGTGTCCGGTTCGCGCAGCAGAGCGGTGGCCCGGCGGGCTGTGCGGACCGGCACGGACTCCTCGGTCCGGGCCAGGTCCGCTTGCACGGCAAGGAATCCGGCCACCGGACGCCGGGGCAGGAAGCCCGACCGGCGGCCCGGGTCCAGGTGCCGGTCGACCAGCTGGGCCCAGACCTGGCCCAGCGCCGGACCGGCGGCCAGGGCCCGGGTCGCCGCGTCCGGTCCGGTCAGGTGCGCGGCGATCCGCTCGGTGGCCCGTTCCCGGTCCCGGCACACCGGACCGGCCAGCCGGTCATAGCGCCGGGCCAGCCAGGCCAGCGGGATGGCGATGGTGCGGGCCAGCACGCGCTGCCGGGACAGCCGGTCGATACCGCGGCGCACCGACTGGCTGGTCCGGTAGGTGGCGCCGGCCAGCCGGGCCTGCCGGCCGCCGAACCGGCCCAGCTGCCCGGCCACCACCGCGGCCAGTTCGGCCGAGCCGAGCCCGGCCAGCTCGGCCAGTCCGATGTGGAGGGTCTGCCTGCCGGGCAGCAGACCGCAGATCGGGCCGCGTTCGCCCAGCGTCAGCGCGGTGCCCGGGACCAGCCGCAGCTCGTCGGGCACGCGGGCGCCCAGTTGCGCGGCGACCCGGTCGACCAGCGCCCACAGCCCGTCCTGCTCGGCCCGCCCGATCGCCACGCCGGTCCGCTCGGGGCCGGTGTCGGAGGCGAGCACCACCAGCCCCGCGGTCAGCAGCGTGACCACCGGGACGACCAGGATGAGGGTGAGCGCGAACAGCGGGCCGCGATTCAGCGCGACGGCGTCCACGGCGAGCAGGCCGGCGATCGTCGCGAGACAGAACAGATGAAACGCGACCAGCACCCCGAGTGCGGCCGCCGCCCGGCTCGCTGCTCTCATCCGCGCCCGCCTCTCCAGCCAGCGAAGATTACCCGAACAGCCTGTGGGTTCGGGTCGGCGGAAATGCTTGCGGCGAAAGGGGTAACCCGGATGGCGGCCAGTGGCGCAGTGATCGCGGATCCCACTTCCACCCGGGCTGGGCGGAAGGCCGTTTCGCTACTCCGGTCGGCCGCGCCGAGTGCTAGCCGGCGGTCAGCGGCAGATCGGAGTGGATGCGGCCGGACAGTTCGGCCAGCCGGGTCCCGCCGCCGCCCCAGCGCAGCGCGATGATCTCCGCGGCGATGGACACCGCGGTCTCCTCGGGCGTGCGAGCGCCCAGATCCAGGCCGATCGGCGAGGACAGCCGGTCCAGCTCGGACTCGGTCAGGCCCGCTTCGCGCAGCCGGGCCAGCCGGTCGTCGTGCGTGCGCCGGGAGCCCATCGCGCCGACATAGCCCAGCTCCAGCCGCAGCGCGACCTCCAGCAGCGGCACGTCGAACTTGGGGTCGTGGGTCAGCACGGTCACCACGGTCCGGCCGTCGATCCGGCCCGCCTCGGCTTCCGCGGCCAGGTACCGGTGCGGCCAGTCGACCACCACCTCGGAGGCGTCCGGGAACCGCGAGGCGGTGGCGAACACCGGCCGCGCGTCGCACACGGTCACCCGGTAACCCAGGAAGCCGCCCAGCCGGGCCATGGCCCCGGCGAAGTCGATGGCGCCGAACACCAGCATCCGCGGCGGCGGCTCGAAGGAGTTCACGAACACGGTCAGGCCCTCGCCCCGGCGCTGCCCCTCCGGCCCGTAGTGCAGGGCGCCGGTCCGGCCGCTGGCCAGCAGGCCGCGGGTGTCGTCGGCCACCGCGTCGTCCACCCGCGGCGCGCCCAGCGTGCCGGAGCGCCGGTCCGGCCAGACCACCAGCCGCTTGCCGATCCGGGAGGCGTCCGGGTGGGCCACCACGGTGGCCACCGCGACCGGCTGCTCGGCCCGCACCGCCTCGACGATCTCGCCCAGTTCCGGGAAGGTCCGGTTGTCCACCGGCTCGACGAACACGTCCAGGATGCCGCCGCAGGTCAGCCCGACCGAGAACGCGTCGTCGTCGGAGACCCCGTAGCGCTGCAACACCGCCTCGCCGTCCGCGGTGACCTGCTGGGCCAGCTCGTACACCGCGCCCTCGACGCAGCCCCCGGACACGCTGCCGGTGACCGCGCCGTCCGAGCCGACCAGCATGGCCGAGCCGGGTTCCCGGGGCGCGGAACGGAAGGTGGCCACCACCGTGCCGAGGCCGACCGTTTCCCCGGCCAGCCACCGTCGGTGCAGTTCGTCGAGCACATCACGCATCGCGGATCTCCCGCAGCAGATTTCCCATGGCGGCCAGGCTGTGCCCGGCCACCAACCGGTCCAGATGAGGCAGTGCGACCGCTATCCCGGACTGCACCGGGCGATAGTCGGCGCCGCCGACGTGCGGATTGACCCAGAACACCTTGTGCGCCAGCCGGTGCAGGCGGCCCAGCTGCTCGCCGAGCAGCCCGGGGTCGCCGCGCTCCCAGCCGTCGGAGAACAGCACCACCACGGCCTGGCGGGCGGTGCCGCGCTGACCCCACCGATCAAGGAACGCGCGTACTCCCTCGCCAAGCCGGGTGCCCCCGGCGAAGTCCGGCACCGCCCGCCCGGCCAGGGCCAGCGCCTGTTCCGGGTCGCGGTGGGTGAGCTGCCGGGACACCCGGGTCAGCCGGGTGCCCAGGGTGAACACCTCGACCCGGCCGCCGTAGCGGCGGGCCACCACGTGCGCGAAGCGCAGCAACGAGTCCGCATACGGACTCATGGAACCTGACACATCGATGAGCAACACCAGCGACCGGGGCCGATGTTCCCGGCGGCGCCTGCGCAGCCGCACCGGTTCGCCGCCGTTGGCCAGCATTACCCGCAGGGTGCGGCGGGGGTCCAGAGGGCCGTGCCGGTGCGGTCGGCGGCGGACTCCGCGCCGCCGGGCCGGGACCACGTCCAGCTGGGCGAACAGCTCGTGCAGGTGCTTGCGCTCGGCCGCCGACATGGCGGTGAAATCCTTGTGCCGCAACACTTCCACGTCGCTGGCGGCGGTGCGCAGCAGCGGCATCGGCTCGGTGGCGGACGGCTCACCGGCCGCGCCGCCGGAGGGCAGCGCGGCCAGCGTGACCGGGGTGTTCCTGGCTGTCGCGCGGGCCGGGGTGACCGGCATTCCGCTCGCGGTGAACCAGGCGAAGAACGCCTCGTCGTAGCAGGGCAGATCGTCGGCGTCGGCGCACAGCGTGACCCGCCCGGCCCAGTACAGGTTGGCCGGGTCGGCCAGGTCCACGCAGTCCACCGCGCGCAGGTAGGCATCGACGCGATGGGTGTCGACGCCGAGCCCGGCCGCCCGCAACGCGTGGGTGAAGCCGATCAGCCCGGCCAGTTCCGCCACTCCGAGAGTGTGCGTTCGATCTCGGCCGTACGCAAACTCCTGGAGCCGCTCCCGGTCGAGAGCTGCCAGCGCGGTAACTGCCCGGCTCGCGGGCGCCACCGCGCCGGCGGCTCACTCCTGGATGTCGATCGCCAGCGCCGGGCACACCGCGGCGGCCTGCCGCACGTCCTCGGCGTCCGCGGCCGACGGGGTGTCGGTCAGCAGCACCGCGATGCCGTCCTCGTCGCGCTGGTCGAACACCGCTTCCGAGGCCAGTACGCACTGCCCGGAGCCGACGCACTTGTCCTGATCGACGGTCACCCGCATGAAATCCTCCTGTTTTCCTTGCCCGGCAACGGTTTGCTCACCACGTCACCGGAAGCTCGTACACCCCGTAGACCAGCCCGTCGTGCTTGAACTTCAGCTGATCGCGCTCCGCGGCCAGGGCCAGGGTCGGAATCCGCCGGTACAGCGTGCTGTACACGATCTGCAGCTCCACCCGGGCCAGCGGCTGGCCAAGGCACTGGTGCACGCCGAAGCCGAAGGCCACGTGCTTGCGCGCGTCCCGGTGGATGTCCAGCTTGTCCGGGTCGGCGAACTCCTCGGGCTGCCGGTTGGCGATGTCGGTGGGCAGCACGATCCCCTCGCCCTTCCTGATCAGCTGCCCGCCGACCTCGATGTCCTCGGTGGCCACCCGGCGCCGGCCGGAATGCACGATGGTCAGGTAGCGCAACAGTTCCTCGACCGCGCCGGCCACCAGCTTCGGGTCGTCGGCGTCGCGCAGTTCGGCCAGCTGACCGGGGTGCTCCAGCAGGGCGGCGGTGCCCAGCGCGATCATGTTCGCGGTGGTCTCGTGCCCGGCGACCAGCAGCAGCTGCCCCATCACGGCCAGCTGGTGCTGGGTCAGCTCCCCGGTGGCGACCTGCTCGGCGGCCAGCCGGGACAGCAGATCGTCGGCCGGCTCGATCAGTTTGCGGCCGACCAGCTCTTCGAGGTAGTCGACCAGCTCGACCTGCGCGGCCTGGCTCTCCTCCGGCGTGGAGTTGCGGTTGATCAGCTTCTTGCTGTTCTGCTGGAAGAAATCGTGATCGGCGTAGGGCACGCCGAGCAGTTCGCAGATCACCAGCGAGGGCACCGGCAGCGCGAACGCCTGCACCAGGTCGGCCGGTTTGGGACCGGCCAGCAGGTCGTCGATCAGGCCGTCCACGATCCGCTGGATGGCCGGGCGCATCGCGTTGACCCGCTTGATGGCGAACGGCGCGGTGACCATCCGGCGCAGCCGGGCGTGCTGCGGATCGTCCATGTTGATGAAGGTGACTTCGTTGCCCCGCCGGGCCTTCAGGCCCGCGCTCTGATGCGGATAGCCGGCCTGCCTGGCGTCCGCGCTCACCCGGGGGTCGGACAGCATCGCGCGCTGCTCGGCGTAGCTGCTGACCAGCCACGGCGTGCTGTCGTCCCACAACCGGACCCGGGAGACCGGCGCCTGCCGTTGCAGCCTGCGGTGTTCCGGCGGCGGATCGAACGGAGCGCCGGACGCGCGCTGGGCCGGGAAGGCGGGCAGCTCGGTCAGCGTCTCGGTCATCGTCTACCTCCAGCAAGGAGAAGTTACCGAACGGTCGTACTGTTACTTACAGAACGAACGTTAGCTGACTTTGCGCGACCGTGCCACCACCTACCGCGAACTCCACACTTTCGTCCCAGCGCGCCGAATCAGCGCTCCGGCTCCTCGTCGGCGATCACCAGGGACAACAGCTCATCGGCGAAATCCAGCACGATGTCCACCTTGTCGGTGTCCTCCCGCACCTGCTGGATCGCCACCCGGCCGTGCGCGCCCACGATCAGCACGATCGCCGCCCGCTCCGCCGGCAGCCGCAACCGCACCCCGGCCCGCTCACAGGCCGAAAGCGAACCCACCAGCAGATCCACCAGCGCGCTGGGCCGGGCGCTGCTGTGCCGATCCGACCGGCCGAACAGCAACCGGTACAGCCCGGGGTTGTCCATCGCGTGCCGGCAGAACGCGTGCAGCTGGGCCCGCACCCGGCCCACCGGGTCGGTCTCCGGCACGTCCTGCCCGACCGCGCGCAGCCGGTCCACCAGCTGCCCGTACTCGTGGTCCAGCACCGCGACCACCAGCTCGGTCTTGTCCGTGAAATGCGCGTAGATGCTGGCCGGGGCGATCCCGGCCTGCCGGGCCACCCCACGCAGGGTCAGCCCGTCCACCCCACCCAGCTCGCCGAGCAACCGCCCGGCCGCGGAGAGGATCTCCCCGCGCAGCCGGTCCCCCTGTCCCCAGGGATTGCGCACCCGGGGGCGCGACCGCTCGTCCGGGGCGGCGGTGTGGTTCGGCGGGGAGGGGGTCATCGGCCCATCCTGGCTCAATCGGACAACCAGACCCAAGACCACCCGCCCGCGCGCAGGTCACAGCTGCGGCACAGCGCACTGACACCGGCGATCAAGGCTGGCCGGACAGAGTCGTGGCCATGACAGCCCCCAGCCTGCTCGCCCCGCCCACCATCCCGGTGCCCGTCATCTCCGACCGCGGCCGCACCCGCCCCGACGCCGCCCAGGACGCCGCCCGCCGCGGTGTGCCCGTCCTCGACGTGGTCATTCCCGTGTACAACGAGGAAAAGGACCTGACCAACTGTGTTCGCCGGCTGCACGCCTACCTGAGCGCGCACCTGCCCTACCGGTTCCGGATCACCGTCGCCGACAACGCCAGCACCGACGCCACTGTGGACATCGCCTACCGGTTGTCCACCGAACTGCCCGGCGTCGCCGTGTCCCACCTCGACCAGAAGGGCCGCGGCCGCGCGCTGCGCGCGGTGTGGTCGGCCTCGGACGCGCCGATCCTGGCCTACATGGACGTGGACCTGTCCACCGATCTGGGCGCCCTGCTGCCGCTGGTCGCGCCGCTGATCTCCGGACACTCCGATGTGGCCATCGGCAGCAGGCTCACCCGCTCCTCCCGGGTGGTGCGCGGCGCCAAGCGCGAGTTCATTTCCCGTTGCTACAACCTGATTCTGCGCACCGCACTGCGCGCCGGGTTCTCCGACGCGCAGTGCGGGTTCAAGGCGGTGCGGGCCGACGTGGCCGCCGCGCTGCTGCCGCTGGTGGAGGACACCGGCTGGTTCTTCGACACCGAACTGCTGGTCCTGGCCCAGCGCTGCGGCCTGCGCATCCACGAGGTCTCGGTGGACTGGGTCGACGACCCGGACTCCACTGTGGACATCGTGGCCACCGCGACCGCCGACCTCAAGGGCGTGTGGCGGATGGCCCGCGGACTGCTGTCCGGCGCCCTGCCGGTGCGCGCGCTGCGGGCCCAGCTAGGCCGCGCCCCGTTGGGCTGACGGGTCAGCCGGGCCGAGCCAGCGGGACAGCGCGGTCTCCAGTTCGGCCATTTCCTCTTTTCCGGCAACGGAATCCGCCGCCCAGGCGATGTACCCGTCCGGCCGCACCAGCAGCCCGGCCGGTGCGGCGTCGCAAGGATCGGCCACCACCTCGACCCGGTCGGCCCAGCCCGCCGCCACCGCGGCCGGCACCCCGTCGGCGGTGCGATCCAGCAGCACCGCGCGACCGGCGTGACAATGCTCGGCCAGCCGGGATCCGTTGCCCAGCACCGGATCCGGCGTGCGCCGGCCCACCAGCGGATGACCGCCACCGAGGTCGTAGCGCTGCCGGAAGCCGGCGATCCGGGTGAGGAAGTAGTCGTTGCCGTCGTCGGTGTGCATCAGATCGGTGATCACCGCGCGCAGCGCCGCGTGGTGCGCACCCGGATGCATCAGCGCCACCTGCGCGCGCGTCCAGTCCAGCACCCACTCGCCGATCGGATGCCGTTCGGCGGTGTAGCTGTCCAGCAGGCCCTCCGGCGCCCAGCCGTGCAGTGTGGCGGCCAGCTTCCAGCCCAGGTTCACCGCGTCGCCAACGCCCAGGTTCAGGCCCTGGCCGCCGAACGGCGAGTGCACATGGGCCGCGTCCCCGGCCAGCAGCACCCGGCCACTGCGGTAGGTCGCGGCCTGCCGGGCGTTGTCGGTGAACCGGGTGGCCGAGTGCACCCCGGTGATCCGCACGTCCTCGCCGCTGACGTTGCGCAGGCTGGTTTCCAGCTCGGCCAACGTGATCGGCGCGTCCCGGTCGGCCGGCGGGCCGTCGTACTCGACGGTCAGGATGCGCCCCGGGGTCGGCCCGTGCACCAGCACCCCGTTGGCCACGTGGTTCCAGCCCCTCGGCAGTTTCTCCGCGCCCTGGATGTCCACCACCGCCTGATGGCCGGTGATCAACGGGTCGGTGCCGGGGAACTCGATCCCGCCCAGCTTGCGCACCAGGCTGCGCCCGCCGTCGCAGCCGACCAGCCACTGGGCGTGGATCCGTTGCCCGCCAACGAGTTCCACGCTCACCCCGGACTGGTCCTGGTCGAATCCGGCCAGTTCCGCACCCCGCCGGATCTCCGCGCCCAGCCCCTCGGCCCACTCGCCGAGGATCTTTTCCATCGCCTGCTGGGAAACCAGCACCACCTCCGACGCCGGGCTCGGTTCCAGATCCGGATCGTCGCCGCGGTCGAGCCGCTCGACGTCCAGGTGCATCAGCCCACCGAAGTGGCCCGATGGCCCCTTGAACTTCGGCATCGCGGCGGCATCGGCCCCCTTCGGCGCTGACGCGGCGGCGAACCGCGTGATCAGCTCCAGCGTGCCGCGCTGAGCCTCGGCCAGTTGCGGCAGCAATCCGCGCCGGTAACAGGCCTCGGCCGTCGGCGTGTTCAGCGAACCGGCCTTGACGGTCAGGTCCGGCTCGGTCAGCCGCTCCAGTACCAGCGTGCGCACGCCGTGCAGACGCAACTCTCCGGCCAGCATCAGGCCTACCGGCCCCGCCCCAGTGATGATCACCTCGTAGTCGTCCATGATTTCACTGTACTCGGTCAAATTTTATGACAGGTATGCTATTTGTCATGGTCGAGGAACCCCGGATGGGTCTGCGGGAACGCAAGAAGCGCGAGACCCGGCAACGCATCTCCGACGCGGCGACCATGCTGATCGTGGCCCGCGGCTTCGACAACGTGACCGTCGCGGAGATCGCCGAGGCGGCCCAGGTGTCCAAGATGACCGTGTTCAACTACTTCCCGCGCAAGGAGGACATGTTCTTCGACCGCAGCGAGGAGGCCGTCGCGACCATCACCGCGGCGATCAGCGACCGGGCTATCGGCACCTCGTTCGTCGCGGCCCTGCGCGCGTGCCTGCTCGACCTGATCGAGCAGCGGCACCCGCTGTCCGGCCTGCGCGAGGGCATCGTGCCGTTCATCCGCACCGTGCAGGACAGCCCCAGCCTGCGCGCGGTCGCCCGGGAGACCGGCGACGCCCTGGAACAGGTGCTGGCCACCCTGTTCGCCGAGGAAACCCAGGCCCGGCCGGAAGATCCGCTGCCGCGCGTGGCCGCCGGGCTGATCATCGGCGCCTACCGTCCGGTGCACGCCCGGATGATCGACGAGATCCTGGCCGGCCGGCGCATCGACGAGCTGCGCCCCGAACACGTGGCCCGCGTCGACCTGGTGTCCGGTCTCCTGGACAAGGCGCTGGGCGACTACGGCGTGCGCTAACCCGCCAGCAGCTGGTCCAGTCCGGCGGCGATCACCCGGTCGGCGTCCTCCCGGTACTTCAGCACCGCGCCCAGCGTCTCGGCCGCCGTCTCCGCGTCCAGCTCGGTGCGGCCCAGCGTCTGCAACGCGGCCGCCCAGTCCAGCGACTCGGCCACCCCCGGCGGCTTGAGCAGCTCCATCGAACGCAGCCTGCGCACCGCCTCGGCCACCCGCGCGGCCAGCCGTTCGTCCAGCTCGGGCAGCCGCCGCCGCAGGATCGCGATCTCCCGCATCAGATCCGGGTGCTCCAGCCAGTGGTAGAGGCAGCGCCGCTTGAGCGCGTCGTGCACCTCGCGGGTCCGGTTGGAGGTCAGCACCGCCACCGGCGGCACGGTGGCCCGCACCTCGCCCAGCTCCGGGATGCTCACCGCGTGCTCGCCCAGCACCTCCAGCAGGAACGCCTCGAACTCGTCGTCGGCCCGGTCGATCTCGTCGACCAGCAGCACGCACGGGGCCTCCCGCAGCGCCCGCAGCAGCGGCCGGTCCAGCAGGAACCGCGCGGTGTACAGGGAAGCCTCGGCCTGCTCGGCGTCCAGCGCCGCGCCCTGCGCCGAGGCCGACGCCTCCAGCGTGCGCAGGTGCAGCAGCTGCCGGGGGAAATCCCAGTCGTAGAGCGCGGTCGCCGCGTCGATGCCCTCGTGGCACTGCAACCGGATCAGCGGCACGTCCAGCGCCTCGGCCAGGGCCAGGGCAAGCGCGGTCTTGCCGGTGCCCGGTTCGCCCTCGCAGAACAGTGGCCGCCCCATCCGCACCGCGAGGAACGCCGCCGTGGCCAATCCGCGGTCGGCCAGATAGCCGGTCCGGTCCAGGGCCGCGGCCAGCTCGTCCGGGCTGTCCGGGATCTGTCGCTCACCTGGGGGCATGACATGAGGGTAGATCCGTTCTCACTGGCTAGTCATCCAGCCAGACCAGCCGCGCGCTGCCGAACAGCTCGTGGTGCCGGAGCACGCCTTCGGCGGATGTTCCGCGCCACAGCAGTTTCGCGTCCGGCCGGTAGAACACGGTGGACCGCGGCTCGGGCAGTTCGATGCCCCAGCCCAGGAACGGCGATCCATCCAC
>DASZNF010000066.1:0-84496 GCA_035551355.1 Pseudonocardiaceae bacterium | reverse complement strand
TTCGAGTTGTACGACGACAACGGCGAGCTGGCGCGGGAGATCCGTGCCCGACCTCGGGTGCGTTCGGCCCGGACGCGGTGTAGGGATGAGCGCATGAACGCACCGATTCTGGTGACCGGCGGCACCGGTGTGCTCGGCCGCGTGGTCGTCGAGCGGTTGCGCGCCGCGGGCCGCGAAACGCGCGTGGCCAGCCGCCGCCCAGCGCCGGCCAACGCGATCGGTCGGGCCGCACCGGACTTCTCGCCGGATTCGGCTGAGGTGAACCCCCAGCCGGACTCGGCCACGATGCATCGCTCGACCGGTTGGGCCACGGTGGATCTGTCGACCGGCGCCGGCCTCGCCGAGGCGCTGGCCGGTGTCGAGACGGTCGTGCACTGCGCCACGTCGATGCGCGCGGGTCCGGACATCGCCGCCACCCGCCAGCTGGTCGCGGCCGCTGCTCACGCGGGTGTCGCGCACCTGATTTACGTGTCCATTGTGGGCGTCGACCAGATCCCGCTCGGTTACTACGGCGGCAAACTCACCTGCGAGCGCATCGTCGAGGAATCCGGTGTGCCGCACACGATTCTGCGCGCCACCCAGTTCCACGACCTGCTGCGCGCCCTGTTCGCGACGGCCGCGAAAATGCCGGTGATGTTCGTGCCCGCCGTCCGGTTCCAGCCGGTCGACGTCTCCGACGTGGCCGCTCGCCTGGTCGAGTTGGCGTCGGGGGAGCCGCTGGGGCGCGCCCCGGACATCGGCGGACCCGAGATCCGTCCAGCCGTCGACCTGGCCCGCGCGTATCTTGACGCGACCGGTCGCCGTCGCCCCATTGTGCCGATCTCCTTGCCCGGCAAGCTTTTCCGCGCGCTGCGCGACGGCAGCAACCTGGCGCCAGACAATGTCGTCTCCGGCCCTGACTTCGCGCGGTACCTGTCGACCCATCCCGCCCCGGCTCGTGTTTCCTATCGCCCCCGTCGGTAGCGCCGGTCAGCCGGTGAACCGGTCGAGCAGCAGTTCCACGCGTTGCCCGTGGTGCTCTGGCCGCAGCCGGCCGCCCCGGGTGAGACTGGCCAGCCCGTGCAGGGAGCTCCACAGGATCTCCGCGTGGCTCTCCGGATCACGGTCCCCGGCCAGCGGGGCGACCACCGCCGCGAACTCGTCGAACGCCGCGCGCAGCGGAGCCAGCGTTTCCGGTTCGCCGAACGCCAGCCCGGTCGACAGCACGAACATCGCGTCGTAGAGCGCAGGCTTGCCCAGGGCGAAGGCCAGATACGCGTCCGCTATCCGGTGCAGCGCGGCGCGAGGCGAGTCCGCTGACGCCCGCGCCGCCCGCAGTTGCTCGGCCAACTCGGTGAAGCCCTCCAGCGCGACCGCGCGCATGATGGCTTCCTTGCCGGAGAAGTGTTGGTAGAGCACGGGTTGGCTGTATTCGATGCGCTCGGACAACCGCCGGGTGGTCACCGCGTCCCAGCCCTCGGCCTCGGCCAACTCCCGCGCCGTGGTGATGATCAGCTGGTGGCGCTGCGCCTTCTCCCGTTCCCGCCGCTCCTGAACCGACATGCCTCCACTGTATCAGCGCTCTCATTTCTAGCGCCGCTACGGCGAGGCCCGGGTGGCCGGTCCGACTGGCGACGCCGGCATTGGCGGCCGGGCTCGTGCCGGGTCAGTTTTCGGCCAAGGTCCTCCAGAGGAATTCGAAGGTGAGTGCCCACTTGTGTGCGCGCTGGGCGTTGTCCGCCGCCGCGCCGTGACCGCCCTCGATGTTCTCGTAGTAGCGGATGTCGTACTCGTGTTCCAGCAACCGCGCGACCATCTTGCGGGCATGGCCGGGATGCACCCGGTCGTCGCGGGTCGAGGTCATGAACAGCGTCGGCGGATACGGCTGCCCGGCGCGAACGTTGTGATACGGCGAGAACGGCTGGATGAACTCCCATTCCGCCGCCTCCCGCGGATCGCCGTACTCCGCCATCCACGACGCCCCGGCCAGCAACTCGTGATACCGCCGCATGTCCAGCAACGGCACCTGGCACACGATCGCCCCGAACAACTTCGGGTAGCGGGTCAGCATCACACCCATCAGCAACCCGCCGTTGCTGCCGCCCTCGATGCCCAGCCGCTCCGCCGTGCTGATCCCGCGCGCCACCAGATCCGTTGCCACCGCGGCAAAGTCCTCGTACACCAGCCGCCGGTTGGCCTTGATCGCGCCGTTGTGCCACTCCGGCCCGTACTCACCGCCGCCCCGGATGTTGGCCACCACGTACGTGCCGCCCCTGGCCAGCCAGCCCCGGCCGATCGTGCCGCTGTAGGACGGGGTCAGCGAGATCTCGAAGCCGCCGTAACCGGTGAGCAACGCCGGCCCCGGTGTCGCGTTCTGTTGCCCCACAACGAAATACGGGATCCTCGTGCCGTCCTCGGATACGGCGAAGAACTGCCGCACCGAGATGCCCTCCGGTTCGAAGAACCGCGGCGCCCGCTTGAGCACCTCGACCTCGCCGCCGACGTGCCCGTAGCGCAGCGTCGCAGGCTGGGTGAACCCGCTGGACACCATGAAGAACTCGTTGCTGTGCTCGGCATCCGTGCCGATGATGTCGGTCTGGTCGAACTCCGGCACCCCCGGCAGCGGCGTGCGCTGCCAGGCCCCCTCGCCCGGGGTCAGCACGAACAACTCGCTGCGCACATCGGCCAGTGTGGTCAGGATCAGGTGATCCCGGGTCCACGTCCAGTCGTCCAGCGAGCGGTGCGCGTCCGGTTCGAACAGCACCGTCAGCGCCCGCTCCCCGGCCAGGAAATCCGCCAATCGCACCGCCAGCAGCGAACCGGCCGGATGACTCACCCCGCCCACCGTCCACTCGGTACGGGGATGGATCACCAGCCACTCCCGGTGCGCGCTGGTCTGCGCGTCCTCGGGCACCTCCAGCCGGATCGGCTCTCCCTCGGCGCCGCGCAGATACTTCTCGCTGCTGTAGAAGTCCAGGTGCCTGCTGATCCAGTCCCGCTCGAAACCCTCGGTCGGGTCGTGCCAAACGTGCACCGACACGTCCTCGGGCTTGCCCTCGTACACCGTGACCGCCTCGGCCAGCGGCGTGCCCCGCCGCCACTCCCGCACCACCCGCGGGTATCCGGACGTGGTCAGCGAACCCGGCCCGAAGTCGGTGCCCACGTAGATCCGGTCGGCGTCGATCCACCCGACGTTGCTCTTGGCCTCCGGCAGGGTGAACCCGTCGGCCACGAACTCTTTCGTGGTCAGGTCGAACTCGCGCACCACGGTGGCGTCCGCCCCGCCCCGGGACAGTTCGACCAGCGCGCGCTGATAACCGGGCCGCAGCACCGCCGCGCCCTGCCACACCCAGTTCTCGTCCTCCGCGGCGCCGAGCGCGTCGATGTCCAGCAGCACCTCCCACTCCGGCGCTTCGGTGCGGTAGCGCTCCAGCGTGGTCCGCCGCCACAGCCCACGCGGTGCGTCCGCGTCCTGCCAGAAGTTGTAGAGATACTCCCCGCGCCGCCGCACATAGGGGATCCGGTCGGTGGAGTCCAGCACCTCGCGGATCTCCGCGCGCAGCGAATCGAACCGGGAACCGGCGGCCAGTTCGGCGACCGACTCCGCGTTGCGCGCGCGGACCCAGTCCATGGCCTGATCGCCGGTGACCTCTTCCAGCCACCGGTACGGGTCGTCGATCTCGCTGCCGATCTCGTTCATGACACAAGTCTGCCCGAGATCGCCGCCTCTTCGTTTGCCCCTGTGGACAACTCACCGCATGGAGCAGTCGGGCCTACTCCTCCACCAGCCCGGCGCGGTAGGCATAGGCCACCGCCTGAGCCCGATCGCGCAGCCCGGCCTTGGCGAACACGTGGTTCACGTGCGTTTTCACGGTGGCCTCGCTGACCACGAGTTTCCGGGCGATCTCGGTGTTGGACAGCCCGGCCGCGATCAGCCGCAACACCTCGATCTCCCGCGCCGTCAGGCCCTCCACCAGATCGACCGGCGCCGCTGTGCCGCGCCGGCCCCGGCTGGCCGCCTCGATCAACCGCCGCTGCACCGCGCCGTCCATGGTGGACTGTCCGGCGGCCGCTGCGCGCAGGGCCCGGGCGATCGACTCGGCGTCGGCGTCCTTGGTCAGGAAACCGCGCGCGCCGGCCTGCAGCGCGGCCAGCACCGACTCGTCGTCGGCGTAGGTGGTCAGCACGACGACCTCGGTGCCGGGATATCGCGTCCGCACCTGCCGGGTGGCCTCCACCCCGTCGCAGCGCGGCATCCGCAGATCGACCAGCAGCACCTGGGGCCGGTGTTCGGCGACCAGCCGCACCGCGTCGATCCCGTCCGCGGCCGCGCCGACCACGTCGATGCCGGGCAGCAGACCCAGCAGCGTGACCAGCCCCTCGCGGACCACGGCCTGGTCGTCGGCCAGCACCACCCGCAGCGGGTCCTCGCTCACGCGGGCACCACCAGGCGCACTCGCCAGCCGTCCTCGGTCGGTCCGGTGTCCAACTCGCCTCCGATCAGTTCGGCCCGTTCGCGCATCCCGGTCAGACCGTAGCCGCCGGGCGCGGCCTCGGCGGGGCGATGCCCGGGGTGATCGGTGACGGTCAGTTCGGTGCGCTCGTCGCCGTAGTCCACCCGCACTCGCACCGGCGCCCCGGGCGCGTGTTTGCGGACGTTGCTCAGCGCCTCCCGCGCGGTCCGGTAGAGCGTGTCCTCGGCGCTGGAGGACAGGTTGTGCGGGGTGCCCCGCACCGTCAGCTCGATCGGGCTGCCGGTCTCCAACCGGGTGCTGGTGACCAGGTCGGCGATGGCGCGGGTGGCCGGCACCGGGTCCTCCCGCAGCGCCGCGACCGCGCGCCGGGCCTCGGCCAGGCCGTCGGCGGCCAGCCGCTGGGCGCGCTCGACCTGGCCGATCGCCTCCGGGCTGGCCGCGTCGCGCACCAGCATCAGCCGGGCGCTCTGCAGGTTGAGGGCCAGCGCGGACAGCGAGTGGGCCAGCACGTCGTGCACCTCGCGGGCGATGCGCGCGCGTTCGGCCAGCGCCGCGGCCCGGGTGTGTTCCTCGCGCGCGGCCTGCTCCCGGGCGAGTGCCAGTTCGGTCTGTTCCAGCCGGTCGGCCCGGTTGCGGCGGGCCAGCGCGCCCATGGCCAGCGCGGCCAGCAGGGTCACCGACACCAGAGCACTGACCCAGCTGCGCCAGGTGCCGGCCAGCACCACGATGGAGACCAGCGCGGCCACCAAGGCCGCGATCGCGGTGGGCGGGTTGTAGCGGCGGACCGCGACGCTGGTCACCAGGTAGGGCAGCGAGATGGTCCAGCCGGCCGGGATGGCGACGGTGAGCAGACCGCTGGACAGGCACAGCACGACCAGCGCGGTCCCGGCGAGCACTCGTTGCCGCGTCGGGCTGACCAGCAGGCTGACGCTGGCCAGGATGGCGATCCCGGCCAGGACGTAGGTGGTGACGCTGCCGCCCGCGATCCGGAACGGGCCCCGGTAGAGCAGCAGTGTCGCGGCCAGCAGCGGCAGTGGCACGAACTCCCACCAGCGGCGCTCGACGATCCACCGCTCCGTGGCGGCCGAGAGCCAGGACAACGGCGGTCCGTCGGCGTTCGCCGGCTCGCGTGGCGTCATCCGAGTTCGCCTCTCCGTGCTGTCCAGGGCCCGGTATCAGCATGCGCCGTGGTCGCGGGCCTGTCATCGCCCCTGGGGCTGGTCCGGTGATCCATCCACGGGTGGAGCGCGGCCGCGCACCATACACGTTTTCGCGCCCGGCCGCCGCCAATAATCCACAGAGGACTGTTCTGTCCACAAGCGACAGATTTTCTCCCACCCGAGCCGCCAACGGGCCGAAGGTGGACGCATGACAACACCAGCGCACTCCCTCGACTCCGCTCCCGCCATGGCCGACGAGCCTCCGGCGGTGAGCCTGCGACAACCCGGCGAACTGCTCGCCGCGATCCCCCACGTGCTCGGTTTCCACCCCGTCAACTCACTGGTCGTGGTGGGCCTGCACGGCAAGGGCAACACCACGCTCGGCCTGGTGCTGCGCGTGGACCTGCCACCACCCGTCCGCTACGACCAACTGGCCCGGCAACTGGTGCAGCCGTTGATCGAGCAGCACGCCGTTGGCGCGGCCCTGCTCGTGCTCGGCGCGCACACCGTACCGCCCGAGGAGGAACTGCCCCAGCGCAGCTTGGTCGCCGAGTGCGAGTCGGTGTTCGCCAACGCCGGAATCCCGGTGCTGCACCAACTCTGGGCCCCGGACACGGCAGGCGGCGCGCAGTGGCGCTGCTACGAGGACGCCGACTGCACCGGCACGGTGCCCGATCCGTCGAGCACGGCACTGGCCGCGGCCAGCGCGGCGGCCGGCATGGTCACCTACAACCGTCGGGAGGACATCACCGCCGGTCTCGGCCCGGCGGGCGACGACGACCTGGCCCGCCGGGCCGACCTGCTCGCCGCCGCCAGCCAGGCCGCCGAACCCGGCGGCGAGCAAGCCCAGTGCCTCGACCACTTGCGCCTACTGGATTCGGCCATCGACCGGTCGGTGTCCGGCACCCTCCCGGACACCGACGAGGAACTGGTTGCGCTCGCCTACGCCCTCGGCGATCACCGGGTCCGGGACGCCTGCCTGGCCCCGGCGGACGAGCAACGCGCCCAGGCCGCCGAACGCCTCTGGACCACCCTCGTCCGCACCATTCCGGCACCCGAACGGGCCGAACCGGCCTGCCTGCTCGCCTACGCGGCCTACCTCCGCGGCGATGGCGTGCTGGCCGGGATAGCGCTCGAACAGGCCGAAGCCGCCGACCCCGGCCACCGCCTGGCCGACCTGCTGCGCGGCGCGCTGTGGACGGCGTTCCCGCCCGAACGCCTGCGCACCGCGGGCGAACAAGCCGCCGCCGAAGCCCGCCGCCAACTCACCGAACCGCCCTCATGACCGGCCGCCATGACCGCAGGCCCGCATCCCCAGTCCCCACCTCCCGACAGGAGCCCACCGATGCCATCGCTCAGCGAAATCGCTTCAACCCCAGGAGAAATCCGCACCGTGCCGGCCCAGCGAACCCGGTCCAGCCGCCCCGCCGCGTCAACGCCTGCGGCCGCCCGCCCCCGCACACCACCACTGACGCATACCCACCCCGAGGCCGCACGGCCGTTCACGGCCCGCCGCACGATGATCCGCGATCGGGACGCGATTTGGGCCGCGGCAACGAAACCAACCCTGACCGCAAACGTTCGCGAGGTGCGGATGCGGCTGACGGCCCGCGTCCGGTTCGGATCGAGACCTTCCGAGCCTGGCGGGCCGCCGGCTCCGCGATCAGCTCTGCTGCGTCCGAGCGCGGGTGAACTCCCACGCGTCCCGCACGATCCGGGTGAGGTCGGTGCGGCTGGGCTGCCAGTCCAGCTCCTTCTGCGCCCGCTCACTGGAGGCCACCAGCACGGCCGGGTCGCCGGCCCGCCGGTCGGCCACGGTAGCCGGGATCTCGTGCCCGGTCACCTCACGGCAGGTGTCGATGACCTGCCGGACCGAGAAACCGGTTCCGCTGCCCAGGTTGTAGATCCGGTGCTGGCCGGGCTCGGCGTGATCGAGGGCCAGCAGGTGGGCGTCGGCCAGGTCGGTCACGTGGATGTAGTCCCGGACGCAGGTGCCGTCGGGGGTCGGGTAGTCCTCGCCGTACATCTGCACCTTGTCCCGCTGTCCCAGCGCGACCTGCAGCACGATCGGGATCAGGTGCGTCTCGGTGGCGTGCCGCTCGCCGAACTGGTTGTGCGCCCCGGCCACGTTGAAATACCGCAGGCTCGCCGCGGCGAAGCCGTGCGTGGTGGCGTAGGAGGTGATGGCATAGTCGATGGCCAGCTTGGTCGCGCCGTAGGTGTTCGTGGGGTTGGTCGGCGCGGTCTCCTTGATCGGCACCTCGTCCGGCTCGCCGTAGGTCGCGGCGGTGGAGGAGAACACCAGGCGGGGCACGGAGTGCTCGCGGATCGCCTCCAGCAGCTTCAACGAGGTGACCATGTTGCCGAACCAGTACTTGCCCGGGTTCTGCATCGACTCGCCGACAAGCGACTTGGCGGCGAAGTGCAGCACGCCGTCGAAGCCCTCGGCGAGTACCGAGCCGGCGACCTCCGCGATGTCGCCGTTGATGAACCGGGCGCCCTCGGGCACCGCGTCGGCGTGGCCGGTGGACAGGTCGTCGACCACCACCACCTCGTGGCCGGCCTCGATCAGCCGGGCGGCGCACACGCTACCCACATACCCAGCACCACCGGTCACCAGCAACTTCACGGTGTCTTCCGCCTTCCCCGATGTGTTCATCGGTGTCGTTCCGGCTGTTGTCGTTCCAACGGTTGCCCAGTCTGCACCGATCGACTGTGTGCGATTCACAGGGTCACCGAAACGAGGTCGCGCGTAGCCCTGGCGACAATCCCGCCGCGCCGGTTGACGGCAACGTGTTGCCTGGAACCGCCGGCCGCTCGAGCCGAATTCCCCAGGACGCCGTGGCGAATTCCCGGCGGCACGCGAGACCGGCCGCGCTGGCGCGGCAGTTGACCGGAGCCGGCCGCCGATTTCGTTGGCGGAGAAGGGGAAGGCGTCGCCGTCGCGCTCCAGAGCTTCGGCGACGCCGAACCCGCCGGCCGCACACCGCCCGACCGGCGGGGTGCACACGCGGTAGTTGGGTACCGCCCTTACTCGGGTGAGGCCATGCCATCGGCTTCGGAAAGAAGCCGTGCTACCGCGTGGGGATTACGCAGCACGCGGAGCTCAGCATGCCCGGCGTGCTCGGCAATCGCGGACATGACAAGGCGGACATGACAAGGCGGACATGACAAGAGGGAGGCTTCGGCGTCGACAGGAGACAAGCCAGCGCCAGAAAGTGAGGTTCTCGCGGGACCCGGCCGGGGCTGGCGTAGCACTCGCCAGGCGCAGCGCCAGAGCGGGAAGTCCAGCACGAGCACGGTGTCGGCGGCCCGCAGTCGAACGGCGAGCACGTCGTAGGTTCCGAGACCGTCGCAGGGTCCGGGACCGTCGTAGGGTCCGAGATCGCCGTCGAGGATCCACCGTTCTCCGCTGACGAGCGGACGCTGCAGCGTGGCCCACTGCTGCGCGGGCAGCGGGATCAGATCGGGCGCCCAGAAGCGCTTGTCCAGCTCGACGACCGGCATGGCCACAGCGGCACCCAGCCGCGTGGCGAGGGTCGACTTAACCGCGCCGCCGCGACCAAGAACGACGACTCTGCGCATCCGCAACAGCATTCAACAGCAACGGGGGACAGGGGAGGGGCTCCTACGTCGGTGTCACGCCGCTGTTGCGGTGGGCGGGCGGGGTTTGGGGTGGCGCGGCGGCTTCCTTGGTGGCGATGCAGAAGGGGTGGCCGGCGGGATCGAGAAGCACGCGAAACCGTTGCCCTCCGGGTTGGAATGGGGGAAGGACCGCGCCCAGGTTCAACAGCTGGGTTTGTGCCTGGTCGAGATTGTCGACGCGGAAATCAAGGTGGATTCGGCGCGGTGTGGTGGGATCGGGCCATGGTGGCGGTTGGTGGTTGGCGACCCGCTGGAAGTCGAGTCGGACGTTGTCCTCGATGGCCAGGACGATGAAGTCATCGTTGCCGGTGAGTAGCTCACCGCCGGTGATCTTTTGGTAGAAGTTGGCCAGTTCCAGGGGATCCGGGCCGTCGATGGTGATCGCGAACAGGGTGCCGAGAGTGGCCATCTGGGCTCCTTGGGACGCTGGTGCGCTTCGCCGGTGCCGCGAACGCGCCGAGGAAGAACGCCGGTTCGCACTTGCGGTTGCCGGTGCGGTTCGGACGCTCGCCCTTGCGGGCGGCATCCGAGCGGCGGGTGACCTGGGCGATGCCGGTCAGTCCGGACCTGGCGACCATGCTGATTGATCCCGAGTTACGAACTAGGCGACGAGGGCCCGGGGCGGTTCGAGGGCGAGTCTCGGTGGCTCCGCGGGAGCGAGCTCGGGGTCGAATCCCGGTGGGCTCCGCGGGGGTCGGTCCGGATTCGAGTCTCGGTGGCTCCGCGGGAGCCAGCTCGGGGTCGGCTCTCGGTGGGCTCCGCCGGGGTCAGTTCGGGGTCGAGTCGCGGTGGGCTCCGGCGGAGGGGACGGCGGTGAACAGGCGGGGGGTGGTGAAGTTGTGCTCGGCGAAGGCCTCGAACACCGCTCGTTCCACCTCCGGGCGGTCCGCGGTGGCCACCAGCGCGATGGCCGAGCCGCCGAAGCCGCCGCCGGTCATGCGGGCGCCGAATGCACCGGCCGACAATGCCGAATCCACGGCGACGTCGAGTTCGTCGCAGGAGATCCGGTAGTCGTCGCGCATGCTCTCGTGCGAGGCGACCAGCAGCGCGCCGAGTTCGGCGAGCTTGTCGTGGTGCAGCAGGTCCACCGACGCCTGGACGCGGTCGTTCTCGGTGACCACGTGGCGCACCAGCGGGCGCAGTTCCTCGGGCAGCTTCTCCAGCGCCGCGGCCAGGCCGTCGGCGTCGATGTCGCGCAGCGCCGCCACGCCCAGCAGTTCGGCCGCGCGTTCGCAGCCGCGGCGGCGGTCGGCGTAGCCGGAGTCGCCGAGGGCATGGTTGGCGCGGGTGTCGATGACCAGCACTTCCAGGCCCTGCGCGGCGGCCTCGAACGGGACCTGCTCCATCGCGCCGGACCGCACGTCGAAGAACAGCACCCGCGCGTCCGCACAGCACATCGATGCCGTCTGGTCGAGCACCCCACAGGGCACCCCGACGAAGTCGTTTTCCGCGCGCTGCGCCCACCGGGCGATTTCGGCGCGTTCGGCCGGGTCGTCGCCGACCTCGCGGCCGGACAGGCCCAGCAAGGTCAGGGCCACCGCGCATTCCAGCGCGGCCGAGGACGACAGGCCCGCGCCGGCCGGCACGTCACCGGCGATCACCAGGTCCGCGCCGCCGCTGACGCCGTGATCGCGCAGCACCCACGCCACCCCGGCCGGGTAACCGGCCCAGCCCGGGATGGAGCGCGCGGCCAGCTCGTCGATGCGCACCGGGTCGGCCTGCTGGTGGCGGCCGTCGTCGCCGATCGTGGTCACCGTGAGCACGCCGTCCGCGCGCGCGGACGCGGCGACCGCGGTGCGGTGCGGCAGCGCGAAGGGCAGCACGAAACCGTCGTTGTAGTCGGTGTGCTCGCCGATCAGGTTCACCCGGCCCGGCGCCGACCACACCGCGTCGGCCTCGCGTTCGTAGCGCTCGCGGAACGCGCGGGCCGCCCGGGACGACGCGTTCAGCTCGGCGCTCACTGGGCTTCGACCATCACGGCATGCGCCAGCGCGGTGTGAATCCGCGCCGCGTTGCCCGCACCCCTGACCTCTATGGTGCCGCCGCGGTCACCCATCGCCGCCACCTCGACCGTGCCGCCGGGCATCAACCCGACCGACTTCAGTTCGGTGAGCAGATCGGTGTTCAGCTGCACGTGCTCGGCGATGCGTCGCACCTCAACGGTGCCGCCACCGCGCCGGGCCACCTCGTCGACCCGCACCAGGTCCGGCTCGATCGGCGCCGCGGGCTCGCCGGTGCCCAGCTTGTCCAGCCCGGGGATCGGCAGGCCGTAGGGCGAGGTGGTCGGGTGGTTGAGCAACTGCAACAGCTTGCGCTCGACCGCTTCGCTCATCACGTGCTCCCAGCGACACGCTTCGCTGTGCACCTGCTCCCACTCCAGACCGATCACATCGACCAGCAGGCGCTCGGCCAGACGGTGCTTGCGCATCACCGCCACCGCCAACTCCCGGCCGTGATCGGTGAGCTGCAAATGCCGATCGTCGGCGACCACCAGCAGGCCGTCGCGTTCCATCCGGCCGACGGTCTGACTCACCGTCGGCCCACTCTGCTCCAGCCGCTCCGCGATCCGCGCGCGCAACGGCACGACACCTTCCTCTTCCAGCTCATAGATGGTCCGGAGGTACATTTCGGTGGTGTCGATGAGGTCGTTCACGGCAGTCCCCTTACGTCCTTGACGATGGTAGTCGCCCACACCGACGCCACGTGCCCACCGTCGGGCATGCGGTCGCCGGCTGATCGGGCGGCGTGATCGTGCCGGTGGGCGCCCGACCGTGACGATGAGGCGGCCGCGGCTGGGCCGGGCGGGCGCGCGGGGCTCTGGGCTGCGACGAACCCGGCCGGTGAACCCGGCCGATGAACCGACCGGACATTGTGGACTCCGCGAGCCCCGTCCCGGGCGAGTCGCCGAGGCTCGGACGATGCGGCGGCGCCGGTCGGGGCGGTCCGTTGGCCGGGTGAGCGGGAGCTGGGGCGACTAGGGTCGGGCGCATGGGTGTGCGGGCTGAGGTGGTGTGGGATGAGTCGTTGCTCGGCTATGACATGGGGCCTGACCACCCGCTGAACCCGATCCGGCTGGCGTTGACCATGCGGCTGGCTTCCTCGCTCGGCGTCTTGGGCGGCGTTGAGCTCCGGCGGCCGGAGCCGGCTGACGACGACCTCATCGAACGGGTGCACGACTCGGGGTATGTCGCGGCGGTGCGGGCGGCGCCGGAATCGGCCTACGAGGTCGGGCATGGGCTGGGGACGCCCGATAATCCGGTCTTTCCGGGCATGCACGACGCTTCCGCGTTGATCGTGGGGGGATCGGTGCTGGCCGCGGATCTCATCGCCGGCGGACAGACCGACCGGGCCGTCAACATCGCGGGCGGGCTGCATCACGCCATGCCCAGCCACGCCGCCGGGTTCTGCGTCTACAACGACTGCGCGCTGGGGATCGCTCGGCTGCTCGATCAGGGGATCGAGCGGGTCGCCTACGTCGACACCGACGTGCATCACGGGGACGGAGTGCAGGCCGCGTTCTACGCCGACCCGCGGGTGCTCACGATCTCGCTGCATCAGGACGCGCGGACACTATGGCCGGGGACGGGGTATCCGCGGGAGCTGGGGACCGGCGGGGCCGAGGGATCCGCGGTGAATGTCGGGTTGTTGCCGGGGACTTCGGATTCGCAGTGGTTGCGGGCCTTCCACGCCATCGTGCCCTCGTTGCTGGCCGAGTTCCGGCCGCAGGTGCTGGTGACGCAGTGCGGGGTGGACTCGCATCGCAATGATCCGCTGGCCGATCTGTCACTGACCGTGGACGGGCATCGGGCGATCTACCGGTCACTGCGGGAATTGGCGCTGCGCTACGCCGGGGGGAAGTGGCTGGCGCTGGGCGGCGGGGGTTACGACCTGGTGCGGGTGGTACCGCGATCGTGGACTCATCTGCTGGCCACCGTGCTGGATCGCGATCTCGACCCGAACACGCCACTGCCCGCGGACTGGGTGGCGCAGGCGAGCAAACTGCTGCCGGCGACGGCCGCGTTGCCCACCTCGCTCACCGACCATGTGGACACCGCGTTCGAACCCTGGGGCGGCGGCGAGGACACCCAGCTCGACCGGGCCATCATGGACACCCGCCGCGCCGTTTTCCCGCTGCACGGCCTGGATCCGGACGATCCGAGGGACTGACGTCATGCCCGACAACTCGCCGCGGCCGCACGAGTCGGCACCGGCTGACGGCCACGGATCGCCACGGCCGCACGAACCGGCACCGGCTGACGGCCAGGGACCGCCACGGCCGCACGAACCGGCACCGGCTGACGGCCAGGGACCGTCCGGCGATCCGGGACGGCCGGAGGGTTCTGACCATCCGGGACGGTCGGAAAACCAGGGACCCGCCGGCCATCCTGGGCCGACCGACAGCCCGACCCAGGCGGTCAGATCGGCTGAGGCCGATGGCTCGGCGCCGTTCGGCAGCCCCACTTCCGACAGCCCCGCTTCCGATACCCCCGCGCCCGCCGACCCGGCGCCCGGCACCGACGCATCCGGCACCGACGAATCCGGCGACTCCGCGGCCGAGGACGGTGCGCCGGATCCCTTTGACTACCCCAAACATTGGGAAGCCGATGTGGTGCTTTCCGATGGGGGCACGGTGCATCTGCGGCCGATCACGCCGGATGACGCGGAGCGCATCGTCGCGATGCACGGGCGGATGTCCGATCGGACCCGGTACTTCCGCTACTTCGGCGCCTATCCGCGGATTCCGGAGCGGGATCTGCGGCGGTTCAGTGTGGTGGATCATCAGGGGCGGGTCGCCTTCGGGGCCTTCCTTGGCGACAATCTCATTGCCGTGGGGCGGTATGAGCGGCTGGGGGACAGCGACTCGGCCGAGGCCGCCTTCGTGGTCGAGGACGCGCATCAGGGGCGGGGGCTGGGCTCCATTCTGCTTGAGCACCTCACCGCGGCGGGGCGGGAGCGGGGGCTGACCCGGTTCGTGGCCGAGGTGCTGGCCGAGAACAGTCAGATGGTGCGGGTGTTCCGGGACGCGGGGTATCGGGTCAGCCGGGCGCTGGAAGAGGGCGTGCTGCATCTCGAATTCGCCATCGATGCCACGGCCGAATCGGTGGCGGTGGCGCGGGCGCGGGAACAGGCGGCTGAGGCTCGGTCGGTGCACAACCTGTTGCATCCCAAGTCGGTCGCGGTGATCGGGGCGTCCACCGATCCGAGCAAGATCGGGTACGCGGTGTTGTCGAATCTGCTGCGGGCCGATTTCGCGGGACCGGTTTATCCGGTCAATTCCGAGCATCGGTCGGTGCGCGGGGTTCGGGCCTACGCCTCGGTGCTGGATATCCCGGATCCGGTTGATCTGGCGGTGGTCGCGGTGCCCGCGTCGGGGATCGACGAGGTCATGGATGCCTGTCTGGCCAAGGAGGTCAAGACGCTGGTCGTGTTGTCCTCCGGGTTCGCTGATGTGGGCGAGCCGGGGCGGATCGCCGAGCGGGGGCTGGTGGCCGAGGCCCGCGCCCATGGGATGCGGGTCGTGGGGCCGAATGCGTTGGGGGTGTTGAACACCGACCCGGCCGTGCGGCTGAACGCGACGCTGGTGCCTCGGCTGCCGGGGGCGGGAAAGACCGGGTTCTTCTGTCAGTCCGGTGCGCTGGGGATCGGGATTCTGGCCGACGCGGCATCGCGCGGGCTGGGGTTGTCGACCTTTGTCTCCGCGGGGAACCGGGCCGACGTGTCGGGCAACGATCTGTTGCAGTACTGGGAAACCGATTCGGCCACCTCGGTGATTCTGCTCTACCTCGAATCCTTCGGTAACCCGCGGAAGTTCGCGCGGCTGGCCCGGCGGCTGGCCCGGCACAAGCCGGTGGTCGTGGTCAAGCCGGGGCCGCATGCGGTGCGGCCGGGGCTGGCCGCCACCTCGGTGCCGGTGGACGAGGAGAGCGTGCGGGTCCTGTTCGAGCAGGCCGGGGTCATTCGGGTCGACTCGCTGGCGCAGTTGTTCGACACCGCGTTGTTGCTGGCCAATCAGCCGTTGCCGGCTGGGGACCGGGTCGCGGTCGTGGGCAACTCCACCGCGATCGGGTTGCTGGCCGCGGACGCCGTTGCGGCGCAAGGGTTGCGGCTGGTCGGCGATCCGGTGGACACCGGGTCTGACGCGTCGCCGGAGCGGTTCGCGGCGGCGGTGCGGGAGTCGTTGTCCAACGACGAGGTGGACGCGCTGGTCGTGGTGTTCGTGCCGCCGCTGGCCATCCCGGGCGCGGAATACGCGCGGGCGCTGCGGTCGGCCGCGGTCGAGTCGGGCAAGCCGATCGTGTCCACTTTTCTTGCCGTGGAAGGGGTTCCGGACGAGCTGGCGGTGCCGGGGCCCGGCGGCGCGCCCGGGTACGGGTCGGTGCCCAGTTACTCCAGTCCGGAGCGGGCCGTGCTGAGTCTGGCCCGGGCGGTGCGCTACGCCCGCTGGCGGTCGGCGCCGTTGGGGGAGTTGCGCCTGCCGGAGGGGATCGACCGGGTCGGCGCGCGGGAACTGGTGGAGAAGTGTTGCGGGGAGGCCATTCTGCACCAGGGCCTGCATGCGCTCTCCGACTCCGAATCCACGGAACTGTTGCGGCACTACGGGATTCCGGTCGTCGAGTTCGAGGTCGCCGGGTCGGGTGACGATGCGATCGCCGCGGCGCGGCGGCTGGGGTATCCGGTGGTGTTGAAGTCGCCGGCCGAGGAGTTGCGGGACCGCACCGATCTGGTCGGCGTGCGGCTGGATCTGGGCACGGATGACGCGGTGCGGGACGCCTACGCCGAGTTGCGGGAACTGTCCGAATCCGACGAGGTGGTCGTGCAGCGGATGGTGCGGCGCGGGGTGTCCTGCGTGGTGGGGGTGCAGGACGATCCCTCGTTCGGGTCGCTGGTGTATTTCGGGTTGTCGGGATTTGTCGGGGAACTGCTGGGCGATCGGGCTTACCGGGCGGTGCCGTTGACCGACAGCGACGCGGCCGGGCTGGTGCGCGCTCCCCGGGCGGCGCCGCTGCTGGCCGGGTACCGGGGCGCCGAACCGGCCGACCTGGACGCGCTGGCCGATCTGATGTCGCGGGTGTCCGCGCTGGCCGAGGATCTGCCGGAAATCCACGCGCTGGCGCTGGATCCGGTGCTGGCCTCGGCCGCCGGAGTGGCGGTGACCAGTGCCCGGATCACCGTTGGCAGCAAGCCGCGCCGGGTGGACGACGCGCCCCGGCAGTTGCGCTCGGTGTCGTTGTGAGCGTCGCCCGCGATCGCGGCGCGGGGCCGGTGCGCGACGGCATTCCCGTTCGATGTGGACGAAACGCCCTACGAGTACCTGCGCGAGGTGGTGGAGTTGATCCTGGGGCGGGCGCTGCCGCCGATCCGCAGGCGATGGGCCGGGGTGTACGCGCAGTGCGTGGACTCGGCGCGGGTGGTGCACCGGGAGTGGGTGGCCGACGGCGTGGTGCTGGTGACCGGGCCTGGCGGACGAGGGATGACCTGCTCACCGGCCATCGCCGAACGCACCATCGAGGAAGCCGATCTCTGACGCATGCAACCCGACTGGTGGGTAGCTCCGTCCTGACCACATGAGCAAACTTCCAGCCGGCATCCTCGTAGCGGGAGCGCTCGTGCTGGTCGCGGGCTGCGGTGGCAGGGCAGCCTCGGCCGCACCAGCCGCGAACCCGACCCTGTCCACCAGCGCCTCCGCGCCCGCCGCGGGCGGCCCGGCGATGGCCGGACCCAAGCTGCCGGCCGGGGCGACGGCCGTGTCCGGCGCGCGGGTCAACGCCTCCGCGCTGCCCTCCGGGTTTCCCCGTGAGGTGTGGACCACCGGCAACGGCGCCACCCTGAACGTCTACGGCGAGCAGGGCGGCTGCGATACGGTCAGCGCCAAGGCGGTGTCCCAGACCGACAGTCAGGTGACGGTGCGGCTGACCCAGGTGCAGCAGAAGCCGACCGCGCACCACAGCGTCTGCCCGCTGTACCGGATGCTCAAGCCGCTGGCCATGCCGCTGTCCGCGCCGCTGGGCAGCCGGGCCGTGGTGCTGCAACTTCAGGTTCAGGAGGGATGACCCATGGTGCGCAAATCCGGTGTTCCCGTGTTGCTCGCCGCGTTCGCGGCCCTGATCGCGCTGGCCGGTTGCGGCCCGGCCAGCAGCGCATCCGCCGGTTCGTCCGGGGCCACCTCGGCCGGCGGATCCGGCGGGGCCACGACCACCACCGCGCCCGGCCAGTCGGTGAACCCGGGCGGCCCGAACATCCCGGCCAGCTCCACCGGATCGCCCGGATCGCCGGGGACGGCCGTGCCGGGCACCACGGTGCCGCCCTCGGCGATCTCCGGTCTGGCCCGGATCTATGTGCCGCAGAACCAGATCAACGCGGCCGCGGTGCAGAAGAACGCGCCCACCCAGGTGCAGACGGCGGGCGGCAGGTACGTCATCTTCACCGCCGAGCAGTCCGGCTGTGAGCAGATCACCGGCCAGGCCACCCAGCAGACCGCCAGCCAGGTGATGATCAGCGTGATCACCACGAATTCGGCCAGCGGCGGCCAGATGTGCCCGATGATCGTGCGCAATGTGCAGGTGATCGTGGAACTGTCCGCGCCGCTGAACAATCGCACCATCGTGTTCCAGTCGGTTACCCGGCACGGGTGAACCGCGACCGGCCCGAATGGTTCGAGGCGAGCCCGCCGGATTTTTGTCCGGCGGGCTCGCTGTTCTGTTCACCCGTTGCCGGCATCGGCAGCCCGGAGCAGGGCGCCAATCCGATGGACGCCGCGATGTCCTGAGCCGAAAGCTGAACACGGCTCCGCCCGTCACGCGCTTTCCCTTGCCGGACAAGGACAAGCGCGACGACGGGCGGAGTTTTGTCAGCGACGGAAGGAGATCTGCAGGGTCGGCGCGGAGGTGCCCGCGAAGAAGTCGTTGCCCTTGTCGTCCACCACCACGAACGCCGGGAAGTCCTCGACCTCGATGCGCCACACCGCTTCCATGCCCAGTTCCGGGTACTCCAGCACGTCGACCTGCTTGATGCAGTCCTGGGCCAGCCGGGCCGCCGGGCCGCCGATCGAGCCGAGGTAGAACCCGCCGTGGGTCTGGCAGGCGTCGGTGACCTGCTTGGATCGGTTGCCCTTGGCCAGCATCACCAGCGAGCCGCCCGCGGCCTGGAACTGCTCGACGTAGGAGTCCATCCGGCCGGCCGTGGTCGGGCCGAACGAGCCGGAGGCGTAGCCCTCCGGGGTCTTGGCCGGGCCCGCGTAGTACACCGGGTGGTCCTTCAGGTACTGCGGCATGTCCTCGCCCGCGTCCAGCCGCTCCTTGATCTTGGCGTGCGCGATGTCCCGGGCCACCACCAGCGGACCGGACAGCGACAACCGGGTCTTCACCGGCAGCTGCGAGAGCGTCTCCCGGATCTCGGCCATCGGGCGGGTGAGGTCGATGCGCACGACCTCCTCGGAGAGCTGCTCGTCGTCGACCTCGGGCAGGAACCGGGCTGGGTCGCGCTCCAACTGCTCGATGAACACGCCGTCCGCGGTGATCTTGGCCTTGGCCTGCCGGTCGGCCGAGCAGGACACCGCGATGCCCACCGGGCAGCTGGCGCCGTGCCGGGGCAGCCGGATCACCCGCACGTCGTGGCAGAAGTACTTGCCGCCGAACTGGGCGCCGATGCCGAACTGCCGGGTCATCTCCAGCACCTGCTGCTCAAGGTCGGGATCGCGCAGCGCGTGGCCAAGCTCCGAGCCCTGCGTGGGCAGGTCGTCCAGGTAGCGGGCCGAGGCCAGCTTGGCCACCTTGAGGTTGAACTCGGCCGAGGTGCCGCCGATGACGATGGCCAGGTGGTAGGGCGGGCAGGCCGAGGTGCCCAGGCTGCGCAGCTTCTCGTCCAGGAACCGGGCCAGCCGCGCCGGGTTCAGCAGCGCCTTGGTCTCCTGGTAGAGGAAGGTCTTGTTGGCCGACCCGCCGCCCTTGGCCATGAACAGGAACTCGTACACCGGATCGGTGCCCGGCTCGGCGTCCTTGTGGTAGAGCTCGACCTGCGCCGGCAGGTTGGTGCCGGTGTTGCGCTCGTCCCAGAAGTTCAGCGGCGCCATCTGCGAGTACCGCAGGTTCAGGTGCTGGTAGGCGTCGTAGATGCCGCGGGAGAGGGCTTCCTCGTCGGCGCCGCCGGTCAGCACCCCCTCGGTGCGCTTGCCGATCACGATCGCGGTGCCGGTGTCCTGGCACATGGGCAGTACGCCGCCGGCCGAGATGCAGGCGTTGCGCAGCAGGTCGGTGGCCACGAACCGGTCGTTGGCGCTGGCCTCCGGGTCGTCGATGATGGCCCGCAGCTGCTCCAGGTGCGAGGTGCGCAGCAGGTGCTGGATGTCCTTGATCGCCTCACTGGCCAGCGCGGTCAGCGCGGCGGGCGCCACGGACAGGAAGGTGCGGCCCGCGGCCGACACCGTGGACACCCCCTCGGAGGTCACCAACCGGTACTCGGTGTGGGTGTCCGTGCCCAGCGGCAGCACCTCGGTGTGCTGGAAGCCGGAGTCCTTCGGCGCGGGTTTGTCGGCGGGAGTGGTGGTGCTGGCGGTCACGTTCGCGGGCTCCCTTGCACGCGGGGCGGCGGATGGCGGATCTGGCGACGGTACCGCCGGGAAACGCCCGGACCGGGCAGCCCGGCGTGTGATTCACGCCCGGACGCCGGAAGGCCGGGCCGGCCCCCGGCCGTCCCGACCTCCCGCGGTGCGCGGACCTGGCATCAGACCGCGAAGACACCCACCACGTCTTCTCTACCCGTGAGCGGAATCACAGGTCAAGCAACTCGCGGATATTTCCCTCAGCTTGCGTAGGCGCGCAGCTTCTCGGCCCGGTCGCCCTGGCGCAGCTTGGCCATGACCTCGCGCTCGATCTGGCGCACCCGCTCCCGGGACAGCCCGAACGCCTTGCCGATCTGGTCAAGCGTGCGCGGCTGGCCGTCCTCAAGGCCGTAGCGCAGCCGGATCACCGACTGCTCCCGCTCGTCCAGCGTGGCCAGCACCCGGCGCAGGTCGTCCTGCAGCAGGCCGGAGATGACCGCGCTCTCGGCGTCGGAGGCGTCGGAGTCCTCGATGAAGTCGCCCAGCGGGGCGTCCTCGTCGGTGCCCACCGGCATGTCCAGGCTCACCGGGTCCCGGGCGTGGTCGAGCAGGTCGGCGACCTTCTCCGGGGCCAGCCCGCACTCGGCGGCCAGCTCCTCGTGGGTGGCCTCCCGGCCCAGCTGCTGGTGCAGGTCGCGCTTGACCCGGGCCAGCTTGTTCACCTGTTCGACCAGGTGGACCGGCAGCCGGATGGTGCGGCTCTGGTCGGCCATGCCACGCGTGATGGCCTGGCGGATCCACCAGGTGGCGTAGGTGGAGAACTTGTAGCCCTTGGCGTAGTCGAACTTCTCCACGGCGCGGATCAGACCCAGGTTCCCCTCCTGGATCAGGTCCAGCAGCGGCATGCCGCGGCCGGTGTAGCGCTTGGCCAGCGAGACGACCAGCCGGAGGTTGGCCTCCAGCAGGTGGTTCTTGGCCACCCGGCCGTCGCGGATCAGCGCGGAGAGTTCACTGCGGCGCTTGGGCGGCAGCGATTTGGCGGTGTCCAGCATGTGCTGGGCGAACACACCCGCCTCGATCCGCTTGGCCAGCTCGACTTCCTGCTCCGCGGTCAGCAGTGCACGTTTGCCGATTCCGTTGAGATACACTCGAACCAGGTCGGCCGCCGGGCTCTGCGCGTCGAGGTCGGCCTCGGTGATTTCCGAGACCGAGACCTCACGCTCCGTGGTCTGCGGGACGGTCATGGTGCTACCTCCCCCTGTGTCGGGCCTAGCCAGGGACGGGTTTGGGTATGCGGCTGTGTCACGACGCCGAGCTCCGTTGCGCGACGAGCCGTTCCGCGCGCGGCCTGCTTTCGCCGACCGCCCCGCCGTCAGGCTGGACACTTGGAAAACGTCCGCGTGTGCGGATTCGTTCCCGGTTTCCTACTGGGATGACGTCACGACGCTCACAACGGTTGCTCCAGCTAGCCTGAGGTTTCCCTGAGAGACCGCGAATCATGCGCGTTCCGCCGGATCCGAAGTGGTCTCGTCCCTTCCAGGTTGGCCGCTCACACTTCCACGATCACCGTGAACGGCCCGTCATTCACACTTTCCACCGCCATCCGGGCGCCGAACTTCCCGGTCTGCACCACGGCTCCGCGCCCGCGCAACTCGGCCACCACCGCGTCCACCAACGGCTGCGCCAGTTCCCCACTGGCCGCGGCCGTCCACGATGGACGGCGGCCTTTGCGGGTATCCCCGTAGAGCGTGAATTGACTGACCACCAGCAGCGGCGCGCCCGCGCTGGCGCAGGACCGCTCGTCGGCCAGGATGCGCAACTCGTGCAACTTGCGGGCCATGGTGGCCGCGTGGTCCCGGGTGTCGGTGGTGGTGACGCCCAGCAGCACTAGCAGCCCCGGTTCGTCGATCGCGCCGACCACCGTGTCGTCCACCGTGACCTTCGCCCGGCTCACCCGCGCCGCCACCGCCCGCATCCCGCCACCCTTCGCATCACAGCTGTGCCGCGATTGTCGCAGCCGCTTCACCATGCGTGACCGCCGTGCCAGGGTGTGGGCCATGGGGTTCTTCGACAGCGAGTCGAGCTACGACCCGCGGCGCGACCGGCCCGTCGAGCAGCAGGCCGGGCCCGCCCGACTCGGGCCGCCCTCAGGTTGGGTGTTACCCACCGTGCTGCCCACCGTGCGGGTGCTCGGCCAGTCGGACAACGTGCGGATCGCGCTGGTCGGGGTGCGGTGCTGGCCCGAGGGAGTCACGCTGGGGCTGTCCGTGCTGCGCCGCTGGGCGCCCCCGCCCGCGCGCACCGGCCTTGGCTTTCCGCCGCGGGACAATCCGGACGACTGGGCCTTCCGGTTCGGGCTGCGGTTCGCCGACGGGAAGGTGGCCATCGCGCCGCGCCGGCCCGCGCCGCCGCGCACCGCGGCGGATGCCAATGGGGTGGTGCTGCGCCAGCAGAGCGGGGGCGGGGACCAGTACTTCCGGCACTACGACTTCTATCTGTGGCCGCTGCCGCCGCGCGGCCGGCTGACCCTGGTGCTGGACTGGCCCGCGGAGAAGGTGCCCGAGACGCACACCGAGCTGGACGCCGGGCAGCTGCGCGAGGGCGCGGCCCGCGCGCAGGTGGTCTGGGCCGATCTGCCCGCACCGTCGCCCGACGCGGTCAACCGGTTGAGCCGGTCGGTGTCGTTCGGCACGTCGGGCGGGAGCGGTGCTGCGGTGGCCCGGCGCCGTTCGGCGCACGACCGCGATTCGTAAGCGCCGACCCGGTCGGCAACCGGGCCACTGAACTTGTTTTTACCCAGCCCGTTCGTGGGCAAACCTCCTTATGGGTGCGACGATGGGGAACTGAGGAGGTGATGTGGTGCAGCAGGGACAAGGGCCCGAACGAGACGACGCACCGGTGCTGATCACCGGCGCCGCGCCGTCCCAGGACGACCAGCTCGCCGCCCGCAAACGTCGCTACATAGTGATGATGTTGATGCGCATCCCATGCCTGATCCTGGCCGGGATTTTCGTGCAGACCTGGTGGCTGGCGCTGATTTTCGTCGCGGTGTCCATTCCACTGCCCTGGGTGGCCGTGTTGCTGGCCAACGACCGCCCGGCGCGCAAGGCCGAAGACGTGCACCGCTATCACGGCGGGCCGGACAGCGCGCCGCAACTGGAAGAACGCGAACACCGGGTGATCGGTTAGCTGCGGACCCGCGTCAACGCGGTGGGTGGGCGCCGAGGCGGCCGATCGCCTGGCTGGCCGCGGCGACTCCGGCGCCCAGCGCGTCGGCCCGGCTCGCGCCCGCGCACCACGCGGCCAGCAGGCCGCCGTTGAACGCGTCCCCGGCTCCGGTGGTGTCCACGCAGGTCACCGCCTGACCCGGGACGCTGATCGCCGCCTGCTGATCCATCCAGCGCGCTCCGCGCGCGCCCATGGTCATGGCCACCGCGCCGACCGTGTCCAGCAGCGCCGCCGGGTCGGCCGCGCCGGTCAGCGCGCGCACCTCCGCCTCGTTGGGCAGCAGCAGGTCGACGCCGGTCAGCGCGGCCAGCAGCCACGCCGGATCGCCGATCAGTGCGGCCGACTGCGGATCCACCGAGGTGGTCAGCCCGGCCGCGCGGGCCGCGGCCAGCATGGCGATCCCGGCCGGCCGCGAGGTCTCGTCCAGCAGCACGTAACCGGACAGGTGCAGGTGCGTGGCCTTGGTCAGCAGCTCGGTCGGCAGGTCGGCGGGGGACAGGCGGGCGCCCGCGCCCCGATCGGGCAGCATGCTGCGCTGGCCGTGCTCGTCCACCAGCACCACCACGCAGCAGGTGCGCGCGTCCGGGTCGGTGGTCAGCGCGCAGCGCACCCCGGCCGCGGTCAGCTCGGCCCGCACCTGCCCACCGGCCGGATCCTCGCCCACCCGGCCGACCAGCACCGGATCCGCGCCCCCCGCGGCCAGCCAGGCCGCCGTGTTGGCCGCCGCCCCGCCCAGCGCGGTGCGCACCTCGGCCCGGCTGTCCTCGCCGGGCACGATCGGGCCGTGCGGCCGGGCCAGCACGTCCAATCCGGCGTCCCCGGCCACCAGGATGGTTGGGCCCACCGCCGGGCTCACGTGGCCAGCGCGACCGCGACCTCGGCGGCCAGTTCGGCGTTGGCCACCACCAGCTCCTCGTTGGCGGTCAGGCTCACCCCGTCGCTGGCCGTGTGGAAGTGCTCCAGCAGCACCGGGGTGACGTCCTTGCCCCGCACGCCCTGCGCCGCGAGCAGCTCCAGCCCGCCGGTGAGCAACCGGTCGTGCAGCTCGGCCGACATCTCGTGCGCGGCCGGGATCGGGTTGGCCAGCACCATACCGGTGGACCGGGGGAAGGGCTGGGCCCGGTGCGCGGCGAACACCGCCGCCGCCTGGGCCGCGTCGTCCACCCGCCAGGGCACCTCGAACTCGGATTCCCGAAGGTAGAACGCGGGGAAGCGGTCGGTGCCGTGGCCCAGCACGGGCACCGAGCGGGTCTCCAGCGCCTCCAGCGTGGCGCCGATGTCCAGCACCGACTTCACCCCGGAGCACACCACCAGGATCGGCGTGTCGGCCAGCACGTCCAGGTCGGCCGACACGTCCCAGCTGGTGCCCGCGCCCCGGTGCACCCCGCCAAGGCCGCCGGTGGCGAACACCCCGATGCCCGCGGCCGCGGCCAGCGCCGCGGTGCCGGCCACCGTGGTGGCCCCGCAGCGGCGCAGCGCGATGGCCGGGGCCAGATCCCGGCGGGACAGCTTGGCCAGCTCGGCGGCCGGATCGCACACCCGGTCCAGTTCCCCGGCCGACAACCCCACCAGCGGTTGCCCGTCCAGCACGGCGACGGTGGCCGGCACCGCGCCGTGCTCGCGCACCACCGCTTCCAGCCGTCGCCCCACGGCCCGGTTGCGGCCGGGCGGCAGCCCGTGGGCCAGCAGGGTGCTCTCCAGAGCCACCACCGCGCGGCCCTCGGCCAGCGCCTGCGCGACCTCCTCGGACAGTCGCGCCTCGACGGTCTCGTTACCCGCGTTCACGAATCAGCATCTTCCCCGAACGGGTCCCGATGGCATCATGGAGGGCGTGACTACCCCAACGTTGCCCGAAGTCGATGTCCGTCCGGAGGGCACGGACACCACCGGTGACGACACGCCGAAGATGTTCCACTACGTCCGCAAGAACAAGATCGCGGAGAGCGCCGTGATGGGCTCGCACGTGGTGGCGTTGTGCGGCGAGGTCTTCCCGGTGACCCGCTCGCCCAAGCCGGGCTCCCCGGTGTGCCCGGAGTGCAAGAAGATCTACGAGCGGATGCCCGCGGGCGGCGACGACTGAGTCGTTCTTCCTTGCCTGGTAGAGGATTTCGGTGAGGTCGCCGCGGATGATCTCCACGTCGGCCTCGTCGAAACCGCCGGGCCGCCGACCGGCTTCCCGGCCGCGTTCATCCACATAGGACATACCGCGGATGTTGGTGTGCCGGGCCCGGATGGCTTGGGCGAGGCCCATGCGCTCGATCACCTCGACCGCCGGTGGCCGGGCTGAGGGATCAGGACCTGAGATCGGCCGACTCGTCCGAGGGTTTCTCGGTTGCGGGTTTCTCGGTTGCGGGCGGCTCGCCGAGGGGCTCGTCGTCCAGGGTCTCGGGCGGGCCAGACTGGTCCTGCGCCCGCTCGGCCGCCCGCACCTCCTTGAGCTTGCGCCACCGCCGCCGCGGGTAGTTGGTGGTCTTGGCCGGCCACATCTCCTGGATCGCGCTGTTGAAGTGGGCGCCGACCACGATGGCCAGGCCGATGAAGAAGGTGAACAGCAGGAACGCGATAGGCGCGGCCAGCGCACCGTAGGTGTAACCCGTGCGGGTGATCTGGGACAGATAGATGCGCAGGCCCACGCTGCCCAGCAGGAAGAACACCATGGCCAGCACCGCCCCGGGCACGCCCCGGTACCAGGGCAGCTTGCGCGGCAGGGCCAGCTTGTACAGCGTCGCCAGCGCGACCACCAGCAGCACTGCGACCACCGGGTAGTAGAACGTGCCCACGATCCGGCTCACCGTGGGCTGCCAGCCGCCCGGGAACACCCTGGGCAGGAAGTCCGGGCCCAGCGCCAGCACCGGCAGCCCGATGATGGCCAGCACCAGCCCGACCAGGTACAGCAGCAGCGCGAAGATCCGCTGCCACACCTCGTTGCGCACGCCGTACTGGTCGTAGGCCACGGTGATGGCGTCCACGAACGAGGCCATCGCCGAGGAGCCGGCCCACAGCGACAGCAGGAACCCGACCGAGGCCACCTCGGCCTGCGACTTGGTCAGGATGTCGTTGACGGTCGGCTCGATGATCGTGGTCACCACGTTGCCGCTGAACACCGTCCGGCAGAAGCCGATGATCTTCTCCTGGACTCCGGACACCACCTGCGGGCCCAGCCAGTCCCCGATGTGGCCGAGGATGCCCAGCAGACCCAGCAGCAGCGGGGGCAGCGACAGCGTCTGCCAGAACGCCGCCTCGGCCGCCTCGGAGAAGATGTTCCCTTGCCACGCGCGGGTGAAGGTGCGCAGCACAAGCTGCTTCGGGCCCTTGTGCGCCTCGGCCCCGGCTCGGCTGTCTCGCGCATTCATCGCACTGTCCAGGATGGTGCATGACCGCCCATTTGGCTCACTTCGGGTAGGAGTGTCGCGTCGCACCTTCGACGGATCCCGGGCGCCCGGTAAACTTGTCGCCGCTGGACCGGTAGTTGATCGTCGAGTTGTGAAGGGGGGAGTCCGTGGCGCAGCCCGACTCCCTGATTCTGTCCGGCCCGCCCGCGTTGCAGCGGCCGCTGCGTGACTGGCAGCGCCGCGCGCTCACCCGGTACCTGACCACCAAGCCCAAGGACTTCCTGGCGGTGGCCACCCCGGGAGCCGGTAAAACCACCTTCGGCCTGCGGGTGGCGGCCGAGCTGATGGCCGATCGCACCATCGAGTTGATCACTATCGTCACCCCCACCGAGCACCTCAAGCACCAGTGGGCGGCCGCGGCGCGGGCGATCGGGCTGGCCATCGACTCCAACTTCCGCAACGGCGCAGGCCAGACCGCCTCGGACTATCACGGGGTCGCGGTCACCTACGCTCAGGTCGCGGCGCATCCGACGCTGCACCGGGTGCGCACCGAGAACCGCAAGACCCTGGTCATCCTGGACGAGATCCACCACGGCGGCGACGCCAAGTCCTGGGGCGACGCGATCCGGGAGTCGTTCACCCCGGCGGTGCGGCGGCTGGCGCTGACCGGGACCCCGTTCCGCAGCGACGACTCGCCGATCCCGTTCGTCAACTACGAGCCGGACCCGGCCGGGTTCCAGCGCAGCCGGGCCGACCACTCCTACGGCTACGCCGACGCGCTGCGCGACGGCGTGGTCCGGCCGGTGATCTTCCTGGCCTACTCGGGTGAGGCGAGCTGGCGGACCAGCGCGGGCGAGGAGTTCACCGCGCGGCTGGGCGAGCCGCTGACCCAGGAGCACACCGCGCGGGCCTGGCGCACCGCGCTGGACCCGGCGGGGGAGTGGATTCCCTCGGTGCTGCATGCCGCCGACACCCGGCTGACCCAGGTGCGCGCGGGCATGCCGGACGCGGGCGGTCTGGTGATCGCCTCCGACCACGAGTCGGCGAAGGCATACGCCAAGATCCTCACCGAGGTGTCCGGGCAGGAACCGGCGCTGGTGCTGTCCGACGACCCGAAGGCCACCGGGCGGATCGCCGAGTTCGGCGCGACCACCCAGCGCTGGCTGGTCGCGGTGCGGATGGTCAGTGAGGGTGTGGACGTGCCCCGGCTGGCCGTCGGCGTGTACGCCACCAGCGCGTCCACCCCGTTGTACTTCGCCCAGGCCATCGGCCGGTTCGTGCGGGCGCGGCAGCCGGGGGAGACGGCCAGCGTGTTCCTGCCCAGCGTGCCGGTGCTGCTGGAGCTGGCCAGCGAGATGGAGGCCGAGCGCGATCACGTGCTGGGCAAGCCGCACCGGGAGTCCGACGGCTGGGACGACGAGCTGCTGCTGGACGCCAACCGGACCAAGGACGAGCTGGGCGAGGAGGAGACCGGCTTCACCTCGCTGGGCGCCTCGGCCGAACTGGACCAGGTGATCTACGACGGCTCCTCGTTCGGCACCGCGGCCCTGGCCGGCACCCACGAGGAGCAGGAGTACCTGGGGCTGCCCGGGTTGCTGGAGCCCGAGCAGGTGCGCGCGCTGCTGCGCAAGCGGCAGGAGACGCAGCTGTCCGACTCCCCCCGCAAGTCCGACGCGCCGGAGCAGCCGGACCGGGCCCGCTCGCAGTCGGTGGCCGCTCGGCTGGCCGAGTTGCGCCGGGAGCTGAACACGCTGGTCGGGGTGTATCACCACCGGACCGGCAAACCGCACGGCACGATCCACGGCGAGCTGCGCCGGACGTGCGGTGGGCCGCCGACCGCGATGGCCTCGGTGGAGCAGCTGGAAGAGCGCATCGCCACACTGCGTTCCTGGTAGCCGCAACCGCTGTTCGATAGGTCCGTTTCACCCGGTTCCGGGAATTTTCGAGGTTGGTCGCGAAGGCGGTTCGCAGGCTTCGTACGGCTGGTTTCCAGCGGCCGCTCAGCTACCTCTGGTAGCAGACGATCATCACGGCCGGTAACCGGGGCGGCACAGCATGCCAGGGATTTCCCTCAGTTGACGTTCTGATCAACCCTCCGTTGCCGAATTGTGTCGAAGTTAAACGTCTGAATCGATTCGGTATGGCTACCGTCACCCCGATTCGTGCCATATGTTGTCGGCCACAACATTCATATGTTGCCGCGCACAACATATGGACTGAGCAAGACGATCAACTGCAGTGACGAAGGGGTCGCGAATGCGGAAGAACATTGTCGCCGCGCTCGCCGTGGGTACCGGCCTGGTCATGGCCCTCACGGCGTGCGGCGCGAACAGCAGCTCCGGGAGCAGCGGCGGGTCCACCGCCGGTGCGAGCGGGAGCGGCCCGAAGGTCGGTGTGATCCTTCCGGAGACCGCCACCTCGGCCAGATGGGAAGAGTTCGACCAGCCCATGCTCCAGAAGGCGCTCACGGCTGAAGGTCTCAGCCCGATCATCGAGAACGCCCAGGGCGACGACCAGAAGTTCTCCCAGATCGCGGACAGCATGCTGTCCCAGGGCGTCAAGGCCCTGATCATCGGCGCCCCGGACGGCTCGTCCGGCGCCGCGGTCGAGCAGAAGGCCGCCCAGCAGGGCGTCCCGGTCATCGACTACGACCGGCTCAACCTCGGCGGCAGCGCCAAGTACTACGTCAGCTTCGACAACGTGAAGGTCGGCAACCTGCAGGGGCAGGCCATGTCCGACGCGCTCAAGAGCAAGCCGGGCGCACAGGTCATCGAGATCGAGGGCGCGCCCACCGACAACAACGCCACCCTGTTCCACCAGGGCCAGGAGCAGGTCGTCGGGCCGCTGTACACCAACGGCACCCTGAAGCTGGTCAACAGCCGGGCCATCGACGGCTGGGACAACCAGACCGGTGGCACCGTCTTCGAGCAGCTGCTCACCGCCAACGGCGGCAAGATCGACGGTGTGCTGGCCGCCAACGACGGCCTTGCCGGCGCGATCATCACCGTGCTGCAGAAGGACGGCCTGGCCGGCAAGGTTCCGGTGACCGGGCAGGACGCCACCGCGGCCGGCCTGCAGGACATCCTGGAAGGCCTGCAGTACTCGACCGTCTTCAAGCCGATCGAGCAGGAGGCCTCCTCGGCCGCCCAACTGGCTGCCGCGTTGGTCAAGGGTGACACCGCGAGCGCGAACAAGATCGCCAGCCAGACCAGCACCGACCCGCAGGGCAAGCGCACCATCGCGTCCGTCCTGCTCACCCCGGTGCTGATCACCAAGCAGAATGTCAAAGAAGTGGTCACGCAGGGATACGTGAAGGCCAGCGACATCTGCGGCGGCGCCGCGGCCGCAGCCTGCACGCAGCTCGGCATCTCCTGACCGAACCCAGACAGTCGCGGCGGGGCACGCGAAACCCGTGCCCGTGCCCCGCCGCGACCCCCATCTCGGCTTTCTCGGCAAGGAGAACCTGAGTGAACGAGCCGATTCTGGCCCTGCGGGGCATCAACAAAAGCTTCGGGCCAGTCCACGTCCTGCACGACGTGGACTTCACCGTGCGTGCCGGTGAGGTCACTGCGCTGGTCGGCGACAACGGCGCGGGCAAGTCCACTTTGGTCAAGTGCGTCGCGGGGATCTACCCGATGGACTCCGGCGAGGTCCTGTTCGAGGGCAAGCCGGTGAAGGTGCACAGCCCGAAGGACGCCGCCGATCTGGGCATCGAGGTCGTCTACCAGGACCTCGCGCTGGCCGACAACCTCGACATCGTGCAGAACATGTTCCTGGGCCGGGAGCGCGGCCCGGCCGCGCTGCTGGACGAGGCCGGCATGGAGCTGGCCGCCCGCAAGACCCTGACCTCGCTGTCCGTGCGCACCGTGAAGTCCGTGCGCACCCCCGTCGCCTCGCTGTCCGGTGGGCAGCGGCAGACCGTGGCCATCGCCAAGGCGGTGCTGTGGAACAGCAGGGTCGTGCTGCTGGACGAGCCGACCGCGGCGCTGGGCGTCGCCCAGACCCGCCAGGTGCTCGACCTGGTCCGCAGGCTGGCCGAGCAGGGTCTCGGCGTGGTGCTGATCAGCCACAACATGAACGACGTCTTCGAGGTGGCCGATCGGATCGCCACGCTCTACCTCGGCCGGATGGCCGCCGAGCTGCCCACCAAGGACGTCACGCACAGCCAGGTGGTCGAACTGATCACCGCAGGCCGTTCGGGTGACCTCGGCCTGGCCCGTCCCGATGCGGACGTGGCCCCCGAGACGGTCTCTCAGTAGGGGATTGACGGGAAATGACTAACACGACTCCGACCGCCCCCAAGGCGGCCAAGACCGACCGGGACCAAATGGTCACCGACTTCGGTATCGACACCACCTCCCGCTCCGCGGGCGAGGCGGTACGCGACTACTTCAGCCGGGTCCGCGGCGGTGAGCTGGGCGCGCTGCCCGCGCTGCTGGGGCTGGTGGTGCTGGTCGCGCTGTTCACCGGGCTGTCCAGCTCGTTCCTCACCGTGAACAACCTGGCCAACCTGCTGGAGCAGGGCGCGGGCGAGGCGATCATCGCCATGGGCCTGGTGTTCGTGCTGCTGCTGGGCGAGATCGACCTGTCCGCGGGCACCGCCTCCGGCGTCACCGCCTCGGTGCTGGCCCTGCACTTCCAGAGCCACGGCAACCTGCTCGGCGGCATGGGCTCGGCGGTGTTCTACGCCTTCGTGATCGCGCTGATCGTGGCCACGATCCTGTCGGCGTTCATGCGCATCTGGGCCGGCGCGGCGATGTCCGGCCTCGGTGTCGTGCTGATGCTGCTCGGCGTGCCCACCAACGCGTTTCTGGAAATACTGCTGGCGGTGTGCGTCGGTGCGGGCATCGGCAGCCTGACCGGCTACCTGGTGGCCAAGGTCGGCATCCCCTCGTTCGTGGTCACCCTGGCGCTGTTCATCGCCTGGTACGGCGTTGTGCTGCAGCTGGTCGGCCAGGGCGGCAACATCTCCATCCGGCAGAGCCAGGTGCTGTTCAACGTGGCCAACGGCAACCTGTCCACGGTGGGCAGCTGGATCCTGTTCGTGATCGCCGCGGGCGGTTACGCGCTGGTCATGCTGTTCCGGCACTTCGCCCGGCTGCGCAAGGGCCTGGTCGCCTCGCCCACCGTGATGATCGGCATCAAGGTCGGCGCGGTGCTGGTGCTGGGCGCCATCGCCACCTACCTGCTGACCCTCAACCGCTCGCCCAACCCGGCGTTCGCCGACATCCACGGCGTGCCCTACGTGGTGCCGATCGTGCTGGTGCTGCTGGTGCTGGGCACCTACGTGCTGGACCGCACCCGCTACGGCCGGCACGTGTACGCGGTCGGCGGCAACCGGGAGGCCGCGCGGCGCGCCGGCGTCAACGTGCCCAAGATCCGGATGAGCGTGTTCGTGATCTGTTCCTCGGTGGCCGCGGTCGGGTCCATCGTCTACACCTCCAAGATCGCCTCGGTGGACGGCAACGCCGGTAACGGCACCGTGCTGCTGTTCGCGGTCGGCGCGGCGGTGATCGGTGGCACCTCGCTGTTCGGCGGCCGGGGCCGGGTGCGTGACGCGGTGCTCGGCGGCCTGGTGCTGGCCGCCGTGGAGAACGGGCTGAACCTGCTGGGTTTCCAGGCCGCGGCCGTGAACGTCATCACCGGGCTGGTGCTGCTGGCCGCGGCTACGGTGGACGCGCTGTCCCGGCGGCGAGCGCTGTCCCGGTGAGGACGGCTCGTTGACCCCACCTACGGCAGCAGGGACGGCCCGTTGACCACCAGTCCCACCTCGGGCACCCGTCCGGACGAGGTGCGCAGGCACAACCGGGCCGCCCTGCTGCGCCGGCTGCATGTGGCCGGTCCGTGTACCCGCGCGGACCTGGCCGCCGAGCTGGGGCTCAACCGCTCCACCATCAAGGCCCTGGTCGACGGCCTGGCCGGTGACGGGGTGGTGGAGGAGAAGGTCCCGGCCATGCGCAGCGGCGCGGGCCGGCCATCCCTGCTGGTGCTGCCCCAGCCGCATGCCGCCGTGGTGCTCGCGGTGGACATCAGGGTGGAGCAGGTGGCCATGGCCATGGTGGGCATCGGCGGGCAGATCCTGGCCCGGTGCAGCTGGAGCCTGCGGCCGGAGACCCGGGCGCCGCGCGAGGTGTTCACCAAGATCGTGGACAACGCCGAGCTGCTGATCAGCGAGCTGGACGTGATGGTGGCCGCGGTCGGGGTGTCCGTGCCCGGCGTGGTGCGCCGCTCGGACGGGCTGGTGCACGAGGCGCCCAACCTGCACTGGTCGGACGTGCCGCTCGGCGAGTGGCTGAGCCGCACGTGGCGCAACCGGGACAGCGTGGCCTGGGGCGCGAAGGCCCAGGCCACGCCGGTGCACCTGGGCAACGACGCCGAACTGGGCGCGCTGGCCGAGCACCTGCGCGGCTCGGCCCGGGGCGCCACCGACGCGGTGTACATCACCGCCGACGTCGGCGTTGGCGGCGGGGTCATCTCCAGCGGCAGCTCGATGCGCGGCACCGCGGGCTATGTCGGCGAGATCGGGCACATGGTGGTCAACCCGCACGGGCGGCCCTGCTACTGCGGCTGCACCGGCTGCTGGGAGACCGAGGTGGGGGAGCGGGCGCTGAGCCGGGCGCTGGGCATCCCGGAGGACTCCCCGCGCGGTGCGGTGGTGGCCGAGCTGCGGATCCTGGCCGACCGGCCGGCCGAGGTGCGGGCCCGGCTCGGCGATTTCGGCGAGTGGCTGACCGTGGGGCTGTGCAACGTGGTCAACCTGTTGTGCCCACAGCTGGTGGTGCTGGGCGACCTGTTCACCGCCCTGCCCGCCTCGCTGGTGGACTCGGTGGCGGCCACCGTGCGCACCCGCAGCATGGTGTCCCGGGCGCTGGGCGGCACCTCGATCGTGACCTCGGCGCTGCGTACCGACGCCCGGCTGCTGGGCGCGGCCGAGCTGGCCTTCGAGCCGGTGCTGGCCGCGTACTGAGTCCCGGCCCGCACCCCGGACCGCCGGGTGCGAACCGGCCGGAATCTGCCTACCGGGATTTGCCTATTGAAACGTGCCCGCAGATGGGCGAAGGGCGGGACCATCCGCGGTCCCGCCCTTCGCCTCCGTGGCTTCAGTCCTGCGCTTCGTCGCGTTGCAGCTGCGCCGCGAGTTCCTTCAGACGGTCTTCGTGCTCTCGTGCGTGGTGGCCGCAGAACAGCAATTCGCCTCCTGACGGGAGTACGGCACGCACGCGGGCGGCTGCCCCGCAGCGGTCGCAACGGTCGGCAAGGGTCAACTCGGGGCGGGCGAGTGCGGTTGTCATGGTGAATCTCCCTCCGTCCCGGCACCGGCGACTCGGTGCCTGTTGCGGGCCACGTCCACGGCGGCCGGACTGCACCGCGTGTTCGTTGGCTCCACTCTTGCAGACGCCTGGGAGGGCGCAAGTGTTCCCGCGCCGTTGGGATGCCGGTCACGTCATGATGTACCCGAATGCAGCAGCGACCTGCGCTTACACCAGCGCTCTGGGTAACATTCCGCGGGGTTTTGTCCGATATCACTGGTCGCGCTGTGATCGGCGTCACGGACAAGCCCGGGTCTATGCCCAGGTCGAGGGTGTTCGCTGTGCGTGAACAGGGGCCTGATTCCGTTGGCCGGGACCGCCTCGCGCCGCCGGGCGACACCCGACCTTCGTATGTTGACCGCCACCCCGGGCGGGAGAACGCTCATCCCATTCGTCCTGGGGGACGGTATCGCGCGGCTGGGGAGAACATGCACAGACTCGTGGGCAGCGCGGCTGCCCTGGCCCTGCTGGGCGTCGTTCCGGCCAGTCCGGCGGCGTCCGCGACGAACTCCGGGGCCTTCGCGTTGCCCGCGCGGCTCGCCGCGCCCCACACGCCCACTGGGGCCGCCGCCAGTGCCAGCAGTCCCAACTGGGTCGGCTACGCGGTGAACACCTCGGTGCGGGCCGGCAGCTACACCAGCGTGCAGGCCAGCTGGACCCAGCCCGCCGTGGACTGCTCGCACGGCGACGGCACGGTGGTGTTCTGGGTCGGCCTGGACGGCTGGGGCGACACCGCGGTGGAGCAGGACGGCACCCAGGCCAAGTGCGCCGGCGGGGTGGCCGGCTACTCGGCGTGGTGGGAGATCTACCCGACCAACTCGATCACCGCCTATCCGGACACGATCGCGCCCGGCGACCAGCTGACCGCCAAGGTGATCTTCTCCGCGCTCACCGGCTACGAGCTCTACCTGTCCGACGCCACCCAGGGCTGGACCGAGGACGCCTCGCACACCGGCGCGGCCGGGGCGGCCAACTCCAGCGCCGAGATCGTCGCCGAGACCCCCGGCTCCGGCTCCACGCTGGCCGACCTGCCCGACTTCGGCTCGGTCGCGTTCACCGGTGGGCAGATCAACGGGGCGCCGGTCGCCGACTCCGGTGCGCTCGGGATCAACCTGGTGCGCAACAACAACACGCTGGCCACCACCTCGGATCTGACCGGTGGCACCGATTTCACCATCGAATGGAAGCAAAACTCTTAGGCGGCAAGCAAAACCGGCCGATGGTCCACAGCGGACCACCGGCCGGTTTCGAAAAGTGCGACTCAGTCCAGGTAGTCGCGCAGCACCTGTGAACGGGACGGGTGGCGCAGCTTGGACATGGTCTTGGACTCGATCTGCCGGATGCGCTCCCGGGTCACCCCGTACACCTGGCCGATCTCGTCCAGCGTGCGCGGCTGGCCGTCGGTGAGACCGAAGCGCAGCCGGACCACACCCGCCTCGCGCTCGGACAGCGTGGCCAGCACGGACTGCAGCTGATCCTGCAGCAGCGTGAAGGACACCGCGTCCACCGCGACGACCGCCTCGGAGTCCTCGATGAAGTCACCGAGCTGCGAGTCGCCCTCGTCGCCGATGGTCTGGTCCAGCGAAATGGGCTCCCGGGCGTACTGCTGGATCTCCAGCACCTTCTCCGGGGTGATGTCCATTTCCTTGGCCAGCTCCTCCGGGGTGGGCTCGCGGCCCAGATCCTGGAGCAGCTCGCGCTGGATGCGGCCGAGCTTGTTGATGACCTCCACCATGTGCACCGGGATGCGGATGGTGCGGGCCTGGTCGGCCATGGCCCGGGTGATGGCCTGGCGGATCCACCAGGTGGCGTAGGTGGAGAACTTGTAGCCCTTGGTGTAGTCGAACTTCTCGACCGCGCGGATCAGGCCCAGGTTCCCCTCCTGGATCAGGTCCAGGAACGCCATGCCGCGGCCGGTGTAGCGCTTGGCCAGCGAGCCGACCAGCCGGTGGTTGGCCTCCAGCAGGTGGTTCTTGGCCCGCTCCCCGTCCCGGATGATCCACCGCAGGTCGCGGCGCATCTGGGTGGTGAGCTTCTCGCTCTCGTCCTCGGCCTTGCGTACCCGCTCGGCCGAGTAAAGGCCGGCCTCGATCCGCTTGGCGAGTTCGACCTCCTCCTCGGCGTTGAGCAGGGCGACCTTGCCGATCTGCTTGAGGTAGGCCCGGACCGAGTCGGCCGAGGCGGTGAGCTCGGCGTCCTTGCGGGCCTGCCGCAGCGCCTCGGACTCCTCCTCGTCCCAGACGAAGTCGCCGTCCTTGTCGGACTTGGCGGCCTCCTCCACGACGGCTTCGTCCTCGACCACCTCGACGAGGTCGACCTCGACGTCCTCCAGATCGACGTCCTCCGGCGAGACCTCGCCGTCGCCCTCGATCTCGGCTTCGTCGCCGTCCTTCTTGGTCTTGCCCTTGTCGGCCGCCGCGGTCTTCTTGCCGCCGCGGGCGGCCGGTTTGCCGCCGGCCGGCTTGCGGCCCACGGGCTTCTTGGGAACCGGCTTGCCGGCCGGGGTCGCGTCGCCCTGCTGGTCGGTGTCCACGCCGTCCACCGCGGTCGGTGCCTTGGTGGACGCGCCATTGGTCGTCTTCGCGGCGCTCGCTGGGTTTCCGGAGCGTCGGGTCACGGTTTCTGCGGCTGCCACGTACGCCCTTTCGCGATGGTCGATCATGGCGGCCGAGGTGAGCGGACCTCGGTTGCCTGAATTCTGGGGGAGCGGCCCGCCTGCCTACCGGCGAGCACGCGTTCCATTGTAACTACGCGCGGGACGCAGGGTGGCGGCGCGCAGTCCTTCCGAGTGTCACCATCAGGTCACCGAATGTACGAACAGGCGATCAGCGCTGGGCCGAATGCCCTATCAGTGCTGGATACCGTGGGTGGCCGCGGCCGCCGCGCCGACGATTCCGGCGTCGTTGTGCAGGGTCGCGGCGACCACCTTGGTCCGCACCTTGAGCAGCGGCAGCCACTTCTCCGACTTCTTGGAGATGCCCCCGCCGACGATCACCAGATCGGGCCAGATGAGGTCTTCCAGGGTGCGCAGGTACTTCGAGACACGATGTGTCCACTCGTCCCAGGACAGCTCTTTTTCGTCCTTCACCGAGGCCGCCGCGCGCTTCTCCGCGTCGTGCCCGTCCACCTCGAGGTGGCCGAACTCGGTGTTGGGCACGAGCTTGCCGTCCAGGAACACCGCGCTGCCGATGCCGGTGCCGAAGGTCAGCAGCACCACGGTGCCGGAGTGGTCGTGCGGGTCGCCGTAGCGGATCTCGGCCATGCCCGCGGCGTCCGCGTCGTTGAGCACGGTGAGCTGCCCGGTCGGCTTGCCCAGCCGCTTGGCGAACAGCGCCGCGGCGTCGGTGTTCGTCCAGCCGTGGTCCACGTTCGCGGCGGTCAGCGCCACGCCCTGCTTGATCACGCAGGGCAGGGTCACCCCGATGGGGCCGTCCCAGTTGAACTTCTCCACGACCTGGGCGACCACGTCGGCCACCGCGTCCGGAGTGGACGGCTGGGGCGTCGGGATGCGTAGGCGCTCGGTGTCCAGCACACCTTTCTCCAGGTCGACGGTGCATCCCTTGATGCCGGACCCGCCGATGTCGATCCCGAATCCCCGGGTGGTGCTGGCGCTCATCGGCGGACCTTCCTACTCGATTCAGTCGATGATGACTGGAAACCTTAGCGGGCTGCTGTTTGATGAGGACGTGCCCATTGCAGAATATGACGCCCAGACCCTGCTGGCCCATGCGGTTTCGCTGGCCGCCGAGGCAGCGGAACTCGTGGTGGCGCAACGGATCACCGCGGTCGGCCAGGTGACCACCAAGTCGACCGAGACCGATGTGGTGACCGCGGCGGACCGTGCCTCCGAACAGCTCATCCGCACCCGGTTGGCCGACCTGTGGCCGGACGCGCACGTGCTCGGCGAGGAGGAGGGCGGGGCCGAGGCCACCGACGGGCTGGTCTGGGTGGTCGACCCGATCGACGGCACCGTCAACTACCTCTACGGCGCCCCCAGTTACGCCGTGTCGGTGGCCGCGCAGGTGGATGGGGTGTCGGTGGCCGGGGCGGTGGTGGAACCGGCCACCGGGCGCACCTGGACCGCCGCGCGCGGGCAGGGCGCCTGGCTGGACGGGCGGCCGCTGGCGGTGTCCGATGCCGGCCGGCTCGAGCTGGCCCTGGTCGCCACCGGTTTCGCCTATGACGCGGGCCGCCGGGGCAGGCAGGCCCGGATGTGGGCCGAACTGCTGCCCAGGGTGCGCGACATCCGCCGGGGCGGTTCGGCCGCGCTGGACCTGTGCGCGGTGGCCGCCGGCTGGGTGGACGCGCACGTCGAGCACGGCCTGAACCGCTGGGACTGGGCCGCCGCGGCGCTGATCGCCCAGGAGGCGGGCGCGGTGCTCCGGCTGCCCTACAGCGCGAAGGAGGCGGCCGATCTCGCCGGACTGGACGACGGGCTCGGCGCGGACGCGGTGCTGGCCGCCGCCCCGGGCATCGCCGAGGCACTGCGCGGGGCACTGGTGGCCGCGGGCGCGGGCGGGGTCTGAGACGAGCGTCCGGATGCTGAGACGACTCGGCCGGGCGGTCCTGGACGGCCCGGCCGGGGAGTGAGCGTTGGTTCCGCTGCGCGCGTTGTTGGCTGCTGCTGTGCGCGTACCTGGTTCGCTGTCCGCCTGTTCGGCGGACCGATCAACAGGTCGAGTTGTGCGCGTTGGACAGCAGCGACTGGCTCAGCACGGGACCTGAGGACCCCTGGGCCTGCTGGCCGCCCTGCTGGGCCGGGTGGCTGGCCGCGTAGGCGGACAGCTGGTGCAGCGCGGACAGGGCGTCGGTGTTGGGCACCACGGTGGAGAACTTCTTGCCGATGGCCACATCCACCGTCGAGTCCTGCCGGTTGTCCTTGATCAGCTGGGTGCACGGCAGCACCAGGCTCAGCGTCCGCGCCGCGGCCTGACCATTGGAGCCGAACCGGATCTGCCCGACACAGGCCATGTTCTGCTGCGGGTACAGCGGATCGTCGGCGATCGTGGTGGCCTGCTGGAAACCCAGGCCGGTCAACGCGATGGCCGCCTGATTGGCCGCGCCGCGCTGGGTGCTCCCGTTGTACACGCGGTACTGGATCTGGTTCGGCGCCGCGGGAGTGACCTTGTCCAACGCGGTGTAGCCAAGAGTCTGATCACCGGCGGCACCGGCCACTGTGGACGCTGGGCAGGCGATCGCCTGATCCACATTGTCCGCCTTGTGGATCACCTTGATCCACACCACCACGGCCGCGATCAGCAACAGGGCAACAATGACGATGGCCGGTATCGGCTTCCGCCTCCGGTATGGCGCTCTCCGGCGCTCCCGTGACAAGCCTGCGGCAGCCACCTGCCCGTCCTTCCCTGGCTGTTGCCATCGAAGCCCTGCATAAGTTGTTTCTTACTGATCAGCCTAGGCGTTTCAGCTCGACCGGGTGTACTTGGATCACCCTTATCGGGGGTGTTGCGTCCGTCTCGATCTCGGAGTGGCCGCGCGCAACTCGCACGTTCCGGACAGTAACGGATACCGACCTGTACCGCTTGGTTGCCACGCCTACTTGCTAGACGACACAGCGGGCGATCTCGTTGCCCCGGCCCGCCGATCGGGTTGTCTTATCCACCAGTGGGGTGAGCCGGGGTGAGAATGCAGGGGCGATGGGCTACCCTCTGGCCGCTCCACACGTTCGGTGGCTTCGCCCGGATCGATTCCGGACAGGGGGAAACCGGCGGTGATCTCAGCGAGACCTCCGTCACTTTCGGCGGCGGGCACAAAATGCTGCGTTGAGACGTTGAGCAGCGCACGAACAGTTTTCCGTTGACCGCAGGGGTGAAAAGACATGGCGACCGACTACGATGCACCGCGCCGGAGCGAGACCGATGAGCTCGCCGAAGACTCCCTGGAGGAGTTGAAGGCGCGGCGCAACGAGAACCAGTCCGGGGTCGTCGACGTGGATACGGACGCACCGGACGAGAACTTCGAGCTGCCCGGGGCGGACCTGTCCGGCCTGTCCGGCGAGGAGCTGACCGTCAAGGTGCTGCCCAAGCAGGCGGACGAGTTCACCTGCTCGCGCTGCTTCCTGGTGCACCACCGCAGCCGGCTGGCCGAGGAGAACCACGGCCAGTACGTCTGCCGGGACTGTGCCTGAGCGAAGCGGCCTACGGGGGGCACCGGCCGGACCGCGTCGACCAGGGACCGCACGTCGAACGGACCGAACGAGAAGAACGGACCGACATACGAACCGGCCCGCGCACCGCGGCCGGTCAGCACAACATCTCTGGGCACCCGCCGCGTGCGGGTGCCCAGTGCTGCATCCGGGTGATTTTCCCTGGGCACCGAGCGTGACCTCGGTCTCGACGGCTACTCGCCGGCGGCCTGCTCGCCGTCCGGCCGCTGGGCCGGGGTCTGGGCGGCGGGGTCGTCCCGCACGTCGTCCTGGCTCGCGGCCTGGGTTTCGGCCGTGGCCGTGGCCGTCTCGGGCTCGGCCGTCTCGCGCTCGGCCGGCTCGGGCTCGGCGGTGATCGTCCCGGACGTGGCGTTGGCCGCCTTGGTCTCGTCCGGGGTCACCCCGGTCTCGGCGGTGCTGTTCGCGTTCCGGCCCGCGTCGGCGCCCTCGGTGCGGTTGATCTCGGCAGTCAGCGCCTCGATCAGCCGCTCGGGCGCGCGGGTGGACACCAGCCAGTAGGGGGTCGGGTCCTCCGGGTCGTCCAGCTTCAGCCACACCATCGGGCCGATCCAGCTGCGGTGCAGCGCGAACGCGGCCGGGTCGAAGCCCGGGCCGAGCACCTTGCGCTTGGTCTCCTGCGGCACCATCCGGATCTCGCTGACGAACCGCAGCGGCAGGTGCGCCTCGCCGGCCCAGATCTCGCCGTCGTGCACCTCGACCTTGGCGTTGCCGAACCGCCAGATGATCAGCGCGGTGAGCGGGATGGTGATGACGTAGGGCAGCCAGGCCCGCACCCCGGGGTAGCCCATGTGCACCTCGGCGGCCAGTAGCACGGCCGCGACCAGCGGCAGGAACCAGTGGTACCAGGGCAGGTACAGGCGCTCGGAGTAGCCGGGGGCGCTTCCGGCCCGGCCCTCGGCGGTGGCCGCGGCCGCGCCGCTGCCCGCCCGCTCGGCCGGCCGGCCGGTCTGCTCCGCGGTGTCCACCGCGCCGCGCTCGCTCCTCGCGCTCTCACTCACAGAGTTCAGGGTACGACCCGGCCTCCGCCCCGAACCTGCTGGACCAGCCAGCCGTTGCCGTCCGGGTCGGCGAAGGCGACAAACGACCCGAAATCCGCCGTTGCGGGTCCGGCCCCGGCTCCTGCCCGTCCTCGGCGAGGTGGAAGACCTCGCTGGAAGGCCTTGGCGCGGTCCCCGTCGGTCACCGGGATCATGACGACTTCCGGTTTCCAGACCATCGGGGAGCCTCTCTGGTTCGCCGTGCCTGGAGATACCGGTAGTGTCGCCCCTCGTGTCCAGCGTTGCCGTACAGCTTTCCCGGGTCGACCCCGGAGTGCCGATTCCGTCCTATGCCCGTCCCGGAGACGCCGGCGCGGACCTGGTGACCACCACCGACCTGGTGCTCGCGCCGGGCGAACGCGCCGTGGTGGGCACCGGCATCGCCATCGCGCTGCCCGAGGGGTACGCCGGGTTCGTGCACCCGCGCTCCGGCCTGGCCGCCCGCGCCGGGCTGTCCGTGGTGAACACCCCGGGCACCATCGACTGCGGGTATCGCGGCGAGATCAAGGTGTGCCTGGTCAATCACGACCTGCGCGAGCCGATCCAACTGCGCCGCGGCGACCGGATCGCCCAGTTGATCGTGCAGCGGGTGGAGACTGCGGTGTTCGTCGAGGTGAGCGAGCTGACCGAGAGCGAGCGCGGCGCCGGGGGCTATGGCTCGACCGGCGGACATGCGACGCTGGGGGAGCTGGCCAGAACCGGTGGCGCAGAGGGGACAGAGGGCTAGTGGGCATTTTCGGCCGAGGCAAGGGCGGTCGGCACCAGGCCGGCGGCGACCTCGACGACGAGTACGGCGACTACTCCGACGACGAGTACGCCGGCTACGACGACGAGGACGCGGACTACGACGGCGCGGCCGAGGACGGCCCGTTCGACGAGGACGAAGCCCCCGAGGACGGTCTGCACCGGCTGGATCTCGGCTCGGTGCGGCTGCCCGTGCCCGACGGCGCGCAGATCCAGGTGGAGATGGATCCGCGCGGTCCGCTGCGCGCGGTGCACGTGGTCACCCCGAACGGCAGGCACACGGTCAGCGCCTACGCCGCGCCGCGCACCTCCGGCCTCTGGTACGAGGTGGCCCGCGAGCTGTCCGAGCAGCTGCACGGCGACGGCGCGCGGGTGCGCCGGGAGAACGGACCCTGGGGCATCGAGCTGGTGGCGTTCGTCAACGACGTGCTGCTGCGCTTCGTCGGCGTGGACGGGCCGCGCTGGATGCTGCGCGCGGTGGCGGCCGGACCCAAGGAGCAGTCGGCGAAGGCGGCCGAGGAACTGCGCAACCTGGTGGCCGACACCGTGGTGGTGCGCGGGGAGCAGCCGATGCCGGTGCGCACCCCGCTGGAGTTGAAGCTGCCCGAGGAGATCGCGGCCCAGGTGCAGGCGCAGGGGCCGGGACAGCCGGGTGCACCGGGGCAACCGGGAGCGCCGGGGCAACCGGGAGCGCCGGGACCGCAGCCGGGCCAGGCTCCGGCCCAGGGCCAGTTCGGCTGAGCCCGGAATTCGTTTTCCTCCGGCCGGTCCGGGGGCTGAGCCCGGCCCGCCGCCCGGCCGGTTCAGGGCGCTGATAGCGGCTCGTGGCGCGCGGAGGCTGATCATTTCGGATTGCCCGCTCATTTCGGATCGCCCGCTCGGTCCGGGCGGTCACACGTTCGGGTTGTCCGGCGGGTGGGTTCGGGCGCTGATCGCTAGCGTCGGCCCGGTCCGTTTCGTCGACCGATCGGAGCGATCTCATGCGTTTTGTCGTCCGGGCCGCGGCCGTTGCCGCCGCCACCGGGTTGGCCGGTTTTCTCCTTGCCGGCACGGCTTCCGCGGACACCGTGGACAACAACGGGATCGGGCCGGGCAGCGAGTGGTTCGACGTCTCGATGGTGCCGGTGCTCGACCAGCCCTCCATTGTGGACGAATTCGGGCAGCTGCTGAACCCGCAGCCGCTGGACCCGCCGATCTTCGGCTGATCACCCGCTCCGGCGCCACGCGGAAGCCGGCCGGTCCGGCGCCGGCCCTCAGCCGGTTCGGCGCCGGGCCGTGTGGAACGCCTCCAGGGCCGCGCGGCCCAGCGCCGCGCGGTCCGCGCCGAACTCGGCGAAGGTGATCGTCCGCAACTCGGCGTTGGGCAGCGCGGCCGCCCAGTCCTTGGCCACCTCGGCCGGATGCACCGGATCGTCGGCACACGCCGCCACCCCGGCCGGCACGGACAGCCGGGCCAGCTCCGCCAGCGCCGGCGCTGGCCGGGTCGCCGCCACCCGCAGCGCCGCGGCCAGTCCGGCCCCGGCCCGCCGCCAGGCCCGGTTCAGTTCGGCGGCCAGCCAGCCGGGCACCCCGTCGACCGCCCCGGCCAGTGCCGCGTCCACCCCGAGTGCGTCCACCCGGGCGGCGCTGTAGCGCGCGGCCACCGCCGCGGGCGCGGTGCCGGCCGGATCGTCGACCGGTCCGTGCCAGCCGGGCAGCGCGGCCACCAGCCCGGCGCACCGCTCCGGCCGCCGCAGCGCCCACTCCACGGCCAGGTGCGCGCCCAGCGAGATGCCGCCGACCACGATCGGCCCGGCCTCGGCCGCCCGGTCCAGCGCGGCCAGGAACTCCTCGGCCAGGGCCGGGCCCGGCACCGGCGGCACGGCCACTGGCCGCCACCCGAATTCGGCCGCCGGAGTGGCGAACGCCTCGGTGACGAACACCTCGTCGGAACCGGTTCCGGGCAGCAGGACCAGGTCGTGTTTCATCTGTCCTCCGGGCGAGCGGGAATCAGCGTGGATGAGCTGCGGGACGGAGGAGCCGCGACGACAACGCCGCAGGTCGCCGCGCCGGCCCCGCGCTGCCGGTACGCGGATATGTGAAACACGACCTCCGGCTCGGTTAAAGTCACTCGGCCATCCTGCCTTTGGTGGGTTGGCCAGACCGGATGGACGGTTACCCTGACGATGAACGGGCCGAGTCGGGGCGGCCCCAGTACTACGGGAGTACGACATGGCCACCGCGAAGGATGGCTACTTTCGTCGGCTGATGCACCGGCTGACCACTGACGTGGCCGAGCTGGACGCCGACGACCTGTCCAGGGAAGCCGAGGAAGTCGGCGCCAAACCGGCGTGTGACTGCCGGTTGGGCGAGGAGGTCACCGTGCGTGGCCGCCTGCGCAGCGTCGAACTGTGCCCGAAGGACGCCGCGGCGACCGTCGAGGCCGAGTTGTACGACGGAACGGAAGGCGTCACCCTGGTCTGGCTCGGCCGCCGGCGCATCGCGGGCATCGAGCCGGGTCGCTGCATCAAGGCGACCGGCCGGCTTGCCGTCCGGGGCGGCCAGAAGGTCCTGTACAACCCCTACTACGAACTGCAGACGAGCGTATGAGCCAATCCGAAGCCCCCGCAGAGTCGGACGAGACCGAAGCGGAGGCGCCCGCCCAGACCCTGCTGGAGCAGATGGGCGGTATCAGCGGGCTGATCTATTCCTCGGTCCCGGTGCTGGTGTTCGTCGGCGTGTACCTGCCGACGACCAATCTGGCCGCGGCGATCTGGTCCTCGGTGGCCGGCGCGGTGGCCATTCTGGTGTGGCGGCTGATCCGCAGGGAACCGGTGCAGCCGGCCATCTCCGGCCTGGTCGGCGTGGCCATCGCCGCGTTCATCGCCTACCGCACCGGCTCGGCCCGGGGCTACTTCGCGTTCGGCATCTGGACCAGCCTGGCCTACGGCGGGGCGTTCCTGGTCTCGGTGCTGGTGCGCTGGCCGCTGGCCGGGGTGGTGTGGGCCGCCCTGAACAGCACCGGCATGGCCTGGCGCTCGGACAAACTGGCCCGCCGGTATTACGACGTGGCCACCGGCGTGTGGGTGATCGTGTTCGGCGCCCGGTTCGTGGTGCAGGAGTGGCTGTACCAGAGCAACCAGGTCGGCTGGCTGGCCGTGGCCCGCATCGGCATGGGCTGGCCGCTGACCGCGGTGGCCGCGCTGGTCACCGTGTGGGCGGTGCGCAAGGCCGATCAGCGGGTGAAGGTGGTCACGGCCGAGCAGGAGGCCGCCGAGCCCGCAGCGCCCACTCCGGACACCGCGGCCGGCGCCCCGATCGACGCCGACCCGCGGACCGATCCGATCCCGACTCAGCAGCCGTAAAAGGCTGTCCGGCAACAAAGGCTGTCCGGCAGCGAGAACGGGCTGCCCCTGGGAAAACCAGGGGCAGCCCGTTCTGCGGCGTCCGCGAGTCTCAGTCGGTCCGGCTGAGCCCCACCGCTTCGCGGATGGCCGGCTCGACCTCCGGTGCGGCCACGAACAACAGTTCGTCGCCCGCCTCCACCGAGTCGTCCTCGGTCGGCACGATCACCCGGCCGCCGCGCAGGATCGCCACCAGCGCGGCGTCCCGGGGCAGTTCCAGCGTGCGGGCCGGCTGCCCGGCCAGCTCGGTGTCGTCGGGCAGGGTGATCTCGACCAGGTTGGCCTGGCCCTGGCGCAGGGTGAGCAGCTGCACCAGGCCGCCGACGCTGACCGCCTCCTCGACCATGGCGGCCAGGATGCGCGGCGTGGACACCGCCACGTCCACGCCCCAGGCCTGGGTGAACAGCCACTCGTTGCTCGGGTCGTTGACCCGGGCGACCACGCGCTTGACCGCGAACTCGGTCTTGGCCAGCAGCGAGACCACCAGGTTGACCTTGTCGTCGCCGGTGGCCGCGATCACCACGTCACAGGTCTCGATGCCCGCGTCCTCAAGAGAGGACAGTTCGCAGGCGTCGGCCAGCACCCACTCGGCCTGCTCCACCTCGGGCGGGTCGAACTGCCGGGCGTCCCGCTCGATCAGCATGATCTGGTGCCCGCCGGCGACCAGTTCCTTGGCGATGGAGCGGCCAACCGCGCCGGCTCCGGCGATCGCGACGCGCATCAGTGCTGCTCCTCCTCGGGCGCCCGCGCCGCGGCCGCCGTCACATCGCCGACCGTGCCGGACACCGCCGCCGCGTACACCACGTCATCGGCCTGCAGAACGGTCTTCGCGGTGGGCAGCACACCGGTGCCGAACCGCATGATGAACGCCACCCGCGCGCCGGTGCCCTCCTGGATCTCCCGGATCGACCGGCCCACCCAGCCCGGGTGCAGCGACAGTTGCAGGATGGCCACGGTGCCGCTGGGGTCGCGCCAGGCCGACGCGGTCACGTCGGGCAGCAGGGTGCGCAGGAGCCGGTCGGTGGTCCACGGCACGGTGGCCACGGTGGGAATGCCCAGCCGCTCGTAGACCGCGGCCCGGCGGGCGTCGTAGATGCGCGCGATCACGTGGTCAACGCCGAAGGTCTCGCGGGCCACCCGCGCGGCGATGATGTTGGAGTTGTCCCCGTTCGACACCGCGGCGAACGCCTCCGCCCGCTCGATGCCCGCCTTGACCAGGATCTCGCGGTCGAAGCCGTTGCCGACCAGCTGCTGGCCGTGGAAGTCGGCGCCCAGCCTGCGGAACGCCTGCGCGTCCTTGTCCACGACCGCGACCGAATGTCCGAGGCGTTCGACCGCCTGCGCGAGCGACGACCCGACTCGGCCGCAGCCCATGATGACCACGTGCAACGAAGCGCCTCCTCATCCGATGCCGGGTGGAACCATAACGGTCGCGGCACCGCGATCAAACAGTGCGGCCGACCTCTGTGGACTGATCGTTGCCAAGGAGATCGTCGATCAGTGTGTCGATGGACGGCGCGCCGCGCATCTCCTCGGCGACCCGCCGGGCCGCGGCCCGGTAACCGGGCTCGGCCAGCACCCGGGCCAGGGCCGCGGCGATGAGCCGGGGGTCGGGCGCGGCCGCCCCGTCCGCGGTGGGCACGGTGATCCCGGCCCCGGCCCGCTCGACCAGCCGGGCGTTGGTCGGCTGGTCGGCGAACATGGGGGCCACGACCAGCGGGACGCCCGCGGCCAGCGTGCCGAACGTGGTGCCCGAACCGCCGTGGCAGACCACCACGGCCGCCTCGGCCAGCACGTCGGCGTGTGACACCCAGTCGGTCATGTGCACGGTGTCGGGCACCGGGCCCAGCGCCCTCGGGTCGAACTTGCGGCCCACGGTCAGCAGCACCCGGGCGTCCAGTCCGGACACGGCGTCCAGCGCGGCCCGGTAGACCGCCGGGGCGGCGGCCAGGTCGCCGGTGACTGTGCCGAAACTCATGTACACCAGCGGCGCCCGGCTGCCCCGCCACCAGTCCGGCAGGCGTTCGCCGGTTTTGCCGTTGTTTTCCCGGAATCGATGGGTTTTCGCGAACGGCGACGGGTCCAGCGAGGCCGGGAACCGGGTCAGGTAGGGGGCCGCGCGCAGCCGCTGGGGCAGCCGGGCGTCGTAGGGGGTCAACTCGGGCGTGACGATGTCCACAGCGGACGCTTCGACCTCGGCCGGGGAGATGGCCACCTGGGCGTGCGGGATGCCCATCCGGGTGGCGGTGATCGCCGAGGAGTACTCGCACGGTTCACGCAGCACCAGATCCGGCTGCCAGTCCAGGCAGGCGTCGGTCATCGCGGGCAGCATCGCCGCCGTGCACAGCCGGCCGAACAGCTCGCGGTCGATCAGTTCGGCCTGCAGGGCGTGCGAGCCTCCGTCGAACCGGTGCCGGATGGCGTCCACCTCGTCGGCCGGCGGCCGTCCACCCAGCTGGTAGGCGTGGCCCGCCTCCTGTGCGGTGATCTCCAATCCGGGTGGGATCACCAGCAGAACCTCGTCACCGCGGCGGCGGAAGGCCTCGGCGAACGGAAGTAACGGGGTGATATGTCCGGTACCGGAGGTCGAGGCGAATAACACACGCATACTGCCGAGCCTAGAGGTGACCTGGCCGGACTACCTGGCTCTACCGGGTCACCAGACCTTTACTGCCCGGGATAACCCCCATAGGGACCGCCCTGGGGGCCCTGCGGGTACTGGCCGCCGGGGCCGCCGGGGTACTGCCCGCCGCCGTAACCGCCGCCGGCCTGGGCCCGCAGCGCCCGTAGTTCGCGCTGGATCGGCCACTCCTTGAACGCGAACACGAAGAACATCACGATGTTGGCGATCGGCACCAGCCCGATCAGCACCCACCAGCCCGAATAACCGGTCCGGCGGATGATGTTCACATAGGCCCACAGGTAGGCGATGAAGATGACCAGGCTGATCACCACGATGGCGATCACGCCACCGGCCGCGATGCCCATGGCGCTGTGGTTGTTGTAGTTCACCGTGTGGTGCCCCCCGATTCGAGTAGCTCGACTACCTGGTGATGGCCGCGAATCGTAACGGAGAAACGCCCGCGCGGTCGGATTACTCGCGGACGAATCGGTTGATTCGGACCGATGGCCGATCTGGCCCAGCCGCCGGGACGCATTGCTCCGCGCGCAGCAGGGGTGCGGCCGACCGGCGGGCGAGAAGACCGCATAGCCTCTGTGTCCGTGCCCAAGTTCACGACGGCTGCGAAGCGGCTGCTGGTCGGCCGCCCGTTCCGGAGCGACCTGCTCAGCCACACCCTGCTGTCCAAGAGCATCGCGCTGCCGGTGTTCGCCTCCGACGCGCTGTCCAGCGTGGCCTACGCGCCGGAGGAGATCTTCCGCACGCTGAGCGTCGCCGGGCTGTCCGCCTACGGGTTCGCCCCGTGGATCGGCGTGGTCGTGGCCGCGGTGATGCTCATCGTGGTCGCCTCCTACCGGCAGAACGTGCACGCCTATCCCAGCGGCGGCGGCGACTACGAGGTGGCCACCACCAACCTGGGCGGCAAGTTCGGCCTCACCGTGGCCAGCGCGCTGATGGTGGACTACGTGCTCACCGTCGCGGTGTCCACCTCCTCGGGCATCGCCAACATCGGCTCGGCCGTGCCGTTCGTCGGCAGCCACGCGCTGCTGTTCTGCGTGCTCGTGGTCGGGCTGCTGACCGTAATGAACCTGCGCGGCGTGCGGGAGTCCGGCGCCGCGTTCGCCATCCCCACCTACGGCTTCATGGTCGGCGTGTTCGGCATGGTGGCGTGGGGCCTGGTCCGGGCCGCGTCCGGAGCCAACCTCAACTCCGAGAGCGCCGGGTTCCACCTGGCCTCGCAGGCCGACGCGCCGCTGGCCGGATTCGCCTTCGCCTTCCTGCTGCTGCGCACCTTCTCCTCCGGCTGCGCCGCGCTGACCGGGGTCGAGGCGATCAGCAACGGCGTGCCCGCGTTCCGCAAGCCCAAGTCCAAGAACGCGGCCACCACGCTGCTGCTGATGGGCGTCATCGCGGTCGCCATGTTCATGGGCATCATCACCCTGGCCCGCCTCACGCACGTCAACTTCGCCGAGAACAACTCACAGCTGATCGGCGCGCCCGCCGACTACCACCAGAAGACGCTGGTCAGCCAGATCGCCGCGGCCGTGTTCAGCAACTTCACCCCGGCCTTCTACTACGTCTCGTTCGTCACCGGGCTGATCCTGGTGCTGGCCGCCAACACCGCGTTCAACGGTTTCCCGGTGCTCGGCTCGATCCTGGCCCAGGACCGCTACCTGCCCCGCCAGCTGCACACCCGCGGCGACCGGCTGGCCTACAGCAACGGCATCCTGTTCCTGGCCGCCGCCGCGACCGTGCTGGTCGTGGCCTTCAACGCGGACTCCACCCGGCTGATCCAGCTCTACATCGTCGGCGTGTTCGTGTCCTTCACCTGCAGCCAGACCGGCATGATCCGACATTGGAACCGGTTGCTGCGCACCGAAACCGACGGCAACGTGCGCCGGCGGATGCGCCGCTCGCAGACCATCAACGCGGTCGGCCTGTGTGCCACCGCGACGGTGCTGGTCATCGTGGTGGTCACCAAGTTCGCCTCCGGCGCGTGGATCGCGATCGCCGCGATGGTCGCGATCTTCGCTCTGATGACCTCCATCCGCCGCCACTACGACCGGGTGGCCGAGGAACTGGTGGCCGGCGACGAGCACACCATGCTGCCCGCGCACAACCACGCCGTGGTCCTGGTGTCCAAGCTGCACCTGCCGACGCTGCGTGCGCTGGCCTACGCCAAGGCGACCCGGCCGGACACGCTCACCGCGGTCACCGTGAACGTGGACGACGCCGACACCAAGGCGCTGATAGACCAGTGGGACGCCGAGGACTTCAGCATCCCGCTGAAGGTGGTCGAATCGCCCTACCGGGAGATCACCCGGCCGGTCATGGAGTACGTGCGCAGGTTGCGCGGCGAGCACCCGCGCGACGTGGTCACCGTGTTCATCCCCGAATACGTGGTGGGCCACTGGTGGGAGCAGTTGCTGCACAACCAGAGCGCGCTGCGGCTGAAGGGCCGCCTGCTGTTCCAGCCCAGCGTGATGGTGGTCAGTGTGCCCTGGCAGCTGGCCTCGTCGGCCCGGGCCTGGGAACGGGCCAAGCGGGCCCGGCAACGGTCCGTGCTGTCCTCGCCCGGCGCCGTGCGCCGCGGCATCGCCCAACAGACCGGCCTGCGCAAGCCGGGCGGTCCGCCCACCTCACCCAGCCTGCCCAAGCCCCAGGCAGGCGCCGAGAAACGAGACTGATGACCGACACCGAACACCCGACCGAGCAGCGGCTGGACTGGACCGGACAGGAACTCGCCGCCGAGGTCGGGCCGGTGGCGCACGGCGGGCACTGCGTGGCCCGGGTGCAGGGCCGGGTGGTGTTCGTCCGGCACGCGCTGCCCGGCGAGCAGGTCACCGTGCGTATCACCGAGGACAACGGCGGTTCGTTCTGCCGCGGCGACGCCATCGAGATCCACCAGCCCTCGTCCGACCGCGTCGAGGCCCCGTGCCCGCTGGCCAAGCCGGGCGGCTGCGGCGGCTGCGACTGGCAGCACGCCGACCCGGCCGCGCAGCGGCGGCTCAAGGCCGAGGTGATCGCCGAGCAGCTGCGCCGGCTGGCCGGGCTGGACCTGGCCGTGGAGGTGGAGGAGCTGCCCGGCGGGCCGCTGCACTGGCGCACCCGGCTGCGCCTGGCCGTGGCCGGCAACGGCTATCCGGGCCTGCGCGCCCATCACAGCCACCAGGTGCACCCGATCCGGGACTGCCCGATCTCGGTGCCCGGCCTGCTGGAGGGCGTGCTGGACCGGCGCCGGCCCAAGGGCGCCGAGCTCGAGGTGGTGCTCGACGACACCGACCGCCGGCACGTGGCGTTGCGCGAGCGGAGCCGCGGCCGGTCGTCCTGGCGCACCCGCTGGGAGTCCGGCGGGCAGGCCACCCAGCAGGCCGCGGGCCGCACCTGGCGGCTGCACGCGGACGCCTTCTGGCAGGTGCACCCGGCCGCCGCCGACACCCTGGCCGAGGTGGTGCGCGAGTGGGCGGCCGCGCCCGAGGGCGGGGCGGCCTGGGACCTCTACGGCGGGGTCGGGCTGTTCGCGGGAGTGCTGGCCGAGCAGGTCGGCCCGCACGGCAGCGTGCTGCTGGTGGAGTCGGTTCGCGCCGCGGTGGCCGACGCCGAGGCCAACCTGGCCGATCTGCCCCAGGTGCGTTGCGTCGCCGATCGAGTGGAACGGGCACTGGTGTCCGAGGTCACCGTCGACCCGGACGTGGTGGTGCTGGACCCGCCGCGCAAGGGCGCGGGCCGGGCCGTGGTCGACCTGATCGCCGCCCGCACGCCCGCCCGGGTGGTGTACGTGGCCTGCGATCCGGCCGCGCTGGCCCGCGATGTGGCGTTGTTCGCCGGACACGGGTACGCCCTGGATCGGTTGCGCGCGTTCGACGCGTTCCCCATGACGCACCACACAGAGTGCGTCGCTTTGCTGCAAGCCGGTCACTCTGGGAAGTCCTAAACTGACTAGCCAGGCGCAGGCACGAGGGTGAGGAGCACAAGGTGACCTTGTTGGAGTCTGTTCGCGGCCCGGCTGACCTCAAGCGTCTGACTCCCGAGGAGCTGCCCGGGCTGGCCGAGGAGATCAGGAGCTTCCTGGTCGAGAAGGTCTCCCGGACCGGCGGGCACCTCGGACCCAACCTGGGCGTGGTCGAGCTGACCATCGCGCTGCACCGGGTGTTCGACTCACCGCAGGACGCCCTGCTCTGGGATGTCGGGCACCAGGCCTACGTGCACAAGATCCTCACCGGCCGGCAGGCCGGGTTCGACGGGCTGCGCCAGGCCGGCGGCCTGTCCGGCTACCCGAACCGGGCGGAGAGCGAACACGACTTCGTCGAGAACAGCCACGCCTCGGCCGGGCTGTCCTACGCCGACGGGCTGGCCAAGGCGTTCCAGCTGTCCGGCGCGCGGCGGCACGTGGTGTGCGTGGTCGGCGACGGCGCGCTGACCGGCGGCATGTGCTGGGAGGCGCTGAACAACATCGCGGTCGACCCCAGCCGCCCGGTGGTCATCGTGGTCAACGACAACGGCCGGTCCTACTCGCCGACCATCGGCGGCTTCGCCGACCACCTGGCGGCGCTGCGGCTGCTGCCCGGCTACGAGCGGGCCCTGGAGGGCGGCAAGCGCGCGCTGCTGGGCACCCCGGTGGTTGGCCGCACCATGTACACCGCGCTGCACGCGGCCAAGCGCGGCCTGAAGGACGCGCTGAGCCCGCAGGGCCTGTTCGAGGACCTCGGCCTGAAGTACCTCGGCCCGGTGGACGGACACGACACGCACGCCATGGAGGCGGCGCTGCGCCGGGCCAAGGAGTTCGGCGGACCGGTGCTGGTGCACGCGGTGACCCGCAAGGGCAACGGCTATCCGCCGGCCGAGAACGAAGCCGAGCAGATGCACCAGACCGACCCGATGGACCCGGCAACAGGCGCCCCGACCAAGGCCAAGAAGCTCGGCTGGACCTCGGTGTTCGCCGACGAACTGGTGCGCATCGGCGGGGAGCGGCCGGACGTGGTGGCGATCACCGCGGCCATGCTCGGCTCGACCGGCCTGGCCAAGTTCGCCGCCGCCTACCCGCAGCGCTGTTTCGACGTGGGCATCGCCGAGCAGCACGCCATGACCTCCGCCGCCGGGCTGGCCATGGGCGGCCTGCACCCGGTGGTGGCGATCTACTCGACGTTCCTCAACCGCGCGTTCGACCAGCTGCTGATGGACGTGGCGCTGCACCGCCAGCCGGTCACCCTGGTGCTGGACCGGGCCGGCATCACCGGCCCGGACGGGGCCAGCCACCACGGCATGTGGGACCTGTCCATCCTCGGCCTTGTCCCGGGCATCCGGGTGGCCGCGCCGCGCGACGCCCAGACGCTGCGCGAGGAGCTGTCCGAGGCGGTCGCGGTGGATGACGGCCCGACCGCACTGCGCTTCCCGCGCGGCGGGGTGATCGAGTCGGTGCCCGCGATCCGGCGGCAGGGCGTGGTGGACGTGCTGCGCGAACCGGCCGAGGGCGAGCACAAGGACGTGCTGCTGCTGGCCGTCGGCTCGTTCGGCGAGCTGGGCCAGGCCGCCGCGCAGGGGCTGGCCGACCAGGGCATCGGGGTGACCGTGGCGGACCCGCGCTGGGTGCTGCCGGTGCCCGCCGACCTGCTCGAACTGGCCGGGGAGCACACCCTGGTGGCCACGGTGGAGGACTCCGGGCGCACCGGCGGATTCGGCTGGGCACTGTCGGCGGCGCTGCGCGATGCCGGGCTGTCCGTGCCGCTGTTGGACCTGGCCGTGCCGCAGCGGTTCGTCGACCCGGGCACCCGGGACGAGGTGCTGGCCGAGATCGGGCTGACCGCCCAGGACGTGTCCCGCCGGATCACCGAGTGGGCCGCGGACAAGCTGGGCAACGGGGTCGGCCGGGAGATCCGGGAGCAGACCGAACAGGAAGCCGACCAATGACCAGTCCGGACTCGCCCGGGGGCGGGTCGGACCGGCGCCGCTCGGCGGCCCGGTTCAGGGAGTTGCTGGTCTCCGAGCGGCAGAGCGCCGCGCTCTACCGGGGGCTTGCGGCAGGCAGCACCGGCGAGCGCAAGGAGATCTTCCTGCAGCTGGCCTCGGTCGAGGACAAGCACGCCAAGCACTGGGCCGACAAGCTCACGGCGCTGGGCGCGGCGGTGCCCGAAGGCACCAGAATCGGGCTGCGCGGCTGGGTGCTGACCTGGCTGGCCCGCCGGTTCTCGGTGGACGCGGTGCTGCCGCTGATGGAACGGGCCGAGCACGCCGACGCCGGGATGTACGACGCCGACCCGGACGCCACCCTGGACATGGCGGTGGACGAGCGCTCGCATGCCCGGGTGCTGACCAACCTGCGCGGTGATGACGACGACACCCCGGGGCGGCGGATCCTCCGCAAGGAGCGCTGGCACCGCAGCGACCGCTCGGGCAGCTTGCGGGCCGCCGTGTTCGGCGTGAACGACGGGCTGGTGTCCAACACCTCGCTGGTGATGGGCTTCGCCGGGTCCGGGGTGGCCAGCGGCACGGTGCTGTTCGCCGGCATCGCCGGGCTGCTGGCCGGGGCGTTCTCCATGGCCGCCGGTGAGTACATCTCGATGAGCAGCCAGCGCGAGGCGTTCCAGCACGAGATCGAGCTGGAAGGCGAGGAACTGCGCGACGATCCGGAGGCCGAGACCGAGGAACTGGCGCTGATCTACCGGGCCAAGGGCCTGGACGCAGAGGAGGCCGAGAAGGTCGCCCGGACGATCATGAAGGACAAGGACGCCGCGCTGGACACCATGGCCCGCGAGGAGCTCGGCCTGGACCCGGACGAACTGGGTTCGCCGTGGGGCGCGGCCTTCTCCAGCCTGGTCGCGTTCGCGCTGGGCGCGGTGGTCGTGGTGCTGCCCTACATCTTCGGATCGGGCATGGCCGCGCTGTACACCGCGGTCGGGCTGGCCGCGGTGGCGCTGTTCGGGGTGGGGGCCACGATCGGGCTGATCAACGGGCGGCCCGCGGTGCGCAACGGGTTGCGGCAGCTGCTGGTCGGCGGGATCGCGGCGCTGATCGTGTTCGGCATCGGGCACCTGATCGGCCACAGCGTCGGCTGATCGAGCGGCGGCAGACTTGGCTGATCGGCCGGCGGCCGACTTGGCTGATCGGCGCCGGTTCGCGATGGAACTCGGGCGCTTTGGCCGGCGTTGACCGGTATATGACGGGCCTGCTGATAGTGCTGCTCCTGCTCGCGTTGGTCGTGGTCGCGCTGGTGGCGACGTCCCGCCGGCGGTCCGGGGGCAACCTGGACGACGCCAAGGCGGAGGCGCGCCGCTGGGTGGAGCGGCTGGGCGGGCAGGTGATGAACCTCACCGGCACCGATGAGGCGTCCAGGCAGGCCATCGCCGACGCGTCCGAGCGGTACACCGCGGCCGGTTCGCAGATGGACCAGGCGACCACGGCGGCGCAGTGCAAGCTGGTGACCAAGACCGCGCTGGAGGGGCTGTACTACGTGCGGGCCGCGCGGCTGGCCATGGGCCTGGACCCGGGCCCGGACCTGCCCGCCGACCCGGACGCGCGGGGCGCGGGCAAGGTGGGGGAGGACCGGCAGGTCTCGGTCGAGGGCCACGAATACGAGGCCTCGCCCAATCCCGGAACGCGCACCCCGCACTACTACCCGGGCGGCATGGTGGCCGGGCGGCCGGTGCCGCAGGGCTGGTACAGCGAGCCGTGGTGGAAGCCGGCGCTGGTGGCCGGGGCGTGGGGCGTCGGCTCGTTCCTGGTGATGGACGCGCTGTTCTCCGGCATGGACGGCATCGGCGACCAGCAGGGCTACGACGCCGGGTTCGACCAGGGCATGGACGGCGGCGGCTTCGACAACGGCGGCTTCGACAACGGCGGCTTCGGTGGGGGCGGGGACCAGGGCGGCGGCTTCGATTTCGGCGGCGGCGACTGGGGTGGCGGTGACCTCGGCGGCGGCAACGACAACTTCTTCTGAATCGGCCGCTCGCGTTCTTCTGCATCGGCCTTCTGCATCGGCCGCTCGCGCCGGGTTCGATTGCTGACCACCCGCCGCTGAGCGCGCTCGGACGGCCGCGCGCCCGGCGCGATTTCCGGGTCGGTCAGTGCGGGGCGAAGCCGCGTAGGCCGTCGGCCAGCAGGTCGAAGGCGCGGTCGATCTGGCGGTCCAGGTCGGTGACCACCGTCTCGGCCGGTTCGCCGGTCATCAGCCGCCGGATGGGCGTGACCACCAGGGTCCGGATCGTGGCCAGCAGCAGCCCGCCCGCCAGTTCCGCGCCGGCCGGGTCGCCGGTCTCCTCGGCCAGCAGCGTGGCCACGGCCGCCGCGAGCTCGTCCTGTTGTTCGCGGGCGCGGTCGCGCAGGGCGGGGCTGGCCGCGACCAGCCGCCCGAACACCGCCACATCGGGGTGGGTCCCGGTCAGCGGGTGCCGCTGCGCCACCAGCCGGTGCATCAACCCGCGCATCGCTCCGGCCGCGGGCTGCCCGGCGGGCCGGTCCCGCAACGCGTCCAGCAGCAGCGTCTCGGCCTCGTCGTAGAGGTCCAGGATCAGGTCTTCCTTGCGCGGGAAGTAGTTGGTGACGGTCACCCGGGACACGTCGGCGGCCTCCGCGACCTGCGCCACCGTCACCTCGTCGAACCCGCGGGCGAGGAAGAGCTGGGAGGCGGCGTCGGAGATGCGCTGCCGGGTCTCGTGCTTCTTGCGTTCGCGCAGTCCAGCGGCCATGCCCGAAATCTTATCGCACGCAAAACTTTGACAGACACCAACTTTGGCGTCAGTATGGTTTTTATGGATGACGTGATCGTGACCGGCGGTGGGCCGGTGGGCCTGCTGCTCGCGGCCGAGCTGCGGCTGGCCGGCCTGTCGGTGACCGTGCTGGAACGGCTGACCGAGCCCAGCCCGGTGGAGAAGGCCAGTTCGATCAACGGCCGCAGTGCCCAGGTGCTGATCCGCCGCGGCCTGGGCCCACGCCTCGCCGAGCTGTCGGCCGACGCCGGCGCGGCGGACCGGATGGGCGGCTGGTTCGCGGGCTTCGTTGTGTGGCCCGACCCCGAGATCGAGCTGCCGCCCGCCGTGGCCATCACCCAGCCGGTGCTGGAGCGCCTGCTTCTCGAGCACGCCGTCGAACTCGGCGTTCCGGTGCTGCGCGGCGGGGAGGTCGTCGCCCTGGACCAGGACGCCGAGGGGGTCACCGTGCGGTTGGCCACCGGCGAGACCCGGCGGGCCCGGTACCTGGCCGGCTGCGACGGCGCCCGCAGCACCGTGCGCAAGCTGGCCGGGTTCGACTTCCCCGGCACCGACCCGATCTCGACGATCCGCAAGGCCAAGGGCGTCGTGCTCGATCACCCCGAGCGGCTCACGCCCGGCTGGAACTTCACCGACACCGGCATCTACGAGTTCAGCCCGGAATCGGGCAAATGCATCACCACCGAGTTCGACGGCGGTCCCAGCGACCGGCGGGCCGAGGTCGGCCCGGCCGAGGTGGAAGCCAGCCTGCGCCGGGTCAGCGGCGCCGACGTCCGGGTGGTCGAGATGGGCTTCGCCGGCCGGTTCTCCGACACCACCCGCCAGGCCGGCACCTACCGCAACGGGCGAGTGCTCCTGGCCGGCGACGCCGCCCACGTGAACCCGCCGTTCGGTGGCCAGGGCCTCAACCTCGGGCTGCAGGACGCGGCGAACCTGGGCTGGAAACTGGCCGCGGCGGTGCACGGCTGGGCGCCCGAGGGCCTGCTGGACACCTACACCGCCGAGCGCCACCCGGTGGCCGCGAGGGTGCTGGCCCTGACCCGCGCCCAGGGCGCGATCATGCGCCCGGACCCGCACAGCCAGGCCGTCCGCGAGCTGTTCGGCCAGTTGCTGACCGAGATCCCCGCCACCGGCGAGCACCTGGTCGCCTCCCTGCAAAGCCTCGACATCCGCTACGACCTCGGCGCTGTGCCAGGCCACGACGACCGGGGCGCACCGGCTGGCGGCGACGGCCTGGAGGTCGCATCGCATCCGCTGGTCGGCCGCCACGTCCCGGCCATCCCCGGCCTCGATGCCCTGCTGCGCCGGCCCCGCCCGGTCCTGCTGGACTTCACCGGCGCACCGGATGTCTCCTCGGCCGCGGCCGACTGGTCCGACCGCGTCGACGTCCACACCCGGCCCGCCTTCGGTGACCTGGCCGCCCTGTTCGTCCGCCCCGACGGCTACATCGCCTGGGCTGCCGACCGCGGTCCGCGCGCCGATCCGGCCAGCCTGCGCGGCACGCTCGAACGCTGGTGCGGCCAACCAACACTTCGGTTCAGCCGGCCAGCCATCACATTTTCTGGGGCTGGTTGAACCGCAGCAGATTCCCCGACGGATCGCGGAACGCGCAGTCGCGCACCCCATACGGCTGGTCCATCGGCTCCTGCACCACCTCACCACCGGCCGCCTGGATGCGCTCGAACGTGCCGTCGCAGTCGTCGGTGCTGAACACCGCGGCCCGCAGCAGGCCCTTGGCCAGCAGGTCGGACAGGGCCTGCTTGTCCGTGGGCGAGGTGTTCGGGTCGGCGGCGGGCGGCTCCAGCACGATGGACACGTCCGGCTGCTCGGGCGAGCCCACCGTCACCCAGCGCAGGCCCTCCCAGGACACGTCGTTGCGCACCTCGAAACCCAGCGTGTCCCGGTAGAACGCCAGCGCCTTGTCGTGGTCGTGCACTGCGATGAAGCAGAACGACAACGTGATTGCCATGCCGAGAACCTACGGCTTGGCCAGGGAACCCGCTTCTCCGTTCCTGACCGGCCGGGTCAACAGCCGGACGTAACACGGCGGGATCGACGCGCTGTCCCGGTGATCCCGCGCCCGGTAGGCGCTCGGGCTCTCGCCGACCAGCTCGGTGAACCGTGAGCTGAACGACCCCAGTGACGTACAACCCACCGCGAAACAGACCTCGGTGACCGACAGATCCCCTCGCCGCAACAGGGTCTTGGCCCGTTCGATCCGCCGGGTCATCAGGTAGCTGTACGGGGTCTCGCCGAACGCGGCGCGGAAGCGGCGCGAGAAATGCCCGGGCGACATCAGCGCGGTGCGGGCCAGCACCGGCACGTCCAGTGGCTTGGCGTACTCGCGGTCCATCCGGTCCCGGGCCCGCCGCAGCCGGACGAGATCCTCGGCATTCACCAGAACAGCATCGCATACCACACCCCCGATCCCGGTTGTCAACAGTTTTGTCGGCCCTGCCCGCGGTCCACTTCGGAAATGTGGCACCGTGGAGGGGTGCGGATCCTGGTAGTCGAGGACGAACAACCGCTGGCCGAGGCGATCGCCCGGGGCCTGCGGCGTGAGGGTATGGCCGTGGATGTCGCGTTCGACGGCGACTCCGGCCACGAGAAGGTCACCATCACCCGGTACGACGTGGTGGTGCTGGACCGGGACCTGCCCGGCATGTCCGGCGACGAGCTGTGCAAGGAGATCGTGGCCGCGGGCGCGGTCAGCCGGGTCATCATGCTCACCGCCAGCGACGCGGTGGCCGACCGGGTGGAGGGCCTGTCCCTGGGCGCCGATGACTACCTGGCCAAGCCGTTCGCCTTCCCCGAGCTGGTCGCCCGGGTGCGCGCGCTGGGCCGCCGGTCGACCCCGGCCACCCCGCCGGTGCTGCGCGCCGGGGACGTGGAGCTGGACCCGGCCAAGCGCACCGTGCTGCGCGCGGGCGAGCCGGTGGAGCTGACCCGCAAGGAGTTCGGCGTGCTGGAGGTCCTGCTGGCCGCGGCCGGGTCCGTGGTGAGCAGCGAGGAGCTGCTGGAACGCGTGTGGGACGAGAACGCCGACCCGTTCACCACCACGGTCCGGGTGACCGTGATGACGCTGCGCAAGAAGCTCGGCGAGCCGGGCCTGATCGACACCGTGGTCGGCTCCGGGTACCGGGTGCCCGCGGCCGGTGACGTGAATGCGGAGGTTGGCTGACGCGGTGGCCGAGGTGGACGAGGAGCGTCCGCTGGTGCGCCGGCGGCGCGGTCCCGGTCTACGGCTCCGGCTGACCCTGCTGGCCACCGCGTTGACCGCCGGGGTCAGCGTGCTGCTGCTCTGGCTGGGCTGGATGCTGGTGGGCAACGTGGCGTCGGCCATGCCGCAGCCGGCGACCGGTCAGTTCGAGGTGAACGGGCAGCGGGTGACCGCTTCGGCCTGGGGCCAGATGCTGGCCGACTACGCGCGGGACCGGGTGTTGCAGGCCGGATCGGTGGCCTTCCTGTGTGTGGTCGCGGCCGCGGCGATCCTGGCCTGGACGTTGACCGGCCGGTTCCTGCGCCCGCTGCACGAGGTCACCGCGACCGCCCGGCGCCTGTCCGCCGAATCGCTCGGCGAGCGCATCGCGTTGCGCGGCCCGCGCGACGAGGTGGCCCAGCTGGCCGACACCTTCGACGCCATGCTGGACCGGCTGCAGGCCACCTTCGAGTCCCAGCGCCGGTTCGTGGCCAACGCCAGCCACGAGCTGCGCACCCCGCTGTCGGTGATCCGCACCGAACTGGACGTCACCCTCTCCGACCCGGACGCCGACGTCGAGGAGCTGCGCCGGATGTCCGCGGTGGTCAGCCGGGCCGCGCTGCGGGCCGGGCAACTGGTGGAGGCCCTGTTGTTCCTGGCCCGCACCGAGGGCGCCGGGCTGGCTGTGCGGGAGCCGGTGGATCTGGCCTCGGTGGTGAACTCGGCCTGGGCCGCGGTGCGCGGGGACGCCGAGGCCCGCGGCCTGCGTTCGGCCTTCCGGACCGAGGCCGCGCCCGCGGTGGGCGATCCGGCGCTGCTGGAGCGGGTAGCCGGCAATCTGCTGGAGAACGCGGTGCGGCACAACGTGTCCGGCGGCTGGATCGAGGTGTGCACCGAGGCCAACGGGCAGTGGTCCACGCTGCGGGTGGGCTCCTCCGGCCCGGCCGTGCAGCGCGACCGGGTGACCGAGTTGTTCGAGCCGTTCCGCCGGGGCGGGGTGGATCGCACCGCCCGCACCGGCACCGGGCTCGGCCTGTCCATCGTGCGCGCGGTGGTGGCCGCGCACGGCGGCCAGCTCTACGCCGACCCGGTGCCCGGCGGCGGGCTCACCGTCACCGCCCGCTTGCCCGCGGGAGCGTCCGGGGCCTGAGCGGGACGAGGCGATCCGCAACCAGGCCACCCCCAACGGCCCGACCCGCGCGAACAGCAACACGGCCAGCGACGGACCCAGGTAGTGGAACACCGCGCTGATCAGAAAAAACCACACCGGCGGTAACCGGTCGAGCCTGGACATAACCGCTATTGTCTTCAGAACGCCATTGCCGCGACATGGCCAATCGCAGGAATCTGGGCCGTATTCCCTGCGAATCAAAGGAGTGGGCAGCGGATGATCTCGGATATTCTGGACGACGTCAATCGTCGGCTGTTGCGTGAGCTGCACGTGAATCCGCGGATAGCCATGTCCGCGCTGGCCAGAAAGGTCGGCATGTCCGCGCCCGCGGTGACCGAGCGGGTGGCCCGGATGGAACGGCTCGGCGTGATCACCGGCTACCGGATGGAGGTCGACCCGGCCGCGCTCGGGCTGCCGGTGACCGCGTTCGCCCGGATCCGCCCGGTGGCCGGGCAACTGGCCCGGATCGCCGAGCTGGCCGAGAAACTGCCGCAGGTCAGCGAGTGCTACCGGATCACCGGCGAGGACTGCTTCCTGGTGAAGGTGCACGCGCCGGGCATCGCCGAGCTGGAGGAGGTGCTGGACCGGTTTCTGCTGCACGGCCAGACCGTCACCTCGGTCGTGGTGTCCACCCCGGTGCCGCCCCGCCCGCTGCCCGTTCCCGAGTGACCGGGCGAGCCGTTCCCGAGTGACCAGGCGAGCCGTTCCCGCGTGACCGGGCGAGGAACACGCCGTCGGGGGATCATGGTTGACTGACCTATGACAACCCTGTACGTGGTCACCGTGTTCGTCGGGCCGGACGGTCGCGGTGGCAATCCACTCGGCGTGTTCCTGGACGCGGCCGGGGTCCCCACCGAACGCCGCCAGCAGGTCGCCGCCGACCTGGGCTATTCCGAGACCGTGTTCGTCACCGACCAGGCCAACGCCCAGCTGGCCATCCACACCCCGGCGGTCGAACTGCCGCTGGCCGGTCATCCGTTGGTGGGCACCTCCTGGCTGCTGGCCAAGCAGGGCCTTGGCGTGTCGGTGCTGCGCCCGCCCGCCGGGGACGTGCCGACCTGGACCGCGGACGGCCTGACCTGGATTCGCGCCGACCCGGACAAGGCGCCGGATTTCGAGCTGCGCCAGCTTTCCAGCCCGGCCGAGGTGGACGCGCATCCCGGCGCCGGGCCGGACGAGCAGCTGCAGGTGTGGGCCTGGGAGGACGAACCGGGCGGACGGGTGCGGGCGCGGGTTTTTCCCACCGCCATGGGCATTGTCGAGGACGAGGCCACCGGCGCGGCCGCGCTGCGGCTGGGCGCCCGGCTGGGCCGGCCGGTGGTGATCCGGCAGGGCATCGGCTCGCGGATCAACGTGCGTCCCGGCCCGCTGGGCATGGTGGAGATCGGCGGGGTCGTCGACTCGGTGGAAACCCGCGAATATTCGCTGTGATCGGATGTTCGGCCCGACGAGATAGGCCGTGCGACGAATATTCCGCCACCGGCCCGACCGCTAACCTGGTGACGAACACACTGGGGATTCGTGGGACATGAATGGCGATTCCGGAAAAGAATCTACCGATTCCGTCCGATTACCCCGGCAGCACCGGCTGGCCGCCGGACTCAGGTAATCGCCACGTGTCAGGCTTCTCGCCGGAAGGTACCGAATACCGGCCTTGGGGATCGAGCCAGCGCTGGCTGAGCGCCCAATGTTCATAGCGGTCTCACCCGCACGCATTTCATGCGGCAGGTCCTGGCCGGTACGACCAGGACCTGCCGTCAAGCTCCTAACCGGGCCGGGGTTCGGTCCGACGGACCCGAACCCCGGCCGAAAGCCGAAAACCGTCCGAAGTGGCTCAGGGAGCGGCGGTGCCGCAGTTGCCGCAGAACTTCGCGCCCGGCGGCAGCTGGGTGCCGCAGTTGGTGCAGTGCGGTACGGCCGCGGCCAGCGGCTGACCGCAGTTGCCGCAGAACTTGGCTCCGGGCGGGTTGTTCGTCTGGCAGTTCGCGCACGCCGAACCGTCGCCCTGCGGCGGGGTCGGCGGCTGCTGCGCGGGCTGCTGGCCGGTCGACGGGGGCAGCGCGGCGGGCTGCTGCGGCTGGGCCGGGGTGGGCGCGGACTGCGGGCCGTAGGCGCTCTGCCCCGGGCCGGCGAACCCGGTGGGCGGCGGGGCGACCGAGGCGGGCTGATTGACCGCCTGCCCGCCCATGCCGAGGCCTGCGGCCAGGAACGCGCCGTTGACCGCGCCCCCGCCCTGCGCCATGCCCTGCCCGGCGCCCAAAGCCATCTGGCCGGCCGCGTACTGGTTGAACCCGCCGGCCAGCCGGGAGTAGCTGGTGTCCTTGGCCAGCGTCTTGAGCTGGGTCTTGTCCTCGTCGGAGAGGTTGATGTCGAAGTTGCCCATCCGGGTCATCGCTACGCCGTAGGCGGCCAGCTGGCCGTTGGTGGAGGCGACCACCGAGCGCTCGATCTCCGGCGAGTACGCCGAAAGCCCCAGGATCGGCCAGCCGTTGCGCACGATCTGGTTGGTCACGTCGGTGCGCATGACCTTCAGCAGCTGATCGGACACCCAGTCGGTGACCCGCTCGTTGTCGGTGACGTCCACAGTGGACAGCAGGTTGGTGATCAGCCGGATCGGGTCGATCACCCGCAGCGCGTAGTCGCCGAACACCCGCAGGGTCACGATCAGCCCGCTGGCCGGGTCCTGCACGTCGTCGATGCGGCCGCCGAAGTTGAACCCGGTGAACTCGCGGCTGCCCACGAAGTACAGCTCGGCCCGGTAGGCGTTGCCGCCGGAGAGCCGGTCGATCAGCGCGCCGAGGCCGGGCAGCTCGTTGGCGTCGATCTGGTGGCGGCCTGGGCCCATGGTCTGCACGACCTGGCCGGTGTTGACGAAAAGAGCGACCTCGTCGGCGTTGACGATCGCCCGGGTGAACCGGCGGATGGTGATGTCCGGCCACTTGAAGACGATCTGATGCTTGCGGTCGTCGGGGACCGCGATGAACTCCCGACTGAACATTGCCATGACGACGACCCCTCCAGCGACACCGTTACCGCAAGACGATACAAGGCCACACGCGCTCGGACTCAGCGCTCTGCCCACATTCGGCCGTGTCCCGCTGATACCTTTTACCCGATCAGGGCGGCCGTTGGGGGCCGTTTGGGCGAGGGGAGTCACGTGTGGCTGACATGATCCAGTGCCAGTGGTGCCGGGGGCAGAATCCGCCCGGCGCCAGCCGCAGCTGCCTGACCTGCGGAGCGCCGCTGGACGAGGCCAACAAGATCAGCGACTCGGGCTGGCGCGAGGCTCCCCGCCTGCGCGACATGACCGAGTTCCGCTTCGCCAACTCGACCTGCCAGGTGGAGGGCGAGCTCGTCCCGGTGTCCGAGATCAACCTCGGCCCCGGCGACGCCGTCTACTTCGAGCACCACGTGATGCTGTGGAAGGACGAGGTCGTCCCGGTCTCGGCGCTGAACACCGGCGGCGGGCTGAAGCGCTCGCTTGGCGGCATGCCGCACGTGGTCACCGTGGCCCAGGGCCCGGGCCGGATCGCCTTCTCCCGCGACTCGCCCGGCGAGCTGGTGGTGCTGCCCCTGCACCCGGGCATGGAACTGGACGTGCGCGAGCACGCCTTCCTGCTGGCCTCGGCGAGCATCAACTACTCGTTCATCCGGATCAAGGGCCTGGCCAACATCCTGCACGGCGGCAACGGGATGTACATGGACCGGTTCATCACCCAGGGCTACCCGGGCATGCTGCTGCTGCACGGCTACGGCAACGTGTTCGAGCGGATGCTGCGACCGGGGGAGAAGATCCTGGTCGAGCCGGGCGGATTCCTCTACAAGGACGCCAGCGTGCAGATGCAGGCCGTGCAGCAGAACTTCAAGGTCGGCATGTTCTCCAAGATGTACCTGGCCGAGATGACCGGCCCGGGCCGGGTGGGCATTCAGTCCATGTACGTCCACCACCACTCCGGGTGAGGGGCGGACGATCATGAGCGCACCTGCCAACTACACCTGCCGCTACTGCCGTCAGCCCAGCGACCCCTCCGCCCCGACCTGCCCGCTGTGCGGCGCCCCGGTGGACATCCGGGCCTCGGTGAGCGCCTCCGGCTGGACCAGACAGCCCCCGGTCCGGGACATGGCCCACATCCAGTTCGGCCAGTCCCGCTGTCAGATCGAGGGCACCCAGGTGCCGGCCGCGGACTTCGCGCTGGCCCAGGGGGAATGGATCTACTTCTCGCACCACAACCTGCTGTGGGCCGACCCGACCGCGCAGATCGAGCGGATGAGCCTGGCCGGCGCGTGGAAGCGGATGATGGGCGGCCTGCCGCTGGTCATGCTCACCGGCCGCGGCCCGGGTCACCTGGCGCTTTCGGACAACCACGCGGGCGAGATCGTGGTGCTGCCGTTGCAGCACAACCAGCAGATCTGGGTGCGCGAGCACCGGTTCCTGGCCGCCACCGGCAACGTGAAGTACGACTGGACCAGCAACAACATGTGGTTCGTCACCGGCTCCGGCGACGACCGCAAGACGCACTACCCGATGGGCTCGTTCGGCGACATCTTCTCCGCCCAGAACTCCCCGGGCCTGCTGTTGCTGCACAGCCCGGGCAACACCTTCGTGCGGGACCTGGCGCCGGGGGAGAGCCTGCTGATCCAGCCGACCTCGCTGCTCTACCGGGACGTCACAGTGGCCGCGCACCTGCACCTGGAATATCCGCGCACGCAAGGGATTTCCTGGTTCTCGAAGTTCAACTACCGCAGCATCTGGGTGCGGCTGATCGGCCCGGGCCGCGTGGCGGTGTCCTCGGTGTACCAGCCGGAGGAGGAGTCGGAGCTGATCAGGTCCCACTCTCGGGCAACGATCCGAAAGTGGTGATCCGCCGGGCCGCAAGGTCCTGAGTCAGCGCTTGGAGCGTGTCCGCGGCCAGGTCGTCGCGGGCCGCTCCGGCCAGCAGCCGGGCCACCTGCTCGTCGGCCGCCCGGGTGCGCTGTTCGGCCTGGTGGGCGGCCAGTTCCCGCTCGAACACGCCCAGCCGGCCCGCGTAGACCAGCAGCGCCGCCACCCGGTCCACCAGCGCCGCCCAGCCCTGTTCCAGCGCCGTGTGCGGCCCGTCGGGCAGCGTGCTGCGCAGGTGGGCCAGCTGGTAGGCCTGCTCGTCGATCTGGTCCAGCTCGGCGATCAGGTCCAGCTGCACCCGGTGCCCGTCCAGCTCGCCCGAGGTCCACGCCGGGCTGGTCGCGATCCGTTCCACCAGGTCCCGGGCGACCAGCGCCAGCCGGCGTTCCCGGGTGCCCGACAACGGCCCGATCCAGCCCTGCCGGGACTGCCAGTAGCGGGCCGCGGCCAGGCTGCGCCGGTCGGCGGTGGACAGCCGCAGCGGGTCGCCGGACGCGTAGTGCGCCACCGCCCCGCCCACGAAGCCCAGGCCGATCAGTCCGCCGATCAGCCCGATGATCACCGGCAGCAGGTGCACCTGCCCGATGGTCACCGCGAACACCGCGACCGTGCCCAGCAGCCCCACGATGCCCACCGCGCCCAGCAGGGCGACCCCGGTGGTCAGCAGGATGGTGGTGGTGCGCCGGGGGTAGTCGCGGCCCTCCAGCTCCAGCCCGGCGGTGCGCCGGGCGTCGAGTTTGGTGGTCAGCGACCCGGCCGGTTCCCGCAGCCGGACCTTGGAGGTCACCGTCGCAGGCCGCAGCGAGGGACCGCCGGATTCGCCCATCGCCTCGACCGCGGCCAACACGCCCGCCCTGGCCGAAACCATCGGGTCCTGCGCCTGTTGTTCCGCCGTCACACAATCGATGGTCCCCCTTTCCCGGCCATATCGCCAGGAACGGGGGACCATCGAAAGGTGTGATCAGGCCCGGTCAGCCCGTCGGCGCCTGCGGTCGGCCCGCCGGTGCCACTCGCCTCAGCCCGCCGGGACGGAGGCGACCCCGGGAGCCAGGAACGCCTTGCCGGTCACCCGCTCGGACACGCCGGCGCGGTCCAGGTACGGGGTGATACCGCCCAGCCAGAACGGCCAGCCCGCGCCCAGGATCAGGCACAGGTCGATGTCCTGGGCCTCGGCCACCACGCCCTGGTCCAGCATCAGCCGGATCTCCTGGGCCAGCGCGGCCAGCGCCCGCTCGCGCACCTGCTCCTCGGTCAGCGCCTGCGCACCCTGCTGCCACAGGGCCGCGACCTCGGGGTCGACCGACTGGTTGCCCTTGTCGTCCCACACCCACACCGAGGACTTGCCTGCCTCGACGAACCGGCGCATGTTGTCGCTCACGCCGAACCGGTCCGGGAAGGCGTTGTGCATGGTCTCGGCCACGTGTAGGGCCACCGGCGGGCCGACCAGCTGCAGCAGCACCATCGGGCTCATCGGCAGGCCCAGCGGCTCCAGCGCCTTGTCCGCCACCTCGAACGGGGTGCCCTCGTCGACCGCGCGGATGACCTCGCCCAGGAACCGGGTGAGCAGCCGGTTGACCACGAACGCCGGGGCGTCGGAGACCAGCACCGCGGACTTCTTCAGCTGCTTGGCCACGGCGAACGCGGTGGCCAGCGAGGCGTCGTCGGTCTGCCCGGCGCGCACGATCTCCAGCAGCGGCAGCACCGCGACCGGGTTGAAGAAGTGGAATCCGACCACGCGCTCCGGGTGCTTGAGCTTGCTCGCCATCTCGGTGATGGACAGCGAGGAGGTGTTGGTGGCCAGGATGGCCTCGGCGCTGACGTGCTCCTCGACCTCGGCGAACACGGTCTGCTTGACCGAGAGCTCCTCGAACACCGCCTCGATGACGAAGTCGGCGTCGCTGAACGCGGCCTTGTCCAGCGAACCGGACACCAGGGCCTTGAGCCGGTTGGCCTCGTCGGCCGAGATCCGCGACTTGGCGAGCAGCTTGTCGATCTCGGTGTGCACGTAGCCGACGCCCTTGTCCACCCGGGCCTGGTCGACGTCGGTGAGCACCACCGGCACCTTGAGGCGGCGCACGAACAACAGGGCCAGCTGGCTGGCCATCAGGCCGGCGCCGACCACGCCGACCTTGGTCACCGGCCGGGCCAGGCCCTTGTCCGGGGCGCCCGCGGGCTTGCGGGCCCGCTTGTTGACCAGGTTGAAGGAGTACAGCCCGGCCCGCAGCGTGTCGGTCATCAGGACCTCGGCCAGCGCCTGCGTCTCGGCCGCGTACCCGGCGTCCAGATCGTTGTTGCGGGCCAGGTCCAGCAGTTCGATGGCCTTGTCCACACCGGGGGAGGCGCCGTGCGTCTTGCCCGCGGCGATGGCCTTGGCCCGGCCGATGGCGTTGTCCCAGCCGGTGCCCCGGTCGATCTCCTTGCGCGGCACCGAGATCTCGCCGTTCACGACCCCGGCCAGCCAGAGCAGCGACTGCTCCAGGTAGTCGGCGGAGTCCAGCAGCACGTCGGCGATGCCCAGCTGCACGGCCTGCGCCGGCTTGAGCATCTTGTTCTGGTTGAGCGCGTTCTCCAGGATCACGGTGACCGCGGCGTCCGGCCCGATCAGGTTGGGCAGCAGCTGCGTGCCGCCCCAGCCCGGGAACAGGCCGAGGAAGCACTCGGGGAACGCGATGGCCGCCGCGTTGGTGATCAGCGTGCGGTAGTGGCAGGACAGCGCCAGTTCCAGGCCGCCGCCCATGACCGCGCCGTTGACGAACGCGAAGGTCGGGATGTCGGTCTCGGTCAGCCGGCGGAACACGTCGTGCCCGGTCTGCGCGATGGCCTTGGCCAGCGACGGATCGGAGATCTCCTCCACGCCGGACAGGTCGGCGCCGACCGCGAACACGAACGGCTTGCCGGTGACCGCGATGGCCGCCGGGTCGGCCGCGAACGCCTCGTCCAGCGCGGTGTTCAGGCTGACCAGGCCCTGCGGACCGAAGGTGGAGGGCCGGTTGTGGTCCAGGCCGTTGTCCAGGCTGATCAGCGCGACCGGCTTGGTCAGCCCGGGTACGCCCACCAGCCGGGTGGTGGCCCTGGTGACGACCTCGTCCGGGAAGGCCGCCTGCGCCTGTTCGATGGTGAGAGTCACTTGCCGCTCCAGTTCGGGTTCTCCCAGATCACGGTGCCGCCCATGCCGATGCCGATGCACATGGTGGTGATGCCGTAGCGCACGTCCGGGCGCTCGGCGAACTGGCGGGACAGCTGGGTCATCAGCCGCACGCCGGAGGAGGCCAGCGGGTGGCCGCAGGCGATGGCGCCACCCCACTGGTTGACCCGCGGGTCGTCCTGGTCGATGCCGAAGTGGTCCAGGAAGGCGAGGACCTGCACGGCGAAGGCTTCGTTGATCTCGAACAGCCCGATGTCGTCGATGGACAGCCCGGCGCGGGCCAGCGCCTTCTCGGTGGCCGGCACCGGGCCGACGCCCATCACCTCCGGCTCGACCCCGGCGAAGGAGTAACCGACCAGCCGCATCCCGATCGGCAGCCCCAGCTCCCGCGCGGTGTCCTCGCTGGCCAGCACGCAGCCGGTGGCGCCGTCGTTGAGCCCGGCGGCGTTGCCCGCGGTGACCCGGCCGTGCGGCCGGAACGGGGTCTTGAGCTTGGCCAGGTCCTCGATGGTGGTGCCCGGGCGGGGCGGCTCGTCCTCGGTGGCCAGGCCCCAGCCCAGTTCCTCGGACCGAGTGGCGACCGGCACCAGTTCCGGCCCGATCCTGCCGGCCTTGACGGCGTCGGCGTAGCGCTCCTGGCTGCGCGCGGCGTAGGCGTCGCAGCGTTCCTTGGTGATGCCCGGGTACCGGTCGTGCACGTTCTCGGCGGTCTGGCCCATGACCAGCGCGGTCGGGTCGACCAGCTTGTCGGCCACGATGCGCGGGTTGGGGTCGACGCCCTCGCCCATGGGGTGGCGTCCCATGTGCTCGACGCCGCCGGCGACCACGATGTCGTAGGCGCCGAACCCGATGCCCGCGGCGGTGGTGGTGACCGCGGTCATCGCGCCCGCGCACATCCGGTCGATGGCGAAGCCCGGGACGGACTTGGGCAGGCCGGACAGCAGCGCGGCGGTGCGGCCGATGGTCAGCCCCTGGTCGCCGATCTGCGTGGTGGCCGCGATGGCGACCTCGTCGACGCGTTCCGGCGGCAGCTCGGGGTGGCGGCGCAGCAGTTCGCGGATGACCTTGATGACGAGATCGTCGGCGCGGGTTTCGGCGTAGATGCCCTTCTTGCCTGCCTTGCCGAACGGGGTGCGGACCCCGTCGACGAAGACGACATCGCGCACGGCGCGCGGGGCGGACGCCGGAAAGGTCGGCGTGACGCCGGCGTTCTCGGCCACGGGTGCGGCCACGGCGGGTTCCTCCTCGGTGTGGACTCCCCGGCGCGTCAACGATGCGCCGCCAGCCGTGGTTACCGGCCGGTAGCCCTCACCATAGTCCTTGTTACCGGTGGGTAACCACCCCGGTCGCCGACTCTCACCGTGTAGAGCCGGTCACATCCCTCGACCGAGTCGCGCGAGCGCGGCGTCCACGAACCCCGGCACCGTCTTGCCAAGCTGCTTCAGGAAGTCGGCCATCGACTGAAGCCGGACTCAGGCCGCGGGCTCCGTCCCCAATGCCTCCGACAACGCCGCCGCCGTCAGCGCGATCTGCCACTCCCGGGCCCCGCCGGCCCGCAGCACCTCGCCCACCGCGGCCACCCCGATGTCCTCCGGCGGCTGCCAGCACGTCCGCCGCACCAGATCCGGCTGCAACAGGTTCTCCACCGGCAGGTTGTTGGTCGTCGAGAGCTCGGCCAGGGACGCCCGGGCCGCGGCCAGCCGCGCGGCGGCGGCCGGGTCCTTGTCGGCCCACCGGCTGGGCGGCGGCGGGCCGTCGTGCGGCGGGGACGGGTTGGGCAGCTCCTCGCGCGGCAGCTCGCGCGCCTCGCGCAGCGCCGATGTCCAGGTCCCGGCCAGTCGCCGCTGCGCCCGTCCGCGGAACACCGGCAGCTTGACCAGGTCCGGCTCGCCGGCCGGGTCGGCCACGGCGGCCTCGATCACCGCCCGGTCGGGCAGCACGCGTCCAGGGGAGATGTCGCGCTCGCGGGCGATGGTGTCCCGCGCTTCCCACAGTGCCCGCACCCCGGCCAGCTGCCGAGGGTTGCGCACCTTGTGAATGCCGGAGGTCCGGCGCCACGGTTCCGGCCGCGGCTTGGGCGGGGGGGCCTGGCGCACCGACTCGAATTCCTCCAGCGCCCAGTCCAGCTTGCCCTGCGCGGTCAGCTCGGCTTCCAGCGAAGCCCGCAGTTCGATCAGCAGCTCGACGTCCAGTGCGGCGTAGTTGAGCCAGTCCGGCGGCAGCGGTCGTTGTGACCAGTCCGCGGCGCCGTGGCCCTTCTCCAACTGGAAGCCCAGCAACTGTTCGACCAGCGTGCCCAGCGCCACCCGCTCGTACCCGGCCAGCCGTCCGGCCAGCTCGGTGTCGAACAGGGAAGCCGGGTGCAGGTTGAGCTCGGCGAGGCAGGGCAGATCCTGCGAGGCGGCGTGCAGCACCCACTCCGCGCCATTGATGGCCTCGGCCAGCGGTTGCAGCTGACCGTGCAGCGGGATCGGATCCACCAGCACCGTGCCGGACCCGGCTCGTCGCAGCTGGACCAGGTAGGCCCGTTGCGAGTAGCGGTAGCCCGATGCCCGTTCGGTGTCCACCGCGATGGGTCCACTGCCCTCGGCCAGCGCCCGTGCGGCCTCGGCCAGTCTGTCCGGGCTCGTCACCACCGCGGGTACGCCCTCGGCGGGACTGGTGAGCGGGACAGGACCGGGGACGACCAGTTCGGCCGCCCCTGTTGGTGTGCCCGGTTCCGCGGGAGTCTCCGAGCCTTCGACAGGGTGCGCCACGATCGCTGACCCTACGTGCCGGTGAACTCCTGTGTTCACCGTTTGGCCCGACCGATACCGACACGTGGCCGGATGGTCGGGACCAAACGGTGAATCCGGGTGATCTCGGCCCGAGTCAGCGGATGACGCCCGCCCGCATGGCCAACGCGACCATCTGGGCCCGGTCGCCGGTACCGAGCTTGCGCCCGATCCGGGACAGGTGGCTCTTCACGGTGAGCGCCGACAGGTTGAGTGCCTCGCCGATTTCCTTGTTGCTCTGGCCATCGGCGACCAGTTGGAGCACCTCGACCTCACGCGCGGACAGTTCCCGCGGTGTGTTGTCGGTGCCCGGTACCCGGGTTCCCGTGGCTAGCACGGGAGCGACACTCGGGTCGGCGTACACCCCGCCGTCGAGCACTCGACGCACTCCGTCGGTGACCACCATGGGCGAGGCGGACTTCAGCAGGTAGGCCTGTGCGCCTGCCTGGAAGGCCGACCGGACCGCATAGGGGTCGTCGGAGGACGCGAGCACCACGATGCGTGGCCAACCGTGGGCACGGAACTCCGTGACCAGGTCGATGCCACTACCGTCGGGTAGCCCGAGATCGAGAATCGCGAGATCGCAAGGTCCGGTGGCCAAGGCTCGCGCCCTTGCCTCCGCGACCGAAGCGGCCTCGTGTACAGTGCCCGCGCCCATCTGGGTGAGCCGGGCGGCTATCGCCTCCCTCAGCAGCGGGTGGTCATCGACCACCAGCACCGAGAACAGTTCCTCCCGCGGGTGCGGGACCATGTTCGCCGGCAGAACACCGGCTGGCGTGGTTCGAACGGCTGAACCTAAGCCGACGGCAGCCACGTCACTACCTCCCTGGAGTCGGTCGTGCCCCCCGACCAACACTGGGCCTTTCGTCCGATCAGCCGCGCCACTGATCGACCGAAAGTGGTGTCGACGATGGGAGCCTAGCCGCCCGAGAGGGTCAGTGGGACGATCAATTGGTTATCAGTCCCGATCGGGTAGTAATCAAATGGCGTTTTTGTCGCACGATCGAGGGACATGCCTCCGTGTGCGTAACGTGAACGAGCTTCGCAACGATGTCTCATGTTTGGGCTTGTCGCGGACCCGCGTTGCGCCAAACGGGTATCAGGGTCCCTGCATATCCACATGCACGTGCACAACCGTGTGCAATCGCGTGACTACCCCGAAGTAGGGAAGGCCGTCCAGAGTCTCAGGACCCGTTTCGTTGACCGAACAAAGTGACCCCTACCGGCGGCAATCCGACGGTGCTGGCCATCAGCTCGCAAAAAGCCTCACCGTGCGCGGCCAGTTCGGCGTCCGTCGCGGTCCACGACGCGCGCAGTTCGAGATCGTCTGTGCGGGCCGGACCGGAGATGTCGCCGAACCTGGCAGATGAGGTTTGCGTCACAGTTCCGCCCAGCGCGCGGTAATCCGCACCGGTTCCGGCCAGCGCGTCGGTCAGCCAGGACCACGCCACGGCCGGCAGCAACGGATCGCCGGCCAGTTCCGTGTCGACCTCGGCGCGCACGTAGGCCACCACCCGCAGCACACCGTCCCAGGCCTGCTCGCCCTCCGGGTCGTGCAGCAGCACCAGCCGCCCGGTGGCCAGCTCGCCGGCGGGGGAGTTCACCTCGGCCGAGACGGCGAACGCGTAGGGCGCCAGCCGCTGCGGCGGGCGCACGTCGCTCAACTCGATTTCGGGGCGGGGACGCACCGAACGCAGATTCGCGACGGCCTGCCTGAAGAGTTCGGGCTCGCCCGGGACCTCGGTCAACCGGCCCTCCTCGCTCCACGGCACAACGCCGTACCTGGTCACCGCAGGTGACTGTAGAGCCACCCGGTCGGGGTGCCGGGTAGGCACGCCGGGCCGGACCGGTACCGGGCATCCTGCTGTTACCCGTTCGGAGCAGCGCACCGCGCGCCAAGGGCGACCGGCTCACGTGGGACGATGAGGGCGAGATGAGCAACCCAACCGAAACCGCCCCGGCCCCGGCTCGCCGCGACCTCGCCGACGCGCCGCTGCTGGTGGCCGCGCGTGGTGGCCGCCCGGCCCACCACCCCGTCTGGTTCATGCGTCAGGCCGGCCGCTCGTTGCCGGAATACCGGCAGCTCCGGGTCGGTGTGCCGATGCTGGAGTCGTGCCTGACCCCGGAGCTGGCCACCGAGATCACCCTGCAGCCGGTGCGCAGGCACAAGGTGGACGCGGCCATCCTGTACAGCGACATCGTGGTTCCGCTGTACGCCGCCGGGGTGGGCGTGGAGATCGTGTCCGGCACCGGTCCGGTCATTGACGCGCCAGTGCGTACCGCCGCCGACGTGGTGAACCTGCCCACGCTGCACGCCGAGCAGGTGCAACCGGTCGCGGACACGGTCCGTGCCCTCGTCAGTCAACTGGGTGACACCCCGTTGATTGGCTTTGCGGGTGCGCCGTTCACGCTGGCGTCCTATCTGGTGGAGGGCGGTCCCAGCCGGGAGTACGCGCTGACCAAGGCGCTGATGTACGGCGAACCCGACATCTGGCACGCCCTGGCCGACCGCCTGGCCGACATCTCGCTGACCTTCCTGCGGGCCCAGGTCGACGCGGGCGTGGACGCGATCCAGCTGTTCGATTCGTGGGCGGGCGCGTTGTCCGAGCGGGACTACCGCCGGTTCGTGCTGCCGCACTCGGCCAAGGTGTTCGCCGGACTGGCCGAGGCCGGCGTGCCGCGCATCCACTTCGGGGTAGGCACCGGTGAGCTGCTGGGCGCGATGCGCCAGGCCGGCGCGGACGTGGTCGGCGTCGACTGGCGGGTCCCGCTGGACGTCGCGGTCGACCGGCTCACCGCCGCGCTGCCCGACGCCCCGGCCCCGGTCGTGCAGGGCAACCTCGATCCGGCGATCCTCGGAGCGGACTGGTCGGTGGTGGAGACCGAGGCGCGGCGGGTGCTGGCCGAGGGCCGGGCCGCCGACGGTCACATCTTCAATTTGGGCCACGGCGTGCCCAAGGACACCGACCCGGACGTGCTGACCCGGCTGGCCGAGTTGGTCCACTCGGTGCCGGTCGAAGACTGACGGCGTGACGCCGATGGAGAACGTGACGCCGATGGAGAATTGGCACCGTGATGCGAGCCGGGGTCTGACGGCGTGCGGCTAGCGGAGGTTTGAGGACGTGACGCGGGTGGCCGTGATCGGCGCGGGCGTGTCCGGCCTCGGCGCGGCGTATCGCCTGCGCACCCTGCTCGGCCCGGACCTGGACCTCACCGTGATCGAGGGCGCCGACCGGGTCGGCGGCAAGCTGCGCACCGTCGAGCTGGCCGGGCGGCCCTACGACGTGGGCGCCGAGGCGTTCCTGGCCCGCAGGCCGGAAGCCACCGCCCTGATCAACGAACTCGGCCTGGCCGCTGACCTCACGCACCCCCGCCCAGCCGGCGCCACCATCCGAGCCGGCGGCCACACCCGGCCGATTCCGACCGGAACCGTCCTCGGCGTCCCGATCTCGGCTTCTTCTGTGGCCGAAGTCCTGTCCGAGGAGGGCCGCCGCCGAGTGGCCGCCGAACCCGGCCTGCCGCCGCTGGACCTGTCCGGCGCGGACGTGGCGGTCGGTCCATTGCTGCGCGAGCGCTTCGGCCCCGAGGTGCCGCAGCGCCTGGTCGACCCGCTGCTCGGCGGCGTCTACGCCGGGCACTCGGACAGCCTCGGTCTGCGCGCCACCATGCCCGCCCTGGCCGCCAGACTCGACGCGGGCGAGGGCTCCCTGCTCCGCGCCGCCGCCGGCCTCGCCCCACCGCCTTCGGCCCCCGGCGCGACCCGGGCCCCGGTCTTCGGCACCCTCCGCACCGGCCTGGGCGCGCTGGCCGAAGCCCTACTCGCGGCGGCCAAGGCCGATCTGCGACTCGGCCTGCCGGTCCGCGCCCTGCACCGGACTCCGACCGGCTGGCGCTGCGAGATCGGCTCCGCGGTAGCGCCCGAACTCTTCGACGTGGACGCGGTCGTCCTGGCCGTTCCCGCCCCCGCCGCGGCGAAACTTCTGGCCCCGCACGCCCCTGTCGCCGCGACCGGTTTCGGCGGCATCGAGTCGGCGTCGATGGCGGTGGTGGCGCTGGCCCTGCCCGCCGACGCCGGACTACCGGACCGCTCGGGCATCCTGATCGGCTCCGGCGAGCGCCGCGACAGTGGAGTTCCGTTTGCCGCCAAGGGTTTCACCTTCTCCAGCCGCAAATGGGCGCACCTGGCGGAACAGCGTGCAGGACAGCTGGAGGAACGGCCGGAGACGCGGTCGGAGATACGGTCGGCGGGACAGTCTGCCGGGCGGTCGGACGGGCAGCTGCTGATCCGTGGTTCGGTCGGCCGAGCGGGCGAGCCGGAGACACTGCAACGCTCCGACGAGGAATTGATCGAGGCTGTCCGCGCTGACCTGGCCGACCTCACCGGCGTGACGGCGGAGCCCGTCGACGCGGTGGTCACCCGCTGGGGCGGCGGCCTACCGCAGTACGGCGTCGGCCACCTCGACACGATCGCCACCATCCGCGCGGCCGTGGATGAGTTGCCCGGCCTGGCCATCGCCGGTGCGGCGCTGGACGGCGTGGGCATCCCGGCCTGCCTGGCCGCGGCCGACAAGGCGGCGCAGCGGATCGCCACCATGTTGCGCCGCGCTGCCTGAGCAGCTGGCCTGCTCCAGTTCCCGCGCCGCCTCCAGTTCCCGCGCCGCAGCCGCCTGCTTCGCAACCCAGCCACCCGGGGGCTCGCTGGTCTGCCCAGAAATTGGCATGTGTTTGCGAACTTGCGTGGCCCGCAATATTTGTGCGCTCCGCAATTTCGTCGGCGGACCATCGGTGCGTGTTCGGTGGCTACAAAATTACATGGACAGTAAATTTTTAGGCGCTGAACCGCGATCCCGATGCTTGTTCAGTGACTGAAAAATTGCGCGGGTCGCAACTTCCCGCAACGCATATCGCCCGCGCCTGTCGAGAAAGTTCTGTGACTGTAATTATGCCGTCGCTGAACTGTTTGCCCCGGGCTCACCCCCGCGATCTCCGCATACGCCGTCACCCGAGTGATCCGCCCCCCGCACGAGATACTCATCCATCGCGTTCCGGCCATCGCGAATGCGTGCCACCCGGCAGGCGACATGGGCTGCAGATCACCCTCCTGCCAGCCGTCCCCGACACCCGCTCGACAAAAGCGGTGGGACCATGGAGCCATGGCGCGCCTTGACTACGACAAGCTGAACAACAGCATCCGCTACACCATGTGGTCGGTCTTCCGGGTCCAGCCGGGGGCCCTGCCCACCGACCGTGGCCCGGCCGCGAGCGAGGCCCAGGAGTACCTGGACTCGTTGTCCGCCAAGGGTGTCGTGGTCCGCGGCGTGTACGACGTGGCCGGCCTGCGCGCCGACGCGGACTTCATGATCTGGTGGCACGCCGAGGAAGTGGAACAACTCCAGGCCGCCTACACCGGCTTCCGCCGCACCGCGCTGGGCCGCGCGTCCACTCCGGTCTGGAGCCAGACCGCCCTGCACCGCCAGGCCGAGTTCAACCGCAGCCACATCCCGGCGTTCCTGGCCGACGAGGAAGCCCGCAACTACATCTGCGTCTACCCGTTCGTGCGCTCCTACGAGTGGTACCTGCTGCCCGACGAGGAGCGCCGCCGCCTGCTGGCCGAGCACGGCAAGATGGCCCGCGACTACCCGGACGTGCGGGCCAACACCGTCTCCTCCTTCGCCCTCGGCGACTACGAGTGGATTCTGGCCTTCGAGGCCGACGAGTTGCACCGCATCGTCGACCTGATGCGCCACCTGCGCGGCAGCGAAACCCGCCGGCACGTGCGCGAAGAGGTGCCGTTCTACACCGGGTCCCGCGTCCCGGCCGCCGAACTGGTCACAAACCTTCCCTGACGCCGCTGGTCACCACTAGGTTTCGGGCATGATCACCGCCGAGAAGGCGCTCGGCCATCTCTACCGCGAGGTCACCGGGGAGTTGGCCGCTCCCGCCGTGGCCCGCATCGTGGGCGACGACCCGCAGTTGCCCGGGCGGTTCCGGGTGGCCGCGGCCGCCGCGGCCAGTATCGGCGCGACCACGCTGGCCGCGGGCGAGTTGCTGCGCGCTCGCGGCGGTGATCCGGGTCCGGTCAGCATCGACGCCCGGCACGCCGCCATCGCCTTCCGCAGCGAGCGTTACCTGCGAGTCAACGGCAGCTCGCCGGGGGACATCTGGGCGCCGCTGTCCGGGGACTATCCGGCGGTGGACGGCTGGGTCAAGCTGCACTGCAACTACCCGCGCCACGCCACCGCCGTCACCACCGCGCTGGACGTCCCGGCCGATCGCGAGGCGGTGGCCGACGCCGTGGCCACGCGCACCGCGCAGCAGGTCGAAGAGGCGGTGCTGGCCGCCGGGGGAGCGGCGGCGGCGATGCGCTCGCCCACCGACTGGCACAGCCACCCGGCCGGACGCGCGGCGCGGCTGATCCCGCTGGTGGACATCGAGCGGATCGGCGAGACCGACGCCCCGCGCACCCTGCCCAACTCCGACCGGCCACTGGCCGGAGTCCGCGTCCTGGACCTGACGCACGTGATCGCCGGGCCGGCCTGTGGCCGGGTGCTGGCCGCGCACGGGGCCGACGTGCTGCATGTGGGTGCGGCTCACCTGCCGACCGTGGCGCCCCTGGTGGTGGACCACGGTTTCGGCAAGCGCACCTGCCACCTCGACCTGCGCACCGAGGACGGCCAGCAGACGCTGCGCGCGCTGATCGCCGACGCCGACGTGCTGATCCAGTCCTACCGCCCCGGCACCCTGGCCGCGCGCGGCTTCGGCCCGGCCGATCTGGCCAAGCTGCGGCCCGGGATCATCACCCTGGACCTGTCCGCCTACGGGCATTCCGGCCCGTGGCGGGACCGGCGCGGGTTCGACAGCCTGGTGCAGATGGCCTGCGGCATCGCCGATGACGGGGCCCGCGTGCTGGGCGTCGAGGAGCCGCGGCCGCTGCCCGCGCAGGCGCTGGATCATGGCACCGGCTGGCTGGGCGCGTTCGGCATCATCACCGCGCTGCGCCGGTCCCTGGCCGAGGGTGGGTCCTGGCAGATCCGGGTGGCGCTGGCCCGCACCGCGGCCTGGCTGGACGACCTGGGCCGGACATTGGCCACCCGGCCGGAAGCCCCGGATCCGGGGCCGGAGGAGGTGGCCGATCTGCTCGCCGAGACGCAGAGTCAGATCGGCCTGGTGCGGCATGTCAGCGTGCCGGGGGACCTGCCCGGTGCGCCGCCGCGCTGGAGTCACGGCCCGCACATCGCAGGCAGCGACCCCGCGGTCTGGTGGTGACCACGGGGTCGATGGCGTTGCGCCGGCGAGCGCTCAGCTCTCGTCCGGCACCAGGGTCAGCGAGATCGAGTTGATGCAATAGCGCTGGTCGGTCGGCGTGTCGTAGCCCTCGCCCTCGAACACGTGCCCGAGGTGACTGTGGCAGGTCGCGCACAGCACCTCGGTGCGCACCATGCCGAGGGTCCGGTCGTGGCGCAGGATCACGCTGTCCCCGGCCAACGGTGAGAAGAACGACGGCCATCCGCAGTGCGACTCGAACTTGGTGTCGCTGCGGAACAGTTCCGCCCCGCACGCCCGGCACTGGTACGACCCGACGGTCTTGGTGTCGGTGTACTCGCCGGTGAACGCGGGCTCGGTCGCGGCCTTGCGCAGCACCGCGTACTCGTCCGGATTGAGCTGCTCGCGCCACTCCTGTTCGGACTTCTGCACCTTGGGCGCGACGCCTTCCACTGGCTTCATGTTCACCACGCTAACCACAACACCAGGTCAGCGCAGAAAAGTCCCCGCCACGAACTCGATGGTCTGCCAGATTGCCCACCCCGCGCCCAGCAACAACAGCCCGACCAGGATCACCGCGGTCAGCCGCCGGTGGCCGACCGCGCGGTTGGCCGAGTTGGCGAAGTCGCCAACGCCCTGCACGTAGCCCTCGACGGTGTAACCGGGCCGGTTGGTGCGCATCCGCTCCAGGTGCTCGGCGAACGCCTTGGTTTCGGGGTCGTCGCGATCCAGGCCGATGAGCTCTTCCTCGATCGGCGGCAATGGCTCCTCGTGCTCATCCCGGCGTGGCACGCCACCACCGTAGCTGACGAAATGCCCGAACCGCGCACCTCGGGTGCCCGCCGCGACATCAGGTCTGACCGGCCAAGATCCTCACCCCGGGCTGCTCGGTCAGGCCGCCAGTTCCCCGGCCGGACGCACCGCGCCCACCGGCTCCCCGTGCCCCAGCACCGGCGCCTGCGCCAGCTCGGCCAGCGCGCTCACGTCCACGCCCAGCCGCCGCAGTGCCGCGATCAGCACCACCGCCCGGGCCCGGCTGGACCCGTCGGCGATCTTCACCGCGACCGCCTGCCCGTCCGGCAGTCCCAGCGCGTACACGCCTTCGGCCCCGTCCTTGGCCACCGCGCCGGCCAGTCCGCGCATGACCGTGGTGACGTCCCGGCCGGTGCCGCCGACGAACTCCGGGTGCGTGCGCATCGCCTGCGCCACCCGGTGTTCGGGGGTGCCGGCCGGGGCGGTGGCGATGGTGCGGAAGGCCCGGGCCAGCCCGGTCAGGCTGAAGCCGAACAGCGGCGCGCCGCAGCCGTCCACCGTGGTCACCGCGACCGGCTCCCCGGCCAGTTCGGCCACGGTGTCCCGGATGTGCCGCTGCAGCGGGTGGTCGGGCGAGAGGTAGGTCCGGGTGTCCCAGCCGTTGGCCGCGCAGGTGGCCAGCATCGCGGCGTGCTTGCCGGAGCAGTTCATGTACAGCGGCGCGGGGGACAGCCCGGCCGCGATGTGCTCGTCGTGCGCCTGCGGGCCGATCGGCCGGTCGGGGGTGCACCGCAGGTCGGCCTCGGTCAGCCCGGCCCCGGCCAGGATGCGCCGCACCCCGTCGATGTGGAACGACTCGCCGGAGTGGCTGGCGCAGGCCAGGGCCAGCAGTTCGCCGTCCAGATCCAGCCCGGCCCGCACCATGGCCAGCGCCTGCACCGGTTTCACCGAGGAGCGCGGGAAGGTCAGCGCCTCCGGCCCGCCGACGCTGAACCCGCGCGCGCCGTCCAGCGCGATCACCGAGCCGTGGTGCACCGATTCGACCACGCCACCCCGCCACACTTCCGCGACGATCTGGTGCACCGCATTCCTCCTGTTCGGGGGCCAGCTGCCGGTAGTCTGTAGACTGTTGACAGTTTGCGGCAGCGGTGCCGGTGTGTCGAGTGGGGAGAGACCCAGATGACAGCGATCCCGGAGCGGCGCAGCCTGGCCGGACAGGCCGTACAGCTGTTACGCGAGCTCGTGCTCACCGGCGAGATCGCCCCCGGCCAGCGCCTCAACGAGGTGGAACTGGCCGCTCGGATGCGCATCAGCCGCGGCCCGCTGCGCGAGGCCGTCCGCCACCTGACCAGCGAGGGCCTGCTGGTCTACCAAGCCCACCACGGCACCCGCGTCCGCCTGGCCGACGCGGCCGAACTGCGCGCCCTGTTCGAACTGCGCGCCGCCCTGGAATGCGCGGCCGCCCGACTGGCCGCGCAGCGCCGCACCGAGGCCGAGCTGGCCCGGCTGCGCGAGGTCAGCACCTCCTCCCGGGCCGAACGTCCCGATCATCGTTTCCCCTACCAGCTCGATCTCGCCTTTCACCGCGCCATGGTCGACGCGGCGGCGAGCCCGCTGGTCGCCGAGCAGGTGCGACTGGTGCAGCAACAGGTGATTCTGTTGCGCAGCAGGCATATCGTGGACCCGGTGCACACCAACGCCTCTTTGGACGATCACGACAGATTGATTGCCGCGATCGAGGCACGCGACGGCGATCAGGCCGCGCGGGTGATGGCCGAGCACCTGACCCGGGTGCGAGATCAGATGGAGGAAGCACGTGGCGGAGCCGTGGGAATGGGACGAACCGACCTGGCGCGGGCACATCGAGAAGGTCCGGGCGGGCCGGCCGTTGCTGCCGGCGAACTGGCCGGGTAACGCACGCGTCGCGGTAGCACTGTCCTTCGACTCCGACCACGAAACCATTCCGTTGCGCGGCAACGAAACTAGCCCGGGCAAGCTGTCGCAGGGCGAGTACGGTGCCCGAGTCGGCGTGCCGCGGGTGCTGGAACTGCTGGCCCGCAACCAGATTCCGGCGACCTTCTTCATGCCCGCGGTGTGCGCGCTGCTGCGGCCGGGCGAGGCTCGGTCCTATGTGGACGCTGGGCACGAGGTCGGCATCCACGGCTGGATCCACGAGCGGAACGTCTTGCTGGACAAGGAAACCGAGCGTGATCTGGCCTTCAGGGCCGCGGATGTGCTGGAGCGCACCTCCGGCATCCGCCCGGTCGGCATCCGCACCCCGTCCTGGGATTTCAGCCCGAACACCCTGGACATCTCAAGGGAACTGGGCCTGGCCTACGACTCCTCGCTGATGGCCGACGACGAGCCGTACGAGATCGTGGCCGACGGCGAGGCGACCGGCATGGTGGAGATCCCGGTGGAGTGGATCCGGGACGACGCCCCGTATTTCACCATGGACCGCTTCACCAACACCCGCCCCTACACCGCCCCGCGCGAGGTGCTGACCATCTGGCGCGACGAGTTCGACGCCGCCCACGCCGCCGGTGGCCTGTTCCAGCTGACCATGCATCCGCACGTGATCGGCCACCGCTCCCGCCTGGCCATCCTCAGCGAGCTGATCGAGCACATCCAGGGCCACGCCGACGTCTGGTTCGCCACCCACGCCCAGCTCGCCGACTACGTGCTGGCCAAGGCGCAGGGGTTCTAAACCCTTTCCCGGTCCGTCCCGGGCCATCCACACAAAACTCACACGCAACTCGAATACCGGGTTGGCGCGGGTGTGGTCGGATGGCCGGGACGACCAGGAACCGAGCGGGTCCGGCTCGCTCGGAGGGGAGCACAGCCATGCGGGACCTGCCGCCCGATCACGGCGAACTGCTGGTGGTCGACGACGAGCCGTTCCTGCGGGACGCGGTCGCGGCCTCGTTGCGGTTCCTCGGTTTCGAGGTGACCACGGGGGAGACCGGCACGCAGGCGCTGAGCCTGCTCCGGGAGCGGCCGTTCGACCTGGTGGTGCTGGACGTGATGCTGCCCGACACCGACGGCTTCGAGATCGTCCGGCGGCTGCGCCGGGACGGGCAGCGGGTGCCGGTGATCTTCCTGACCGCCAAGGACACCCAGGCCGACAAGGTCACCGGGCTGACCATCGGCGGCGACGACTACATGACCAAACCGTTCGGCCTTGAGGAACTGGCCGCGCGCGTCCGGTCCGTGCTGCGCCGCGCCCGCCCGGCCGAGACCGGCCCGGTGCTCACCTTCGCCGATCTGGAACTGGACCAGGACACCTACGAGGTGCGCCGGGCCGGTCATCCACTGGATCTCTCGCCGACCGAGTTCCGGTTGCTGCGCTTCCTGATGCTCAACCCGGGCCGGGTGCTGACCCGCGCGCAACTGCTGGATCACGTGTGGGATTACGACTTCGGCGGCTCCAGCACCGTGGTGTCCACCTACATCGCTTACCTGCGCAGGAAAATCGTGCAGTTCGGCTCCGACCTGATCCACACCCAGCGCGGTGTCGGCTACAGCCTGCGGCTGCCCCGCGCCGACGACCCGGAGGGTTCCGATGAGTCCTGAGCGCCCGTCCGGGCCGATGCGGTGGTTGCGGCCGTTACGGCGGCTGAACCGGGTCCTGCGGCCGTTGCGGCGGCTGGTGCGCAGCCGGTTGCGGGTGCGGGCGCTGCTCGCGGTGCTGGCGGTGACGTTGGTGGTTCTGGTGGTGTTCGACTTCGCCGCGGTCACCGCCCTGCGCAGCTACCTGATGAACCAGACCGACTCCTCGCTGCGCAACGCCGCGGCGGAGGTCGTGCCCGAGCTGGACGGCCTCCCGGCCGGGGCGCAGACGCCGACCCTCGCGCCCGGCGGACACGACTTGATCATGAACAAGCCGTTGTCGGACGTGGTGAACGAGATGGGCACGTGGGTGGCGACCCACCAGTTCATCGAGGGTCTGTACAGCGTGCTGTTCATCCCGAAAAACGGCATCCCGCTCGCGGTGGAGGACGGCCCGCGACCGTTGCCGGACTACCTGTACACCGGGCCCAACGTGCCGATGCGGCTGTCCGGCCTGAACGCGAACGGGCAGCCCCAGGACAACGTGGCCTACTACGGGGACCCGCTGCGCTCGGTTGCCGTCCGCACGAGGAACGGGACGTTGGTGATCAGCACCAGCCTGGACGGCGTGATCAGCACCGTGCACCGAATGTGGCTGATCATGCTGTTCGGCTCGGCCGCCGCTCTGCTGCTCATCGGGCTGGCCGCGTTCTGGTTGCTGCGGCGCGGTTTGCGGCCGATCGAGAAGATGGCCACCCAGGCCGAGAAGATCACCGCCGGTGACCTCACCGACCGGGTCGCCCCGCAGGACCCGCACAGCGAGATCGGCCGGCTGGGCGGCGCGCTGAACGGGATGCTGGCGCGGATCGAGACATCGGTGCACGAGCGGGAGGCCGGGCAGGAGTTGATGGGCCGGTTCTTCGCCGACGCCAGCCACGAACTGCGCACCCCGCTGGCCTCGTTGCGCGCCAACGCCGAGCTCTACCAGCAGGGCGCGCTGCCCGAGCGTGCGCAGGTCGACGAGGTGATGCGGCGGATCGGGCTGGAGACCAGGCGGATGAGCGGGCTGGTGGAGGACATGCTCCGGCTGGCCCGCCTTGACCAGCATCCGGACCAGAGTCGCGAACCGGTCGAGCTGAGCGAACTGATCGCCGGTTGTCTCGACCGGGTGCTGGTCGCCGCGCCGGATCATCGCTGGCACGCCGAGATCAGCCCGGATGTGGTGACCGTCGGCGACGACGAACTGCTGCGCCGGGCCGTGGACAACCTGCTGGCCAACGTGCTCACCCACACGCCGGCGGACACCGAGGCCACGGTGGCGCTGCGCGAACGTGGCGACGAGGTCGAGATCGAGGTCAGCGACACCGGCCCCGGCGTGCCGCCCGACCGGCTGCCCCGCATCTTCGACCGCTTCTACCGCGCGG